>JAZPYN010000001.1:0-114598 GCA_045544155.1 Acutalibacteraceae bacterium
GTAAGAATGAAAAGGACTTATCAGCCCAAGAAGCGTCATCGCAAGATGGAGCACGGCTTCCGCAAGAGAATGGCGGACAGAAACGGCCGTAAGGTTCTCGCCCGCCGCAGAGCAAAGGGCAGAAAGCAGCTCTCTTACTAAGTTCGGGTAAGAGCTCACAAGGCGAACGGTTATGGCTTCAACTATTACTTCACTCAATCGGAATACGGACTTTCGCCGCACTTACGGTCGCGGCAAGTCCTACACAAGTCCTGCACTGGTAACTTACGTAGCAAGGAGCAGTGCGGGCATTTGTCGTGTCGGAATTACTACAAGCAAAAAGATCGGCAACGCAGTTGAACGCAACCGCTCCCGCAGAGTGATAAGGGCGGCGTTCCGTGCTGTATTACCACAGGTAAAAGGCAGTTGGGACATCGTTTTTGTCGCAAGAAGCAAAACAAAATACCTCAAAAGCACTCAGCTTGAAACAGTTATTTTCAATCATTTGAAGCAGGCGGGTGTTATACACCAATGAAAAAAGCAGTGTTACGGTTAATCCGATTCTACCGCAAAAAAATTTCGCCGCACAAGCCGCCGATGTGCCGCTTCTACCCTACCTGTTCACAGTATGCGATCGAAGCTATAGAGGTACATGGCTTGTTTTTGGGCAGTCTGGTGGCTATACGCGGGCTTTTGAGGTGCAATGTTTTGTTCCCGGGCGGGTACGACCCGGTACCGCCCAAGAAAAACCACACGGAGGATAACTAATGAGAGATATACTTGCTGTACCGTTTGGTTGGCTGTTAGGACAGTTTTACAGTATCGTTGACATTTTTTTTGATGCAGGCAGCTATTTTGTAGCTATTGCCCTGTTTGCACTTGTCTTCAAAATCATACTCCTTCCCAGTTCAATCAAGCAGCAGAAAAGCTCATCAAAGCAGGCAAGGCTTCAGCCTAAGCTCCGCAGAATCCAGGAGAGATACAAGGGCGACAAGAACGCTCAGCAGAAGATTCAGGAAGAGCAGCAGGCTCTTTACCAGCGCGAAGGCTTCAACCCGATGAACCAGGGCTGTCTCCCTCTCCTTATCCAGTTCCCCATCATTATCGGTCTTTACGGTGCTGTTTACAAACCGCTCACCTATATTATCAGTTTACCTAAAGAAACGATCGATACCTGTAAGACAGTTTTGAAAACTCTTTTTGAGAAAAAAGTACTTGACGGATCATTCAACGATTATCAGGCAGAGATCCAGATTATCAAAAACATCGGTGCAATCAAAGATTACGTTATCCAGAATGGAGTAAAAATCGAGAATCTCGACTCGATCATTTCCGAAATTCAGAATTTCGGTGCTACACAGCTCACATTCTTCGGCATCGACCTGACAGGTGAACCGAGCTTCAAGGTATTCAATCTCCTTCTGCTCATCCCCATTCTGTCATTCCTTTCTTCAATGGCTACATCACTCATCAGCCAGATGCGTCAGAAGCGCACAAACCCCGCAGCCTCCAACAACGCTATGACAGGCTGTATGACATTCGGTATGCCCCTCTTCTCAGCTTGGATGACTACAATGTTCCCTGCTGCAGTCGGTATTTACTGGATTATCAACAACATCTATTCATTCATTCAGACTCTGGTTGTAGGCCACTTCTACAGCCCCGAAAAAGTTATCGCACGTACAATGGTAGAAGAAACCATTTACCGCCGCTCAAAAGAAAACAACATGAAAATTGTGGCGGAGCGTAAGAAAAACGAAGAAAAATAACACTTAAGGTGGTATAACATTTGATTAGAGAAGCAATCGGCATCGGCAAGACGGTTGACGAAGCTTACGAAAACGCTAAGGTTCAGCTTAATGCACCGTTTGATGCAGATGTACAGTTTACAGTTGTCGAGCAGCCCAAGAAAAAGGCATTCGGCATATTCGGCAAAGAAGCTCCCGCAAAGGTCAAGGCATTCTACGAAATCCCCGACGAGCAGCCCGCAGCAAAGCCTGCAAAAGAGAAGAAGGCTGACAAGCCTGCTCCCAAGGCACCCGTTGCCAAGCAATCCGCACCTGCACCCAAAAAGCCTGTTGCCAACCCCGAAGCTTTTGACGGCACAAAGGCTTATATTCGCTCTATTCTCAAGGGCCTCGGTATTTCTGAATGTGAGATTTCCTTTGCTGAGGAAGAAGACGGTATCGCAATCGAGCTCGACTGTGGCGAAGAATACGGCGTAGTAATAGGCAGACGCGGCGAGACACTTGATGCGATTCAGTACCTTGTTCGTCTTTATATGAACAAGGGCAAGGATAACTACAAGCGTGTATCCATCAACATCGGCAACTACCGTGAGAAGCGTGCAGAGACACTTCGTGAGCTTGCAAAGCGCAACGCTGCAAAGGTACTCCGCAACGGCAGAAACGCAGTGCTTGACCCGATGAATCCTTACGAGCGCAGAATCATCCACACCACGATTCAGGAGATTGAAGGTGTTGAGTCACACTCAGTCGGCTCAGACAGCGAGCGCAAGGTAGTTATTACACTTGCAGAAGGCGTTAAGCCTACAAATCCCGACCGCCGTTACAACAACAGGGGCGGCAAGGGCGGCTATAACAGAGGTAACAGAGGCGGCAACAGAAACAGCTCTGCTCAGTCTGTTCCCCAGCAGCCTGCACGCAGCCCGCGTTCAGATATCTCGACAGCAAGCCGCTATGGCAAGATCGAACCCAAAAAACCTGCTGTAACTGCAGAAGAATAAAATTATTAAGCGACCTGTATTCGCAGGTCGCTTTAATTATAAGCTGCTATCGGTTTTGGTTTTTAGTCCCATAACAAGACCGCTTCCGAAATTTAAAAGAGTTTTAAAGCCGCAGCGTTTATAAAAACGGATCGCTTTCTTGTTTTTGCCGTTAACACAAAGCTGTACTCCGCATATATTCTTTCTCGTAAGATGTTCTGTAAGGGTCTCAATAAGCTTAGTACCTGTGCCGCCTCCGCGGTATTCTTTTAGTATATCTATGTGAAGATGTGCAGGGTAGTTGCGTGCAAAAAGACTGTGGACAACTGTTTCGCCAAAGGCTGCAATGCGGTCAGTAAGCTTTTTATGTCTGATTTTAGGCAGGTATTCCTTGATAAATGTCTTGCGCCATTTTTTTACACTTTCCGAGCAGATGATGTATCCGACAGCGTTGTCACTTTCGTCTGCACAGACAAAGCAGTTTTCGGGCTCGCACTCTGTATAGTAGTTGTTATATACGGGCAGAAGAAAGTCTGCATTGAATCTGTCAAGTCCGTCGAATACAATGTCATCGTCTGCTGTTTGCAAGCATATACGCTGTACATTATATTTATCTGTTTCGCGGTAAGGTCTTATCTGTACCATCAGTATTCCCTTTCAAAACAACATAATATGAAACTATTATATTATAAAAAAGCATTACAGTAAAGAAAAATAATAAAAACTTTATTTATTACTATTGACAAAATTGAAGCGATAGTTTATAATAACCAACGTTGTCGCGAATATGGACGTTTAGCTCAGTTGGTAGAGCACTCGCTTGACGTGCGAGTGGTCAGCGGTTCAAGTCCGTTAACGTCCACCATAAAACCTCTTTTGTCAGCTGACAGAAGAGGTTTTTTTCATAGTTTCGGAGGTGAGTTAAGCGTGATAGATATTGCTGGTTGGAAGGGGATTTTTCTGAAGGCATTAAATAACACTTTTGCAGACCGTGTTTGGTTTATCGGCCTGCAGGGAAGTTATGCCAGAGGTGAAGCTACCGAGTCGAGTGATATCGACCTTGTTGTAATTCTCGATGAGCTGTCGGCAGGGGATATTGCTGCTTATAATGTTATGCTTGACACCTTACCTCACAGAGATCTTATCTGCGGATTCCTTTCGGGCAAGGATGAAATCCTGAATTGGGAGTCGGGTGACCTCTTTCAGTTTTATTATGACACTATGCCGATAGTCGGCAGCCTTGATTGCCTGCTTGAGAGGATTGATGTCGATAAAGCAATCAGAATAGGTGTATGTAATATTTACCACGGCTGTGTGCATAATATGCTTTACGAAAAGAGCGATAAGATTTTAAAGGGACTTTACAAATCCGCTTCGTTTGTTATGCAGGCAACCTGCTTCAGGCAGACAGGTGAATATATCAGACATCAGACGGATTTGCTCCGATTTGTTGCTGATGATGAAAAGATAATTGTCGAAACCTTTACCAGCCTCAAAAACGGCGGTAAGATTGATTTTGATAAAATGTCTGAAGATTTGTTCAGTTGGTCAAAGAAGTATATCAACTGTTAAGGGGAATGCAGATATGAAAAAAATACTTGTGCTTAACGGTTCGCCCCGTAAAGATTCCGTGTCGTCTGCTCTTGGTGAGTCGCTTGTTTCTTCGGCAGGTGAAGCTGAAATCAAAAAATATAACGCATATAAAATGAACGCAAAACCGTGTATGGGTTGCGGATATTGCGATAAAAATAAAGGTTGCTGTTTTGATGATTTGGATGAGTTTATGCTTGATTTTGAGCAGGCAGATTATTTTGTAATCTCAACTCCCGTTTATAACAGCGGCGTGCCTGCACCTCTCAAAGCGATTGTCGACAGATTTCAGCGTTACTATGCCCTGCGTTTTGCCCACGGAATTAAACCGCCCGTAGCAAAGCATAAAAAAGCCGTGTTGGTAATAACAGCAGGCAGTAAAGGTGAGGGTAGGAAAGAAATAAAGGCAATGTTTGAGAGACAGTTTACCGTGCTGAATACGGAGCTTGTATCAACAGTGTTTTTTGACGGCACAGATACCCGTCTGCCCGGTGAGTCTGTATATGATGAATTAAAAAGCAAAGGCAAAAACCTGTTTGTATAAAATATAAATAGGTTGACAAAATAAAAGTATTTTGATAAAATAACGTTTGTTGTACGGAGAGTTGTCCGAGTGGTCGAAGGTGCAGCACTCGAAATGCTGTAGGCCAAAAGCCTCTAGGGTTCGAATCCCTAACTCTCCGCCAGATAAAAAGGTAAGGTAACGGAAGTTACCTTACCTTTTTATGTTTATGAAAAAGAGTTAGGGATTCGAAAGGGCGTAAATAAAACGCTCCGGTGGAGCGTTTTTAGCCCGTCGCGTTGATGCTGATTAGCCGAAAAATCGATGGTCGGGTTCGAGAAGTCGGTAGTTTTTATATTGAGCTACCCTAACTCTCCGCCAGATAAAAAGGTAAGGTGACGAAAGTTACCTTACCTTTTTATGTTTTTAGAAAGAGTTAGGGATTCGAAAGGGCGTAAATAAAACGCTCCGGTGGAGCGTTTTTAGCCCGTCGCGATGATGCTGATTCACCAATAAATCAATAGGTCGGGTTCGAGATGACAGTTGATTTTATAGCAAACTAGCCTAACTCTCCGCCAGATAAAACGGTAAGGTAACGTAAGTTATCTTACCGTTTTATGTTTTTAGAAAGAGTTAGGGATTCGAAAGGGCGTAAATAAAACGCTCCGGTGGAGCGTGTTTAGCCCGTCGCGTTGATGCTGATTAGCCGAAAAATCGATGGACGGGTTCGAGAAGTCGGTAGTTTTTATATTGAGCTACCCTAACTCTCCGCCAGATAAAAAGGTAAGGTAACGTAAGTTAGCTTACCTTTTTATGTTTTTAGAAAGAGTCAGGGATTCGAAAGGGCGTAAATAAAACGCTCCGGTGGAGAGCTTTTTAGCCCGTCGCGATGATGTTGATTTGCAATAAAGGAATGTACGGCTTGAATTTTGAAATGAAATATTATATAATCTATACTTGATTTTTAATTTAACGGAGAGTAAATATGAGCGATAACAAAGAAATGCTCGGTACGGCACCGATCGGTAAATTGCTTTTTAAATTAGCGGTTCCGACGGTGGTGGCCCAGCTTATCAATATGCTATACAACATCGTTGACCGCATTTACATCGGTCATATGCCCGGTGACGGAAGCCTTGCGCTTACGGGTGTCGGCGTGTGTATGCCGATTATTATGATTATTTCGGCTTTTGCGGCACTGATTGCTTCGGGCGGTGCACCGAAGGCTTCTATCTCAATGGGCAAAGGTGACAACGATTCTGCAGAAAGAATAATGGGCGGTTGCTTTTCTCTGCAGCTTATTATCTCTGCCGTTCTGACAGCTGTTTTGCTGATTTGGAATAAAGACCTGCTTTCTATGTTCGGTGCAAGTGAGAACACTATTGGCTATGCCAACGATTATATGAATATCTATGCTATCGGTACTGTCTTTGTTCAGCTGACACTCGGTATGGGAGCTTTTATCACCGCACAGGGCTATACCAAAATCAGTATGATCACGGTGTTGATCGGTGCTGTCAGCAATATTATACTCGATCCGATATTTATTTTCGGCTTTAAGTTGGGCGTAAAAGGTGCGGCGTTGGCTACAATTCTTTCACAAGCATTTTCTTGCATATGGGTGCTTATGTTTCTTTGCGGAAAGAAAACCTATTTGAAACTCAGAAGTTACAATCTTCGCATAGACGCAAAACTTGTTTTCCCTTGCATAGCACTCGGAGCAGCAACCTTCATTATGCAGAGCAGCGAAAGTGTGATTTCAGTTTGTTTTAATTCTTCACTGCTTAAATACGGCGGCGATATTGCTGTAGGCGCTATGACGATTCTTACAAGCGTTATGCAGTTTGCAATGCTTCCTATGCAAGGCATTGCACAAGGCGCACAGCCGATTTTGAGCTATAATTACGGCGCTAAAAATACCGAACGAGTAAAGAAAACATTCAGGCTTCTTCTCGTATCCTGTCTTACTTACTCCTTTGTAATCTGGGGTGCTGTTATGCTGATGCCGCAAATGTTTGCAGGGATATTTACGCCTGATACAGCAATGATTGATTTTACTGCAACAGTGCTCCGTATTTATTGCGGTGTGATGTGTATTTTTGGTATTCAGATTGCTTGTCAGATGACCTTTGTATCTATCGGCAATGCACCATGCTCCATTATCGTTGCTGTTGTTCGCAAATTTGTTTTACTATTGCCTTTGATTTATATTATGCCTCAAATTATTCCGGACAAAACACTGGGCGTTTACACGGCAGAGCCTGTTGCCGATGCGATAGCTGTAACCTTTACCGCTATACTTTTCACCATTCAGTTTAAGAAAGCGCTAAAGTCTTTAACTATAGAAAACTCAAAGGAGACAGTACAATGAAAATTGCAGTAACTTATGAGAACGGACAAATCTTCCAACACTTCGGTCATACCGAACAGTTTAAGATCTATACCGCAGAAAACGGAAAGATTATAAACAGCGAAGTTGTCAATACCAACGGTAGCGGTCACGGAACACTTGCAGGACTGCTTTCATTGTTTGGTGTTGAGATTCTTATTTGCGGCGGTATCGGCGGCGGTGCACAGAAGGCACTTGCTGAGGCCGGCATCAAGCTTTACGGCGGAGTCAGCGGTTTTTGCGATGCCGCGGTTGAGGGATTGCTTAACGGTATGCTTGAATTTAATCCCAACGTTAAGTGTAACCACCACGACCATCACGGTGAAGAACACATATGCGGTGACCATGGTTGCGGACATAACTGTCACTAAAGAAGAACGGCGGCAAGGAGATAATTCTCCCTGCTGCCGTTTTGTTAATAAAAATTCTCTTGCTTCAGCTTTGATAATTTTTTGCTTGTTTGACAAACATCTGATAGTATTTGCCTTTGAGCGACATCAGTTCATCGTGCGAGCCGCTTTCAATGATTCTGCCGTTTTCAATGTGATAAATACAGTCAAAATCCCGTACGGTTGAAAGACGGTGAGCGATCATAACAGTTGTAGAAGAGTTTGATATATCAAGAATGCTCTGCATTAATTTGCCTTCGGACAGAGGGTCAAGTGCAGATGAAGGCTCGTCAAGTATCAGCAGTCCGAAAGATTTGGTGAAAAGTCTTGCAAGCATCAGCTTCTGAGCTTCGCCGCCGGAAAGGGAAATTCCGTCTTGCGTAAATTCACGTGAAACCATTGTGCTCAAATTTCCGTTTACCTTTTTCAGCACATCTGTTAAGCCGAGCTTATCCAGCAATTCACATAATTTTTTATCAGACACATCGTTGTATACAGTTAAATTGTCACGCAGGCTCATTGCCAAAACTCGGATATCCTGGAACACTGTGCCGACATTTAACCTTAATTGGTGGATATCATAATCCCTTATATTCTTTCCGTTAACCAGTATTTCGCCGTCATTAACATCGTACAAACGCAAAAGCAGCTTGGTTAATGTGGATTTTCCGGCACCGTTTTCGCCGACGATTGCTACCCTTTGCCCGGGTTTTATGTGCAAATTGAATTTTTCAAACAGCGGTTCAGTTGATTCATATCCGAAAGAAACGTTTTTAAATTCTATTTCATATATTCCGTCAGGAGCAGGAAGTGCATTATCCCTTTGCGGTTCAATTTCGGATTCGGCTTCAAAAAATTCCGCAACCTTTTTGCCGGATGCTATGCATTGCAGTATCTGTGTAATACTGCTTACCGCATCGTTTAAGCTTGAAGCCAAAGCGGTTGAAGCAACGGTAAGTGATGCGTATAAACCGATTTGTGTTTTATCGCCGGCAATGACAAAAAATATAATATAAATAAGAATGCAAGCTGCTTGTATCGGAGAAACTGCGCCCTGTAAAAGATGAAAAGGTGCCACTTTCATTATGTACCGGTTATACACTTTCCGAAAGTTGTTCATTGATGTGTTGATTGTGCCTAAAAGCTTTGCTCCGGCACCTGATGCGCGCAATTCAGCTGCATTTTCTTTGGTTTTCAGTATTCTGCCTGAATATTCCATGGGGCGCCATGTATCAGCAAGACATTCTTCGTAATCGGCGGTGGGCTTTATGATCGGTATCTCTGCAACTGCGTTCAGCACAACAAAAAACACTGTGATTCCAAGCAGGGCAGGGCCGACGGAAGCAATGATTGAAGCCATAGCAACCATTGTTGCGATTCCGCGCAGAATATCGGGCAGAATCATCACAACATTCTGGGCGTGAACGGGATAATTATCCTGTGCGAAAATAAATTTAACAAAAAAATCAGGCCTGTCATAGTATTTGAAATCCGTGTACAATGCTTTTTTGTTTACGTCGTTCTTGATTTTGTTGCTCACCTTTACAAGGGTCATTTGCGTGTATGCCATTTTTAAAACTTTTTCTGAAGCGGATACAAGAACAATAAACAGCGTAAAAACAACTATTATACCGATAACTTTGTTCTGAGGTGTATTGTTCACAACAGCATCGATTGCCTTTTGAGGCAACAGGGCTGTAAGATAAGCGGATAAAGGCTGCAGCACGACAGACATTAGCAGAACTGTAAGAATGTATCCTTTTCCGTGTTTCCAATACGGCTTTAAAAGGAAAATAATATATTTTATCTTTGATAATTTTTCAGTATCTTTTTTCTTCATATTGATCACCGTTATTTTTAAAATGTATTTTTTGACATAACAAACCTATCCGCTCTTAAAAAATAAAAGCAGAACAGGTATTAATATCTGTGGATCTTACTTCAAATCCATTTTAAAAATATCAACGCAGTGATTTGATCGGAGTGTAGCTATGCAACGGATCTTTGATATCATCAGAAATTATCTGAATATCGTTCCATTCCATATACACTCACCCCCTATATGAAGTTAATGTTATTATACTTCATTTTCAGAATGTAAGCAACAGCAATTTTTTAAGCGTATGTCATATGGTTGACAAAAGAATATTTTGTGATATAATGAACTATATGTTAACAGTTTGGTAACATTATGTTTACATTTTGGAATTATATGATAGAACTATAAGGAAGGCTTATTATGAAAAAGATTATATCCGTTTTTCTTGTTACAGTGCTCCTTTTTTCGTTTGCCATACCTGCCTTTTCGTGGGTCGATGCCAACGAAACCAGAAGCCAGATTCCCGTTATACGCATTTCAGGTGACGGTGAGGCTCTCTATGATGATCAGGGCAACAAGGTGTTTCATTACCGTGATATCGGAAAGCTTGTATCGGGCGAGAGTGAAGCAAACACCGAAATGTACAAATCAATGGCAGAAACTCTTCTGCCTGCCATTGTAAAAGGCCTTGCGATAAATGATTGGGACGATCTTTATGCAGGTCTCGAAACGGAAATAGGCAAAATATTTGCCGATACCATCCTTGACGAAAACGGCAATGTGCCCAACAACACAGGCCTCGGACAGAACCGTATAGATGAAATGGAGCACAAGCGACATAACGACCAGAAAGGCAGCAAAGGCTATTATTCGTATAACGATTACTGGTTCCGTTATGATTGGCGTCTGGACCCTATGGAGATTGCCGATGACTTTAACTCATACATCAAGGATATAAAAGCATCTACCGGCTGCGACAAGGTAGGAATAGCAGCAACATGTCTTGGTACAAACGTTGTTATGGCTTATGTTGCCAAATACGGTGTTGATGATATTCAGGGCATTGCAATGGACGGCAGCGTTGTAGGCGGTGCTGAAATACTCAGCGAGGTTGTAAGCGCAGAGTTTGATGTTTCACCGCCTGAGCTTCTCAGAGTCCTTCGTGATGTTGAAGGTCTCGGAATGTTCAGTCTGGGCGATTTCGTAATGGAAACAGTCGAAATGCTTGTTCAGACAGGAATACTCGAAGGTGCTATCAACACAACGGAAACGCTCTTCTATGACAGACTTATTGAGGGTGCGACATCTGCCGTTGCACTGTCAACCTTCTATACATGGCCTAACTACTGGGCATGTGTTTCGTCAGAAGATTATGAATCTGCAAAGCACTGCGTATTCGGAGAAGAAGGCAGTGAAAAGAGAGAAAAATACGCAGGCCTTATAGCAAAGCTTGACAATTATGACAGAGAGGTCCGTCAGCGTATTCCCGAGCTTGTTCAGGAAATTGAAGACGGCGGTGCGAATTTCGGCGTTATTTCAAAATACGGCTTCCAGATGATTCCCAACTGTGAAAGTGCAGACCTTGTTTCAGACCAGTTTGCTTCGGTTAAGTTTTCATCATTCGGTGCAACAACTACTACCGTTTACGAAACCTTCTCGGATGATTACATTGCAAAAAGGAAGTCCGAAGGTAAGGGAAAATATATTTCACCCGACAAGCAGATTGATGCTTCAACCTGCCTCGTTCCCGACAGTACTTGGTTTATAAAAGGCTCAAGTCATTCAAACTGGACCTGCTATGAGATGAAAATACTTTACGATGTTGCTACCTCGGACAAACAGATTACTGTTGACGATTTGCCGTATACTCAGTTTATGGTCTACACCAAAGATACGGATACACTTGTACCGATGACTGAAGAAAACTGTGATACCGAATACTGGGATGCCGACCCGGAAATATACAGGCCCGATTCATTCTTTGAAAAGATTGCCGTCGCATTCCGGGCATTCACGCGTTGGTTTAAACTTTTTATTGCGTTTATTTCAGAAAAAATACCGCAGCTGTTACAATCGTAACCGCTGCGGCATTTTTTATCTCCCCTTATAGATTATATCAATTTTGTTAATAACATAATTATATATTGACATTCACGGAATGTCATTGTTAATATAAGCACAACATATAATCGCTTTATTGACAAGCACTGAATGTCAAAAGGAGAGAAATATGTTTATCAATAAAACCGATGATGGGCTTAACAATGTCTGCGGCAAAAGCATAGCTCGACTCCGCCTCGAGCTTAAAATTTCTCAAAGAGAGCTTGCTGACAGAATGCAGCTTGTAGGAATTAACATAGATAAAAATGCGATTCAACGAATTGAATGCGGAAAACGCTTTGTTACTGATATTGAGCTTATTTCGTTTGCAAGGATTTTCAGTGTGCCATTTGAAGAACTGCTTTTTGGTACGGGTACTCCTTGATTTTTTAAAAGCGTTGAATTATTATTAATTCAAAAGCGGATAACAATATGCTTTACAACAGTATTTCATTACCGATTAACAAAATATCTTGCCCATAAAAGGATGTGAAATAATGTCAACATTACTTTGGCACGAAGACTATGAACGCGATTGGATGCGGGCTTTTCCTTTGGGAAACGGACGTATCGGTGCAATGCTTTACGGGGATCCTTATGAGGAAACGATTGAAATAAACGAGGAGTCTCTTTGGAGCGGTCGCAGGATCAAGGAACAATATAACAGCTCGCCCGAAGCCCTTTCTGAGATCCGCAAGCTTTTGCTCAGCGAATGCTATGAAGAAGCAGCTGAGCTGTGTGACAAGACATTTATGGCAAGCCCGAAATGTGTGCGCTTTTTTGAAAGCATGGGCGAAGTGCGTATAGAATATCCTGATAAAAGCCGTTACGAAAACTACCGTAAAGAGTTGGAGCTGAGTGAAGCCATAGGGCGTGTATCATATAAAAAGGGTAAGATAAATTTTGCCAGCGAAACCTTTGTCAGCGAAAAATATGACGGTCTTGTTTACAAGGTAACTGCTTCATCGGAGTTTGACTGTAACGTAACTATAGAGCGTGGACAGGATGCCTATACTTCTGCCTTGCGAAGCGATCTGCTTTTTATGAACGGACGCGTAACTTACTATGATGAGGATGAATACGGAGAGGGCGGAGAAGGTATGTCCTTCGGAGCCAATCTTTTTGTCCGTACGGACGGTAAGCTTCTGAATGATAAGAAGCATATAATTGTACATGATGCAACCTGGGTCATCGTTTACGGTGTATTTGAAACAAACTACAATGTTGAAGAATATGATATCGACGAATCGGTGGACTACCGCGCGATACTCAAACGTAAGCTTGAGGCTATTACATCTATTGATTACGAGACCTTAAAAGCAGAGCATATTGCCGACCATAAGTTGGTTTTTGATAAGGTGTCGTTTAAGCTCAATGCTCCTGCCTATGAGGATATACCTGTTGACTGGCGACTCTATTTTCTGCAGCGAAATCGCCAGGAAGACCTGGATATGTATGAACTGTATTATAATTTCGGCCGCTATTTGCTTATAGAAAGCTCCGCAAAGAACGCAACCTTACCCGCGAACCTTCAAGGTGTATGGTGCAACGGTTTCAGACCGGAATGGGGCAGCGATTATCACACAAACATTAATATGCAAATGAACTACTGGCCTGCAGAGCCTGCAAATATGCCGGAAGCTATGCGCCCCTTCGTACATTTTATGAAAATGATCAGCAAATTCGGTCAGCAAACAGCCAAAGATCTGCTTGGCTGCAGAGGTTGGGTAATAAACCATACTACAGATATTTTTGGCCGTACCGGTCCTCACGATACCATTCATTGCTTTTTCCCTATGGCAGGGCCTTGGCTTTGCTTGAATTTATGGGAACATTATGAGTTTTCCGATGATACGGAAGTGTTAAAAGATATTTACCCGATATTAAAAGGGTCATGCAATTTCATTCTTGATTATTTGGTAGAAGACGGTAAAGGCGGTCTGACCACGGCTCCGTCAAACTCCCCCGAAAATTGGTTTTATTATTTCGATAAAGCAGGTAATAAAAAGAGCAGTATGTTCACACACGGTGCAACAATTGATTTTGAAATCATTTCTGCTTTGTTCACACGAACGATTTATGCTTGCAATGTGCTCGGAGCAGATACAGATTTTGCAGAGCGTATGGAAGATGTTCTGACGAAACTGCCTGCGTTTCGTGTAAGCGAGCGTTACGGCACGCTTTGCGAATGGAACAGCGACTATGAGGAGGTTGAGCCGAATCACCGTCATATTTCACATATGTTTGCTCTTTATCCCGGTGATCAAATAAATGAAACAGATCCCGAAATCTATGAAGCTGCCAAAAAGACGATTGCACGTCGGCTTTCACGCGGCGGCGGTTCTACCGGCTGGTCGCGTGCGTGGACCGTAAACTTCTATGCGCGTCTTAAAGACAGTGAAAATGCATGGGATAACCTGCAGCAGCTTATAAAGGGTTTTACAGCCAACAATCTTTTCGATATTCATCCTCCTTTTCAGATCGACGGCAATTTTGGCGGTGTAGCAGGCATTAATGAAATGCTGCTGCAGAGTCATCTTGGCGAACCGGGTAACCGTATCGCCGAAATTTTGCCGGCGTTACCGGATGCATGGCAAAGCGGATCCGTGAACGGCTTGAAGGCTCGCGGTAATTTTACGATTGGTATCGTGTGGGATGAAAGCAAGGCAACAACCTTATCGGTAACTGCAGCACACAGTCGAGTTTTTCGACTGAAGCTCAATGAAAGAACGCTTAATCCTAAAACATCAAAAAAACACACTGTTGAAAACGGTGTGCTTATTATGGAGCTTTCCGCCGGTGAAACCGCAGAAATCACCTTTTTATAAGAATTGTATGTCAATGGTTTACACACAGCTTTGTAAGCCTGTTTGTTCTTGACAATTCTTTATATGATAATATAATTAAATATAATAAAGCATTACGGAGGAACTGTGATGAAAAAAGAGATTCAGCTCGATTCCGGTAAAAAGATTTTTCCTATTATTCTTATGGTAGTCGGTGCACTGCTTGCGGTGTCGCTTCTTGTTATACGCCTCAATATCGTTGCTGTTGTGCTGGTTGCATTCAACTGCATTATGTCGGCACTTATTACGCTCAGCCTTATATTCAAGCGAAAAGTATACACCCCTATGGTGCTTGCCTATGCATTATCGGGTCTGGGCGTTGTGCTTTACTACATAATTTTCGGTGCTGACGCAGGCTTTGGTGCATTTACATCAGGTCTCGCAGGCTATTCTTCTGCAGAGCATCCGCTGTTTACGGGTGAGGGCAGTTTCTTTACCCGTCTTCTCGGTAATCTTCTTATTGCCTCTCCGTGGATTTTATCTCTGCTGGGTTTGTATTTTTCTGCAAAGCACACGTTTAAAAAGAGCGGAATAAAGGCAACCGTTTGTGCTGTTATGTGCGTTTGTCTGCTTGGTACAAGTGTGCTTTACGTGCTTACAATGAATTTGCGTTCAAAGCCCAATACCGAAAGACTCTGGGAGGGTCACGACAAGTATCTCAACGGTGTTGACAAAATAGATGCCGCTGATTCTCCTAACGTGCTTGTGATTATGATGGATGACCTCGGCTGGGGTGACGTGTCGCTCAACGGTGCAATTTATGATACACCTAATATTGATTCAATCGGCGAAAACGGACTCAATTTCACTAACTTCTATTCAGCTTACTCTGTTTGTTCTCCTGCACGCTTTGCCGCACTTACGGGCAGATATCCCTACAGAGGTTATGCTGATAACGTTATCTATCCCACTGTTGCAACTCTTTCTCCGTTTGCACAGACAAGAATTTTTAACTCTATTGAAATGGGCAACAATGCCGACGGCATGCTCGGCGATGAAATCACTATCGCTGAAACTTTCAAGGCGGCAGGCTACTCAACAGGCTGCTTCGGCAAATGGCATCTTGGCGACTACGGTGAGTATCTGCCTACAAATCAGGGCTTTGACTATTTCTACGGCAGCCACCACGTAAACGATATGAAACCCTTCTACCATGTAACCGAAGAAAACGGTGAGTGGCAGATTGCACACGGCACAGACGAGCTCAAAGATCAGAGTAATGCAACAAAGTGGATTCACAACGAAATTACCGACTGGATTACCGACAAAGCAGAAAACGATGAGCCTTTCTTTGCTTATTATGCTTCCCCGTGGCCGCACGGCCCTGTCTATGCAGGTGACGATTTTGACGGCACAAGCGGTATGGGTACATATGTTGACTGCGTGACGGAATTTGACCATTACCTCGGTATTCTCTTTGACGAAATGGAAAAGCTCGGCGTACTTGACGACACGATAATTGTTTTCACAAGCGACAACGGACCTGCACTTGAAGGCTCTGTCGGCGACCTCAGAGGCGGTAAATACCTTGCCTACGAGGGCGGTCAGAAGGTGCCGTTTATGATTCGTTGGGATAACGACAACGGTGCACTCGGCGAAAAGCAGACCGAAAGAGAGAGCAGTGCAGTGCTCGTTGACCTTTACCCGACACTCGTTGAGCTTTGCGGTATAACGGGCAACAGCGGAGAAAAGAATTATATGCCGCCCGACCGTGTGATTGACGGTATATCAATGTCAGAGCTTATAAAGAATGACAAGGTTATTCATACCGAAGAGCATCCGATTCTGCATATGAAGCGTGAAAAAATAAAAGCCGTTCAGTATGCCGTGCCGACAGCCGAAGTGAAAGCACTTTATCCCGAGTATAATTACGGTATTCTGGATGACGAATATATTTCGTTCAAATATTTTGAAAAAATACAGAACGATAACTCTGCATTCTTTGATAAAAACCGCAAAAACTGGCTTCACATTCTCAACGATGACTATGCGGAAAACTACAACCGCACTCCCGTATATCCCGAAATTTCCGATCAGTTCAGAGAGAAGCTTCACGAAATTACAGATGATTTCAAACACAACAGACGAGGTGTGATTTCATAATATGCCGCCTTTATCATTGATGATAAAATCTGCTTCATCGCTGTGCAATCTTTCGTGCGAATACTGCTTTTACCGTGACGTTTCAGAGCATCGTGAGCACCTGGGCTTTGGTGTTATGAGCAAAGATACAGCCCGTATTCTTATTGAAAAAGCGCTGAAATATGCCGACGGTTATGGTGTTGCTTTCGCTTTTCAGGGCGGTGAGCCAACTCTTGCAGGGCTTGACTATTTTGAGTATTTTGTAAATACGGTGAATGAGCTCAATATTAAGAAAAGCCCCGTTTTTTACAGTATGCAGACCAACGGAACGGTTATTGATGAAAAGTGGGCAGAGTTTTTGAGCACAAACCAATTCCTTGTGGGTCTGAGCCTTGACGGTGACTTTGAGGCGAATAAATTCCGCAAAAAGCCCGGCGGTGACAGCTCGTTTTACACCATTATAGACACTGCACGCCTTTTGGAAAAGTATAAAGTCGATTTCAATATTCTTACCGTTTTAACGGGCTACTGTGCTGAAAATATTGAGCGGATATACAGCTTCTTCCGTTTTCAGCGTTTCGGTTATCTGCAGTTTATACCCTGCCTGCGACCCTTCGGCTCAACGGAAAAAAGCGAACTGTATATGACACCCGATCAGTATGCCGATTTCCTTATAAAGCTGTTTAATCTTTATGTCAAGGATTATGTGCGTCATCAATATGTCAGCATCCGTCAGTTTGACAATTGGGTCAGGCTTTACCTCGGTCAGCCTACAGAGCAGTGCGGAATTATGGGCCACTGCTCGCATCAGTTTGTAAGCGAAGCAAACGGCAATATATATCCCTGCGACTTTTACTGTACGGATGAATATCTGCTCGGCAATATTCTTGACTCGGATTTTAGGACTATGGAGCACAGCGAAACAGCTGCAAACTTCATCA
Organism: Acutalibacteraceae bacterium; assembly: GCA_045544155.1. Taxonomy (GTDB): domain Bacteria; phylum Bacillota; class Clostridia; order Oscillospirales; family Acutalibacteraceae; genus UBA8612. Next base: position 17,363 of record JAZPYN010000001.1, read on the forward strand.
AAGAAAGCCTTGTTATTCCCGACAGATGCAAGGAGTGTAAGCTCTACCCGATCTGCAGAGGCGGAGGCTGTAAAAGAACACAGCAAAGCGAAGACTACTGCAAAGCGTATAAAAAGTTCTTCACCTCTTGCCTGCCGCTTTTCAGAGTATTTATAAATGAAAAACCGCAATAAAAAAACTCCTTGCCTAGCAAGGAGTTTTTACTTTATGGTGATTATCAACCAAACAGTACGCTGTTGACTATGCCTTCGAGTCTTTCCTGCTTGCCTGAGATAGGTGCAGGTGTATTCTTAAGCTCGGCTGCGTATGCAGCAAGCTCCTCGAGTGAGGTTTCGCCTGCGACAATCTTAGCACCGATACCGCTGTTGAAGCTGGAGTACTTCTCTGCAACAAAGCTGTCGAGTCTGCCGTCCTCAATAAGCTCGGCAGCCTTTATAAGGCCGAGTGCGAAGGTATCCATACCGAGGATGTAGCTTTCAAACATATCCTCATAAGTGTTGCTGGGTCTGCGGCACTTTGCGTCAAAGTTGAAGCCGCCTGTAAGACCGCCTGCCTTGATTACCTCATACATACACATTGTTGCTTCGTAAACATCGAAGGGGAATTCGTCAGTATCCCAACCAAGAAGGTAGTCGCCCTGGTTGGCATCAATACTGCCGAGCATACCGTTGATTGCACTTATGCGAAGCTCGTGCTGGAATGTGTGGCCTGCAAGTGTTGCGTGGTTAGCCTCAATATTCATCTTGAAATCCTTATCAAGACCGTACTGACGCAGGAAACCGATTGCTGTTGCGGCATCGAAATCGTACTGGTGCTTCATAGGCTCCTTCGGCTTGGGCTCTATATAAAAGTCGCCTGTAAAGCCAATCTTTCTGCCGTATTCGACAGCCATTTTCATAAGGCGGGCAATATTCTCTTGCTCAAATTTTACATCTGTGTTGAGCAGAGTTTCATAGCCCTCTCTGCCGCCCCAGAAAACATAGCCCTTACCGCCGAGCTTGACGGTAAGCTCAAGTGCTTTCTTAATCTGTGCCGCCGCAAAGCAGTAAACGTCAGCAGAGTTTGTGCTGCCTGCACCGTTCATAAAGCGAGGATTGGAGAACATATTTGCTGTGCCCCACAGACACTTGATGCCTGTTTCCTTCATTTTTTCGAGCATATAGTCAGTGATTTCGTCGAGTCTTGCGTTGGTTATGTTGATGTCGTCTGCCTCGGGTACAAGGTCAACATCGTGGAAGCAGAAGTACTCAACACCGAGCTTGCTCATAAATTCAAAGCCTGCATCAACCTTTGCCTTTGCGTGCTCCATTGTGCCTTTCTCGTCTGCACCGAAAGCCTTGTCGGCTGTATCTCTGCCGAACATATCCGTACCTGCGGCGCAAAGGTTGTGCCACCAAGCCATAGCAAAGGGAAGGTATTCCTTCATAGGCTTGCCCATTATAATTTTTTCTGCATCGTAAAACTTGAATGCAAGAGGGTTTGTGCTCTTTGCACCCTCATATTTTATTTTTGAAATACCTGCAAAAATCTCACTCATTTTTATATCTCCTTATTAAATATTGCTTTAAGTGACGGATAAATTGCTTTGAATGTGTTGTACTTTTCGTCGTACAGTGCACTTAATTTTTCGTCGGGATAAACCGTATCGGATATCTCAACAAGGTTTTCGCAAGCGTCAACAACGGATTCATATTCACCGCAGCCTACCATTGCAAGTATTGCACCGCCGTAACCCGGACCCTGTTCGGTTTTGACAGTGTCAAGCGGAATACCAAGCACGTTTGCCATAATCTTTTTCCACAGCTCACTCTTTGCACCGCCGCCGCAGATGTTACTGCGGTCAATCTGAATGCCGAGTGACTTTGCAACCTCAAAGCTGTCGCGGATTGCGAATGCAACACCCTCAAAAACAGCCTGAAGCATATCTGCACGGGTTGTGTCCATACTCATACCGAGGAATGTGCCGCGTGCATTTGTATCGTTAATCGGGCTGCGTTCACCCATAAGGTAGGGCAGGAAGAAAACATTGTTTGTACCGAGCTTTTCATCGGTAATCGGTGCCTGATTTGACTTGTAGTCGGTGTCGTGAAGTATGTCTTCCATAAACCACTTGTTGCACGATGCGGCAGAGAGCATACAGCCCATAAGGTGATAGCAGCCGTCTGCGTGTGCAAAGGCGTGGAGTGCGTTGTTGGGGTCAACACCGAAATTGCTGCTCGAAATAAATATTGTGCCCGAAGTGCCGAGCGAAATGTTGCACTTGCCGTTGCCTACCGTGCCTGTACCGATTGCGGCTGCGGCATTGTCGCCTGCACCTGCAACAACCTTTACGTTTTCGCCAAGACCGAGTTCGTCTGCTATGTCGGGCTTTACTGTGCCGATAATATCACTGCTTTCAAAAAGTGACGGCATCTGCTCCTTTGTAACCGAGCAGATTTCAAGCATTTTATCTGACCAGCATTTGTTCTTTACATCGAGCAGAAGCATACCCGAAGCATCGGAATAATCGCAGGAGTGTACACCTGTGAGCATATAGTTTATGTAATCCTTCGGGAGCATAATCTTTTTGATCTTTGCAAAAAGCTCAGGCTCGTTTTCTTTCATCCAGAGGATTTTCGGTGCGGTAAAGCCTGCAAAAGCGATATTTGCGGTGTTTTCGCTTAATGTTTCTTTGCCGATAACGCCGTTGAGGTAATCAACTTGTTTCTGTGTCCTGCCGTCATTCCAGAGGATAGCAGGGCGGATAACCTCGTCGTTTTCGTCGAGCACTACCAGACCGTGCATCTGACCGCCTGCGCCTATACCTGCGATTTGCTCTTTATCGCAGTCGGCAGTAAGTTCGGCTATACCGCTTTTTACAGCATCCCACCAGTCGGCAGGATTCTGTTCAGACCAGCCCGACTGAGGGTAGTAAACGGGATATTCCTTTGAAACCTCGCCGAGAATGTCGCCGCGCTCATTTACAAGTAACAGCTTTACGGCGGAGGTGCCAAGGTCAACACCTATATAAAGCACAAATATGCACCATCCTTCATACTGATATCCATTTTATTATAATATCTATATATTCTGCGGTCAATCTGTTTTATAAATTTTTCCATGGCCGAAACGGTATTATAACCGGATTCTCATCCCATACTTTTCTTATAAAACCAAGGAGGGTAACGGGATAAATGCAGTTTAACAAGGTTGAGATATGCGGAGTAAATACGTCAAAGCTTAAGGTGCTTAAAGAAAGCGAAAAGCGTGTACTTCTCGAAAAATCAAAAGCAGGCGACAAAAAAGCAAGAGATGAGCTTGTAAACGGCAATCTTCGGCTTGTGCTGAGCGTAATCCAACGCTTTGCAAACCGAAGTGAAAATATGGATGATCTTTTCCAGGTCGGTTGCATAGGGCTTATAAAATCGATAGATAATTTTGATATCACACAGCAGGTGCGGTTTTCAACTTACGCTGTGCCGATGATTGCAGGCGAGATAAGACGGTACCTGCGTGACAACAATCCCGTCAGGGTCAGCCGCTCTATGCGTGACACTGCTTACCACGCAATTCAGGCGAAGGATAAGTTGGTAAATGAGCTTGGCAGAGAGCCTACAATAAACGAAATCGCCGATGAAATGGGAATCAAAAAGGAAGAGGTTGTAATTGCTCTTGAGGCAATCGTTGACCCCGTGTCGCTTTATGAGCCCGTATACAATGACGGCGGTGACACAATATATGTGATGGATCAGATAGGCGACGGCGGCAATGATGAAGGTTGGATTGATGAAATACTGATAAGGCAGTCGATAGAGGATTTATCTGCACGCGAAAAAAGAATTCTCGGTCTGCGTTTTATGAGGGGGCTCACACAGATCGAGGTAGCGAACGAAATAGGCATATCTCAGGCACAGGTATCAAGGCTTGAGAAGGGAGCGCTGCTTAAAATACGAAATCACGAATAAAAAAACGCTATCGGATGTGTAAGATACGCAAACATTCCGATAGCGTTTTTATTTTGGATTTGCTTCAGCTTTTTTTGCACGTCTTTCTTCTTTTTCAAGGAAGTTAAGTACGTTGTTTAGAAAGTTTCGGTTTTCTCTTTTGTTGGCGAAAAGAGCAATTGGCATTCCGTGGTCGGCAAAGGTAAGAGGCATTATATTCCACATACCCTTTTTCAGCCCGTTTTCGGGGTCATACCTTGTAAACGGCTCATCATCGGGGTGCTCTGCCGATTCAATTTCGAGCAGACCGTCATGTATTGAGTCGATGCCCCTGCCGGATATATGCCCGTCAAAGAAAATAAGTGAGGTTATCGCATAAAGCAGAGGAAAGTTTGTGTCAAAGGTGATGAGCTTTCTGCCCTTTGTTTTTACAAAGTTGAAGGGATATGAGATGAACGGTATGTTCGGGCTGATATCAATAATGTCATTAAGCTTTTGCAAGCCTTCTGGTGAAAGGTTTTTATAAACCGCATCAATATCCTTTTTTTCAATTTCAAAAACCCTTTTGAGCGGAAGTCTGTCCTTCTTTCCGGGTGTGTTGTTCATGCCTATACGTTCAAAGCGTACATCTACTATCTTACCGTCAAGCGGAGTACGGCTGAGTATTGCTGCACCGTACATAAGCGTGTTTTTGATAAGTGGCAGTATTTTGTATTTTTTTGCAACTTCAAATGTTTTTGTCGGGTTAAGTGAGCCGCATATTGAGGTGACGCTCGCGAGCATATTTTCGTGGCCGCCGAGAAAGAAGGGCGAAACATTATCTTTACCCGAGCATTTGACCTCCTCAGGTGCGCCGTGAGTAAGTATGTGAGCAAACATTCTTACCGTTGCGGCACCGAAGCTGTGGCCGATGATATGTATTTTTTTGCTCTCGCTCCAACTGTCAAAGATCGGCTTTTCGTAAGTTCTGCCAAATCGCCTCTGGCCACAGAGCGAGGAATGATACTCACCGTAATCTACGGTTGTACCGGTCAGCTGAGCATAAAGTTCACACGCTGTATACCATACACCTGAGAGTGGTGCCACACTTGCGGCATAAACCTCGTGCCCTTGGTTGCGAAGGTAGTTTATAGCATTTCCGGTAGTAGTGCCCCAATAAGGAAAAAATTTATTTGCACCCTCGGATTCACCCCAACCAAAAATACCGTGAACAAAAATAAAAGGGCTGTTGCTCATATACCTTCACCTCCTATTTGCACTGCAACATTTAATTTTTATATTAACATTAATTCGAGATTTATGTCAATAAAATAAATATAAAATCGTATTGTGTAAAAATATGTCAAAAAAAGTCAGCAATACCCGCAAGTATGGATAATTGCTGACTTCTTGTTTTAATCTTTACCGAAAAGCGGCAGCACTGCGGCTATTGTGAGCCAAAGCAGCTGTGATATACACACAGGAAGAGCAGTAAGGCTTAACGGTCCGCTGAAAATCATTATAAGTACCGTAAGTAGCAGACCGGCACCCATACAAAAGGTTTGCAGTGTGCTGATTTTGCCTGCTGTTTCACAAAGCTTTCCTGCAGAGCTGACTGCGTGCAGAAATGCGGCGGCAGTGCCGTTATGTATAAGCTTTGCATCCTCGCGTGTAACCGTATGTTCGGCATAGTTCTTGAGTACTTCGCCTGCGGTGTTGCTGACTACCTTGACGGAGTTGAGCGGCAGATCAAAGCACTTTGCTATAAATTTTTCGTTAATATTCGAGTCTGTAGTACGTACAAGAATATTGATACCGTTGTTCTCAATTCTCCTGAGGTATTCGGCAATCTTTTTGTTTTTACCGTAGCTTACAACAAAGAATGCGGCGATCTTGCCTGCATCGGCAAGGTATATCATCTGCCTGTCGCCGCTTATATATTTTGATTCGTCAATACTCATCGGGATTTCGATGTTGTGGTTTTCGAGCAGCTTACGGTTACCGACAAAAACTCTGCGGTTTCTTATCCAGCCGGTAAGACCGAGCCTTTCTTCATATTTCAAATCCTCAACTCGAAGAAGCAGCTCGTTGTGCTCCATAATAACGTTTTCAAACAGGCTGCTTATAGGGCCGCCTGCGGCGATAAGCATTGATGCGGCTGTAAGCACTGCATCATCGACACGTACACCGTTAAATGTTTTCATTCCGTGAATGTTGCAGTTTTCTCCGGGGAAAAGCTCGGAGGCATCGATTGCAACTGCATTGGTTGACTCGTATTCGAATGCGGCAGCGTAACCTGTTATCATTGCGCCGTCCTCACGAAGCTTTTTGTTTTCGAGTAAAAGCGGAAGGTTTGAAGCGATAAGTGCACAGGCGGGTGCGCCCATGCAGAGAGTACCGCTGAAAACTGTTATCGCACCGACAAAACTGCCGGTAACAAAGCCGCCGATTATACCGACAACAGCACTGATAATTGAAACTATCGGCACAAGTTTTGCACAAAGATCGTCAGCAGAATCGCTTGAAAGCGAATACGACATAAAGCGGCTTGCAAATTTCAGCTTGCCCGAATAGCGTATGTCGGCATTGCCCATAACTACATTCTGGCTGACACGGTTTGCATCGATCGCGTTATCTATTGAGCGTACGCTATACAGCACGTCACGGCCTTGCTTATAAAGAAAAGCGAAATTGGACATTGTACGTGAATAGATGAATATATTTCCTACTGAACAGCAGCAAAGAAGGAAGGATGCCGCTAAAGAAAACAACGGAACCTCTTCGCCGTCATAGCTGCTGAAAGCAACTATGTTCTGAATAAGTGCCGCTGCTGCAGCAATAATAACAGGAGTTTGCGAGTTTGGTTTGCCTGTGCCGTTGAAGAAACAGGTAACACCCGAAATGCAACCGGGCAGTGCGAATGCGATTGAAACGGTCAAAAAAATCAATGAAAGCAGATATGTTACGGGAATACCGTTAACATCGGCACCTGCATTTATTTTTTCCGCAACTGCCGGAATCGCAGTTGTTATGAGAAGTACAAGTGAACATATTCCTGAGGCTGCTGCACCTATTACAGCCATAAGTTTTTTACGGGCGATATAGCTGTGTACGGCTTTACCGTCTGACGGACGTGTGAATTCTACACGCTGCTTTGTAAGACGGTGACGTGTTTTGGTAAGCGAAAACCGCCGTTTTTTAGTACTTGAATTGCCTGCGGAAAGCTCCTGCGATACTTCTTCATCAATAACCGGATCGTCAATTTCTGTGCCTTCAAGTCGGAAACTGTCTACCTTGCGGCTTCTTGTGCGCTTGAGCTCTTCTTCGACAACGTCCTCATCAACGCGTACTATCTCTTCTTTGTCAAAGAATCCGGGGAGCACCATCTGCTCATCTTCCTCATGTCTTACGACAGGTGGTTTCGGTGTGGAAGAAACCTTTGGAATTTCCCCTGTGCGTATAAATTTGCCCGTTTGGCTGCCGATAAATTCGTCAGCCGGCAAAATATGCGGCAGTGAATTAAGGTCGGATGTTTTATCGTAAGCACTGCTTGTTGTAACAATACCGGGACGTTCGAAAACAGCACCGAAATCGACTGCTCTTGTCTTACCGTCTTCGATCGTCGGTACAGCTTTTGTTTTGTCGTCTGTAACAGTCGGTACGACTGCAGTTTTATCGTAAGAAGGCTCGGACTGAGTGACCGGCTCTGCGGTTACGATGGGGTCAATGACTCTTGTTTTACTGTTATCGGTAACGGTAACTGCCTTTTCGTCAGTTATATCTTCATCGGATATATCGGGAAAAAGCGATGATACGTCTGCTGTAATATCAAAGCCGCCGAAATCAATAGGCTCAGGTTTTGGCGGTGTGTAAATCTTTATCGGTTCTTCGTCCTCAGCTTCATCGGGCAACACCAGCTCAATAGGTTTGGGCGGAGAGGGCGGAATATATACGCTGTCGCTTTCCGATGGTATTACTTCAGTCTCGGATATCGGCACGTCTTCATCCTCGCCCCTATATTCTGTGTCAGCTTCAAGTGATATCGGCTGATATGCTTCAGCAACAAACTCCGGTGCCTGTAACTGAGGCAACTCCTCTTTGGGCTGCTCTGCTTCAGGAATGCTCAAATCGAACGCAGGCTGAATAAATATCTGTGTCTCATCTTCTTTGCATTCTTCAACCGCATTTTCTTCATAAAACGTTTCTGCTTCGCTGATTGAATAAGTTGTTTCTTTCTCTTCAAGAATGTTTTCTGCCGTTTTGCACTGTTCAACTGATTCCGTCTGAGAAATCTCATCAGCTTTATTTCCAACAGCCTCTGGTACATTCGGGGCAGATATTTCTGAATTATTTATTTTTTGAGCTTGAGCATTCTGATAGCCGCTGTCGCTTCTGATTGCATCAAGCAGTTCGTCAAATGTTAAGTTGCTCAGATCCATTATTGATTTCGATCCTTCCGGTGGTTATCTTTGTCTTGATACTTCAAACATGAGTATGCCTGCCGCAACGGAGGCATTGAGAGAATTTACCTTGCCCTTCATTGGCAGTGAAACTATAAAATCGCATTTTTCTTTGACAAGTCTGCCAAGGCCTCTGCCTTCAGAGCCGATTACAAGTGCAACGCCGCCCGAAAAATCGGTCTCACACCAGCTCTGACCGTCCATATCGGCACCGTAGACCCATACTCCGCGTTCTTTCAGCTCGTCGAGCGTAGAGGGCAGATTAGATACACGGGCAACAGGTACGTGCTCTACGGCACCTGCAGAGGTCTTGCCTACAACATAGCTTAGTGTTGCGTTGCGGCGCTTGGGTATGATTACACCGTGCGCACCTGCGGCATCGGCTGTACGGATTATTGCGCCGAGATTGTGCGGGTCTTCAACTTCGTCACATATAATTATAAAGGGTGCTTCGCCCTTTGCTTGGGCGGCAGCAAAAATGTCGTCAACATCAGCGTACTCGTGTGCGGCTGCGTATGCGGCAACACCTTGATGGCTTCCTCCGCCGCACATAAAGTCGAGCTTTTTGCGGTCAACTTCTTTTACGACTATGCCTCTTTCACGGCATTCGCCTATAATTTTGCCGAGGCTTCCGCCTCTGTCACCCTTGGCTACAAGCAGTGTATCGATTGCACGGTTGCTTTTAAGTGCTTCTGAAACGGCGTTTCTGCCGATTATAAGGTCATTGTTCTTTTCTTCCATAATTCGCAAAACATCCTTACACAACATATATAGATGTATTATACCATATATATAGTAAAAAACCAACAGTTTTTCAAAAAAAGACACAAAATAGCGACATTTTTTTCTTTGTACAAAAAGTTATACTTTTGAATACAAAATTAATGTACAAAAGTAACAGAGAGGAAAGATGAATGAAGATAAAATCGCTCGTATTTAAAAAAATCCAAGAATATATACCGCCCGTAAAGAGCAGCTTTTACGGACAGGCTATCACTTTTGCGGCGGCATTTGTGCTGGCGAATGCAAGACTTGTCTGGGATATGTCGCCTTTTGTTGCGGCTTTTGCCGCAAGCGTGCCGGGCAAGAGAAGTATAGCTGCAACGCTTGGCGGTTGTTGCGGCTGTCTGCTCAGCATTGACGGGGCATATACTGCAAGGCTTATTGCGGTAACAGTTTGCACAGGGCTTATTAATTTCTGCCTTTATCGCTCTGGTTTTGTCAGGAATAACTTTATAGCGGCACCCGTAAGCAGTGCACTTTGCGGTCTGCTTACGGGTATAACCGTAATGACAGCTCAAGGGTTCAGTGCAGACGGTTTGATTACATATCTGTGTGAGAGCATTATCGGCACGGGCTGTGCCTTATTTTTAAGTAGGCTCAGTTTTGCGAGAGGATTTTTCAAGGGTATGAATCCACTCGATATGCGTCAGCTGTCGGGTGTGCTCGTGTTTATGGGTATGCTTGTAATTTCTGCTCAGTCACTTGATTTAGGCGGTATTTGTTTTTCTGATATAGCTGCGGCAGTTATTATTCTTATTTCCGCACGGCTTACCGGCATTGCGGGTGGCTGTATGGCAGGCGGTGTTATGGGCTTTGCGGTAAGCTTTTCGTCAACGAATTTACTGCTCGGCGGACTTTATACCTTCGGCGGTCTTGCGGCAGGGCTGCTTTCACGCTTCGGCAGAGCAGTACAGTGTATCGGGTTTGCAGGAGTTGCCGCCGTTACGGTAATGGCGAATGTAGGCAGATACAGTGTGATTTCAATAGTATACGAGATGATAATTTCACTTTTGATTTTTGCTTTGATTCCGGGAAAGTTTTTTGAAGTTAATTCAAGATTTTTTGTTTCTGATGATACTATGCCTGAATTTGAAACAATGAAAAAAGCACTTTTGCTTGAGCTTGAAAGTGTCAGCGGAGGTCTTGATGAAGTATCGCAGGCTGTTGAACGGATTGCGGATGAAATGGTGAAGATTGAAAATACTGAGAATGACAGAAGTGTATCGGCGCAGACGAGGCATCTTGTACGAGACCAGTTTTCTGTTTTGTCGACTGCCGTTAAAGAAATATCGCAGAGCTTCTGTAACGAGACAAAGTTCGATACGCAGGCAAGCGCAAGAGTTTCGGCGGTGCTTGCAGGTTACGGAATAAATCCTAAAGAGGTTGTCTGTTCAACTACGGGAGCACGATCAAAAATCGATATAAAGGCTGATAAGATAAACAGCAAAATCAGTCGGTCTGCACTTACAGGCGATATGGAAAGTGTTTGCGGGTACAAGCTCGGAATACCATCTGTTACACATACGGAAGATACGACGCTGATAAGCTTTGAGAAACGTCCGAAATACAATCTGCGTACGGGACAGGCTCAGCATACTGCAGAGGGTAAGCTGTGCGGCGATACTGTTGACAGTTTCAGTGATAGGGAAGGTAACAGAATTATTGTTATCAGTGACGGAATGGGCACCGGACCCAAGGCTGCTGTTGATGGTACGGTTGCTGCGTGGCTTTTTTCTAAGTTGGTTGCGGCAGGACTCGGCTTTGACAGCTCGCTCAAGCTTGCCAATTCTGCATTGATTGTAAAATCAACAGAAGAATCTCTTGCTACTATAGACTCTGTGAAAATAGATCTTCATACGGGGAAAGCCGAGTTTTATAAAGCAGGTGCAGGAATAAGCTTTGTCTGTAAAGGGAAAAGGATTTACAAGGTTGGCGAAGCGTCAATGCCTTTGGGAATTTTGCGCGACATAGAATTTGATAAGGCTGATTTGAAGCTCAAACGCGGAGACCGATTACTTATGATGTCAGACGGAGTCCCACAGTCCGCATACAGAGAAATCGCGGAAAATCTGAGCAGTTTCAACAAAAACGACCCCTCCGAGCTTGCGGAAAGGGTCGTTGAAATTGCACTGAAATATTCTGATTTGCATCATCCGGACGATATAACAGCCGTAGTGATCATTGTCGGGTAATCTTATAAATTTCATTTGCAAGCGCAGCTAATTCGTCGAGCGTAAAGCTCTCTGCCCTTACATTTTCGCTGTGGCCTGCTGCTTCGATTGCCTTGTAAACCGTTTCTTTAGTAAGCGACATTCCTGCACTGATTGAGTTTGCAGCGGTCTTTCTGCGCTGGGCGAAAACAGCTTTTACCATACGGAAAAACAGCTTTTCATCGTTGAGTTCGATGGGGGGCTGTTTTCTTACGTTCAGCCTGATTACGCTGCTGTCGACCTTGGGCGCAGGCATAAACGAGCCTGCCGAAACATCAAATATTTTTTCAGCATCAGCGTAGTAATCTACCGCAACAGTGACTGCACCGGCATCTCTGCTGCCGACGGGTGCACATAATCTTTGTGCAGCTTCCTTCTGCACCATTACTGTTATGTTTTCTACAGGCAGCTTGCTCTCAAGCAAGTGCATTATTACGGGCGAAGTAATGTAGTAAGGAAGGTTTGCACATACAGCAACCTTCATACCGCTGAATTTCTCTTCTATCAGTTTGTGCAGGTCGACTTTAAGTACGTCAGAATTGATTACCTCAACGTTGTCAAAGTCTGCAAGTGTCTCGTCGAGCACGGGCAGCAGTCTTTCGTCAAGCTCGATTGATACGACTTTTTTTGCTTTTTTTGCGAGCTCTGCGGTAAGTACGCCGAAGCCGGGACCTACCTCGATTACACCGGTGTTTTCGTCTGCGCCGCAGGCATCCGCCATCCTTGGGCATACGGTGGGGTTGATAAGGAAATTCTGACCGAGTGCCTTTGAAAATTTGAAACCGTGACGGTTAAGCAAATCTTTTACAACTGAAATATCCGATAAATTCTGCATTATGATTGCTCCTGAAAAATTTTTATTTTTGCTTTACTTATTGCCTGAATAGTTATATAATATTATTTTAGAAAATGAGTAAAGCGAGGTAATTGATATGTCAATTCTTGTAACCGGCGGTGCGGGCTACATCGGCTCACACACCTGTATCGAGCTTATTAAAAGCGGATACGATGTTATTATACTCGATAATTTCTATAACAGCAAGCCTGAAGCACTCAACAGGATCAAAAAAATTTCTCAGGGCGATTTTAAATTCTATGAATGTGATATTCGTGACAAGGCGGGTCTTGATAAAATCTTTGCCGAAAACGATATTGAAGCAGTAATTCATTTTGCAGGTCTCAAGGCTGTAGGTGAAAGCTGCCGCAAGCCTCTTGAATATTACGAAAACAATATAGGCGGTACTGTTACACTGTGCGAAGCTATGCGTGATGCAGGCTGTAAGAAGATCGTTTTCAGTTCATCTGCTACAGTTTATGGCAGCAACAATCCCTCTCCTCTGCGCGAGGATATGCCTGCAGGCGGTACAACCAACCCCTACGGTACAACAAAGCTTTATATAGAAACTGTTCTTTCGGACCTTTATGCATCCGATAATGAGTGGAGTGTGGTAATCCTCCGTTACTTCAATCCCATCGGTGCACATAAGAGTGGCCTTATAGGCGAAGACCCCAACGGTATCCCGAACAACCTTATGCCTTATATTACTCAGGTCGCTATCGGTAAGCTCGACCATCTGAATGTTTTCGGCGACGATTATCCGACACACGACGGTACGGGCGTACGTGACTATATTCACGTTGTTGACCTTGCTATGGGTCACCTTTGCGCTGTACAGAAGGCTTGTGCAGGCAACGGTCTCAATATCTACAACCTCGGCACAGGTAAGGGCTACAGTGTGCTCGATGTTGTTAAGGCATTTGAGAAGGCAAGCGGTCAGACGGTTAAGTATGTAATCGGTCCCCGTCGTGACGGCGATATTGCAACCTGCTATTCCGATCCTTCAAAGGCTAAGGCGGAGCTTGGCTGGGAAGCAAAATTCGGCATCGAAGAAATGTGTGCAGACAGCTGGAATTGGCAGAAGAATAATCCGCAGGGTCTTTGATTAGTCATATTAGTACAGATGTTAAGGTGCATTTCCGTTCGGGAGTGCACCTTGTATTTTTGTCGGTTTTTATGTTTATTTTATTGCTTTTTATAATTAATAATGCTATATTATAATTGGAATAATGTTCATTTGAAATATTCAAATCTAAACAACAGGAGGATAAAAATTATGGATCTCGGCGATCTTGCAACCAAAGTATTAAAGAAGGTTGCTGCAAACAAAGGTAAGAAATTTGCTAAAAAGGGTAATGCACCCGTTGTTGAAAAGGCTCAGCCCATCAGGATGAAGAATAAGACAGATAATTTCTATAACGCAGGTTTTTCATGCGCAGAGATTATGCCGAAGGATGTAACCGCAAAGAAATACTACATTGCAGGTTACAAAATGGATCACCCTGTTACCGGTGTCAACGATCCTCTTACAGTACGTGCGATGTGGCTTGACTGTAAAGACGGCGGCGGTATCGTAATGGTAAGTGCCGATATCATCGGTCTTACAGGCTACGATGTTAAGGTAGTACGCGATTCGCTCAGTGATTTTACAAAGAAAACTGACTGTAAGCTTATCAATATCAGCTGTACACATTCTCACGCGAGTATCGACACTGTAGGCTACTGGGGCAGACTTATGACTCCGCAGAGCGGTATGGATAAGGAATATATGCAGCTTGTTTTCGATAAGATCAAGCAGGTCTGTATCGAAGCTTACGAAAACCGTAAAGAGGGCAAACTCTATATTGGTTCTGTTCGTGTTCCCGACGTAATCAGCGAAGGCAGAGCCGCAAACAACGACAAACTTTCCAGATTCCGCTTTGTTCCCAATGACGGCAGTGCTGAAACATGGTTTCTCAACTTCGGCGCTCACCCCAACACAATGGGTGGTGATTGTACCGAGGTCAGTGCAGACTATCCTTACTATCTTCGTGAGGCAATTAACGCTGTCAAGCCTGTCAACGTTCTCTTCAGCGTGGGCGCAATTGCATCGGTCAACATTGAGGATGTAGCAGAGGATAGAATTGAACGCACAAAGCTCGGCGGCGAAATGCTCGCAAAGGCTGCACTCAGCATCGATAATGACGAGGAGCTTGATGCTGAAATGACTATAGTTCATCAGCCTTATTATGCACCGATTGAAAACTATGTGCTTGCATTTATGTTCATTCTCAAGCTCTGCCACTCCAGAGCATATCACTGTGACGAAAGCTCACTCGGTCTCGGTCTTCTTACCGAAATGAACTACATAAAGCTCGGCAAACAGAAGATTCTGACCCTCGGCGGTGAAGCTTTTGCCGAGGGTATCTACGGAGGCTACTTCGATGCTGAGCATTCAGGCACCGGTATCGGTCCCGAGGTTAACGCAAAACCTCTTGCAGAGATTGCAAACGACCCCGATCTGATACTTTTCGGTGTTTCAAACGATATGACAGGCTATATGGTTCCCTCTAACAATGCGGTGCTTCACCCGACTCAGGCTTATCTTTCAAGCTACAGAGATAATCTTGACCGCAACCATTACCACGAAACAAACGGTCTGAGTGTCAATATAACTCACGTTATCGCAAGAGAGTTCAAAGACATTATTGACCGTACAGAAAAGTAAGAGGGGGAACATAGTGATTATGAAAAAGAGGATACTTAAAATTATTTCCGCAGTGCTTGCGGTTGCGCTGCTTATATGTGCAGTGCCCACAAGCGTATTTGCACAGAATTCGGATTTCGGCGAAGTTCAGATCGGTGTCATGACTGACCTTCACTACTATGCTCAGGCAAATATTGACGACAAGGACAAAGCTACAGAGGTCTGCGAAGAAACTATCTGTACCTCGCACCTTGCCGATGCAATACTTATGACTGCGCTTGATTTTTACAAAGTGCAGGCAGAGCAGGGTAAGCTTGATTACCTGCTTCTTCCAGGTGACCTTACAAAGGACGGCGACTATGTAAGCCATACAACGCTTGCAGGTATACTTGAAAAATGGGAAGAGGAAACAGGCGTCCCCGTACTTGTTACCAACGGTAACCACGATATCAACAACCACAACGCACAGACCTTTGAAAACGGTAAGTTTGTCAAGGGTGCACGCTATACAACTCCCGAAGAGTTCCGCGAGATTTATGCAGACCTCGGTTATGACCTTGCTGTTGAGGAGTTTACTCCTCCTGCAGGTGAGAAAGCAGGCTGCCTCTCTTACGTTGCAGAGCTTGAAAACGGCTACCGTCTTGTTGTAATTGACGGCGGTGTTTACTCTGCTGATATTACAGAGAGCGGTCTTGATGAAAAGGAAACACGCGGTAAATATTCCGATGCTGTTTTTGAGTGGGCACTCAGTCAGATTGAAGAGAGTACAGAAAAAGGTTACAGCGTCATCGGTATGACTCACTGGAATATGGTTCCTCACTATCATGAGAAAGAGCTTGTAACATTTACAGACTTCCTTATTGAGGACTGTGAGTATGTTAGTGAATGCCTTGCAGATGCAGGTATGCAGTATGTTTTCACAGGTCATCTTCATATCCACGATATTGCTCAGCACGTTTCCGATAACGGCAACATTCTTTATGACGTTGCAACAGCTTCTGTTATAAATTATCCCAACCTTATCAGAACAGTAACATTTGATAATACTCAGAGCGATGTTCTTACCGCAGACATTGAAAGCCACGATTTCGATGAGCTCAAGCCCCTTGAGTACAACGGCAAGACATACGAGCAACCTTTCAGAAACTATTGTTTCGGTATCAACTTTGTAGGTGACTCTGCCAAGGGTATGCTTATGGATCTTGCAGGCTATTATGTTGAGATTTATGGCGAAGAAATCAAGGCAGCAGGCGGTCTTTATAACTTCCTGTGTGAAATGCTTGACCTCGAAACTCTTTTTGATGACCTTCTCGGCGGAGGTATCGGATTTGCAGGTATAACACTCCTCGGCTCAAAAAATATTATGGGTCTTATCAAGGACCTTTGTGACCAGCTTGACAAAGCATATCTTGAGGATACCGATGTGCTTATGGAGCTTGTCAGTGAGCTTCTCGACAACCTTCTTAATATTCAGTTCTCCGAAGTTCCCTGTACTAAGTTTATCGATAAGTACGGCTTCGGTGATGCAACCAAGGGCGGCACCTTCGGCGACTTTGTTTCAAGCGTGCTTGCTTATATGTACGGCAACCAGGGCACATTTGAAGACGATCCGTTTATGACCGATATGATGGCTCAGCTCGAAACAGGTGAGGTTTCAGGCAAGCTGCTCGACGGTATTATTGAGTATGTTCTCAATGATTTCCTTCTCGGCGAGCTCTTCTCAACTCTCGAGCTCAACCTTACATCAGCTTTCCCATTCGGCTCATTCGGCTTTATTATTGCAAGGTTCCTTGATACAGTACTTCGTCTTGTGCTTCTTAACGATATGTCATTTACTCATGTAATTGATACTGTATTTGCTGTTCTCGGTACCTTCGGTGTTCTTGAGCAGTCTACTCTAAACGGATTGCTTGAGCATCTTATGGAGGAATATATCACAACCAGCCAGATGGAAACAATCGACTGGGAGCTTGCCTCCTTTGTAGAGGGCTTCTGCTTCGATGAAGAGCCGAGTGACTACAATCTCACACTGGCCGCAAATACCAATGGAGGTTACGAGGTTGAGGCAACTGCTGATAATCTCCGCCTTCCCTCAACCGTAGCTGTTACCTTCGGCGAAGATGCATCAACCTCAAGAAATATCAGCTGGTACACAAAGAAAAGTGTTGAAGGTACTGATATTGAGATTTCGCTTGACGAAAATAACCTTGCCGCAACACCCGACGGCGTTGAAATAACAACAAAGACAGAGCTTGTAAGACGTGAGATGCCGGGTATCGATATCGGTATCGCAGGTCTTCTCACATACGAGTTTGATGTAAACAGACACTACGTTACAATCGAAGGTCTTCAGCCCGGTACAACCTACTACTACCGCATAGGCGATGCAGCAAAGGGATACTGGAGCGACGTTGCAACAATTAAAACAGCAGACAATTCCGACTCTTTCACTTTCTTCCACGTAAGTGACAGCCAGGGCGGCGCAGAGAGACATTACGATAAGTGGTCAAACCTTGTTGATACAGCATTCACAATGTATCCCGATGCATCATTCCTTATGCACACAGGCGACCACGTTGACAGCGGTGACAACTTCAAGCAGTGGAAATGGCTGTTTAATTCAGCTTCCGACCGCCTTATGAGCAGCGTGCTTATGCCTACATCCGGTAACCACGAGGAGTTCGGCGAGTACGCATTGGATGATAACTTCATTCTTCCAAATGTACCCGAGCAGGATACAATGACAGGTGTTTACTATTCATTCGATTACAATAATGCACACTTTATCGTACTCAACACAAATGACGTTCCCGATGATAAGATTTCCGACGAACAGATAGAGTGGATGAAGGCTGATGCACAGGCAAGCGATGCAGAGTGGAAGTTTGTAATGCTTCATAAAGCTCCTTACTCAAACGGCTCGCATTACGATGATGACGACGTAATCGGTATCCGTGAGCAGCTTGCAACACTTATGCCCGAGCTTGGTATTGATATCGTGCTTCAAGGTCACGACCATGTATACCTCAGAACTGATGCTATGAACAATAATGAGGTTGTTGAGGTCTACGAAATGGGCGTTGACAATAACGGCAAGAGCTATACCGCAAAAGTAAATCCCGACGGCACAATCTACGCAATCAACGGTTGCGCAGGTGTTAAGTACTACCAGACAAAGGATGCTGCCGACACAGATGAGCTCTTCCCGAGAGCAGAGTCTATTGTCGATGCAACATATCCCGTATTTGCTTCAATCCGTATTGAGGGCAACTCACTCTACTTTGATTCTTACGGCATAATCGAAGGTGAAGCAGAGTGCATCGATTCATTTGCAATCGTTAAGGATGCTTCAATCGATACACCCAAATACGAATCAGGTTGTTCAATCGGCAACTGGTTTAACCGATTCGCAGCGTAAAATAATTCAGAGGCTTGTAGTTAACTACAGGCCTCTCTGTTTTTTAGGTGAAAATAAAAAAGCCGCCCGACGGCGACATCGTAAAAATTTATTCGTAAAATCGAAATGACCCTTGACTGATGTTTCTTTACACATTCAGTCAAGGGTCATTTCTGTGAATTCTTAGTATCTAACATCTTTTGTTTACCTCTCTTTCTTAGTTTCGTCCAACCTTCATTTTTTACACTCAGCCCTTTTATACCTTTTACACTCTTCTTTTTTCTTTTATCTTGTAAGCCAAGATTACTTGATGTTTACGGTGGACTTTTATTCGTATTTCTTATGAAGGTTGTGTCTGTGGCTCGTGAAACTTTTAGGCTTGTTTTTATTTTTTTTGTTTTTTTGGTTGTTTTTAGTTTTCAAGCCTTTGGTTTTACAGAGCCGTGGTTTTTACTTGTACATCGGTACCACCTCAGGTGAAATTTTGTGGGGTTGGTTTTACTTGTACATCGGAACCACCTCATTGAGATTTAAGATTTGGTGTTTTACTTGTTCTTTGGTATCACCTCTTCTTGTCTATACTATAACACGCAAATTGCAGTTTTGCAAGATGTAATTTTGTACAAAGTTGACTAAAACTATTTATGCAAACCGCAGAAATACAGCACTATCACGAAAATAGTGTTGACATGTACATTTACTTTGTGTTATGATGTATTTGTTGGGGTGTCAAAAGCACCCCATATTTTTATTATAATATATAATTATTAAGCTCTCACCGTAACAGTCAAGGTGAGAGCTTGTTTGTTTTATGCAGGTATGCCGAGAATGACATATAACTTTGATATTACCATATGGAGCAGATAATGTATGCACATTATGTAAAATGAGGTCTGCCCCATAAATGAAAAATAAGATAAGGGACTATGCTCTGGTATAGTTAATGTGTGCGAATATAACAAAAAGCATACCGATGCCTTTGGCTGCGTCGATTACTTCGATACGGTGGTTCTGCCCGGGCACCATATGTACCTCCTTGACAATAACGTGCTGAAATACAGTATATCAGTAATTTGCGATAAAATCAATAAAAGGAGAGAGCATAACTCTTGAGGATAAACTCTCTCGTATCTGCAAGGCATACCGAAAAAATCAGCGTCGAATAAGTATGCCCTTCATATATTCTGTTTCGTTATGAGTTTTATATATAATTTTCTTTTCTTCTTCGGTACATCCAATCAGTATTTTGATTTCCGAATCTTTTTTCAGCAGATCGACAATACACATGATCGCATCGACACCTTTGTCATTACTGCCGACCCAAACATCTATACCGGAACCGTCCATTGAAGAGGTGTTTTTCAAGTATCCATAATCCAAAGGATAGATGAATGATGGAAATTTAGGGTGGGCTGTGCCCTTCGGCCTGTCGATAACGATCTTTGAACTTTGAACCAATTTATCTATGGATTCCCAAAATTCTGAGTTTTTGGCTGTCATTTTGCATTCTCCTTTGCGGTACGACAAGAGGCGATCAACAATCTGCGGATATTGCCACAAAGCATCTCCGCATAATAATATGTAGATGCATCTATTCTCTTGGTTTCATTGGATTCTTTCAGTGCGATGATATCATAATTTATTATTTTTTTCAATGATACCAGTTACTGTCGGACACGGGTATCATTGAAAAAAGTCACCAAACGGAGCAGAATCGAGGTAAAAGTAAACAAAAGTATGCTAATGCCGATGAAATAGTTTCTTAATTATTTCGAGAAAAGAGCTTCTCTTGCTTTCAGGAAAAGGTTCATCCAACACCCACGGCAAATCTATGCCGTAAATGGTGACAGTAAAATATTCGTCTGTTTTTTGTTCGTTGGGAACATACCAATTGTCAATAACTATATTGAGAAAAAGACCTCCGTCAAACATATCAATTTCGTACTTATCAGATTCTAATATTTTACCGATTACGGTGTAAGAAACAAAATGATAGTCAATATAATCCTTGTCAGCACAAGATCCTATTTCATCGGGTCTTTCAATCAATAAGCCCAATTCGGCAAGGAATTCTTTTAGTTTAGGGAATTTCTCTGCGATTTGGGCATAAAGATTGCGATCCTCATCACAATCACATATATTGTGTTCCTGGGAATATTTTGAGGTGCCTTCAATATCTACATCCAGAACATAGCCGTGTTTGCGTATGATCATTTTGTATTCTCCCTTGCAGTTCGGCAAGCTTGTTTTCTTTCACATAATCGTCTCTTTTGTGAATTATTATATCATAAAACCCAGAAAATTTCAATGATGCATCGACTTCGTCGATATGATGTATTGCGCTGTGCGCAATATGATGCTGCTCGCTTCACTCGCAATGATGCGATGTTTGCCACAAACATTAGGCGAAGCCGACATCATTTGCCGAAGGCAAACATCATTCAAAAAGAGCGATTTTGTCTACCGGACAAAAGCGGTCTTTTTGTTGCGAAAGAGCGACTAAAAGGTGTATAAGCTGGGGTAAAAACGACCAAAAGTATTGTAGATTCTATTTAGTCTTCTTTTCGTTCTCTCGTATTTCTTGCAGTGAATACGAATTATTGCAAACATTACACTGAAATTCCGTCCATATAAATTTTATGTTTCCCACCATGTAGGTATCTCCGGATGAAAAATCGAAATTCTTTGCTTCTTCAGATTTTGAATTGACGACCTTCGATACTTTAATTGTTGTAAGCAAAGCATTGCAAGCGGGACAATGATGTTTCTTGAACCGCACCCAAAAAGGTCTTGACCATTCCCTTTTTACACCATGAATTTTCATAAATATTATACCATATTTTTACCAATCAATCAAGGCGAAGCCTTGTATAGCATCCGCAACTTGTTGCGGTATATCATCAATGCGAAGCATTGCATCTCATCAAGCCGCAGGAGGATGCACGCTGACGCGTGATGAGATACAGCCCCAAAGGGGCTGATAATATACACGACTGCGTCGTGATGATATGCCAAGCCTGCGGCTTGAATAAAAAAGAAGTAACTTTTGGTAGACAAAAGTTACTTCTTTTTTGGTGCCGGTGGCGGGGGTCGAACCCGCACGGTATCGCTACCAACGGATTTTGAGTCCGCCTCGTCTGCCAATTCCAACACACCGGCCAATCGCAACGTTAAAAATTATATAACAAAAAAGCAAAAAAATCAATAGCTCTGTAAAAAATATGGTAAAATGTTCTCATACGTGATAAATTAAAGGCAATAAAATTTGGTGGTGAAATATGGATAGAAAAGAATTTATAGAATATATATTCGAGACTTATGGTGTACAGGATGAATATCCATGGGAAAGTGCGCCGAGCTATGCTGTGTTCAGGCACAAGGATAATAGAAAATGGTTTGCGGTAATAATGAATATTTCAAAGGACAAACTCGGATTGCCTGACAGAGAGTCTGCGGATGTTGTGAATCTCAAGTGCGACCCGATACTTATTGGTTCATTACGCAACGAAAAAGGCATCTTTCCTGCCTATCATATGAGTAAAACAAAATGGATATCCGTTTTAATTGACGGCAGTGTTGATGATGATAAGCTCAAATGGCTTCTGGATATCAGCTTTGATTTAACGGCTCAAAAACAAAAAAAGAAGAATGCTATGAATAAATAAATCTCTGCAGGCTCAAAATAAGCACCAAAAGGGTGTGATAAATTTGCCTGAAAAAATCGGCAGACAGACAGTGAAGCTGACATCTTCGCCGTGCATAATAACATCGGCAGGTGTTGTTGGCAAAAAAGAGGGCGACGGTCCCCTTGGCGATGAATTTGACCGTGTTTTTGAGGACGGAAGAATGAATGAGGACTCTTGGGAAAAGGCAGAGAGTGCCCTGCAGAAATGTGCCGTTGAAACTGCACTCAGCAAGGCCGGTAAAACCGCAGCGGAGATTGATGTTATCCTTGCAGGTGACCTGCTCGGTCAGAGTATGGGCACAACCTTCGGTATAAGGGGCTTAAGTATACCTTTTTTGGGGCTTTACGGTGCGTGCTCAACTATGGCTCTGTCACTTGCAACAGCTTCTCTTCTTGTTGACAGCTCAGCGGTGAATTTCGCCATTGCGGCAACCTCATCGCATTTCTGCTCTGCAGAGAAGCAGTTCCGCCTTCCTCTTGAATATGGCGGTCAGCGTCCTCCTCAGGCTCAGTGGACTGCTACTGCAGCAGGTGCGGCAGTAATCGGCAGAGAGGGCGGCAAGGTAAAGGCAGAGTGTGTTACGTTCGGTAAAATATGCGACCTCGGCATAACGGACGCAAACAATATGGGGGCGGCAATGGCACCTGCCGCGGCAGATACGATAGCGGTGCATTTTGCCGAATCGGGACTTTCGCCCGAATATTACGACTATATAGTTACTGGCGATCTGGGCGCAGTCGGCTCAAAGTTACTTTATGAGCTGCTGCAAAAGGACTATGGTCTTGATATTTCAGACAGACATAAGGATTGCGGTCTGATGATTTATGATATGAACGACCGTGAAGTAAATTCGGGTGGCTCAGGCTGCGGTTGCAGCGGTGCAGTTGTCTGTACACATTTTATGCGTCGGTTGGTTTCGGGTGAATTGCAACGCATTCTCTTTGTCGGTACTGGTGCTCTTTTATCGCAGCTTTCACCTTTGCAGGGCGAGAGCATACCTTCAATCGCTCACGCTGTAGCGCTGGCGCATTATGATAAACGAAAGGAAATCGGTAATTTATGATATTAAAGGCTTGTAAATGTCTGAAAGCAATAGGCTGTGCAGAAAAGCTGATAGGAGTGCTTACTGCACTGAGAATAGCGGTTTTTGCCGCGGCGCTGATATATTCAGCTACAATGTTTGTTTCACTTGTCAGGCAACAGGCAAAATAATTTTGGTGCGTGGGTATTTTGACAATGCTGCACGCACTTTTTTTGCTTTCTTGACATATAAAGCTGTTAGCTTTATAATTACATTATAATGAAAAAGGAGAATAAGTATGAGCTTTTTCAGCAGAATAATTGCGTTCTTAAGTTCAGTTATTATTTCTATCTGTGTCGGTCTTGATATTCCTTGCTATCCTATGGGTCAAAAGGTTGATATGAATAAGTTCACCGAAACCTTTGTCGAAGAGTTTGAGGGCGAGCTTGACAGAAGCGTGTGGTCAGGTCACTACCAGTATGGCACGACTTCCGAAGCACGAAAAGGCAGTTACTGGAATCAGTACCTTGCAAAGACCGAGAACGGCAACCTTATAATTCCCGTTACATATCTTGAAGACGGTATGGGCGGCAAGGGTGCAGGCTGGTACAGTGCAGGTATCGATACTGATACCGACTCTCCCAACGATTTCAGTCAGAAATTCGGCTATTTTGAGTGCCGCTGTATCCTGCCCAAGGGTGCGGATGTCTGGAGCGCATTTTGGTTGATGAATGACGGAGTATATGAAGTCGGTAATGACGGCAGAGACGGCACAGAAATTGATATTTTCGAAAGCGATTGCTACGGTGACTTCCTCGAAAACAGCATCACTTCGAATCTTCATTTCGATGGCTATGGCGATTATCATCAGAAGCACGGTGCAACGAAATTTTTGCTTAAGAACAATCCGTATGAGGAATTCAATACCTATGGGCTTGAGTGGAATGAGAATGAATATATTTTTTATATCAACGGTGTTGAAACATTTCGTACCGATTTCGGCGGAGTCAGTCAGAATGAAGAGTATGTAATTCTTTCGGTTGAGATGAAGGGTGAAAACGGCATACCCTCAGAGCGTGAGAATGTGCCGGGTGAAGATGCGTACTTTATAGTTGACTATGTGAAGGTTTACCAATATAATGATTTAATTGATAAATAATTTTTTTAGAATTTATTATTGAATATTTAAAACCTTTGTGATATATTTTCGTTTGTTACAAGTCGTACGGAGGTTAAATGAAAATGATAAGAGTTGGTATTTACGGCTACGGCAATCTCGGCAGAGGTGTTGAAAACGCAATAAAGCAAAATGACGATATGGAGCTTGTTGCAGTTTTTTCACGCCGTGACCCTGCTTCGGTCAAGGTAAACACTCCCGGTGTTACCGTCTGCAAGGCAGAGGATGCCGAAAAAATGGTCGATAAAATTGATGTTATGATTATCTGCGGCGGCAGTGCAACCGATCTGCCTGTCCAGACTCCTGTGCTTGCAAAGCTGTTCAATGTTGTCGACAGCTTTGACACACACGCAAAAATCCCCGAGCACTTCGACAATGTCGATGAGGCTGCAAAGGCTTCGGGTAAAACAGCCTTTATCTCTGTTGGCTGGGATCCCGGTATGTTCTCTCTAAACCGCCTTTACGGCAGTGTAATTCTGCCCGACGGCAAGGATTATACATTCTGGGGCAAGGGTGTAAGCCAGGGCCATTCCGATGCAATCCGACGTGTTGACGGCGTTGCAGACGGTAAACAGTATACAGTGCCCGTGCAGGCTGCACTTGATGCTGTAAGAAGCGGCACAAATCCCGAGCTTACAACACGTGAAAAGCACACTCGTGAGTGTTATGTTGTAGCAGAGGACGGTGCGGATAAGGCAAGAATTGAGCAGGAAATCAAGTCAATGCCCAATTATTTTGCCGATTACGATACAACTGTCAACTTTATTTCGCAGGAAGAGCTTAACGCAAACCACGCAGGTATTCCCCACGGCGGCTTTGTTATCCGCAGCGGTAAGACGGGTGCAAACCTTGAGCACAATCACATTATTGAGTACAGCCTCAAGCTCGACTCAAACCCCGAGTTTACCGCAAGCGTAATTGTTTGCTATGCGCGTGCGGCGGTAAGAATGAATAAAGAGGGTATGACGGGCTGTAAAACAGTCTTCGATGTACCTCCCGCATATCTCAGCGCAAAATCAGGCGCAGAGCTTCGCAAAGCCCTGCTGTAATAAAAAGCAAGAGAGCTGTTTACCTTACGGTGAATGGCTCTTTGTTTTTTTACTTGCTCAACACATAATAACAGGTGTATCACTGTTACACTACGCATATAAAACTCAATAAGCTGTGGAGACGTGAAGCTGATATTCTCAGCGTATATAAGGTTTTTTGACAAGTTTTGTTTATATCTTGTGTTTTTGCATATTATATGTTAATATAAATAAGATTGACTTTGTTGGAGGAGTAAAATGACCAAGCAGACGAAAAATAAAATAGTTACTGTTGTTGCAATACTGCTGCTGGCTGTTGCAATCTTTCTTACGATTCAGCTGATTATCGGTGAAGACGGCGAAGCTTCGGAAACAGAAGCTTTCTCTATGTCCGAAACTGAACCGATAACAACTGCAGTTAATCAGTCCGTAACCGAAAGTACCGCGACCGAAGTTACTGCTTCTGCAAAGTATCTCTGGGAATACGGACCTGACAGTGCAAAGTCTGATAATACGTATGTGTTGAAATGAACTGTGTTGATATGAATAAGGATAACAAAACAAATATGCACGCAGGTCACAGAGAAAGAGTACGTGAAAAATATATGAAGGGCGGACTCGACAGCTTTGCAGACCACGAGGTGCTTGAGTTGTTGCTGTTTTATGCGAATACGAGGGGCGACACCAACCCCGTTGCACACGAGCTGATAAAACGGTTCGGTTCTGTTTCGGCGGTGCTTGAAGCAAGCTACGATGATTTGCGTACCGTTAAAGGTGTAGGTGATGCGGCAGCAACACTGATAACTCTTATGCCTCAGCTTTTCAGACGGTATTCTCAGGATAAAGCAGAAAAAATAAAAACCATATCCGATGTGCAGTCTGCTGCCGATTATCTGATACCGCGTTTTTACGGGTTTACTAACGAACGTGTCGGAATTTTATGCCTTGATGTGCAGGGAAGAGTTAAGAATTTTGTATTTGTTTCTGACGGCTCTCTCAAATTGGCACATATTGATTTGCGGCGCACAGCTCAGATCGCACTTCAGAATAACGCTGACAGCGTTATTCTGGCTCATAACCATCCTGACGGTATGGCGGCTCCGTCGAGAAGCGATATAGAAACAACAAAAGCGCTTATCAATGCCCTGAGGCTCATAAATATAAGGGTTGCAGATCATATGATTTTCAGTGATAAGGAATTTTTCTCGATGGCTGCAAGCATGAAATTTGCTCCTATGTTTATAGTAAATTTTCCTGTTGGTGAGAAAAAAGATTACTAATAGAGATACACTAAGCGAATAAACAAATAGTATAAAACAATATTAACCGTAGTACAGATAGTTTACTTGAATGTAACGTGTTGAGGATAATATTAATACATTGTGATGATACGGTTAGGATTATCATCGTCACCCTAATGTTTTGTGAATAAAAAGGGCTTTGTATAATTAAAAGGATAAGGTGTTTTATGGAAAATATTATTCAGATGAAAGATATTTACGCAAATATTCATACGGTCAGAGACCTGCTTGATAACAGTGCGGAAAAATTCGGTAAAAAACCTTTTATCAAGTATTTTGACGGCGATGAAATAATTGAGAAGGATTTCATTACGATCAGAGAAAACAGCCTTGCTCTGTGCCGATACTTCCGCTCACTGTGCCCGACTAAGATGCATATAGCTATTATCGGTAAGACTTCATACGAATATATCACGGCTCTTACAGGTGCACTTGTAAGCGGCAATGTTTTTCTTCCCTTTGCGGCTAATATCACCTCTGACGAAGCTGTTCAGCTTTTTGAAGACGGCGATGTTGACGCTCTTTTTTATGAGGATGATTTTGCCGAAAGAGCAGAAGAGATCGCAAAGCGTTACGGTAAGCTTAAGGTAAGCGTAAATATGGGTAATTCATCTTGGTTTGCCGATATCTATGAGAAATATAACTCAGATTCCGAATATGCTGAGCTTTCTGAAATTGAGCTTGATCCGGATGAGTGTGCGGCTATCGTTTACACATCGGGCACAACAGGTATCAGAAAGGGCGTTATGCTCTCATCTGCAAACCTTATTGCCAATGTAACTTATCCCGAAATCGAGCTTGACAGTGACGATGTTTATCTGTCAGTGCTTCCGATGCATCATATTTTCTGCTTCTCCTGCGACTATTTTAAGCCCCTTCTCGACGGCCTTACCGTCTGCCTTAACGGCGATATGGCAAATATCGGCAGAAACCTGGCTGCATTCCAGCCTACAACAATGCGACTTGTGCCTATGATTTGTGAGGCACTTATACGCAAGGTTGCAATTCTGCGTAAGAGATTCCCCGAGCTTCGCAAGAGAGAGGTTGCCGAAAAGGTGTTCGGCAAGAATATTCGCTGGATTGCAGTAGGCGGCGCTTATCTTGCTCCCGGTCTTGTTGCCGAGTACGAAAAATACGGTATTATGCTCCGTCAGGGCTACGGTATGACTGAGACAAGTCCCAAAATTACAACGGCTGATTTCACCGATTTGCACAAGGATTCAAGCGGTAAGATTCTCAAGAGCATCTGCGATGTAAGAATTGTCGACGGTGAGATTCAGGTTAAGGGTAAGTCCGTAATGCTCGGCTACTACAAGAAGCCCGAGGAAACTGCAAAGATGTTTACCGAAGACGGTTATCTCAAAACAGGTGACCTGGGCAGATTCAGTGCAGACGGCACTCACCTTTACGTAACAGGCAGAATCAAAAACCTTATCATCCTTTCAAACGGCGAAAATATTTCGCCCGAAGAGCTTGAGATGAAGTTTGCCGATGAAAAGGTAGTAAAAGAAATTGTTGTAAGCGCAGAAAAAGACAGAATTATCGCAGAGGTATTCCCCGATGCCGAGTATGCTGCAGCAGCAGGCATCGAAGATATAAAAGCCTACCTCGAAACCAAAGTTGCAGAGGCTAACAGAGGCGAAAAGGCAGAGCGTGAAATTGCAAAGCTCGTTATAAGAGAAACTCCTTTCCCGAAAACCACTACGGGTAAAATCAAGCGAGCAAGCATAACTTTCTGAGGAAGTGGTTGTAAATGAAAAAAGTAAAACTCAGTAACGGACAGAAGGTTGACGCCTATCCTGTTATTCCCGCACAGCATCTGATGTACTATCTTTCAGAGCATCACAGCACAAACGCACCCGTGCTCAATATCGTAACAGGTTACTATTGGCAGGGCGAGTTTGATGCACAGCTTATGAAAGAGGCACTGTATGAGGCAATCGACAGGTGCGATGCTATGCGTCTGCGTTTTGTGAAGAAATCCGGTAAGGTTTTCCAGTACCTTGCAGATGAGCACTGTATGGAAATAACCGAAGAAGATTTGTCCCATATGGCGTGGGATGATGCACATGAGTTTATCAAGGAGCGTTCACATTCGCTTATCGATATGTTTGAAAAGCCGGTAAACGAAATCAAAATTATGCACCTTGAGAATGACTACCACGGTATTTATATGAAGCTGCATCACCTTGCATTTGACGGCTATTCTTCAAAGGTATTCCTCGGTGATGCGATTGCGATATATCTGCACAAGAAGTACGGTACTGCTTATCCTAAGCCGATGCGTAAGTACCTCGATATGGTTGAAAAAGAGCTTGAGTACGCCAAGAGCGAGCAGCACAAGAAGGACAAGCAGTTCTGGAAGGATACAATCAAAAAGACCACAGAGCCGATCTATACCGACTATGTGCGTCCGAGCAGACTCAAGGATCAGAGGGCTGAAAAGAATAAGCCTAACCTCCGTAAGGCAAAGGTACTCGACGGTGATAATCCCGCTTCAAGAACTCTCAAGTTCAGCCTTGACGCTGAAAACTCTGCAAAGCTGATGAAGCTTGCAGAGGAGCGCAGCCTTTCACTGCCCTGTATCCTTATGATGGGTATGCGTACCGCACTTTCATCGTTCAACGATGATGAAAAGGATATATCATATAAGCTTATGGTTAACCGCCGCGCAACTTTGCTTGATAAAAAAGCAGGCGGCGTAAGAATGCATTTCTACTCAGCACGTAATATTGTTGAGCCTGAAATGACGTTTGCCGAGGCTGTAAGAGTAATCGAAAAATCACAGAACGATATATTTGAGCACTCAAATATCAGCCCGATGGAAGCGGTTATTCTCAGACATCTTGCAATGAAGTGCACAATGCGTTATACTTATGAATGTATCACTTTTTCATACCATCCGTATTTCCCGATGCCCTATTACGGCGAGCAGATGAAAGAAAGCAGCAGAGGCTTCTGGTATAATAACGATGCCTCCGTTCAGCCGCTTTACCTTACCGTAATGCACAGAAGTTACGATAACGGTCTCGACTTTAACTTTGAGTACAGAATCTGTAACAATCCCGGTGAGGAGCTTATACATTTCTATAACAAGATTCACGATACGCTTATGCTTGGTATGGAAAACCCCGATATTACCGTACAGGAAATTCTTGATAAAATCAGAGAGGACAGAGCATAAAATGGTTGAGAAAATTGTAGATTTACTGCTTAACTATGTTGAGCCCGATGACGAAATAACCGCAGATACTAATATCAAGACAGAGCTTGGTATGTCATCTTTTGACCTTATCTGCCTTGGTGATGATTTGTATAACAGTTTTGGTGTAAAGCTTACAGCTGATAATTTCAGAGAATGCATTACTGTTGGTAAGCTTGCGGATTTTATTGAGAAAAACAAGAAATAATTATTGATTTTGTTTAACGCTCTCGTAATCGGGAGCGTTTTTTACTGTGTTGACAATGTTTTTATTTTGTGATTTAATGAAGTTGCGACACAATTTTATATTTACCCACGTGCATATGCAAGTGTGCATTTTTATCTATTGGTAAAAATGCATGCTCTGTTTTTGCATACTTGCAGTACGTGGAAAAATTGTGTCGCAGCAATCGGGCTATGCGTTTTTCAGTGTGTGGCTTCGGCTGCGCACTTTTTTGTTTTAGGAGGCTTTTGTAAATGTTTTGTTCAAAATGTGGATTTCAATTAGATGATGAGGATGTATTTTGCCAACAGTGCGGTGCAAAAGTAAAATCGGTTGTTCAAACACAAACAACAGCACCTACAGATTCAAAACGAAGCGGCAACACAGAGCTTGACAGAGAAGCGTTAAAGATTTATTTGGGTAATGTATTAGCACTGGAATGCATTAAGAGAAAATTGGAAGCGAAGCTGATTTCAACAGAAGACGAGAAAAAAGAAGCTATTGTTCAGAATTATCATCAATACTATAACTTATATTATAATGATACTTACGTTCATTTGTGGTTCAACGGAGAGAAATATTATGTTGCATACAAAGGAGATGTGGTATGTCAGGATGGTCGGATTTACTATGATGAATGCGAATGGCGTGATGTTGATTTGATCTTTTTCGATGATTGGAGAGATGATCAAGATATATCATCTTTCTTTTCAATAGGTACAATACGTAAGAAAAAGAAGGCGTTTGAAAAAATACTTGCAGATTTCAAAAGTAATGCTCCGAAAGAATACAAGAAAAATCTTGATATAATTCAAAACTATGACAAATGTTATAGTGAAATCACGGAGGAGCTGAAAAAAACAGAAGCGCTTTTGAAGGAAGCGTACAATGTGAATATCATACCATTGGTTTTTAGAGAAAAAATTCATGCTATTTACTATCTTCACAGCTTTATCACGACATCTAACGAGTCATTGACAACTGCTTTTTTGCAATTTAATCTCGAAGAAATCAAAAGCAAACTTGATAAAGTGATTGAGCAACAGCAGGATATTATCATTCAGCAGGCAGTTATGATTTCTCAAAATGAAACCCTCATCAGGCAAAATCAAAATCAACTTGAAAGATTATCACGAATTGAAACCAATACAGGTAATGCTGCACAGTATGCTGCAATAGCCGCTAATAATGCTGAAGCATGTGCTTGGATAGGAATGGCAAATTATATAAAATAAGTTTTGAGCAGCAGCTCTCTTGGATGGAAAGAATGATTAATTTTCTGCACAAGGGAGTTGTTTTTTATAAAAACAGATTGATACTTTGTCGGATTATATGTTATTATACTTCATAGCATTAAAAGTATAGGTGGAACGATGAACGAAACAAAGGACATATCAAAACTTGTTGCCGATGTTCAGAACGGCGTTGACGGTGCGTTTGACGAGCTATACAAGCGGACTGTCAGATTTGCCTACGGCACAGCTTCGCTTTTTCTTGATAATGATGAGGATATTGAAGATGTTTTGCAGACGAGCTATATGTATGTTTCGCAAAGTATTGAGAGCCTGAGAAACAAAGATAGCTTTATGCGCTGGCTTAGAACTATTGTCAAGCATGAGTGTCAGAAGTTACTTATCGGCGGTAAAAAGAAGATCAATGCAGTTCCTATAGATATTGATGAGAATGAAAATGAACCTGTTTGTGAGGACGAAGGAGCGGCGGAGCTGATAGAAAGATCTGAGCTCAGAGCACGGGTTCAGAAAATACTTGACAAGCTTCCGGAGTCGAAGCGTATATGCATTGTACTGTTTTACTTTGAGCAGAACAGTGTTGAAGAAATTGCACATATACTTGATGTGCCCGTCGGTACCGTTAAGAGCAGACTTCACAGTGCGCGCAAAAAGCTTGAAAAAGAGTTTGAAGCACTTCGGAAAAATGATGATAAATTTTTTGGTCTGGCTGCAATTCCGACGGTTACGGCGTTGCTTGCCTATCAAGTCAAAAATGCAGCAGTACCTGCTGCTGTAGAAAAAAGTGTTATTGCGACGGTTGCCGCTTCAGGTTCAGTTGCATCAACGGCAGGGGCTGCAGGCACTGCAGCGGTTACAGGCGGTGCATCAGCGGCAGGTACTGTTACGGTAACAAGTACGGCAGCTTCAGCTGTGGCTGTAAAGGTGGTTGCTATTGCGGTATCGGCCTGTGCGGTAACCGGCGGTGCAGTGGCAACCAAAAACTACATTGAGAGCAAGATGCAAGAAACAACTGCGGTGATAAAAGAAGAGAGTGTATCAGAAGAAGTTACAGGTACAGCAGAGCTTGTGATTACGGACCTTGCGAGTGAAACAGAAAGCGAAACCATACCTGAGTTCACACAGAATAATACTTCTTTATTCGCCAGCGTGCCGTATACTACGCTACGCGGCGAATCGACAGCTTTCTCGCAGACTCAGACGACAACGATATCGATAACACATACAGAACGAACAACAGTGAGGGCGACTGCAGCAACGGCACCGACTACAGCAAAGCCGACCACAACTGCAACACCGACCACTACCGCGCCTGCCACTACTTCGCTTTCAGAAACGTTTGCGGTTTCGGGCGGAGTGCTCAGTGAATACAAAGGGGCTGATGCAAAGGTTAACGTACCTTCAAGTGTTAACGGTGAGACAGTTACGTCAATAGGTATCGGTGCTTTTTCGGGTAACACATCCGTTACCTCCTTAATACTGCCATCCGGAGTAACAAAAATCGGTCAGGAAGCATTTTCAGATTGTATAAAACTCAGTAGTGTCAGTTTGCCCTCTACTCTTAAAAGTATAGGTATAGGTGCGTTTTACGGTTGCACAAGCCTTAAGAACATAAGTATACCTAACGGCGTGCAAAGTATAGGAGATGATGCATTTGCAGAATGCTCCGGGCTTACCGGTATAACGATTCCGGACAGCGTGACATCAATAGGTGACTATGCGTTTGATGGCTGTGGTTCTCTTGTTATAAAGTGCAGTGAAGGATCAGCGGCATATAAGTATGCTGTTGACAACGGTATAGATTTTGTGATTATTTAAGGGGCTGAAAATATGAAAAAATTTATTTCTTTTGTTCTGACATTCGCTGTTCTTTTGACGGCGTTTCCTTTTTGTGCTGAAGCAGAAATCAATTATGAATGCGGCAAACATGCTACATGGAGTCTTGATACCGCTACGGGAGAATTGGTTATCTCCGGATATGGCGAGATGTACGACTATTCTTATCGCGGATCACCGTGGTATGATTACATAACATATATAAAAACCTGTGTTGTAGAGGAAGGTATAACTGTAGTAGGTAAGTATGCTTTTGCAAGTTGTATAAGAATGACAAGTATTGAATTTCCTTCTTCACTGATACGGATCAAATCTGATGCGTTGTACAATACGCCCTATCTTACAAGTATTGATTTTCCGAACGGTTCAAATTTATGTATAGTAAGTGAAAAAATAGTTGAAGAAAGTAAATGGTATGATATTCAGCCGAACGGCCCGATATATATCGGTAATTTTTTATATGGATATAAGGGAGCGATACCTGCCAATACGACATTAAATGTAAAAGAAGGTACATTGGGCATTGCGAGCTTTGATTTTAAAAATCAAACAAATATAGTTAATATTAATATTCCGGATTCAGTTTTTTCAATAGCCGGCAATACTTTTGAGGGTTCAACCTGGCTTGCAGATCAACCGGATGGTATGGTGTTTGCGGGTAAAGTTCTTTATACATACAAAGGCGTAATGCAGCTCGGTCAAAAGCTTGTAGTTCCCGAGGGAACGAATGGTCTCGCGGGATACGCTTTGAAAGATTGTGACCTTCTTTATGAAATTGTATTACCGGAGAGTCTTATATTCATCGGTTCTAACAGCTTTAGCGGAACGGATGTGCTTCGTGATGTGGATCTGCCGTCAGGGCTTGAATATATCGATGACAACGGCTTTGAAACATCTTCGTTTAAAACAGCAGTGATGCCAAAAACGCTTAAATATGTGGGAGATGCAACGTTTTCACAAAGTGATATCGAAAAAGTTGTTTTCGAGGATGGCTATTCGATAGATTACTTGCCGTACCGTATGTTTTATTGGACAACTTCGCTATCTTCAGTTAATATACCTCATTCGGTTACTCATATAGATGCCGGAGCGTTCAGTCAGTGTTGGGAGCTTAAAACTATTACTATTCCCGACACGGTAAAGGAAATAGGGCGTGGTAATTTTGCAGGTTATGAAACGGAAAAGGTTAAAATAAGCTGTTACGAAAATTCTGCCGCCCATAATTATGCCGTTGAAAATTCGCTTCCGTTTGTTTTACTTGATAATAAAGTTAATATTGATGAAGTGATTCATATTATTGAAAAAGCCGAGGGTATTGATCGCTCCGTCTATACACAGGATAGTTTGGAAAGGCTTGATAAAGCCTTGGCGGATGTTGATCTGTCAAATGAAGAATTAGATCAGGATACAGTTAATAAATGGAAGCAAGCTATTGACGAGGCTCTTGAAGCGCTGAAGTATAAGAAGGCAGATTATTCAGAGGTCGAATCGGCAAAAACAGCAGCACGTAATATTGACCGCAGCCTATATACACCGGAAAGCCTTGACAGGCTTGATAAGGCGGTAAGCGAGGTGGAAGCCGAACTCGACATAACCAAACAGGAAACGGTTTCTGCTTATGCCAACGCCATAAATAAAGCGTTGGAGCAGCTTGAATACAGGCTTGCTGATTATACCCGTGTTAATGCTGCGGTAAAAAAGGCGAAAGAAATTGACAGACAGCTTTATTCAGAGCTTACTCTTACCTTGCTTGACCAACAGCTTGCGAATGTTGATTATACGCTTGACATTACCCAGCAGGCTAAGGTTGAGGCATACGTAAAGGCTATTGACAGTGCAATAGCTTCGCTTGAGTATGACAGTGTAGTGCTTCGCCACGATGCGCACGGCGTTGTAGTAAGTGCAACGACAAGGGAAATAAAAAAATCAACTGTGCTTGCTGTAGAAAAGAAAGACCCCAGTGACTATGAGGGTGCGAATTTTGCTGTTGGCGGCTCAATCAAAAGCCTTAATTTTTATGATATTAATCTCGTTTACGGTGGAGTTGTTGTTCAGCCGAACGGTACAGTGACGGTTAAAATAAAACTTGCTGACGGGGTAAAGCCCGAGAGGTGCCGCATTTATCATGTCAGTGATGATCCGGTAGACCCGCTTGTAAGATATGCAAGTACGCTCGATGGCAACTATATTGTTTTTGAGACGAATCATTTCAGTGAATTTGCCGTTATTGAGGTTGAGCCTGTTATGGAAAGCTTAGAGCTTGTGTCAGCTCCGACAAAAACTGTCTACGCCGTTGGTGAAAGCATTGATCTGACAGGCATGAACGTGCAGGCAGTGCTTAGTGACGGAACAAGATTCGATGTTAGCGATTATGATGTTTCTTTGGCTGATATGTCAAGTGCCGGCACAAAAAGAGTAACTGTTTATTATACTTATAACGGTGTGACCGAAAGCACGTATTTTGAGATAACCGTTGAGGAAAACACGGCATTTGATATTCTTTGCTTTGGCGAATCATCTTCCGATTATATAAAAAAGCTTGGTCTTTTTGCCCTATACAGCAAACAGGTAGCAGAGCTTGAATGTATTGGTGTGCCGGAGGGATGCAGCGTAGAGTGGAGTCTGAGTGGAGATAAGTTCAGCGTTGATGAAAATGGCAGGGTTACCAACAAAGGACTTTTCGGTGCACGCAGTGCAACGGTTACGGCTAAGCTAATTGATGAAAATGGCAGTGTTATTGCAGAAGACAGTATAAAAATTATATATTATAAGCTGTCTTTTCAGCTCTCACGCTTTATTGGAGCGGTTCTTGACAGTATAACGGATTAACAAAAAACCACACAAACCATTCAGCGATGATTTGTGTGGTTCATTTTATTTTTTCAGGTGTGACGGCTATTGTTGCACAGCATACTGCACCTGCGCCTGCTTTGAGCAGAGTTTTGCGGCATTCGTTCAGCGTGGTTCCCGTTGTTTTGATATCGTCAACAAGAAGTATTGTTTTATCCCTGACTGAGTCGGGTTTATCGGCGGCAAATGCATCTTTGAGATTTTTTATTCTCTCTTTGCCTTTAAGGTTGTGCTGGTCTGCTGTTTCACGTGTTTTAATCAGCAGTAATTCGTCGAAAGGAAGTGAGAGCTGTTTTGCAATTTCTTTTGCGAGCAGTGCGGATTGGTTATAGCCTCTTTTGCGGCGTTTTAGTTTTGTTTGTGGTACGCAGGTGACAATGTCAAATTTCACATCGCCAAATTCCTTGGAGACACACTCGGTAATTTCCTTGCCAAAGAATTTTGCAAGGTCAGTTTCACCGCCGAATTTGAATCGGTGTATTGCTTCACGGAGCTTGTTTTCGTAAAGGAAAGGGGAGGCGAGGAACAGCGACAATTTATGCTTTGAGCAGGTGCAGCCCATTCGCGGATTGCCGCAACCGAGACAGCGGTCGTTTATTCTGCCGATGGTTTCTTCGCAATCCTCGCATAAATGCATATGCCGCTGTCCTATCTCGTTACAGACAGGACAGCGGGCAGGAAAAAACAGATTTAGAATTTGTGATAAAAGGCGTTTCATCAGTGAGTGCCGTCGCCCATGCACTTGACCATAACAGCCTTCTGTGCGTGGAGTCGGTTTTCAGCCTCGTCAAATATCTCGTCAGCGTGCTCTTCGAATACCTTTGCGGTAATTTCCTCTTCACGGTGAGCGGGCAGACAGTGAAGCACCATTGCACCTTCAGCAGCGAGAGCCATAGCCTCATCGTTGATCTGGTAGCTCTTGAATATTTTCTTTCTCTCTTCTGCTTCGCCCTCCTGACCCATGGAAGCCCATACGTCAGTGTAGAGCACGTCAGCATCCTTGACAGCCTCAGCAATATCGCTTGTGCAGCAGAATTCGCCGTTTTCGCTTGCCCATTTCATAAGCTCGGCATCCGGCTGATAAGCATCGGGGCAGGCGATGCTTACCTTCATGCCGACCTTTATGCAGCCTGCGATGAGGGAGTTTGCCATATTGTTGCCGTCGCCGATGTAGCAAAGCTTGAGACCTTCGAGTGAACCCTTGTGCTCACGGATTGTCATAAGGTCAGCAAGTACCTGGCAGGGATGGCAGTAGTCTGTAAGGCCGTTGATGATCGGAATTGAGCCGACCTTTGCAAGAGTTTCAACCTCTTCCTGGTCAAAAGTACGGATCATAATACCGTCAAGGTAGCGTGAAAGCACACGCGCAGTATCCTCTACAGGCTCGCCTCTGCCAATCTGAAGGTCACGGGAGCTGAGGAAAAGTGCACTGCCTCCAAGATCGTACATGCCAACCTCAAAGGATACACGGGTTCTTGTGGATGATTTCTGGAATATCATACCGAGTGTCTTGCCTGCAAGATACTTGTGCTCAATGCCGTTTTTCTTGGCATACTTGAGCTGGTCCGCAAGGTCAAGTATGTCGATAATTTCCTGCTTTGTGAGATCGGAAAGCTTAAGTAAATGTTTCATTGTATGTATTTCTCCTTTTTAGGATTATGTCATATTAAAGAAGTTCAACACCGTTTTCACGGCAGATGCGTACGGTTTCATCGTCCCATACAGAGACCTGAACCTCACCTATATGAGCCTTGCCGAGCATAAGCATGCAAAGTCTTGACTGGCCGATACCGCCGCCCATTGTAAGGGGCAGTGTGCCGTCAAGCAGCATTGCGTGGAACATAAGTTCCGAACGCTCGGGACAGCCTGCTTTGTCGAGTTGTGAGCGGAGCGCATCGGCATCGACGCGTATACCCATTGACGAAATTTCAAATGCACAGTCGAGAACTTCATTGTAGAAAAGAAGGTCGCCGTTGAGAGTCCAGTCGTCATAGTCGGGTGCACGGCCGTCGTGCTTTTCGCCCGAAGCGAGTACGTCACCGATCTGCATAAGGAATACTGTGCCGTATTCTTTTGCAACAGCGTTTTCGCGCTGCTTTGAGGTCATATCTGGGTAGAGAGCCTCAAGCTCGTAGGTTGTTATGTATTTTACGTTTCTGTTGAGAGTAACGGTAATGTCGGGATATGATTCCTTCACTTTGTCAAGTGAGTCGCAGATTGCACCGACAATAGCATCAACAGTCTCCTTGAGAAAATCGGTGTTTCGCTGCTCACGGGAAATTACCTTCTCCCAATCCCACTGGTCAACGTAGATCGAGTGTATATTGTCCATCTCTTCGTCGCGGCGGATTGCATTCATATCGGTAACGATACCCTCGCCGACACTGAAGCCGTATTTATACAGTGCATAGCGCTTCCACTTTGCAAGAGAATGAACAACCTGTGCTACACTGCCTGTCTCTTTAATATCAAATGCTACAGCACGCTCGATACCGTTGAGGTCATCGTTAAAGCCTGTGCTTGCATCAACAAATAGCGGTGCGGATACACGGCTGAGGTTGAGTGCCTTGCAAAGATTTTTATTGAAAATATACTTGATCGAGCCTATGGCTATCTGTGTGTCGTGCACGGAAAGTGTTGACTTGTAGCCTTCAGGCAAAACTGTTTTGCTCATAATAACAGCTCCTTAAAAAACTGAATGTGCTGTGGGTCAGCTCCACAGCACATCGAACCACATTATAAAATTATAAGTCTTACCAATAGTTTTGTCAAGATTAATATATTATAAATGCGTTTTATAAAAACGCAAATCATGCAAAATAAGTTTTGCAAATCATGATTTCGAAGAAATCAAATCACGCCGTAAGGCAAATCATCTTTTAATGCCTTAATCAAATGGATATACATAGTAAAGGCAGTGGCACCGAAGAAAGTCAGTGCTGCTGCCTTTTGTTTAAATACATAATGCTTTTGTATTTTTATGATTTGCTGTCGCATGATTTGGCTTTCAGCCACGATTTGTTGCGCTGCAACATGATTTGAATTGATAAATCAATTCGTTTTATTTACGCCTTGGCTTTACCGCTCATTATGAGACGAAGCAGGTCTGCCACACAGCCCTTGTTGCAGTGGCAGGCAACGTATTTGCATATTTCGTGTATCGGCTTGGGTGCCTGACCTGCGCAGGCAGGGAATCCGACAGAGCGAAGCATATCCCAGTCGTTATAATAGTCGCCGATTGCTGCGGTATGTTCACGGTCAATACCGAGAATTTCGGCAAGCTTGAGCACTGCTGTGCCCTTGTGAACTCCTTTTTCGAGCATTTCAAAGGTTACGGGGGAAGAGGACATAAAGCTTGCGATATCTCTTGCATCCTCAGCATCTGCCTTGAGCTTTTTTATTGTAAGCGGATTACCCCAGAATATTACCTTGAACCAATCATCATCCGGCACTGAGTCGATATCTGTTATAATGTAGGGTACGTCGTCGAAGAAAACCTGACCGAGTGATAGTATGCCTTTATCAGTGATGTACACTTTATCGAGACCGAATATGCCTACTTCAAGTCTGTCGAGAGCGTGAGAATATTTCTTTCTCATTTTTTTGACAAACTTACGACCGTCGGCTGAAACGGTCTTTTTCCATATAAGTTTGTGCTCGTTAAAGTCATAAATACCCGAGCCGTTGAGGATTATGGCAGGGCAATTGGGGGTGACCCTGCGGTATGCACGCTCGAGTGAACATACCGGTCTGCCCGAAGCGAGGGTGAAGTTACCTCCTCCGGCCATGAAACGGTCAATGGTTTTTTTGTTGATTTCGGGCAGCGTACGCAGCTTGGAATGGAGTGTACCGTCAATATCCGAAGCTACAAGCCAGTCTGAATATCTGAGCTTCATTATTTATCAGAATCCTTCTTTTCAGAATCTTTTTTAGTTTTAAAACGCTTGATTTTTTTTGAGGTTGTTTTTTCAAATTCTTCGTCACGGATTACTACGCTTGAAATCTGCTTGTAAATGGGAAGCTCTTTACAAGCTTCCTTGATGCTCTTGAGAACTTCAGCAACGGACTTATCTTCACTGAGGAAAACCTCTGCTGTAAGCGAGCTTGCGTTACCGCTTTCGCTCATTTCACCGCTGACAACGACCTCGGTAACATAGTCGATACCCTGGATGTAGCCTTCGATCTCTTCGGGATAGATGTTCTTACCGTTGTCAAGAACGATAACATTCTTTTTTCTGCCGCAGATTACGAGCTGCTCCTTATCATTGATGTAGCCGTAATCACCTGTGTAGAACCAGCCGTCAACAATAGCCTCTGCAGTAGCTTCGGGGTTATTATAGTAGCCGAGCATAACAGTGTCGCCTTTGATGCAGATTTCGCCTACGCCTTCTTCATCGGGGTCGTCGATACGCCAGTCGATGCAGCGGAGTTTGATACCTGCAGTGTGGTAATCGTTAGCGGCATCGTGGTTGGCACATACAAGGGGGGAGCACTCCGTAATGCCGTAGCCGTTAATAAGGCTGATACCGATATTGTCAAAAAATTCGCCGACTTCAGGACGGACTGCAGCACCGCCGCAGACAATTTTGCGAAGATTGCCGCCAAAATTCTCGTGAATCGTGCCGAAGAATTTTCTGCGCTTGTCAATGCCGATTTTTCGAAGCAAATTGCTTGCCTTTACAAGGAGTTTGAACATTTCAGCTTTGCCCTGATTTTCAATCTCACGTGTGATTCTGCTGACGAAAAGCTCGGCAATTGCGGGCACAATGTATACATACTCGGGCTGATAGGTCTTGAGATTCTTGAGCACTGCCTTGAGGCTTTCGTTTATGCACAGTGTTGAGTGTTTGTGGAAAGAAACAAGCAGGTCTGCAACGCTCTCGTAAGTGTGACTGTAGGGAAGAAGTGAAAGACCGACATCAAATACGGTTGAAACCTGAAGACCGTAGCATACGCAGGAAACAAGATTTTTTTCGCTGAGCATAACACCCTTTGACATACCGGTTGTGCCTGAAGTGTAAACAAGCAGCTTCATTGCGTTGGGGTCACTTGTGCAGGCAAGGTAATCGCTTTTGTCAAGCTTTGAGCCTTCTTCAATTGCCTTTGTAAATGAAACAAACTTGCCGTCTGCCTCATCTCTGTCAAAGCCGATGAAAAGTTTTACATTCTTGAGTTCTTCGCTGTGCTCACGAAGCATCTTCTCGTAGCGCTTGTCATAGAAAAGTACAGTAGCCTCACTGTCGCAGAGAAGGTAAATTATATCTTTCTCAGGAAGCTGTGCATCAAGCGGAACAAATACGCCGCTGCTGCGAAGCGCTGTGAAATATGCGGTGATCCAGTTGATGCTGTTTGAGCCGAGGCAGGCGATTCTGCCGGCGGCTTCTCCGTTAGCAGTAAGGTAAGCGCCGAGCGAATACATTCGGTTTATAAATGCTTCGTAAGTCATGCTTCTTATTTCGTCGCCGACCTTGTATTTATATACAATTTTGTCTGCTGCTTCTTTGAGTGCCAGATCGACCATTTCTTTGATACTTGACACCATAGTTACATCATAATATTTGTAGTTAACCTTTGCCATAAATAAAACCTTCTGTCAGTGTTGTTTTTGGCTCCTCTATAATGATATGCCAATGCTACGATAATAATCGACGTGCAGATGATTTGTCACCCTATTGCTTCAAAATTTGTTTCTACTGTTCAAATTTGCTTCGGTAGAGTTGGGATTTATGTCTCTACTCACAGTAGAAAGCACGCAGTTTCAACGAAATAAGCTTGATTTTTAAGAAACGGTGTGATATAATACGGAACAAGAACAGACAAGGAGGTGACGGCTTGACCGAAGAACAACTCAGGGCAAATATAGCGAAAAATATTACAGAGTTGCGCAAAGCTTCCGATATTACACAGGCTGATCTGGCGGAAAAACTCAACTATTCAGATAAATCAATATCAAAATGGGAACGTGGTGACGGCGTGCCTGATGTTATTGTGCTCAATAAAATTGCTGAGCTCTTTGGTGTTACGCTTAACGATCTTGTGAGCGACGAAAAGCCTAGGCTCCCGAGAAAAAAGCCGTATCTTACAAACCGCATAATAATTCCGCTTCTCTCAGTCGGCCTTGTCTTTTTGGTAGCATCAATTGCGTTTTTGGTGTTGCGCCTGCTTGGCGTTTGGGACAGCGGCTCATGGCTGCTTTTCCTCTATGCTGTTCCGATATCACTTATTGTTATGCTCGTTTTCAGCGAGCTTTGGTGGAATCTTCTTGCAAGGCTGCTTACACTCAGCGGTCTGATATGGTCGGTTTTTATCAGCGTGCGTCTGACCTTTGCGATTGATGATATAAACTTTATTTTTATTCCTGCAGCTATCCTTCAAATTATAACTATACTTTGGTTTGTTATGCGCTTTCGTTCTGAAATACGCAAAAAGCAGGAGAAAGAAAAAACAAAAAACGATTCACATTAAAAAGGCTTGCCAAGGTAAAAACCCGGCAAGCCTTTGCTGTTTGTTGTGTGTTGAGCCGATGCTCAGCCGACAAAATGCTTCTTTAAAAAGACTTTCGATTTTTTCCAAATCAATCTGAGTAATGGGGTGAGCAATGCAACGGCAATGCAGGAAAAGGTTACCATAGCGGCATACAATAAAAAGTTTTCTTTGAGTGTCGGTCTGTTAAAAAAGTCCTTAAAAAAATTCCAGCTGTTATGGTTGAGATAGATTATCAGACTTGCAGTGCCGAGATGCTTTGTAAAACTGAACGAGAAGCGTTTTGAATAAATTGATTTTCTGCCGAAATAACTGTAAAGCAGGATAAAGAAAGAAGGCAAAGTAAAGAAATCGAAATATGTTTCGGGGAAAAACTGAGCAAAGCCGAAAATAACGATCAAGCTTGTAAGCTCTGCACCTAAAAAGCATATTTCGCCAAATCGAGTAGTTTTATAGTGCGCGGTTGCCTTGACGCAATCGTACAGCATACATCCGGTACAAATTCCGGCGATAGCTCTGAAAAAGCCGGATTGGATCGGTATAAGAAAATATTCGCCGGTAATTGTATTGAGGTTTCCGTATTCGTGACAGATAATACCGTAGATCATAGCAGTAAGCAGAGGACATATGATGCGTGTGAATTTAGTATCTGTGCGGCGTGCAACAGGGTACAGCACAAACAGAGCTAACATCATTGCAGAGAGATACCACGCAACGGTGGTTATGTAGTTGCCGCGTATGCCTGCTATCTGAAGCGGTATGATTTCCGGAAAAAGAGTAATTGTGTCAATGATTATACCTTTTATTGAGGGACGAAATATAATAGTGGTCGTGACTGTTATTACGAGTGCACTTGCAATCAATGTAGGTGCAAAAGAAAGGTATTTGTGTTTTATGAACCTTAATGTATCTTTACCGATATCGTTGTCTTGTGCTTTGCTGACGGAGTGCATCATAAAATAGCCGTAATCATAAAAAAGCCTTCTACAAAAATGTATCCGCCCGGCATAATGTTGACAGAGTTATGAGAGCCAAAGTGAAAAAGTACAATGGCACCGGCAAATATAAGCTTGAGCAGATCTATGCTGCTGTTTCGTGTTTTTGCTGTTTGCGATATAAAATCACCACGGTTAATAAATGTTGGAGCAATTATACCATAATTTTGCCGCTATAACAAGTAAAATTCATTAACTGTTTTGTGCACCACGGACAAAAACATTTTATGGATAAAAATCTTCTTGACTATATATACCGCGGGTGTTATTATATATGAGTATTTTTATATTTTATAACATGGGAGAAAATGCTTATGTTTGAGAAAATCGATGCACAGTACAGCTTCAGTGCAAGCGAAAAAGAAGTACGTCAGTTCTGGAAAGAGAACAACGTATTCGAAAAAAGCGTTAAAATGAACGAGGGCAAGCCCGAGTTCACTTTTTATGACGGTCCGCCTACAGCTAATGGCAGACCTCACGTCGGCCATATTCTGACCCGTTCTATCAAGGACCTTATTCCCCGTTACCGCACAATGAAGGGTTACCACGTTGAGCGTAAAGCAGGCTGGGATACTCACGGCCTTCCTGTTGAGCTTGAGGTTGAGAAGGAGCTCGGCTTCAGCGGTAAGGCAGATATTGAGGGTTAC
Organism: Acutalibacteraceae bacterium; assembly: GCA_045544155.1. Lineage (GTDB taxonomy): Bacteria > Bacillota > Clostridia > Oscillospirales > Acutalibacteraceae > UBA8612. Next base: position 61,338 of record JAZPYN010000001.1, read on the forward strand.
GGTATAGTTCCCTTTATCGACAAGTGCCGCAAGAGCGTATGGAAGTATAAGGACCTCTGGGAGGATATGAGTGAGCGTATAGGCTTCTGGGCAGATTTCGAAAAGCCTTACATCACTTATGATAATAACTACATTGAGTCTGTATGGTGGGCATTCAAGCAGCTTGATGCAAAAGAGCTGCTCTACCACGGTCACAAGATCGTTCCCTACTGCCCCCGCTGCGGTACAGCTCTTTCATCACACGAGGTTGCTCAAGGCTACAAGACTATAAAAACACGTTCGATCTATGTCCGCTTTAAGCTTGTTGACGAGGCAGATACCTGCTTCCTTGCCTGGACAACAACACCCTGGACTCTGCCGTCTAATGTCGGCCTTTGTGTCAACCCTGATGCAGACTATGTCAAAATCAAGGCAGAGGACGGCAACTATATCCTTGCAGAGGCACTTGTGCCCACTCTCTTTGAAGAAGGCAAGTATGAGGTTGTTGAGAAGTACAAGGGTACAGACCTTGAGTACAAGAAGTATGAACCTGTATTCCCCTATATCAAGGATAATTATTCACACAAGGCATGGTTTGTCACATGCGATGACTATGTAACTCTCGACAGCGGTACAGGCGTTGTTCATATCGCCCCCGCGTTCGGTGAGGATGACTCTCGTGTCGGTAAGAAGTACAAGCTTCCCTTTGTCAGACTTGCTGATGAGCGCGGTTGCTTCCCTGAAATCGTTACAGATTATGCAGGCCGTTTTGTTATTGATTGCGATCCCGATATCATAACAAAGCTCAGCAACGAAGGTCCTCTTTTCAAGGTCCTTCCCATGGAGCATCAGTATCCCTACTGTTGGCGTTGCGACAGCCCGCTGCTCTATTTCGGTAAGCCCTCTTGGTTTATCGCAATGAGCTCACTGCGTGACGAGCTTACGGCAGACAACGCATCCGTCAACTGGCTGCCCGAAACCTACCGTGAAGGACGTATGGGTAATTTCGTCAGCAACGTTATTGACTGGGCGATCTCCCGTGACCGTTACTGGGGTACACCGCTTCCCGTATGGGTTTGCGACAAGTGCGAGAAGCACCACGTAATCGGCAGCGTTGAGGAGCTTTGCAAGCTTACGGGTGCATCACCCGATGTTGACCTTCACAAGCCCAGCGTTGACCCGCTTACATTCGAGTGTGAGTGCGGCGGCACAATGCACAGAGTTCCTGAGGTTATTGACTGCTGGTTTGACTCAGGCTCAATGCCTTTTGCACAGCATCACTATCCCTTTGAAAATAAAGATCTGTTTGAGAAGCAGTTCCCTGCAGACTTCATCAGCGAAGGCAGTGACCAGACACGCGGCTGGTTCTACTCACTCCAGGCTATCTCAACAGCTATCTTCGGCAAGTCACCGTATAAGAACTGTGTAGCACTCGGCCTTGTCAACGATAAGGACGGTATCAAGATGTCCAAGCACAAGGGCAACGTTGTTGACCCGTGGGAGGTTATGGATCAGTACGGTGCAGATGCAATCCGCTGGTACTTCTATGTTTCTTCCGCTCCCTGGATTTCCACAAACTTCGACGGTGCCGCAATCAACGAGCATCAGCGCAGATTTATGGGCACGATGTGGAACACATTCCACTTCTACAACCTTTACTCCGGTATCGATAACTTCAATGCTGCAGAGTATAAGCTTGCAGATTGCAAGCTCACAATGATGGACAGATGGATTCTCGGTGCTCTCAACTCACTTATCAAGAAAGTTGACACAGAGCTTGATGGTTATCACATCACAGAGGCTGCAAGAGAGCTTGTTGACTTTGTTGACATTATGTCCAACTGGTATGTCCGCCGTTGCCGCCGCCGTTTCTGGATGAGCGAGCTTACAGAGGACAAGGTTGCCGCTTACGTAACACTTTACACAGTACTTGACAGCCTTATCAGACTTGCTGCTCCGTTTGTACCGTTTATCACAGAGACCATTTATCAGACACTTGTTCGCAAGAACAATCCCGACGCTCCTATCAGTATCCATATGTGTGACTTCCCCGTATGTGATGAGAGCTATATAGACGAAAAGCTCGAGCACGATATGGAGCTTGTTTATAACTCCGTCGGTATTGCAAGAAACGCACGTAACCTTGCAAACCTCAAGATTCGTCAGCCGCTTGCACGTCTTCTTGTATGTGTGGACGGTGACGACGCTAAGTTTGACGAAGAGATGCTTTCAATCATCGCAGAGGAGCTTAACGTTGAGAAGGCAGAGCAGGTCGAGTCCACAAAGGGCTTCATCGCTCACGAAATCAAGCCTCAGCTCAAGACTCTCGGCCCGAAGTACGGTAAGGTGCTCAACGCTATCCGTGAGTATCTCGCTTCTGTTGACGGCGACAGTGTGCTTGACGATATCGAGGCTACAGGCTCACACAAGGTAAATCTCGGCGGCACAGACGTTGAGTTTACTGCCGACGACCTGCTTGTAAGCTCCGGTCAGAAGGAAGGCTTTGTAAGCGCTTCCGACAGAAACATTACAGTTATCCTTGATACAGTGCTCACACCCGAGCTCATTCAGAAGGGCTATGCACGTGAGTTTGTTTCCAAGGTACAGAATATGCGTAAGTCCTCAGGCTTTGAGGTTATGGACAGAATCATTATCACTTACTCAAGTGACGATGAGTTTGAGCAGCTTATTGCTCCGAGCGTTGAGTCTGTCTCCAAGGAGCTTCTTGCCGACGAGATTGTACGCGCAGAATCAGTTGAGGGCGAAGCTCTTGACATCAACGGCAAGAATGTTGTTATTGCAGTAAGGAAGGTGCAGAAATAATGCTCGAAAAGAAGTATGACTTCAGAACGGCTGAAAAAGCCATGCAGAAGCTCTGGGCAGATCAGGACGTTTACCGTTTTGACCCCGAGAGCCCCAACCAGATTTATTCAATCGATACTCCGCCCCCGACAGTTAGCGGCTCACTTCATATCGGCCACATTTTCTCCTACACTCAGGCTGAAATGGTTGCACGTTACCGCAAGTTTATGGGCTACAATGTTTTCTACCCCTTCGGGTTTGACGATAACGGTCTGCCGACCGAGCGTCTTGTTGAGAAGGAAGAGGGAATCAAGGCAAAGGACCTTTCCCGTGAGGAGCTTTACGAGAAGTGTATGAACACTACCGCAAAGTATGTTGAGGAGTTTACAGAACTCTGGAAGTCACTCGGCTTCTCTGTTGACTGGAATCTCCGTTACGAGACTATTAATGAGCGCAGCCGCCGTATCTCACAGAAGTCCTTTATCCGTCTTGCAAAAGAAGGTAAGGCTTACGTTAAGGAGTCTCCTGTTCTCTGGTGTACGGAGTGCCAGACTTCTATCGCTCAGGCTGAGCTTGACAGTGCAGACATCAAGTCTACATTCAACTATATCTACTTTATGGTTGACGGTGAACCTCTCACAGTTGCCACAACACGTCCCGAGCTTCTTTACGGCGTAGTCTGCCTCTTCGTCAATCCCGAGGATGAGCGTTATAAGAAGTACGTCGGCAAGAAAGCTATTGTGCCCGTATTCGGTTACGAAGTTCCGATTCTTACCGATGAAATCGTCAGCCTTGAAAAGGGTACAGGCGTTGTTATGTGCGCTACCTACGGTGACCAGACTGACGTTGACTGGTGCGAGAAGCACAACCTTCCCTACCGCAAAGTTATCACAACAGAGGGCCGTATGGATGAAAGCGTACCCTATGTTGCAGGTATGAGCGTTTATGGCGCACGTAAAGAACTTGTTAAGATGATGGAGGAGCAGGGTCTTCTCGAGAAGGTAGAGGATATTGTTCACCCCGTTCAGACTCACGAGCGTTGCGGTAAGCCGATTGAAATTCTTCCCTCACGCCAGTGGTACATCGATATCCTCACTCACAAGGATCTCTTTGTTGAGGCAGGTAAAAAGATCAACTGGTACCCCACATTTATGAAGAGCCGTTACGACGTATGGGTTGAAAACCTCAAGTGGGACTGGTGTATTTCCCGTCAGCGTTACTTCGGTGTACCGTTCCCGGTATGGTACTGTAAGAAGTGCGGCAAACCGATGTTTGCAGACGAGAGCATTCTTCCCGTCAATCCCCTTGAGTTCACACCCGAAGCAACCTGCGACTGCGGCTGCAGCGAGTGGATTCCCGAGTCATCTGTTCTCGATACATGGGCAACATCTTCAATGACTCCCCAGATCAACGCACACTGGGAAGAGCCGGACGGCACAGATATTTCCGACAAGATTGCTCCTATGACAATGCGTACACAGGCTCACGAAATCATCAGAACATGGGCTTTCTATACAATTGCAAAGAGCATGTACCACACCGGTAATATTCCGTGGCAGGATATTATGGTCTGCGGTTTCGTTCTTGCAAAGAAGGGCGAGAAGATCAGTAAGTCCAAGGGTAACGCTGTCAAGTCACCCGCACAGCTTGTTGAAGAGTTCGGTGCAGACTGTATCCGTTACTGGGCTGCAAACACAAAGCTCGGTACAGATACTTATTTCTCTGACGATGAGCTCAAAATTGCAAACCGCTTCCTCACAAAGCTCTGGAATGCTTCCAAGTTCACACTCACTCACCTTGAGGACTTCAATAAGGATGATGCTCCTGCAGAGCTTCTGCCTGTTGATAAGTGGATTGTTGAGCGTTGCAAGCAGACAATGCGCCGTTGCATCAAGCTTCTTGACGAGTATGAAATCGGTTCGGCAAGACACGAGATCGATGAATTTTTCTGGAAGGATTTCTGCGATTACTACGTAGAAATCAGCAAGGAAAGACTCTACCAGCCCGAGGTACACGGCTATGAGGCACGCAGAAGCGGTCAGGCAGCTATCTACTACTGCCTGCTCAACATCCTCAAGATGTACGGTATCTTCGTACCGCATATGACAGAGTTCATTTATCAGGATGCTTTCAAGGCTAAGGAAGGTATTGACTGCCTGCATATGAACTTCTGGAAGGTTGACGGTGAGGACGATGCTGACAGCCTTGCATTCGGCGAGCTTGTAAAAGACTGCGTATCCGAAGTCAGAAAGTACAAGAGTGAAAACAACATTTCGATGAAAGCAGACATCGAGACAATGAAGATTGTCACACCCGAGAAGTACAAGGGTATGTTCGATGCAACAATGGGCGACCTTGTTGCCTGCTGCCACGCACAGAATGTTGAATTTGAAATTCAGTAAATATTATAAAATGAGCTGTATCGTAACCGTTTGGTTGCGATGCAGCTTTTTTCTTTGAAAATGTATATTGGTATTTGCATTTTTGTTGTAAAATCATACGTTTTTGTAATATTTATTTTGTTTTGTATATACAATAAAAAGAATTTGTATTTATGAAAAACAGAGAAATATTGAAAATTTTAAAAATTTTTGTTACTTTTTGCCATTTTTGTCATTTATATAAATAGAATTTTATTTTTCTATTATTGGAGACGAAGGTATTTTATGGCAATTGAGGAAAATGATTTTACAAAAAATGAAGCAAATAAGAAAAAGCTCATCGAATTTATGAAACAAAACAATATTGCATACAGTGAGATTGAGTGTTGTGTATGTGACAGATTTTGCATTAACTTCGGAGATGAAGAAAATGCTTGCCGAAAGTGTTGCTGTAACTCCGGAATAGTTGTACAAAAAAGCGATAAAGATATTTGCAGAATTTATCCTAATGATATTCTTTACATAACAATTGAGGACAGAAAGTCTGTACTGTATCTGACTGACGGAAAAATCGAAACCAACTATCGCCTTGATTTCTGGAAAGATGTTCTCAGCCTTGAAGCTTTTGCACAACCGCATCACAGCTTTATAGTTAATCTGAATTATGTTGACGAGGTTACAAAGGAGTGGGTTAGGGTAAGATACGGCGATCAAGAGTACAGGGTTTATACCTCTATGCGAAAAATCGCTTCATTTAAAAAGGCGTTGCTGGCATTTAATAAAAAATAGTAAACCGTACTGCTTTCATTTGAGGGAGCAGTACGGTTTTTGTTATTTAATTATTATGTATGTTGTAGGTAAAAAACCGTTGCTGTTATACGGAAACAAAATTTTGTTTTCTACAAGGGTGCCTACAGGAAAGGAAACAGCATCTTCAAAAATTCTGAAGTATGCCATATGACAAGCTTGGGCTTTGAGATGTACAGGTATATAATTCTTAATTATTTTTGCTGCATTGTACATTATTTTTTCGGCGTTTTTTTTGATGAGTTCAACGGTACTGTCAAACTGATTTATAAACTTATCAAAATTTTCTTCAGTGAATACCGGAACATTGACCTTGAGCTTACCATTATCATACAGCACATAGCCTTTCTTTAAGAGTTCGGCAACGACAACGTTTTCAAGCTCATTATCGAATTTGACTTTTCCTTTTGCAATGCTGATAAAAATATCTGTCATACTTTTACAGGAATAGAAACTGTGATGTATCATCGCTCCGTTAACGGTAAAGTCAAAAAATTGTATTTTGTCACCGCTTTTGTTTTCGGAGCTGGATACGCCAAATTCAAACCCTTTGTTTCTCATTGAATTTACTGATTTTTCAACTGCCCAGACGATGCAGTTTTCACCGAATTTGTTTTTTGGAAGCTCCATATTAACTTCAGACTGCAATTTCTCAAAAATTGCTTTGTAAAGGATGCAGCAAACCGTTAACCAAGCTTCGGAATTTGAAAGCTCTTTACTTGATATGATTTCGGAAAGTGCATTTGTAATATTATCTCTTGCTTTTTGTGTTTTGCTTGCAATTTCCACGGAACAGTCTTCTGTGAAAATTACAATGTTGGTGGAGTATTTTCTGCCGTTAAGTTTGAGTACATCACATTCAACCAACTGCTTGAGAATGTCTTCAATATACGGCATAGCAATGCCTAATTCAAGGCTTATTTCTTCCGCTGTAAGCTTATCGTTATAACAAGCAAAAAGAATGTTCTGACTGATTTTGGTTTCATAAACAGAATTATAAGTGTTCGTACCGTTGCCCCAATAAAGGATTGATAATTCTTTTGGGTTATAGCTCTGTTGACCGTAGTTTCGCTCCATATTTATACCTTCTTTCAAAATTTGTCTTGATTTGAATAGCAGGTATTTTACCATGCTTTCACTGATTGATAGGTGTTGGGATATTTGTGAGCATGACATGTTTTCGATGTAATATAAAACAGCCGCTTTACGGTGTTTTTCAGAAAGCAATGCAAGCTCACGTCGCAACAGATAAATTAAAGAATTATCGTCAGAAAAAACCGTATGATCGATAAGGTCATTTGTTAATTCACATTCTTTCCTATTTGATTTTTTTCTGCACCACTGTTTATATATGTTGCCTGCTATTGCCCACATAAAACCGTAGAAGGCTTTTGTATCACGAAGGTCACCAACGGATTTATAAATTTCCAAAATTATATCTTGAGCCAAATCCTCGGCTTCAAATTGGTTTGAGGTTCTTGCGATGCAGTATGATAATATGGATTTGGCCATATCCGCTGCTTTTATATCAAGCTCTTTTCTGTCCATTTAAACACCTCCTTTTTTGAGTTCACCGGCGATTTCATTAATATAGTGGAACGAAATTGTATTTGGTTAAGATTTTGTGTGATTTTTTAATAAAAACGGCGGAAAGTTTTCGCTCTCCGCCGTTTTTACTGCTTTTTACCCATTTGCATATTTACATACTTTTTTCAGGTTGCAGATTTCGCATTTTGGTTTGCGGGCATCACATACTGCTCTGCCGTGGAGTACACATCGGTGGCAGAAATCGTTACTCTCATCGGGAGGTAAAAGCTTTTTTAACTCCATTTCAACCTTATACGGGTCTTTGGTATTTACAAGACCGAGACGGTTTGAAATGCGTATCAGGTGTGTATCCGCAACAACCGCAGGCTTGCCGTAAACGTCGCCTACGATAAGATTGGCTGTTTTTCTGCCGACACCGGGCAGCTTAACAAGCTCGTCGATAGTGTCAGGTACGGTGCTGTTATAAACATCCCGTATCATCTGCGCCATACCGATTATGTCGCGTGCCTTCATATGGTAAAATCCGCAAGGGCGCACGATTGCCTCAACATCTTCAATTTTTGCCGAAGCGTAGTCATCAATTGTCGGATATTTTGCAAAAAGCTCGGGAGTTACAAGGTTGACTCGTGCATCGGTACACTGTGCCGAAAGCCTTGTTGCGATTATAAGCTGTAAGGGGTCGGCAGCATCGAGAGAGCATATAGCTTCGGGATAGTCAGCTTTCAGCTGCTCAACTGCAAACTCTGCGATTTCTTTTTTTCTCAATTCAACATCATTCCTTTGTGCCGAACTTGTAAACTGTCTTTGCCTTGTATTCCTGACCTGCCTGATAGGTGCACTGTGGGAAATTGTCGTGGTTGGGTGCATCGGGATATACCTGAGTCTCAAGGCAGAAGCCTGCGTGCTGAATCATCGGACAGCCGCCTTTGCCTGCTCTTGTACCGTCGAGGAAGTTACCTGTATAAAGCTGTACACCGGGCTGGTCTGTCCATACGGACATTGTTCTGCCGCTTGTCGGCTCGTATACTGTTATTTTATCATGGTCACCTGCGTTAAGGCAGAAGTTGTGGTCATAGCCTCTTGCGGCTGTGAGCTGGTCATAATCAGCCTTTATATCCTTACCTATAGCCTTTGCTTTGCGGAAATCGTAAGGTGTGTCCTCGACCGGTCGGATCTCGCCTGTAGGAATGCTGTCGGGAGTTGTAGGTGTGAATGCATCAGCATCAATCCGAAGAATATGGCTGAGCACGTCTCCGCTGTTGCAGCCTGCAAGGTTGAAATATGCGTGGTTTGTGAAATTGATAATTGTAGCCTTGTCAGATACTGCGCTGTATTCGATAACTACCTGATTGTCGTCGGTGAGAGTATAGCGGCACTTTGCTGTAAGTGTACCGGGGAAGCCGAATGTGCCGTCGGGTGAAACAAAGGAGAACTCAACAGCATTGTCTCCTATTTCCTCTGCCGACCAGTTTGCGTGTGCAAATTCGCCGCTTGAGTGAAGGCTCTTTACGCCGTCCTCGTTGCAGTCAACCTGATACTCGGTGCCATTTACTGTGAATTTTCCGCCTGCGATACGGTTTGCGTATCTGCCGACACACTGACCCTGATAGTCTGAGCGGTTGATGTGACCGTCCATATCGTCAAAACCGAGTAATACATCCTGCAGAATATCGTCCTTGTCATACATAAAGGCACTAAGCCAGGTTGCGCCGTAGGTAATAAACTCAGCAAAGCAGCCTTCAGCATTTTTTATTTTGAATTTAAGCACCTCACTGCCGTCGGGCATTGTGCCGAATACGCTTTTTGTAATGCTCATAATAAATCTCCTTAATAAAAAATTAGTAAATTTGTGCAGATTTTGTATTATATTCAGTATAAATTCAAGTTGTAAAAAAGTCAATGGGAATCGTCTCTATTGACACTTTGTGACAATAATATTAAAATAGTATATAATTAACATTATATTATATTGTAAGTTGTTTTGAAAGGAGGGGCTGACCGATGTCGCTTGACGGTGTTTTTGAATTTTCAGTTGAGGCGAGCCGCTATATGCTGGCAGGACTTGCATTGCTGATTATAGGAAGCTGCGTGTTTTCACTTGTTACCAGACGATTTGGTACAAGGGTCGGCTCTTATCTGGTTGAAACAAAAACAAAAAAACGCATTCCTCTTACTCGCTGGGAAAATTCAATAGGCCGCAGTCCTACTTGTGACGTGATACTTACAGCCTCAACCGTGTCGCGTTTTCACGCTGTTATTTCAAAACGGCGTACCGGCTGGGTCGTTGCTGATACAAACTCACGTACCGGTGTTTTTGTCAACGGTGAGCAGATAGAAAAGCCGATTGTGCTCAGTCACGGTGATAAGGTATGCTTCGGTACGGCGATGTTTGAATTTTTTGATGTTGATGTAGATGACCTTGAGCGTGAGAAGGAAAAGGAACGCAGAAAGCAGGCACGTATTGCCGCACGTACACCTGCACGCACAGGTAATGAAGGCGCAGAGTTTATACCTGCACTTATTGATGAAGCGGCAGAAAAAGCTTATGTGATCGGATGCGAAAGCTGTGTTATCGGACGTTCACCCGATTGCGATATAAGACTTAAGTACCAGACTGTATCTTCGGAGCACGCTAAGGTGTTCAAGGTAGGTAACGGCTGGTTTGTTGAGGATCTCGGCTCTGCAAACGGCACAAAGGTAAATGCGCGCTTTGTTACTACGGGCAGACGCAGGCTGAGAGACGGAGATATACTGAGCTTCGGCGGTGCCATATTTGTGTTTGATGAGCATTATAAAGTGTCTAGAAAATAAAATCGTAAAATTAAACTGCGGGAGGTGAAACGCTTGGCGGAAAACAACAGCGAAAAAAAGAAAAAATCAAAAAAACCGAAGCATCCGTTTAACTGGCTGTCAATGCTTCTTTTTGCGACAATGTTTCAGCTTATTTCCATGATGCCTGTCATATTCTCAGGTGAAGAAATTAATTTGGAGGTTGTCGGTGTTTTCGGCGGCTTTATCCTCACGGAGTGGTTGTATTTTGTGTGTGCACGTTGGTTTGCAAAGCAGCGTGCTACAGAGCTTGAAATAATAGCTTTTACTCTTTCGGGTATAGGTCTTGTGACTGTGGCAAGCGTTTACCCTAACTATGCTCTCAAGCAGTTTATTGCAATTCTTATAGGTCTTGCGGCTTTTATTGTGCTGCTTGCTATAATGCGTAATGTCGAGGTTATATCGGCACTTCGTATACCTGTTGCTGTTGCAGCTATAGGTTTGCTGGGCGTTAACCTTGTTATGGCGGAAACGATCAACGGTGCACTTAATTGGATAAGCTTAGGCTCATTTTCCGTTCAGCCGTCAGAGCTTGTTAAGGTTGCTTTTATTTTTGTCGGTGCAGCAACGCTCGAAAAGCTGCAGTCCACACGCAGCCTTACACGTTATCTTATTTTTTCACTCGGCTGTGTGGGTGCTCTTTTCCTTATGAGAGATTTCGGTACGGCACTGATATTTTTTGCAACGTTCATTGTAATTGCATTTATGCGTTCGGGCGATGTCAAGACGATCGGGCTCATCAGCGTTGCGGCTGTGCTCGGTGCAGGTCTTATAATTTATTTCAAGCCATATGTTGCTTCGCGTTTTGAAGCTTACCGACACGTATGGGAGTATGCTAATGAAGGAGGCTTTCAGCAGACAAGGGTGCTCAGCTATTCGGCTAGCGGCGGCTTCTTCGGACTCGGAATAGGTGAGGGAAGGCTGAGACATATATTTGCTTCTACAACTGACCTTATTTTCGGCGTAATATGTGAAGAGTGGGGCCTTGTTGTCGGATTCTGCGTGATACTGTGCTTTGCTTTTGTTGCGGTATATGCGCTAAGGCTTGCACGACACGCACGATCAACAGTCTATTCAATTGCGGCTGTTGCATCTGCGGCGCTTCTGCTTGTACAGCTGAGCCTTAATGTTTTCGGTATTACGGATCTGCTTCCGCTTACCGGTGTTACGTTGCCGTTTATCAGCCGAGGCGGAACGAGTATGATCTGCTCGTGGGCACTGTTTGCTTTTATTAAAAGTGCAGATATCAAAACATACCCTATACTCGAAAAACAGATGGAGGATAAATAAATATCTGAAAGGAAGGTGACTTGAATATGAATACGGTTACAAAGCGTGCTTATGTTTTGCTTGCGATAATTATTGCATTTATCGCAGGTGTAGCTTTGCTCGGTGTAAGCTTTGCTACCGAAGGAGGTACATGGGCGACCAGCCGTGTTAACGGTCACCTTTACTCGGGCGGAGAAATTAAAAGTGCGGGTAAGATACTTGACCGTAACGGCGTAGTGCTTGCTCAGAGCAAGGGCGGAGAAAGAATATACAATTCCGATAAAAATATCCGCAAGGCGACGCTTCACACGGTAGGTGACACCTACGGCTTTATCGCTACGGGTGTGCACAGTATTTGTCGTGATGAGCTTACGGGTTACAGCTTTGTTGACGGAATTTATACGCTTATCAATACCGGTGAGGGCAGTAATGTTGAACTTACGATTGATGCAAAGCTTTGCGCAAAGGCATATGATGCACTTAACGGTAAAAAAGGTGCGATAGGTGTTTATAACTACAAGACAGGCGAGATCGTATGTATGGTTTCGGCTCCTGCCTATGATCCTGAAAATAAACCCGACGATATGGAATCTGACGATAAATACGAAGCTGTTTATATGAATCGCTTACTTAGCGGACTTTTTACTCCGGGTTCAACTTTTAAAACTGTCACTACCGTTGCTGCAATCGAAAATATACCCGATATACAAAACCGCGAGTTTGAGTGCAAGGGTGCGCTTGCGACTGCACAGGGCGGAGAGATTATCTGCAATAATACGCACGGAAGAATAAGCTTTGGTACAGCGTTGACAAAATCGTGCAACAGTGCTTATGCACAAATGGGAATTGAGCTTGGTGCAGGTATGTTGGAAAAAACTGCTTCATCAATGGGCTTTGGTAAAAGCTTCAATGTCAGCGGTGTAAATACTGCGAAGAGTCGCTTTGACCTTAAGGGTACTGTCGATATCGATATCGGTTGGGCAGCGATAGGCCAATACACAACGCTTGTTAATCCGCTTCACCTTATGATGATTGCGGGCTGTGTTGCATCTGACGGCTCAACTCCGGTACCGTATTTTATTGAGGATGACTTGCACAGTGTTGTCGGCAGCATCAAGACGGAGAGGTTGATTCAGCAGACTACGGCTTCGCAGGTAAAAACAATGATGAGAAACAATGTGATAAACAATTACGGTGACAGCAGATTTCCTGATATGAGCTTTGGCGGCAAGACGGGCACCGCACAGGTTGCAGGTGAGGGCTCACATGCATGGTTTATGGGCTTCAGCACGGATGAAAGCTTCCCGTATGCAATAGTTGTGCTTGCCGAAAACGGAGGCGGAGGCAGTGATGTTGCCGTGCCGATTGCAAGCAAGGTTATGAAAGAACTTAAAAATTCTCTTTGATGAGTGTGTGAAATGAAAAAGAAACAAGTCAGTAAAAAACAGCATAGAAAGAAAAGAATAAAAATGCTGATCGGTGTACTGTGTGTGGCAGTAATCTGTCTGGTTGCAGCCTCCTTCTGGCATAACGGCAGCTTTGCACCTACGGGCAAGCCGAGAATCTGTATAGATGCAGGCCACGGTGGCAGTGATGTCGGTGCAGAATATGACGGCAGGTATGAGAAGGATGACAATCTTCGACTTGCTCTTGCTGTTGGCGATATTCTTGAAGAAAACGGAATAGATGTCATATATACCAGAAAAAAGGATGAGTTTATCGAACTTGCTGAAAGAGCTGAACTTGCCAACAGAAAGCACGCTACATATTTTGTGTCGCTTCACCGCAACAGTGCTGATGCCGATGTAAGCGGCGTAGAAATATGGATAAGCAGCAATGCTTTTTATAATGAATCGCGACTGGCACAGAATATACTTGATGAAATCAATAAAGTCGGATTCGGCGAAAGCAGAGGAGTGAAGCGAGGATATCAGGGTAACCCGTTATCGGATTATCTTGTTAACAGTGCTACGGATATGCCGAGCTGTCTTGTTGAAATGGGCTTTATAACCACGGCACATGATAACGAGCTTTTTGATAAGAATTTTGATGAGTATGCTCAAGCTGTTGCACGCGGCATTATGGCAGGAATTGATACAGAGGAGTAATATATGGAATATAAAACGCTAAGTAAAAACGCAAAATATCTGATGACTGTTACGGCTGTAATCCAGAGCCTTATTCTGCTTGTTGCTTGTATGGCGGCAGTTGCAATAGGTGAGCTTTACGGTGCATTAAAGATAGGAGTTATGATTGGGTGTGCAGTTATCGCCGTGATTTGGGCGGTGTTGTTCCCGATACTAAGATTTAAAAGATACAAATATCTTATCACGCCTGACAGAGTTGAGATTATATGCGGCGTATTCTTTGTTTCACGCACCGTAGTGCCCGTAAACAGGATTCATCAGATAAATGTTTCACGGGGACCTCTTGATAATGCCTTCGGTGTTGCGAAGGTGTCGGTCGTAACTGCAGGCTCAACTGCTGTACTCCGCTTTCTTGATGAAGACAAGGCACAGGAGCTTGCGTTATATCTGAACGAAAAGGTAGGAAAAAAGCTCGGAGGCAACAGCGATGTTCAGTAAGCCTGTGAGAAATCATATTACAATAATTTTAGAGCAGATAGGTGCTGTCGGTGTTGTGCTGGTTACGGGCGCTTTTTCGCTTCTTTTTGATATTGCGGCAGACCTGAGGCGAGGTATGAGTTTTGCGCAAATATTGAAATACTCAACTGTCGGCAGATTGCCTGCACCTGTTAATATTGTTGTGGCTTTGCTGCTGGTTGCGGGCGTTGTGTGGTTGATTTTACGTTGGAGCAAAACCGTGTTTTATATCGATTCGGGTTATCTTGTCGTTGAAAGACGCACGCTGATGCACCGCACTTCGCGTCTGCCTCTCGGCAGTATTTCAACTGTCAACCTCGAAAGAAGCGTGTTCGAACGGATGGTCGGAACCGCCAAAATAAAGCTTGATATAAATTCTGCGGTAACTGCAAATAAGACAGATTTCGTATTTGTTCTTCCTCTTGAAAAGGCAAAGGCTTTTGAACGTGAGCTTACTTTGCAGGCTGATGACAGAACAGATGAGGCAAAGCCTCAAAAACGAAATCTTGTCTGTGCTTTTACGTGGGTGCAGGCTTTGCGTGATGTGATATTGGGTCAGCCGCTTGCACAGATTATAATTTTCTTTGTGCTGCTTGCAGTCGGTATTCCGGTTGATAAAATTGCACTCGGAAGTGCTGCACTTTATAAAGTCCTGCCCGCGATATCTCTTGCTCTGCTTAGCTGGGGCGCAGGTATGGCTATGCAGTTTATGTCTGCCTATGGCTTCAGGGTTGAGAGAGATGATAACTGCTTTTATATAAACTCAGGCCTTCTTAAGAAAAAGCAGTATGTTTTTGATAAGAATAAGGTGAATGCGGTTATTGTGCGGAGACCTCTGTTAGCAAGGCTTTTCGGCTATTACCGTGCAGAGGTTGCCGTTGTCGGGCTTGGCAACGATAAGCACGAAACTCCGCAGATATGTCTGCTTGTAAAAAAGCAGGAGCTTGAGCGTATTCTCGGTGAATGTGCTCCTGATTTTGTCTGTACCGCAGAGCCTGTGAAGTCGCACAAGGCAGGGCTTGCTGCATCGTTGTTTTTTTATATATTTTTCTCTGCGCTTGTTGCCGGCGTGATGGCACGGGTTCATGTTCTGCTCGGTATTGCGGCTGTTGTACTCGGTGTGATCTTTGCTGTCTTCAGTTACCGCAATAAAACCGTTGCTGATGATGACGGTGTGTTTTTTTATTCAAAAGGTCTTTTTTCGTTGATATACGGTTATTTTAAATATGAAAGTATACAAACGGCTCAGTTCAAAAGTAATATGCTTTTCAAACGTAAGGGAGTCGGAAAAATACGTATATCGATTCTTTCATCGGGGTCGGTCAGCTTGCATACTACGGGTTGGTTTGATAAGACATATTTCGACTCTTTAGCAGGTAAATTGGATTATTAACAGTTTGTTAATAATTATATGTTAAACTTACTCCAATTATTATGTGCTTGTGTACCCTGAAGCGATTCCGGGTAAGCCGGAAAGGTGTCGAAACGGTGAAGGTGTCTGTACTGATTGCTGCCTACAACGGCGGAAATTATATAGCTAAACAACTTGAGTCTGTTATTTCTCAGCTTGGTGCCGACGATGAGGTTATCATTTCCGACGATAAGCCCGACGGCGACACCTATGCCGCTGTTGAGCCTTTTCTCAGCGACTCACGCATACGTTATGTTCACGGACCCGCAAGGGGTGTTGATGCAAACAAAGAGTTTCTTCTGCGTGAGTGTACGGGCGACGTTGCCTTCCTATGTGATCAGGATGATGTTTGGCTGCCGGGTAAGGTCAAGCGTGTGATGTCCGCTGTTGAGGGCGGTGCGTGCTGTGTGCTTCACAATGCGTATATCACAGATGAAAATCTCAAAAAAAGCGGTAAGACTCTTTTTGAGGACAGAGGCGCAAAGACAGGTATACTGCACAATATAATCAGAAACTGCTATACGGGTGCCTGTATGGCACTTACAAGGCAGGCGTTTACTGCGGCTCTGCCTTTTCCGAATAATCTGCCTATGCACGACCAATGGCTCGGCTTGGTGAGCGAAAAGGTCGGCAAGGTAGAGCTTATTGACGAGCCGCTGTTACTTTACCGTCGGAATCCGGGTAGTATGACGGGTGGCAAAACGAGCCTTGCGCAAAAAGTAAAATGGCGTATAAGTATCGTCAGAAGCATTTGTGCATTCAGGTGAAAGGAATGGTAAGCATTAAGAGCTATGTAACAGGCTGTATTGTTACACATAACAATATGAGCAGCATAGATGAAACTGTATCAACCTTGCTTGAGCATACCAAGGGTGTGGATTTCAAGCTGATGGTTGTTGATAATATGTCGACTGACTCTACTCCCGACCATATAAAGGCTAAATATCCGCAGGTCGAAGTTTATGAGCCTCATACCAATAACGGTTTTGGCAGCGGTCACAACAATGCACTGTCGGTTATAGATTCAAAGTATCACTGTGTTATAAACCCCGACATCAGTATTGGTGATGATGTTATCGCAAGGATGGCGGCATATATGGACGAGCATCCGGAGATCGGTCTGCTCTCACCGAAGATCTGCTTCCCGGACGGAAGAATGCAGATCCTCGGCAAGCGTAACCCCAAAATAAAATATCTTATTGCAAGCCGTATGCGCGGCGACGGTGAGCCGGGTAAGCTTCTCAGAGAGTATGCAATGCTCGACGAAAACCTTGATGTGCCTTGTGAAATAGAAAACGCAACAGGCTGCTTTATGATGTTCCGCACAGAGCTTTTTAAGCAGATCGGCGGCTTTGATGACAGATATTTTATGTACTTTGAGGATTGCGACATCACGCGCACGGTACGCCGTTACGCAAAGGCAATTTTTTACCCTGAGGCTGTGGTTTACCACGTATGGGGCAGAGAGAGCAAAAAGAATTTCAAGCTTATGCTTGTGCAGATTTCGTCAATGTTTAAATACTTTTTCAAATGGGCTAAGCCCGCAAACAGGAGTAAATAAGAAATGGGCAAATTAAAGGGTTATTTCAAAAATTTTTGGAAATACCGCTATCTGCTTCAGGAGATAGTGCGTAAAAATGTCAAGCTTCAGTACCGCAACTCTGTTCTCGGTATTTTCTGGACCTTTCTTCAGCCGTTGCTCACGACTATTGTGCTCGCCCTTGTTTTCGGCGGTATATTCGGTCAGAGAGATTCATCGGTCGGCTGCTATATGGTTTATCTTCTTTGCGGCAGACTTCTCTATGAGTTTTTTACGCAGTCAACCAAACGCGCGATGCGTTCAATTCGGTTGAGTGCAAGTGTTATCAAAAAGGTATATGTTCCGAAGTACATATATCCGCTTTCGAATGTGCTCGCAAACTTTGTAACCTTTGCGATGTCACTTCTCGTGCTTGTTGTTATGGTTATATACTTCAAGTGCTTTACCGACGAGGTTATAGTTATAAATCAGTATGTGTTGTTAGCAATTGTACCGATAATCATTCTTTTAATTCTTTCACTCGGTGTCGGTATGATTCTTGCGACTCTCAATGTTTTCTTTAAGGATATTGAATATATTTATGAAGTATTCTGTATGCTTCTTTTCTATCTGACGCCTATTTTCTATACGGTAAAATCTCTCGGCGCTATCAAGATCGTTCAATTGGGACTTATGGCAAACCCACTGTATTCAATCGTTTCGATGTTCCGTGACTGTGTGCTTTACGGTCAGATGTGGAATTGGAACCACTTTATGTATTCGCTCGGCTTCGCCGTTATTACACTTGTTATCGGCTTCATTGTTTTCCAGAGGAAGCAGGATAAGTTTATTCTTCACATCTGAGGTGACTTGAGTTTGGCTAAAACAGCAGTAAAGGTTGAGAATGTAAGCATTCTGTTCAACCTTAGTAAAGAAAAAGTTGATAACATAAAGGAATATTTTATCAAGCTTGTTACACGTAAGCTCCATTATAACGAGTTCTGGGCTTTGACTGATGTTTCGTTTGAGGTAAAAGAGGGCGAAAGGCTGGGTATACTCGGCTTCAACGGTGCAGGTAAGAGCACGATGCTCAAGGTTATTGCAGGTGTGCTAAAGCCCACAAAGGGCAAGGTCAAGGTTGAGGGTGTAATTGCACCTCTGCTTGAGCTTGGCGCAGGCTTCGACCTCAACTATACGGGTGCTGAAAACATATATCTCTATGGCGCTACAATGGGTTACTCAAGAAAGTATATTCAGGAGCGTTACGACGAGATTGTTGAGTTCTCTGAGCTTGGTGAGTTTATCGATGTGCCCGTTAAGAATTACTCTTCGGGTATGAGAGCGAGACTCGGCTTTGCTATTGCTACCGCAGTTGAACCCGAGGTGCTTATTCTCGACGAGGTTCTTTCAGTCGGTGATGCAAAGTTCCGTATCAAGAGTGAAAACAAAATCAAGAGTATGTTTGATAAGGGCGTTACTGTTCTTTTTGTTTCGCACAATACCGCTCAGGTGCGCCGTCTTTGCACAAAAGCAATACTCCTCGATCACGGCAAGATAATCGCAAACGGTGATGTAAACGAGGTCTGCGATATATATGATGAAAAAGTAAAAGGAAAATAAATATATATTTTATAAAGGAATGATATTATGGTATTCGCCGTTGTACTTGCAGGCGGTAAGGGCAGCAGAATGGGTAACACCGATATGCCCAAGCAGTTTATGAAGCTTGGCACAAAGCCCATCCTTGTCCATACTGTCGAAAAGTTTTTTGTAAACTCACGTTTTGAAAAAGTTATCGTGCCCACTCACAAATCATGGGTTGAGCATGCACGTAACCTTATCGAAAAAAATCTCGGCGACACCGATAAGGTAGTCGTTATCGACGGCGGTGTCACACGTAACGACACGATAATGAATGCTATTGCATATATCGAAGAGAATTACGGTCTTGATGACGATACAATAGTTGTTACTCACGACTCAGTACGTCCCTTCGTAACTCACAGAATTATTGACGAAAATATTGACTTTGCTGCAAAGTACGGTGCCTGTGACACTATGGTGCCTGCAGCAGATACAATAGTCGAAAGCTGTGACGGTGAGGCTATCACCTCAATTCCGATTCGTGACCATATGTATCAGGGTCAGACACCGCAGTCCTTCAAGGCGAAGAGACTTAAAGAGATTTTTGAGTCACTCTCCGACGAAGAAAAGAATATTCTTACCGATGCCTGCAAGATGTATGTTCTCAAGGGTGAACACGTGCATGTGCTCAAGGGCGAGGTTTTCAACATCAAAATCACCTATCCGTTTGATATGAAGGTTGCTCAGTCACTTATCGGTGCAACTGAAGATTTAGAGGGATAAAAAATGATTAATGCTGTATATCAGTTGGTTGCACCCAGAATGATAGAGGTTGCCTATAAGGAGATTAACCTTACCGCAGGTGAAGTTATAATGCGCCCTTACAAGGTTTCTGTTTGTAAGGCAGACCAGCGTTATTATCAGGGTATGCGCTCTCCCGAGGCACTCAAGGCAAAACTGCCTATGGCACTTACTCACGAGTGTGTGGCACAGGTTGTCTACGATCCTACCAGTACATATTCGGTAGGTGACTTTGTTGTGCCCGTACCCAATACCCCTACAGAAACGGACTGCGTTGTGGCAGAGAATTATCTGCGCTCCAGCTACTTCCGCTCAAGCGGTTACGACGGTTTTCTTCAGGATTTCATTACTGCCGCACCCGACAGAGTTGTAAAGCTGCCGAGCGATATGAATATGAACGTTGCGTCCTTTACCGAGCTTGTAAGTGTCAGCGTGCACGCAATATCACGCTTTGATAGAATCGCTCACTTGCGCCGCAACAGGATCGGTATATGGGGAGACGGTAATGTCGGCTATATAACTGCACTTATTCTGCATTATCTTTATCCCGAGACTGAGCTCTACATTTTCGGTACGGTTGAAGAGAAGTTGTCTTATTTCTCTTTTGCAAAGGCTGCATATCACGTTGACCATGTACCGGAAGGTGTTTGGATAGACCATGCGTTTGAGTGTGTGGGCGGAGGAGGATGCCAGCCTGCGATCAACCAGATAATCGACCTGATAAATCCCGAGGGTACGCTTTCACTTATGGGTGTAAGTGAAAACAATGTCGGCATCAACACACGTATGGTGCTCGAAAAAGGCCTGCGTCTGTTCGGCTCTTCGCGCAGCGGCGTTGAGGATTTTGCAAAGGCGGTTGAGCTTTACTCAAAATATCCGAAGCTTGTAAATTACCTTGATAACCTTGTAGGCGACGTTGTCAGAGTAGAGAGCATTCCTGATATTCACCGTGCGTTTGACCTTGATTATCACCGCAGCTTCGGCAAAACAGTTATTGATTGGGCTAAATAATGAAAAGTTTATTCTACCGTTTGTTTGCTCTTTTTTTTAATATTTCACGCACCCTGTTCGGCATCAGGCCTGACAGGGTTGTGTTGCTTTCGCCTCACAATGCATCTTTTAACGACAGCCTCGGCGAAGTTAAGGCAGAGCTGAAAAGACGCGGCGGCTACGAAATCGTTTATATTTCGCACGCCGATTTTTCTTCTTTGCCCAAAGCGGTTGTTTTCTTTACAAAAAAAGCATACATGCTTGCAACCGCAAAGTATGTTTTTATGAACGATAATTTTATGCCTCTTGGCTATCTGAATTTCCGTGATGAAGCTGTTATCGTACAACTCTGGCACGCAGAGGGTGCGTTCAAAAAATTCGGTCTTGATATTGAGCAGCCTGCCGATATCCGTGCACGCGAAATTGCGGCAAACAGCAAGCTTACATACGTTACCTGTTCATCGACAGAGGTTGTTGATATATATGCAAGTGCTTTCGGCATAGATAAGTCAAAGGTGTTGCCTATAGGCTCACTAAGGGCAGATGTACTTCTCAAATCAGATAATGCAGCAGAGCTTCGTGCTGAATTTGAACAGAAATATCCGCAATGTAAGGGCAAGAAAATCGTGCTCTATGCACCTACTTTCCGTGATGACCCTGAGATTGATAAAGTCTTTCTTTCTTCTTTCGATTATTCACTGTTTGAAAAACAGCTCGGCGATACGCACTGCCTGCTCGTGAGGCTTCATCCGCAGGTTCACGGCGAAACAAGAATTGAAGGTGCGATTGATGCGACGGATTTTAAGAGCATAAACGACCTGACGCTTATCAGCGATGTGCTCATTACCGACTATTCATCAGTTTGTATGGATTTTGTTTTGCTTGACAAGCCTTGTGTTTTCTTTGCTCCTGACCTTGATGAGTATACTTCACGCAGACCGTTTTATTTCGATTATTGTGAGTATGTGCCCGGTGAGGTTGTGCGCGATACGGCTCAGCTTGTCAGTGTGCTTGCAAGTGAAAGTGCTTGCAGCAGGGCAGAACGGTTTAAAACGGCTAATCTCAATATGGTCGACGGCAAATCTGCCGAGCGACTGTTTGATATTATATTAAATAAGAAAGAGGTGTAAAAATGCCTGTTTGTTTTGACAGCGAAAATAAAAGCTTTAAGCTCGACACTAAAACGTCAAGCTATATCTTTCAAGTTTTTGAGGAGGATTATCTTATCCACCTCTACTACGGCGCCTATATTCCCGACAATGGCGTAGAAGATCTTGCAATGCGTTGCTGTAATGCTTCATTCAGCCCTGCAAATGCAGTAATAGGCGAGCATGGCTTCAGCTGTGATTCGTGGCCGTTTGAGTATGCCTGCAACGGTACGGGCGATATGCGTATATCAGCACTTGCAATCCGTAATCATCACGGCAACGCTTCTACCGATATCCGCTATGTTTCACATAAGATTATCAAGGGCAAGCCTGCTCTTGAAGGCCTGCCGTCACTTTATACAATGAGCGACGACGATGCAACGACGCTCGAGGTTGAAACTCTCGATAAGGTTACAGGTGCAAAGGTTTATCTTTACTATACTGTTTTTGAAAATTACGGTGCTATGACCCGTTGGGTCAAGGTAGAAAACACATCCGACAAGCCTATGGATATTCAGCGTGCATACAGTGCTTGTATCGACTTGCCTACAATGAATTACAATATGCTTCATCACTACGGTATGTGGTGTAAGGAGCGTACGCTTGTTTCACGCCATCTTGAGCACGGCATCCAGTCTGTTGCAAGTAAGCGCGGCTCCTCAAGTCATACATACAATCCCTTCGTTGCTCTTGCAGACGATAAGGCAACGGAAGATTACGGCGATGTTTACGGCTTCAACCTTGTTTACAGCGGTAACTTTGCCGCAGATATCGAGGTAGACTTCAACTCCGCCCCCCGTCTTATTATGGGTATCAATCCGACGGATTTCTGCTGGCGTCTTGAATCGGGCGAGTGTTTCACAACACCCGAGCTCGTTATGGTCTATACCGACAGCGGTATCGGCGAAATGAGCCGTATCTTCCACAGACTTTACAACAATCACCTTATCAGGGGCGAATGGAAGGATAAAAAGCGACCCTTGCTTATCAACAGCTGGGAGGCTGCATATTTCGATTTTGATGACGATAAGCTTGTTGCCTTTGCCGAGCGTGCAAAAGAAATCGGCATAGAGATGCTCGTTATGGATGACGGCTGGTTTGGTAAGCGTAATGACGACAGAAGCTCACTCGGCGACTGGTACGTAAACGAAAACAAGCTCAAGGGCGGCCTTTCAAGCCTTATCGAGCGTGTAAACGCACTCGGCCTCAAATTCGGTATATGGTTTGAGCCAGAGATGATTTCTCCTGATTCCGACCTTTTCCGTGCTCATCCCGACTGGTGCATCCACGTGCCCGAGCGTGTAAACTCAATAGGCAGAAATCAGTACATTCTCGATATGACGCGCAAGGATGTCCGTGACAATATCTACGAGCAGATGTGTGCTATACTCAGAAATAACAAGATTGACTACGTAAAGTGGGATTTCAACCGTAATATCTCCGAGGCAGGCTCAGCTCTTCTGCCTGCAGAGCGTCAGCAGGAGTTCTTCCACCGTTTTGTCCTCGGCACTTATGAGCTTATGGGCAGAATTGTCGACGAATTCCCGCACATCCTTCTCGAAAACTGTTCGGGCGGCGGCGGTCGTTTCGACCCCGGTATGCTCTACTTCTCACCGCAGATATGGTGCAGTGACAATACCGACCCGATTGAACGCCTTACAATCCAGTTCGGTACATCAATCTGCTACCCCGTTTCAACTGTCGGTGCTCACGTTTCCGCTTGCGACCGTACAGGCTACGAAACCAAGGGTAACGTTGCAATGAGCGGCACTTTCGGCTATGAGCTTGACCCGATTAAGCTCAGCGATGCTGACATTGCTATTATAAAAAAGCAGGTTAAGGAATACCACGAGTATTACGATACAATTCACTACGGTGACCTTTACAGACTCATTGATCCTACTCAGGACAGACACCGCTGTGCCTGGGGCTACGTTTCGCAGGATAAGAATGAGGCAATATTTACCTTTGTTACCATGCTCAGGAGTCAGAATCCTACCTTCTACGTAAGGCTCAAGGGTCTTGACCCCGATAAGTATTATTACGATGATGAAACCTGCGAGGTTCATTCAGGTGCTCTGCTTATGAAGGCAGGCCTTAATCTCAAGAATTCACCTTGCTCTGACGGCTCCAGCTTCGTAATACATCTTAGAGCTGTGGATAAAAAATAAAAAGGAGATATAACACAATGAAAAACTTCAAGCGAATTCTCAGCGTAGTTCTTTGTGTCTGCCTTCTTGCAACAAGCTCAATCGGCTTTGCTTATGCAGAGGATGCAGCATCCGAAGCACCGACAAGAGTTTCTGTTGTTGTAAACGGCGACACATCTTCATCACGCGGCTTCTGCTGGTATACAGCTCAGCAGGCTGACACAAAAATTGAGTTTGAGGGCGTTGATGTTTCTGCTTACACAGTCAAAGACGTAGTCTGTGAAGAGTGGGAAGGCAACTTCATGCACAAGCTCGTAGCAACAGGTCTTGAGGCAGGAGTTACTTACACCTACCGTGTAGGTGACGGCGAAAACTGGAGCGAGTGGGGTACATTCACCACCGACAACGGTGATGATAAAGTCAGTTTCATCAATATCGCAGACGTTCAGGCAAGCGATTACGAAGGCTTTATGAAGGGTGCAGATACTCTTACAGCTGCTTTCGCAACACTTCCCGGTGCAGACTTCGTTTCCAATTGCGGTGACTTCACAAACGACAGCACAAACGAAGAGTGGGATGCTTACGATCAGGCTTTCGCAGCTCTCAACAGAACTTATACACTTGCTCCCGTATCGGGTAACCACGACGGTCTCGGTGTTGAGTACTGGTTTAACAATATGTTCGCACTCGATACATCCGAGAGTGTACAGGTTAAGGACGGCGTAAACTATTCTTACGATTACGGCAATGCTCACTTTGCAGTCCTCAATACAAACGACCTTCTTTCAATCTCACAGGCACAGCTCAAGTGGCTTGAGAATGATATGAACTCCACCGATAAGGATTGGAAAATCGTATTCTTCCACAAAGCACCATACTCACTCGGTAAGGATGCAAAGTGGCCCGATGCTCTCTATCTCCAGAAGTCACTTACAAAGGTGCTTGACGAGTGCAATGTTGATATGGCATTCTACGGTCACGACCATCAGTATATCCGTACAAAGCCTCTTACAGACAATAAGATTGACGAGAACGGTACAACTTATGTCCTTTCCGGAACAGCAGGCGGCAAGAGATACGAAGTCCGTCCCTTCCTTAAGAATCATTTCCTTGATGAAGAATTTATCGACAGAATCGTTATTCAGCGTGAAGGTGTAGGCTTTGAGAAGGAAGAGTATATCGGCGGTTGCTTCGAGTCTGTTGAAATTGACGGCGATACACTCACCCTTAAAACATATATCGTAAACGATGCAACAGGCGAGACAATTCTCGTTGATGAGTACTCTGTAACAAAGAAGCTTGGCGAGAACAAGGCTACATTTACAGGTGACAACACAACATCAGAGTTTGAGTATATCCTCGGTGTTGTTCCCTCATTCCTCGGCCTTGCTGTATACGCACTTGGTGAGTGGCTCCCTGAGTTTCTCTCACTTGTTCCCGAACTTCTTTACTCCGTAATCAAGTACGACGTATTTTAAGATAATTCACTTTAAGAGGGCATACCCTGCGGTATGCTCTCTTTTTGTTTTTTTTAAATCAGGTTAATAAATCATTTACAAAATAATGAAAAAAAGCCCTTGACATTCTTTGACTTTCGATATATTATATTGATAGTTTAGCACTCGAAATAAAAGAGTGCTAAAGTTAGCACAAAGCAGAAAGGGGATGAATCGGGTGCTGAATATGACCGAGCGAAAGCAAAAAATACTTGCCGCCGTGGTCGAAAGCTATATCCGCACGGGTGAGCCTGTAGGCTCCAAAAACCTGATGGGTGAGCTCGATTTTTCCGTTTCATCTGCTACCATACGTAATGAAATGGCTGACCTTGCCGAAATGGGCTACCTTGAGCAGCCCCACACATCGGCAGGCCGTGTGCCGACAACTCTCGGCTACCGCTATTATATCGATAAGCTAATGAATAAAATGGAGCTTAACGAGGCGGATTGCAAGAGTATCACCAAAACGGTTTCTTCCGGCAGCGGCGACCCTGAACAGCTGCTTGAAAAAGCGGGTGAAGTAATTGCCAACCTTACAAACTGTGCGGCGATAACTACAATGCCGGCAGGTGATAAGGCAACTGTCCGCAGGGCAGAGATTGTGCCCGTAAGTAACCGTACGGCGATGATAGTGTTGCTGACATCGGCAGGTACGCTCAAAAGTAAGGCTTGCCGCAGTGATATGCCAATCACTCCGCAGACGGTTGAGCGTTTTTACAACGTTTGTGCTTCACACTTTGTCGGCAGACCGCTTGAAGAAATCGGTACCGTAATGCTCCAGACTCTGGTTGCTTCACTGGGTGAGTATGCCCTTGAAATGTCACCGTTTTTTGTTGCACTGGCAGACCTTGCAAACGATGCACTCAGCTCCGATGTGCTTCTCGAGGGTCAGTCAAACCTGTTTAATCACAGAGAGCTTGGCGGTAACGTGCTTGAGCTTATGGAGTTCCTGCGAAAGGGCGACCCGTTGGCGAAGCTTATCGCAGGCGGCACAGACGATGTTGATATAAAAATCGGCACTGAAAACGAATATAAACAGCTTGCTAACTCCAGCGTAATAATTTCGCACTACGACATCAACGGCGAGCGGTCAGGTGCTCTGGGCATAATCGGCCCGACACGTCTCAACTATGCAAAGCTTATTCCGTATATGCAGTTCGTTTCGGGACTTGTAGGCAAGATACTTACCGAAACACTTGACGAATAATAAAGGAATATATTTAAAGAAAGGAAGGTTAAAATGTCAGAGAAGGAAAACACCAAGTCAGCAGAAGAAAAGGAAGAGAAAAAAGAGAAGAAGTCAAAGAAAAAGGCTGACAAAGCCGATGAGAAAGTTGCTGAGCTTCAGGCAGAGCTTGAAGAGCAGAAAAATCAGTATCTTCGCCTGGCGGCTGAGTATGACAACTACCGCAAGCGCACACAGCGCGAAAAGGATGCACTCAACGGCGACATCAAAGCCTATATCATAGGCGAGATTCTTCCCGTTATCGACAACTTTGAGCGTGCAACAGCTAACACATCGGCAGACTACGAAACATACAAAAAAGGTATGGAAATGATCTTCACACAGTTTGCCGATATTTTCAAGAAGCTCGGTGTTGAAGCATTCGGTGAGTCGGGCGACGCATTTGACCCGATGATGCATAACGCAGTAATGCATATCGACAGCGAAGATTTCGACGAAGGCGTAGTTGCTCAGGTCTTTGCAAAGGGCTACAAAATCGGCGACAAAATAATCCGCTGTGCAACAGTACAGGTCGCAAATTAAAACAGCAATATAAATCAAGTAAAAATTTCACTTAATATAAAAGGAGTAATTAATTATGGCAAAAGTAATAGGTATCGACCTTGGTACAACAAACTCATGCGTAGCAGTTATCGAGGGTGGCGAGCCCGTAGTTATCGCTAACGCAGAAGGTGCTCGTACAACTCCCTCTGTTGTTGCATTCAGCAAGGACGGCGAAAGAATGGTAGGACAGGTTGCGAAGCGTCAGGCTATCACCAACCCCGACCGCACGATCGCATCAATCAAAAGACAGATGGGTACAGACTTCGGTGTCAAGATTGACGACAAGCGCTTCACACCTCAGGAGATTTCCGCAATGGTACTCCAGAAGCTTAAGGCAGATGCTGAGGCATACCTCGGCGACAAGGTAACAGAGGCTGTTATCACAGTACCCGCATACTTCACAGATGCACAGCGTCAGGCTACAAAGGATGCAGGCCGCATTGCAGGTCTTGAGGTTAAGAGAATCATCAACGAGCCTACAGCGGCTGCTCTTGCTTACGGTATCGATAAGGAAAACGACCAGAAGGTTATGGTTTATGACCTTGGCGGCGGTACATTCGACGTTTCCATCATCGAGATGGGCGACGGTGTTCAGGAGGTTCTTGCTACAGCAGGTAACAACCGTCTCGGCGGTGACGATTTCGACCAGAGAATCATCGACTGGCTTGCAGATACATTCAAGGCAGAGCAGGGCATTGACCTTCGCGGCGATAAGATGGCTATGCAGCGCCTTAAGGAAGCTGCAGAGAAGGCTAAGATCGAGCTTTCAGGTGTTACATCTTCCGCTATCAGCCTTCCCTTCATTACAGCTGATGCAACAGGTCCCAAGCACCTTGAGGCAACTCTCACACGCGCAAAGTTCAACGAGATGACAGCAGACCTTGTTGAGGCTACAATGAATCCCGTACGTCAGGCTATCTCTGACTCAGGTCTGAGCGTCGGCGAGATTGACAAGGTTCTTATGGTCGGCGGTTCTTCAAGAATTCCTGCTGTTCAGGAAGCTGTTCAGAAGTACCTTGGCAAAGAGCCCTTCAAGGGTATCAACCCTGACGAGTGCGTTGCAATCGGTGCAGCACTTCAGGCAGGTGTTCTCGGCGGCGAAGTCAAGGGTATGCTTCTTCTCGACGTTACACCCCTTTCACTCGGTATCGAGACAATGGGCGGTATCAACACAAAGATTATCGAGCGCAACACAACTATCCCCGTAAAGAAGAGCCAGATTTTCTCAACAGCTGCTGACAATCAGCCCTCGGTTGAGGTTCACGTTCTTCAGGGTGAAAGAGAGTTTGCAAGAGATAACAAGACTCTCGGCGTATTCCACCTTGACGGCATTATGCCTGCTCCCCGCGGTGTACCCCAGATCGAAGTAACATTTGATATCGATGCTAACGGTATCGTTCACGTTTCCGCAAAGGACCTTGGCACAAACAAGGAGCAGTCAATCTCTATTACAGCTTCCTCCAATATGTCCAAGGAAGACATCGAGAAGGCAGTTAACGAGGCTGCACGCTTCGCTGAGGAAGATAAGAAGCGCCGTGAGGAAATCGACACACGCAACAATGCAGACCAGATGGTTTACCAGAGCGAGAAGCTTGTCAGCGAAAACGGCGACAAGATGTCCGAGCAGGAGAAAACTGATATCAACGCAAAGATAGATGCACTCAAAGAGGCTCTTAAGGGCGAGGATATCAACCTCATCAAGTCCCGCCAGGAGGAGCTTACCAAGGTGCTCAACGACGTTTCCGTACGCCTTTATCAGGAGGCTGCAGCAGCACAGCAGGCAGCTCAGGGCGGTGCAGCTGATGCAGGTCAGGCAGCTCCCGGTGCAGATGCTAACGGCTACTACGATGCACCCTTCACAGATGTAACAGACGAAAACTAATTTATTAATCAAACAGCAATGAGGGGCGGACTTTTCGTCCCTCATTGAGCGGTTTATGAAAGAGGAAATACCTTGGCAGATAAACGTGATTATTATGAAGTGCTCGGCGTTGATAAATCGGCGAGCGATGATGAAATAAAAAAAGCATATCGCAAAAAGGCAAAGGAGTTTCACCCCGACCTTCACCCCGGTGATAAAGAGGCTGAGGATAAATTCAAAGAAGCCAACGAGGCTTACGAGGTGCTTTCTGACCCCGACAAGAAGTCAAAGTATGACCGTTTCGGTCATGCAGGTGTTGACCCGAATTACGGTGCAGGCGGTCCCGGTGGCGGCTTTGGCGGCGGTTTCGGCGGAATGGATTTCGACCTTGGTGATATTTTCGGCAGCTTTTTCGGCGGTGGATTCGGCGGTGGCGGCAGACAGGCTAACCCCAATGCTCCGCGCAGAGGAAGCGACACGCAGGCACGCGTTACACTTTCGTTTGAAGAGGCAGCAAAGGGCTGTAAGAAAAAGGTCGATTTTACCCGTGTTGAGCTTTGTCCCGACTGTCACGGCAGCGGTGCGGCATCGGGCACAAGTCCCGAAACCTGTCCCGACTGTCACGGCAGAGGTCAGGTAAACGTACAGCAGCGTACACCCTTTGGTGTTATTCAAACCTCAAAATCCTGCTCACGTTGCGGTGGTAAGGGTCAGATAATTAAAAATCCCTGCTCCAAGTGTAAGGGCAAGGGTGCTGTAAGTAAAAAGGTTACACTTGAGGTCGATATACCTGCAGGTATAGATGATCGCCAGGTGCTCAACGTCAACGGTCAGGGTAACAGCGGTATCAACGGCGGTCCGTCCGGTAACTTGCACGTTACCGTGCTCGTACGGCCTCATCCTTTCTTTGAACGTGACGGCTATGATGTGTGGTGCGATGTTACAATCAGCTTTGCTCAGGCAGCACTCGGTGATACTCTTGAGGTGCCTACGCTTGACGGTAAGGTGCGCTATGATGTGCCGGCAGGTACTCAGCCCGGTGCAGTATTCAAGCTCAAGGGCAGGGGTATTTCGTCGCTTAACGGCAGAGGCAGAGGCGACCAGCTTGTAAGGTTGATTGTAAATGTCCCCAAAAATCTTACGGCGCGTCAAAAAGAGCTGCTGCGCGAATTTGAAAAAGAATCCGGATCAAAGGCACCCTCGGGTGACGGAAAAAGCGGATTCTTCGGTAAAAAGAAAAAATGAAAGATACCGTAATTTTTGACCTTGACGGCACGCTGCTCAATACACTTGACGATCTGACCGACAGCGTGAATTTTGCCCTGAGCAAAATGGGCTGTCCGACTCATACTGCTGACGAAGTGCGTATGATGGTTGGCAACAGTGTGATATATCTTATTGAGCATGCACTGCCCGAGGGTACAGGCAAAGAGATTTTTGATAAAACGCTGGCTCTTTTTGAATCTCATTATCAGACAAATATGCGAAACAAAACCGCACCGTATAACGGCGTTGTGCAGATGCTTGCCGATTTGAAGCAACGCGGCTATAAGCTGGCTGTTGTGTCGAATAAGCCCGATGTTTTCACTAAACAGCTTGTCAGCGAGCTTTTTAATGAGTACATTCCGCTTGCAATAGGCAGGAGTGAAACTATCGCACGCAAGCCTGCACCTGATATGCTTCTGCTTGCTGTTGAGCAGCTTGGAAGTAAGATTGAATCGACAGTATATGTCGGTGACAGTGAAGTTGATGTTCAGACCGCAATTAATGCAGATGTTGACTGTGTCGGTTGTTTGTGGGGCTTCCGCGACAGAGAAACACTTGAATCGGCAGGCTCAAAGCATATTGTTTTTTCACCTGACGAGCTTGTTGAATTAATAAAAAAGATGTAATAATTCCGGGATAGCAAAAAGCACTCTTACGGGTGCTTTTTTGTTTGTTTTAAAGTGAAAATTACAAACAAAATGTCAGAATAAAATAGTCAACTGTTGAAAAGAGTAAATATTTATGTTATACTTTTTTACAAATTAATGTTAAATTTTCGAGGTGCTTTGTAATGGCAAAGTGGATTGATAACAAGACCGTAATTATTACCGGTGCATCAAGCGGTATCGGTAAAATGCTTGCTGAAAGACTTATCAAAGAGCGCAACTGTACTGTAATCGGTGTTGCAAGAAGTGAAAAGAAAATGGTCAGTTTCGTAGAAGAACTCGGCGATTATGCAAGTAAGTTTAAGTATAAGCTTTTTGATGTTTCAAGCTATGATAACTGGCAGAACTTCCACGACTGGTTTGTTGAAAATAATATTCAGCCCGACGTTCTTATCAACAATGCAGGTGTTCTTCCTCGGTTTGACAGACTTGTAAACTATACTAAAGAGGAAATTGATGAATCAATCAATATCGACTTCTATTCAGCAGCATACTCTTCCAAGATTATGCTTCCGCTTCTTATGAAGAGCGAAACTCCCGCAATCGTAAACGTTGCATCATCTGCTGCTCTTATGGCTCTCGGCGGTACATCTATGTACTCTGCAAGTAAGGCGGCTGTTAAGGGTCTTACAGAAGCTATGAGAGAAGAACTTCGAGGTGAGGCATACATAGGCCTTGTCTGTCCCGGTTTTACCAAGACGGATATTTTCAGAAATCAGGGTGCAACAGACGGTATGAACCTTATCAATATGGTATCAACTCCTTGCCACAAGGCTGTCAACAAAATCCTCAAGGGCATTCTCCGTAAGAAATCTTATATTGTTGTAGGATTCGATGGTAATGCAATGGGCAGATTCAACCGCCTTATGCCTGTTCAGGGTTCAAGACTTTTCAGCTCTGTAATCAAAGCGTTCAAGATTGATCTTTTTGCTTCAACATTCGGATACGAAAAGAAGAGCGCGAAAAAGGATAAATAAAAATCACGGCAAATATAAAAAGCACTTCACTCTGTGTAAAATGAGTGAAGTGCTTTCTTTATACCGTAATATCGTTTTTGAATTTTTCAAACAGAGTCTTACCTATGCCGTCTATACGCAATATGTCCTCTTTGGTTACAAAATATCCGTTTTCGTTTCGGAAGTCAATAATCATCTGTGCACGTGCTTCACCTATACCGTCGAGCAAGGTGAGAGTTTCCGCATCGGCTGTGTTGATATTTATAAGCCCTTCTTCGGATATTATTGATACAGGCTCTTTAGCTTGCAGAGTCGGTTTGCCGAATTGGTCGCTGACAGCGCTGACAATCACAGCTGTCGCTGTTATCATAAGCGCAAGAAAGACAAGTGTGCGTGGCGCTGAGCTTTTCATTTATGCGGTTGCAATCTCGATTGAGTTGATAACTACATCCTCAACGGGCTTGTCGCCGCGTGCTGTCTTTACATTGGCAATAGCATCAACGACGTCCATTCCCTCAAAAACCTGACCGAAAACTGTGTGCTTGAAATCGAGCCAGGGTGTGCCGCCGACTGCCTTGTAGTTCTCAACTGTTTCGGTGGGGAATCCTCTGTCGGAAAGCTGAGCCATCTGTGAAATAAATCCGGGGTCAACATCGCCTGCCTGAACGATAAAGAACTGGCTGCCGTTTGTGCAGGGACCTGAGTTAGCCATTGAGAGTGCGCCGCGAAGATTGTGAAGGTCTACGCAGAATTCGTCCTCGAAAGCTTTGCCCCATATGCTTTCGCCGCCGCAGCCTGTTGCTGTGGGGTCGCCGCCCTGAATCATAAAGTCTTTGATAACACGGTGGAAAACAATGCCGTCATAGTAGCCGTTTTTTGCGTGTGTTGTGAAGTTCTCAACAGTTTTGGGCGCAAGGTCTGCGAAAAGGCGGATCTTGATATCGCCCATATTTGTTTTCATTGTTGCTACGGTTTCACCGCTTATGGGTTTGTCGAGCTGATTGATCATTGTTATATCTCCTTATCAGTTGGTTTTGAATGCGTTGTATGTGTAGAAGTAAAGTCTTACGTTGCTGTCCTTGGGAAGGCTGTTTGCCTCATAGTACTCATCTGCATACCAGTTGATTGCAACGTAGAGTCCGCGTCTTTTGCCGATCCATTTTGCAGAGTAGGTGCCTTCATCTAACTCATCAGGCAGCATATCTTCGGTTTTTGTAATATTAAGACCTGTGGAGTCGTAAGCGCTGAAGCCTGCAGCTTCAAGCTGCTTTACATAATCCCTGAGGCCCTTGTAGTCAATACCTTCAGCAAAGAAGGTGTAGACATAACCCTCTTCAGCTTTCTCTTCGTTATAAAAGTTGATAGTACCTCCGATTGCAGGCACATCTTTAAACAGCGCATTGTCGGGCCAATTGTGTACAGTGGGTGCTTTGGTCGGTGTTTCTTTAACGGGGTCCTTTGAACATGCTGCAAGGGAGAATACAGATATTGCAACAAGCAGCATACAAATCAGTTTTTTCATACTTTATCCTACCTTTGTAAACATTATTAATACAATTATAAAGCTATAGCAAATTATTTTCAAGAGATAAGTGCTCTTTTTTCAAAAAAGACTTGAAAAAAAATAATATTTTTATTATAATATACTGCGTTATGTGAATATTATGCTGGAATAGCTCAGTTGGTAGAGCAGCTCATTCGTAATGAGCAGGTCGCGTGTTCGAGTCACGTTTCCAGCTCCAAAAAAGAAGTAACTTTTGTCTACCAAAAGTTACTTCTTTTTTTATCCAAGCCGCAGGCTTGGCATATCATCACGCGCCAGCGTGTATATCATCGCCGTAGGCGCATATCATCAGCCGAAGGCTGTATTACCTGCGGCTTGATGAGATGCAACACTGCGTGTTGATGATATGCAATTCCTGCGGAATAGATGATATACAAGGCTTCGCCTTGATTTGTTTACTGAAAAGTGATATAATCTGATAAACAAGAATTTGATAAACAGTTCCTATCGTTTGAATCTGAGCAAAGGAGTTTTGGTACTATATGTGGAATGAAATAAAAAATGAAATTGATATCGAAAATTTGATGAAAGAATATAGCGGCTTTCACGATAGCTGTATAGTATCAATAAACTATCATAGCGGAGCATTTGTTAATGATAAGGGTGCTATGGCAAATGGCGGATTGCTTGAGCATAGCATTGAAATGATATTACATAGTCAGTGTAATAAACCTATTGAACTGCGTTTTACAGGAGTAAGAAAATGTAATATTGTTGGCTGGCAGGATAATTATTTCTGCGACATTTTTGGTGCATATTTGAATTTTCATAGCGACTTATTTGGTAAAACTCGTGATGACAAGCTGATAGTATGGGCGGATTGGGTTGGTTACAATCCCATAAATTATACGGAAGAAAAACCGATTTCCACTAACGGTGAACACAGTACTTATATAATTGCTGAAAAGCTGTTTTGGAGAATAATGACGGAGGATTAATTAAGAGCGACAAATACCAATTTGTAGAATAGATAACGCACACTACTTTTGGTCGTTTTTACCCCTACTTTTAGTCGTTCTTTCGCAGAAAAGAAACCTCTTTTGTCTACCAAGACAAGAGAGGTTTTCCTTATGCTCATACCGCCTCAGCAGCCAGAACGGTTGTCGGGGGCGCTTTTTGCGTTCGGTTGAAAAATTCATAGTTTTGTGGTATAATCTGTTCGATAAATAAGAATTTGCAGGTGAGAGTATGGAAACAAACCAAAATGCGACCTTTTCAAAAATAGATATGGAAGCATGGGAAAGAAAAGAATACTTTCTACACTACTACAATGACGTTCGCTGTACCTATAGCGTTACCGTCAACGTGGATATAACCGAAATATATAACCGAGTGAAGGAAAGAGGGTTCAGACTGTATCCGACATTGATATGGTGGATCGCAAATGCCGTTAACCATTTTCGATTTTTGCGTTTCAATCACGATGAAGATGGCAACATCGGATACTATGAAGAAGTAAATCCTTCCTTCACCTTTATGCCGCAAGGGAGCGAGAAATTCCACGTATTGTGGTGCAAGTATGACCGCGGCTTCAAGGTGTTTTACGACCGTTGCGTTGAAGTTATGGATACCTGCGATACAAGCAAAATGTTTCCGATGAGTGATATGCCAAGGAACTGTTTTGACATATCTTCTGTATCGTGGATAGAGTTTACATCCTTCAACCTCAACGTGTTCTCAACAGGCACACACCTGCCGCCTATATTTACCACAGGAAAGCTGATCAAAGAAGATGGCAGAGTGAAGCTTCCGTTCTGTCTGCAAGCCCATCACTCGATTTGCGACGGCTACCACGCAGGCCAGTTTTTTGACTATTTGCAAAACCTTGCAGATGAAGCATATAGCTGGTTGAAATAATCAAGTACCAATTTGTCGAACAGTGCTGCCACAATACTTTTGGTCGTTTTTACCCCCACTTATACACCGTTTGGTCGCTCTTTCGCATGTAAAAAACCTCTTTTGTATACCGGACAAAAGAGGTTTTTTACAATGATATCCGTTCCTGACGGAACGGGTGATATAGCTAACGCTATGATATCTGCTTTGCAGATGATATACGCTTCGCGTATGAAGGAACGGATATTATATCATTGAAAATCACAACAAATTATGATATATTCTATTTATTGAAGCAGACAGGAGCAATAAAGAATGAAAAAATTATTATACATTGATGCCTGCATCAGAGATGAGCAATCAAGAACAAAAAGAATCGCAACACCTGTAATTGAAGCGTTAAAGCAAAGATATGAAGTACAGACATTGGTTATTAATGAGCTTGACCTGAGTATTGTCAGAAAAGAGCTTGTGACAAAGCGTACAAGCGGTGATATTGATATGCAGGTTATGAAGTGGGCAGAAAGTGTTCGCGATGCAGACCGAATCGTTATTGCTGCACCTTTTTGGGATATGTCTTTTCCTGCAGCTTTGAAGAATTTTTTTGAGCTGTGCTCGATTATGGATGTAACCTTCAAGACAGATGACAAAACCTGTTACGGCAACTGTAAAGCAGAAAAACTGTTGTATTTTACCAGCAGAGGAATGAATATCAGTACAGGTGATGAGTTAGAGCAGGCTACTCCGTATCTAAAAGCTTTGTCATGGCTTTGGGGTATAGGTCCGATGCAGGTGATTTCGGTGCAGAATACGGATTACCTTCCTGCTTCGGAGATTGATAACAAAATCAATGAAGCAATTTCCGACGGCCTGAAAATTGCAGAGGATTTTTAAAGCTTATTTAAAAGTATTTATAAAAATTGACCGGAGGTTGTGAATGAATCCGTCAACATATATACCGATAATACTTTTATGGATTATCATATTTATAATGCTCCGCAATAGAAAAAAAGCATTGATTATAAGAAAAATTATAGAGAAAAGAAAAACGGGAGGCAATATAGAAATGAAAGAGCTCGCAAAGAGATTCATTGGTAAAGAATGTCTGATCAGCACATTAGATAACAATCACCAATATGAAGGCGTGATTAAAGAGATTACTGACGGTGCAATTCTTGTAGAAAAAGCAGGGATGTCTGAAGTGATCAACCTTGATTTTGTTATTCGCATCAGAGAGTTTCCTAAAAACAAAAAAGGAAAGAAAAAATCGGTAGTATTAGATTGAACGACAACTTAAACTTTATATATCAGCATTAAAAAACAACCTGACTTGTTTTACACAAATCAGGTTGTTTCGTTTTGTTGTTATTTCAGCGGTGCGTTTACTGCAAGCTCAAAGTCGGTGTCGTCTACTTTGCCGTCGCCGTTAAGGTCGGCAGCATCTTTATAAGCTGTGCCGATATCATCTTCTGTGAGAAGGCCGCTTTCAAACATACCGACAAGGAATGCATCGTTTGCGTCCTTACTGCAGTTGCCGTCAACATCGCCCGTGACACTTACTATAAGTGTGTTGCTTGTGTTATTAGCATCTGTTAGCATAATTTTGCAGCCTGTAGAGAGAAGCGAAGCTTCAGGTAATACAGCACCGTTTGCCGATGTGAACTTTGTTACAAATGAACTGAAGTTATTGGCAATGGCTTTGTGTGTAAGGTTTTTGTATGTAGAAGCACCGAGTACATAGGCGCTGTCGTCGGCTTTTACGCTGAGCTCTTCGTTGATATTCGGGTCTGCTGCATCAGGCACAACAATCTTTTTCGCTGCATGAATTTTGCCGCCGTTTGCTGTTGATTTGACGTTGTTAAGACCGTAGCCTACGCTTATATTGCCGACGAGTGTTGGTACGCTGAGCGTAAGATCACCGCTGTAGAGTACAATGTTTTCGCTGACTTTGAATTTTATGCTTGCAAGGGTTCCGCCTGCGGTCATAAGTTCTTCGTTGATAACTGCAAAGTAAACCTCGCCGTTGTCATATGCTTCGTTTGCAACAAAGTATTCGCTTGCTGCTTCACCGCTGTCAACACTTATAGGTGTAAGCGCATCAGTGTCGTAGCCGAGGATGAACTCACCTGCACAGTAGCCTCTGTTACTGTTGACTGATACGGTTACTGTTACCTCGTCACCGGGGCGGAGCTGAGCCGCGCCGTTTACCGTAAAAACAGGAGCGGGTGCAGCAGCCTGTGTCACAATAATTGCAGATGCTGCAAGAAGTATGACCGTGCATAAAACAGATATGATTTTTCTAAAAGTTATAGCTTTCATTTAATCAAATCCTTTCGTCAGGATGATTATAAAACTCAGAACATATTGAAGAATGCAAGGATAATCTTGTTGATAAGTACTCCGAAAACCTTGCTGAAGAAGTTGAGCTCAATAATGTCGCTGTCCATAGCCTCCTGTGCAAGAAGGAGAACCTCTGAATCATACTCTGTCTTGCCTTCGTGGAGAGTGATGAGGCGGCCGCCGCGGTTGTAATCCTGACCGTAGGAGTTGAATGTGCAGCCGGGTGTGTTGACTATATCAACACCGTTAAGCTCTACTGTGAATGTGTTTACATGGTCGTGACCGGAGAATACAGCAACTGTGCCCTGCTCAACAAGAGCATCGAACTGACCGAAGTTTGTAACACCGGGGCAGGGAGGCTCAGTAAGCATACCGTCCTTGATAGCGGAGAAATCAGCAAAAGTAAGATCATACTCTTTGCCGTTGCAGAACTTGCTGCTGAAGCTGATTGCAACCTCGGACTTTTCCTTATAGAATACGTCCATGATTTCGCCTACAATAATATGCTGGAATGCCATTGAGGGAATAACATTACCGCCGTTGAGTGCTGTGTACAGCTTGTTGGTTGTCTTAAACCACTCGATCTGGTCGGGGTATACGCACTCGTAGCCGCCGTTACCGTTTTCATCTGTGTAGCCGCCTGTACCTGAATCAAACATATAGAGGTTGTAAGCAACCTTGAGGGGGTTTGAAGAGGACATGATGGGAAGATTGTGTGTAGCTACACCTGAGAGTGTAGGAACCTGATCGTATGCAAGGCAGTACTTGCCGCCGTGCTTCTGGTAGTAACCGAGGAGAATAGCGTTGTGGTTGATCTGCTCATCTATGGGGCCGTACTCTCTGTCGTGGTTACCGAAAACAAGAGTAAAGTATGTTTCGTTTCTGACAAAAATGTCTACGATTTCAGCAACTGCCTGCTCCTGCTCGCCGTCACCGTCAACGGTGTTATCGCCGCCGAGAACAACGAGGTCGGGCTCATACTTGATAAGGCAATGCTCAATGAACTGAAGCATCTCGCTGTGTGCAGGATATTCATCCTGGCAGTCTGTGATGTGGAGGATTTTGAACTCGCCGTTTTCATCAAAACGAAGTAAGGGAGAGTCTGATTCTGCAAAAGCCATTACGCTGCAAGTAAAGAGCATAACGATTGCAAGAATGATTGATAAGGTTTTTTTCATCTTGTTTTATCCTTTCCGATATGTATATTTGAAGTCTTTTATGACTCCCGATTTATCTAAATAATTCTATCATATTTTAAAAATAATTTCAAATATGAAACCACTTGATTATTACTTTTGAGTGACGAAATTTTCAACTCGTTTTTGTGCTATTTGTATAAGAACAAAAGGCAGAATGTAAAAACAAAAGTTTTTACATTCTGCTGAAAATGAGTTATACCTGAACAGATAATCCTTGCAGTGTATTGATAAGTGAAGTGCACTCATCGAGTGTATCGGTAATTATTGTGATTTCAACAAGCTGATCGCCGAGCTGCGTACAAAGCATACAGTAAACCACATCTGCTCTGTTAGAATCAATATGTGTTGCGCTGACGAGATATTTTCTGTTGCCAATTGTTACAGAATCAAAAATGTTATTAATCTCAAAATCTTGTTCGCCTGCTTCATTATACTGGCTTTCCAGAATCGGTACAAGAGAAGCGTGATAGTAAGCAGTATACTCCTTAGGTGTGGTGTATGTACCGTCGCCTATGGATATGGATATTTCATCGCCGTCATCGGCAATAAAATATAATACACATTCTGAGTCTTCGGTATGGTATTCCTCGTACAATTCACTGTCAGCTTCGACGAAGCCTTCGGGACAATCTAACTTCAGATTAAGCCAATCGTTTCTGTACGTATTGCTTGCGAGTGTGCCGTGCGATACATCGGAGTCAGAATCCTCAATAAAATCTTCGTTGGGGAATTTGCTGTCGATCTGTTCGAGATATTCTGTACCGTCTGTTGCAAAAAAGTCAGATATTAAATAAACAACGCCGAAAGCAACAACGAACGAAACAACGGCACTGATTACTATAATTGCAGTAATTTTTCCCTTAGTCATTCTTCTCTTATTTGGCTGAGGCGGTACTTCAACGGGTTGCGCTGTGGGCTGAGTAACGGTCTGCTGCGCAGTACAGTTACAAACTTCACCGTCCGAAAGTTCTTTGCCGCATTTGGTGCAATACATTAGCTTTATCCTCCTGAGAATTTTCTTTTTATGACTCCTGTTTTATTACTCCGGGATATTCGCTTTCATTTATCATTGTAATGCCGAAATCTGCCGTTTGTGCCTTTTTGAGCAGACCTGTTTTGTAGGTGAGAGTTACATTTGCAAAGGTCATTTCTGTTACGTTTGCACCGCCCGGAGCTACGGGGATTTCAAGCTCGATGCTTTCACCGGGTGCAAGCTTTATTGTTTTGTTGCCCTTTAGAATCTGTAACGGATTGTAATTGCAGGATATGTCCTTGATATAAAGCTTATCTTCTTTTGATATGTTGGTTATTTTTGCCTTACCCTCAAAATATCCGTCGCTGTTATATGTAAGGAAACTGCTGTTTGTGGAAGTGAAGCTGAAGGTTATTTTGTCATTAGGTGCCATGCTCTCCATAAACTGCGGGAATTCGTAGGACGAGTAAGCATCCTCAACCCCTTTAGTCATAAGCTGGGTTACGATGAAGTCAAATGAGCGTGTGTCCCATTCAGCCTGACCGTGCACATTGTTTTTGATTATCCACGTCTTTTCGGGATAGTAAGCTGTTGAAAGGTCGATTGTGCGGTCGGGTGATATTGAGTAAACGCCTGCATTTTTTTGCACATAGCTGTTGTCAAAAGCTTCGCCGAGAGGTGCGCTTGTTGCACCGCAGGAATATTTGAGGTTAACAATACCGTCAGAGTTATCGCTGCCGCCAATGATCATCGGTATGCCGTAGCCGCTCTTTATAGCTACTTTTGCGCCGTTGGCTTCGGCCTTTTCGAGTGTTGCGCGGATGTTTGACATAAAGCCGTAGTGAAGTGCATTTGTTTTTTCAATTACCGCCGCACTTTCATTGGGGTCAAGCCAATATTCCTGGAGCTTTGCAAGATTTTCTGTAGGAAGCATATCCCAGAATGCCGTGCCGTAAATCATTTCAGGCAGTATGAGATCACGTCTGCCGTAGTCAAATGCGAGCTCGATAAAGTCAACGGGAATTATAGAGAGAATCGGACTCAGGTCAAATTCCATGTGAAGTATCTGCGAAAGGAGAGGGCCGAGAGGTGAAGTATTCATATTGATGTCTTCAATCCCGAAAACGCCGGATACAAGGTCGGTGCCCTCAAGTGCAGGTGTGTCAAAAACAAGGTTGTTGATAAATCCGTCCTCTGCGTGGTTATAAAGGTATGCACCGAGTATAAGAGCACCTTGGCTGATTGAATAGACGTTTACCTTTTCCGCATCCGTCAGTTCCATAACTTCAATGACATAGTCGCGGAATATTTCGGAATTGTCGATGTGACTCATACGCCAGTCGTATGTAAAGTTAAAAACCTTGTCATCGCCTATGATATCGCCTACACATTCCATATCAAGAAATTCAGAGCCTGTATAGGGCACGTAGCTGAGCATATTGTTTTTTGTGAATGCCTCAAGAGAGGTGTTCGCCGCACCTTCGACAATGGGACCGATATTAGCTTGCTTTGATGTACCGTTGGGGTTGAGCGCAATATCGTCGACGATATCTACGATCAGCGGTGCAAGTGACTGTGCGAGTCTGTCGGTGTTTCCGAATATAATTGTGTCAAATAAGCCTATAAATATTTTGATGATGTTATTTCCGAGGTAATCGAGGATACCGTCAATGCTTGGGGGAAATACGGGCTCAACACTGCCGTCTTCATTATGAGCAGCAAGTGTAGTTGCACCGAAGCCGGATACATAGATTACCGGCAGCATATCATATTCCTTGTTCTCCATAGCAGCGGGCTGTGCGGCAGATGCACCGACTGTGCCGAAAATCAAGGCTATAGCTGTCAGGATTGAAAGTATTCGTATAATTGTTCTGTTTTTCTTCATAAAGTAACGCTCCTGTGTTTTGGACTGTTAACAGTATGTTAACAAATTATTATTTGCTTGTCAACTTTTTTCGACTCTTTGTTTTATTTTTTGCATTGACCTGTTGAATAGAATGGTTTAAAATACCAATTATAGATATAAAGGGGGAATCTAAAATGAAGCGTTTGAGTAAAGTTTTACTTGGCACTGGGGCTGCCGTACTCGGTATTGCTGTTGCATCGCCTGCTATAGTAGGTGAGCTTCTTTGGCACGGTGTACTTACAAAGAAGGGCAGTGATGCGCTCGGAAAATATTTTGCCGAGGATCCTGTTGAGCCTTCCGTGAAGCCTGATTTCGATATCTGCGAGGGTGCAGGGGAGTGGTTTGAAACTACGCCTCACGAAGACGTAATAACCCTCAATTCAATAGGTGATACGCCTATGGCTGTTCTTTTCAGAAACGGTGACAGCCACAAGTGGGCAATAATCTGCCACGGCTACACAGCTGAGCCGTGTGTTATGGCACGCTACGCGAGGGAGTACTATAAAAAAGGCTATAACCTTGTAATGCCGTATATGAGAGGTACAGTAAAAGGCGTTAAATCACCCAAGGGCGTTGTTGCTTACACAATGGGTTATCTCGATAAGCTCGACCTTGTTGCCTGGGTTAATTATGCGGTTGAGCTTGACCCCGAAGCTCAGATCGTGCTTCATGGCGAATCTATGGGTGCAGCGACAGTTATGATGGCAGTAGGCGAGTCTTTGCCCTATAACGTAAAGTGTGCGATTGAGGATTGCGGCTATACCGGTGTGTGGGACGAGTTTGCTCATAATATTGTCGATATGTTTCATCTGCCCGTATTTCCGTATCTCTATGCATCGCAGCTTTGCATAAAGCGCCACATTGACCTTGATTTCAAAAAAGCTTCAAGCATCGAGGCACTAAAAAAATCAAAGACACCTATGCTTTTCATCCACGGTGAGGCCGATACCTTTGTGCCGTTTGAAATGGTTTACAAAAATTATGAAGCCTTTAACGGTGAGAAGGATATACTCACAATACCCGAAGCAGACCATGCACTCTCTGTCAACACCGACCCCGTAACTTATTTTAACAAAGTCTGGGAGTTTGTTGATAAGTATATAGAAGATTAATACATTGATAAAACAAAAAGAGCAGTTCATCTGAACTGCTCTCAGCTTGTCTAAAAAATAATTTTCGACAAGCTGCAAGACTTCGGGAAAGGTGACGGGATGCTGTGTTCTTTGCCCCGAAGCTGTACAAAGGTACCGCGAGAGGGCAAAAACACGGCAAACGCACAAAGTATGATAGAATAAATACGAAACTCAGGAAGATTTAATTGAAATCCTCCTGAGTTTTTATTGCTTTGTTTTGCGGAACGGTCATAGACCGTTCCCTACATTTTTCTTGTGCGTGTTCCCGGTGACTTTATCGATAGTCTGAGAGCAGTTCAGCGATGAACTGCTCTTAATTATTTATACCTTAATCAGTTGTTGTTTCTGGGCTTTCTGTCACCGCGGCGGAAGTCCTTGCGGGGTGCGGGGCGGCGGGGTGCATCGGAGATTGTGTTTTCGGGTACCATACCCTCAATCTCAATGAGTGCATCTCTTCTGGAGAGGTTGAGTCTGCCCTGATCGTCGATTTCGAGTACCTTTACGATAACCTCGTCGCCTACAGCAACAACATCTTCAACCTTTTCTGTACGCTTTACGTCAAGACGGCTGATGTGAACGAGACCTTCCTTACCGGGAGCGATTTCAACGAATGCGCCGAAGTCCATAATACGTGTAACAACACCATTATAGAATGAACCGGGCTCGGGATCGTTAGCGATTGTGTTAACCATAAGAAGTGCGCGCTCTGCATCGTCCATATCAAGTGCGCAGATGAAGATTGAACCATCTTCTTCAACGTCAACCTTACAGTTGCAC
Source organism: Acutalibacteraceae bacterium (assembly GCA_045544155.1). Classification (GTDB taxonomy): domain Bacteria; phylum Bacillota; class Clostridia; order Oscillospirales; family Acutalibacteraceae; genus UBA8612. Next base: position 104,920 of record JAZPYN010000001.1, read on the forward strand.
TCTGCACAGATCTTCTGGATAACCTTACCCTGCTTACCGATAACCTCGCTGATCTTCTCAACGGGAATCTTTGTTGTAAGCATCTTGGGAGCGTACTTGGAAAGCTCCTTGCGGGGCTCGGGGATGCACTTGAGCATTACGTCGTCAAGGATTTCGCAACGAGCTGTGTATGTCTTGTCAAGAGCCTCACGGATGATTGCGGGTGTAAGACCGTGTACCTTGAGGTCCATCTGGATTGCTGTGATACCCTTCTTGGAGCCCGCAACCTTAAAGTCCATATCGCCGAAGAAGTCCTCAAGACCCTGGATATCAACCATTGTCATAAAGCGGTCGCCCTCGGTAACAAGGCCGCAGGAGATACCTGCAACAGGAGCCTTGATCGGAACGCCTGCTGCCATAAGTGAAAGTGTGGAACCGCAGACAGAAGCCTGAGATGTGGAACCGTTGGATGAGAGAACCTCGGAAACAAGACGGATGCAGTAGGGGAATTCCTCTACGCTGGGGATAACGGGAACAAGAGCTTTCTCTGCAAGTGCACCGTGACCGATTTCACGTCTGCCGGGACCTCTGGAGGGCTTTGTCTCGCCGACAGAGTATGCAGGGAAGTTGTAGTGGTGCATATATCTCTTTGTTGTTTCGTTGTCGATACCGTCGAGAAGCTGAGCATCGCTCATGGGGCCGAGTGTTGTTACTGTGAGAACCTGAGTCTGGCCTCTTGTGAACATACCTGTGCCGTGTGCTCTGTCGAGAAGGTCAACCTCTGCTGCGAGAGGACGGATCTCGTTGATGCCTCTGCCGTCAACACGCTTGCCGTCGTCAAGAAGCCAGCGGCGTACAACGTACTTCTGTGTCTTGTAAAGGCAATCGTCAATCTTTGCAATCTCTTCGGGATAGATTTCGTCGAATTTTTCGTGAACCGCATCGTAGATGGGCTTGAGTCTTTCGTCACGGATACGCTTGTCGTCTGTGTCGAGAGCAATGCGGATATCTTCGATAGCGAAATCCTTGATAGCCTCGAACATCTCGGGAGCGGGATCATTTGAGGGGAACTCAATCTTCTCTTTGCCGCACTCAGCCTTGATTGTGTTGATGAATTCAACGATCTTCTGGTTTTCTGCGTGAGCAAACATAATACCGTCGTACATTTCGTCGTTTGTAACTTCGTTTGCAGCAGCCTCAATCATAGCGACGAGGTCGGATGTGGAAGCGACTGTAACGTACATATCGCTCTTTTCCTTCTGCTCTGCTGTGGGGTTGATGATGTACTCGCCGTCAATCATACCGACAACAACGCCTGATACGGGGCCGTCCCACGGAATCTCGGATATGGAGATTGCGATTGAAACACCGAGCATAGCGGTGATTTCGGGTGAGCAGTCGGGGTCAACAGACATAACTGTTGCAACAACACCGACATCGTTTCTCATATCCTTGGGGAAGAGAGGACGGATGGGTCTGTCGATAACGCGGGAAGCGAGAGTAGCCTTTTCGCTTGCTCTGCCTTCACGGCGCTGGAATGAGCCGGGGATGCGGCCTACTGAATAAAGCTTCTCCTCAAAGTCAACGGAGAGGGGGAAGAAGTCGACGCCTTCACGGGGCTTTGCAGCCATTGTAGCTGTGCAAAGTACGTTTGTCTCGCCGTAGCGGACAAGGCAGGCGCCGCCTGCAAGCTCAGCCATCTTGCCGATTTCGACAACAAAGGGGCGACCTGCAATTTCTGTCTTGAAGGTTTTGAATGTGTCAAAAGTTCTTAAAGTCATTTTGCTTTACCTCTTTCTTTCATAGTTTTAGTATTACCAATCCGGAAAGCGCTCTGACTTTTAGCAATAAATAAAACATTCGAGCTTGTCCGCTCAAACCCTTTATTTACCGCTAAAGCCTGTCGGCGGCTTTCCGGTGCTTTGCAAAATTGCAGGGCGGCAACCGCGTGGGAAGCCGCCCTATTAGTGCTGAAATTATTTACGAAGACCAAGTCTTGCAACGATTGAACGGTAACGCTCAATGTCAACCTTCTGAAGGTATGCAAGAAGGTTACGTCTGTGACCAACCATCTTGAGAAGGCCACGGCGAGAGTGATGATCCTTGTGGTGCTCCTTAAGGTGAGCTGTAAGGTCATTGATTCTCTTTGTGAGAACAGCAATCTGTACCTCGGGTGAACCTGTGTCGCCCTCGTGGATAGCGTACTCAGCGATGATTGCACTCTTTTCTGCGTTTGTCATTTGTTTTCACCTCATTTTAATTATTTATTCACAACCCCAGAACAGGGCAGGTGACAACCTCGTTGAGGTTTACTCCCTGTACCGAGAGAAGGAACATGCAAAGCAAATTATAACACAGCAACACCAATTTGTAAAGATTTTTTTACTGTATTATGTGCACAAAATATGGCGCAAATTCATGCGCCATACTGTTTTTTATGCATTATAATTATCTTTAAGACCCTGCTCATCGTAAAGGAATACGGATTCAAGCATGATGTTGATACCTGTTTCAATTGATTTGAGGTCGAGGTTGTCGCCTGTGTCAAGTCTTGTGTGGTAGTATCTTGCAGGTGCGGGGTCCATAGCTGCAAGTGTTGCACCCTTAAAGCCTGCCTTGCATACAGCAGCTGCATCGGATGCACCGAGGAAGATCGACTTATAGGGAAGGTCAAGGCCTGCATTTAGTGCTGCCTGCTTGAGCAGTGCACATACCTGCGCATCGGACTTGACTGTGAATGTCATGTCACGGCTGTAGATTGCGTAGAAGTCGTAGTCACGCAGAGTGTCAACACCGAGAAATACGGTTTCCATATCTTCAAGCTCTTTTTTGTGCTCTTTTGCAAATGCCTTTGCGCCTCTGAGACCTGCTTCTTCTGCACCTGTGAGAAGTGTCCAAACCTCAACATCTTCAAAGCGGATGTCATTGTCTTTTAGATACTTCATTACTGCTATTGAAGCAACAGAGCCTGTCAGGTTGTCGTTTGCGCCCTCTACGGGAAGCTTGTAGTTAAGGAAGAAGATTGCTGCACCGAAAAGGATGCACCATGCGAGCATTACCCAACGGAGAATGTCGGTGAGAAGACCGCCGACATTGCCTGTTGCAACACTGTAAATCTCAGCAACAAGTGCTATTACGATACCTGCTACCGCACCGCCGATAACTGTTGTAATAAGGGGCGGGCCGCCGAGGTATGTGTAACGCCACTCGTATGATGAATCAACATGACCTGATACGATGATGCGCTTTTTTGCAGTGCCCTTTGCGTTGTACTTTGCAACAACGTTGTGCGAAGTGCGCTTGGGGAAGAACGGGTCGAGTGTTTCACCGTAGAAAAGGAATTCGGTTACGATGAAGAAAAGGCAGATAAGGCTGAGTGCGAGTGAAACAATGGGTATTACGAAGTTAACCGTTCCGGTAAGGAATGTGCCGGCAAAAAATGCACCGTTTGCAATAATCATAATGATTGCGCAAAGTCTTACCCAACCGAGGAATGCCTTGGGATGAAGGGTGAACGGCTCAATTTTTACGTTATCGGCGTATTTTTCAAGCTCAGCGGCAAACCTCTCCTGAGCCTTTTTTTCGTTTTCTTCGCCGGAAGGTCTCGGGCCGATAGTTTTGCAGACATCTTTTATCTGCCTTGCAGTGTAGTTTGCGTATTCACGCAGCTTCGGAGCATAATTCGGGATGCTCTCAGATGCTTTCATAATATAATTCCCCTTTCGATTATATATATCACAAAGTATAACAAATCTGCGGATTTTTTCAAGATAATATACATAATAAAATGTAACTTTTTCGTGAATGCCGTTACTTGCTTGAAAAAAATACAAATGTATGCTATAGTATTTGTGATTGTTGTATTTTGTTAATACCGAAGGTGATAGAAACTATGAAAAAAAGTATCTGCTTAATAATGGCGGTTTTGACGCTTATGCTTACGTTTACTGCATGCTCTGAGAAAGAACCTGAAATTAATACCGATAATCTGCCTGCAATAACCGTAGGCGTATCTAAAGGTAAGAACCCGCAGGACGAAGTTCTTTACGGACTTGAGCTTCATTTTCCCGAAAACGGATACAAGCTTGAGTATAAAGAGTACGATAACGGTCAGCAGGCTATTGAGGCTCTTAAAAAAGGCGAAATAGATTTTACGCTTATCGCGACAAAGCATGACTACAATTTATACGGCTCCGATTCTTTGCTCAATATGGGTCCGGTCTATTTTTATCCCGTAGCGATTTACCTGAAAACATGGGATAGTCCGGATGATATAGAAAACGGTGCAAGCATTGCAATTCCCGATGATGCGGAAAATATGGCACGTGCACTTCTTCTTCTTGAAGCGAACGGATATATCACCCTTAAAGACGGTGCAGGTCTGAACGCAAAGATTGAAGATATCGAAAAGAATGAAAAAGGTTATGAAATAAAGCCCGTTGCACACGATAAGGTTGCTGATTCCGGTGCAGATATATTGGTAATGGGTTCTGTTGAGGCTATGAACGCAGGCTATGAGCGTGGCTTTGATGCTGTTGTCAGCGAAACGTCGGACAGTGAGTCGGCTGTTGAGTATGCTACGATCTTTCTTGTCCGTAAGGCAGATATAAACACTGCTGAAACGGAACTTGTAAAGAAGTATTTCTTCACACGCCGTATGTATAACGCAATTGACGGTTCGAACGATAATATACTGGCACCTATGTTTGATCTCAAATGATGAAAATCGGTGTTGCTATGAGCGGCGGAGTTGACAGCTCCGTTGCGGCTCTGCTCCTTAAACAGGGCGGATATGATCTGCTGGGTGTTACCATGCGTGCTTTCGACGGCGCGCCCGAAAGAGATGAAACCGATGCTGCTGCTGTTGCGGCTCGGCTCGGCTTCGGACATATTACGGTCGATCTGTGCGATCAATTCAGAAATACGGTAATGGAGTATTTTGCTCAGAGCTATATCAGTGGCGAAACTCCCAATCCATGCGTATATTGCAATAAGATGATAAAATTCGGTGCGCTTGCCGAAAAGATAAAAGATTTCGGTTGTGATTCGATTGCAACGGGTCACTACGCAAGAATCAACAAAACCGATCCGTCAGGCAGAATATTGCTTGAACGTGCGGTATACACCGAAAAAGATCAGAGCTATGTGCTGTGGCAGCTTTCTCAAAAGCAGCTGGCAGCTGCTTTGTTCCCGCTCGGTGACTATACAAAGCCTCAGGTGCGTGAGATAGCGGCGGAAAACGGCTTTATCTCGTCAGACAGACCCGACAGCCAGGATATTTGCTTTGTGCCCGACGGATGTTACCGCGAGTTTATCGAGAGCTTTACCGGTAAAAGCTTTGCTTCGGGCGATTTTGTCGGCACTGACGGTAAGCTGTGGGGCAGACACAAAGGTTTTATAAGCTATACGATCGGTCAGCGTAAAGGGCTCGGTATAAGTGCACCCGCACCCCTGTTTGTTATACGCAAGGATGTGGAGCAAAACAGAGTTTACCTCGGCTCAAGCGAAGAGCTTTTTTCGGCAAGAGCAGAAGCAAGGGAAATAAATCTTATCGCAGTGGAGAAAATAACTTCATCTCTGCGAGTTACCGCAAAAACAAGATACAGCCAGAAGGAGGCTGCCGCAACCGTTTATCAAACAGGCGACAGCACGATGACAGTTGAATTTGACGAGCCGCAGAGAGCCGTTACTCCCGGTCAGTCCGTTGTGCTTTACGATGGCGAAACCGTGGTAGGCGGCGGCATAATATGTTGAGAAGGGTTGTAATTAATGGCTGAAACATCCGGCTTTATTTCCGACAAAAATGACCGACTTAGTCTGACGGAACGTAATGAGAATGCCCGTATGAGTGTTATTGAAAAGCATATACTCGGCGGTGTGGATATACCTTGTGCGGATGGCGTGATTATTTCGCCTGAGGCTATAATAGGCATCGGTACGCAGATTTTACCCGGTACGATAATTACTGGCAAAACCGTTATAGGTACAAGGTGCGTTATAGGTCCTCAGAGCAAGGTTGAATCAAGTATTATAGGCGATGACTGCGTAGTAAACGCGACCCAGTGCGAAGAGAGCACGATTGGAAATCGTGTAAAGCTAGGCCCCTTTACTCATATACGTCCGAACTGTGTTCTTGCGGACGGTGTGCACGCAGGCAATTTTGTTGAAATCAAAAATTCGGTAATAGGTACCGATACAAAAATCAGTCATCTCAGCTATGTGGGAGACAGCGATGTCGGAAGCGGCGTCAATATAGGCTGCGGATGTGCTACGGCAAATTATGACGGTACAAGTAAATACCGTACAATCATAGGTGACAAGGCGTTTATAGGCTGTGATACCTGCCTTGTTGCTCCTGTAAAAGTAGGCAGTGGTGCTTATACGGCGGCAGGCTCGGTTATAACCGAGGATGTGCCCGACGGTACTATGGCGATAGCAAGATCAAGACAAAATATCAAAAGAAAAGTGAGGAAGTACAATGAAGATTAAAAGTATTGTTGCGTTAATGCTGGCGGCTGTAATGTTGTTTAGCTTTACAGCTTGCAAGGAAAAGCCGGACCCCGGCAAAGCGGGTGTGATCTATGCCGGCTTCGATCAAATTTATGAGGATGAAGCAACAAAATATCATTACGTTGATAATCCGGAAGCTTTTATGCGTGCAGCACAGTATGAGCTTAAGCTTGACGAAGCTACAGCAGGTGATTTCCTTTCCGACTCCGATAATTGGAGCTTCTATTCGCTTAATATTGTGATTAACAATAATACAGATTCAAACAATACATTTGTCGGCTTCGCTTCAGCTGAAATGCCTGACGGAATGTGGCTGAGCAGCACCTCGGCAAACGGGGAGCTTTCTTTGCCTGCAAATGCGACAAATCAGCAGTATCCTGCAAGCGTACTTATTGATACGCGTAAAGTCAGCGTATCTGAAATGTATAGTGTAATTGCTGAGCTTGATATAAGCATACTGTATTATGAAACTCCTGCGGATGACGAAACAGAAGTGCCTGAAAACGAGTATAAGAAGCTGAAAGTAACCAACAGTATCGTTGTGCCCGAGCAGGATAAGGTGGAGCCTGAGGAGCAGATCGGTGCAAAGCGTACAACCGTTGAAGATGGCTCAAGCTTCCTCGAAACATACAGAACAAACAGCATTGCTTTCAGTAATGAAGCAAAGCTGTTCGGGCTTGACAGCGCAACTGCTGCAAAGGTGCTTGCTGCTGACAGCGGATGGCAGTGGTATACACTTTATATTGAGATTGAGAATAAAACTGATGATGAACTTAACGTAAATAAGATTATTGCCGAGAATAACGGTGCTTCAGGCGTTTGGGTATCAAGCGTTTCACAGTACGGTGAATTTGGTATGCCTGCAAACGATAAGCAGGAGCTTCCTGTAAGTGTGCTTGTCGATACTTCGGTACTCGGCGGAAAGAGTGCTCAGGAAGCGATATCTCAGGTTAAGATTCAGCTTGAATATATTGCCGGTGCAACTATTGATGATGAGGGTAACGAGAGTGTGCTTCCCTCAAAGACAGTTGACGTAAAATAAATATGTGCTTGTAAAACGGGCATCTCACAAGCGTGAGATGCCCGTTTTTGATGTAATTAACATAAATTGCGGCAAAAAGCGAGCATTTTTTTGCCCTGTATATATAGACTTTTAAAAAACAGTATGATATAATTCAATACGTATGCAAGTATAGATTAAGACCTATGCATATCGTTACCGTAAGGTGCGGTGCTGCCGCAGCAAAAGGCTGCACGGTCTTAACACTCTACGACAAAGGAGGAAAAGTCGAATGCTTAAAAAAATCAGCAAAATCCCATTCAAGGGCACACCCGAGCAGGAGGCACAGCTCAAAGCAATCATCGAAGAGAATAAGCACGATTCCAGCATGCTTATGCACGTAATGCAGCAGGCACAGCAGATCTACGGTTACCTTCCCTTCGAGGTTCAGGTTATGATTGCAGAGGGTATGGATATTCCGCTTGAAAAGGTTTACGGTGTTTCCACCTTCTACGCTCAGTTCTCACTCTCACCCAAGGGTAAGTACAACATTTCCGTATGTTTAGGTACAGCTTGCTATGTCAAGGGTGCACAGGCAGTGCTTGACGAGATTTCAAAGCAGCTCGGTATCGCAGCAGGTGAGTGCACAGAAGACGGTATCTTCTCACTCGAGGCAAGCCGTTGTATCGGTGCTTGCGGTCTTGCTCCCGTTATGAACATCAACGACGATGTTTACGGCAAGCTTACACCTGACCAGATTGCAGGTATCCTTGCAAAATACAAGGACTGATAATTTATGCGTGAGCTTTCACTCAATATTCTCGACATTGCACAGAATTCGATAGCAGCCGGCGCAAGCCTTACAACTATCACTGTTGCGGAGAATACCGCAAAGCACGAGCTGACAATAACTGTCAGCGACAACGGTTGCGGTATGACGGCTGAGCAGGTTACCAACGTGCTTGACCCGTTTTTTACCACACGCACCACACGCAAGGTCGGTATGGGTATACCGCTTTTCAAGCTCGCAGCAGAGCAGACCGGCGGATGCTTAAAGATAGAAAGCGAAAAAGGTAAGGGTACAACAACTTCGGCTCTTTTCAGAACCGACAGTATCGACTTTACACCGCTCGGCGATGTAACCTCGACAGTTGTAATCCTTATCTCGATGAACACAGACAGAGATTTCATCTACACCCGAACGAGGGACAGTGAAAGCTTTACCCTCAGTACGGCTGAAATGCGTGAGATACTCGGCGGAGTACCTCTCAATGAGCCGGAAGTGGTTCAGTGGATGAAAGATTATATCAACGAACAAACCAATATCCTACTCGGAGGTGTAATTTAATGAAATCACTTGCAGAACTTCAGGCAATCAAAGAACGTACACTGAAAGCTATGACAGCAAGAAATGACAGCGAAGATGCAACAAGAATCGTTGTCGGTATGGCTACCTGCGGTATCGCAAGCGGCGCAAGACCGGTACTGAATGCTCTTGCAGATGCGGTAATGAACAAGAAGCTTGAGGACGTAGCTGTTGTACAGACCGGTTGCATCGGTCTTTGCCAGTTCGAGCCGATTGTAGAAGTTATTGCTCCGGGTAAGGAAAAAGTTACCTATGTTCATATGACCCCGGAAAAGGCAGAAGAAATCGTAGAACAGCACCTGATTCGTGGACAGGTAGTTACCCAGTACACCCTCGGTGCAGCAAATAAATAAGGAGGAAGAATTATATGTATCGTTCACATGTATTAGTATGCGGCGGAACCGGTTGTACTTCCTCCGGCAGCCTTCAGATTTTTGACTTATTAAAGGAAGAAATCGCAAAGAACGGCCTTGCTGAAGAAGTTTCCGTTGTACAGACCGGTTGTCACGGTCTCTGTGCTCTCGGCCCGATCGTTATCGTATATCCGGAAGCAACCTTCTATTCCATGGTGAAGCCGGAGTACATCCCGGAAATCGTTTCCGAGCACCTGTTAAAGGGTCGTGTAGTTACCAAATATGTTTATGAAGACACCGTACAGGAAGAAGGCTTAAAGCCGCTTCACGAGACTGACTTCTACAAGAAGCAGCATCGTATCGCTCTTCGTAACTGTGGTGTTATCAATCCGGAAAATATCGAGGAGTACATCGGTACCCGCGGTTACGAGGCACTTGGTAAGGTTCTTACCGAGATGACTCCGGATGACG
>JAZPYN010000002.1:0-255203 GCA_045544155.1 Acutalibacteraceae bacterium
TTTAAATTTTAATATCTCTGTTTCATATTGCTTAATGTGACTATACTTTTTTGGCATGAAAAATCCCCCTATGATAGTTTCTTTAATTCTACCATAGAGGGCTCTTTTTTTCATTGTCCGTTTTTACTGGTTCTGTTCAAAACGAAAGTTTTTTACAGCTCTTTTTTATATGTTTTTGATATGTTTTGCAAGCTCGTTCCAATTGTTTACAACCATATAGTTGCCGAGAGACGGGTCGGTTATGAACTGAAGCGGCAAAGAAGATTTTGTATTGATAAGTACCGGTGTAAGGCCTGCGGTTTTGGCGCCGTAAACATCTGGCGTGAAGCTGTCGCCGCAATACCAACAGTTAGACGGTTTTAATCCGGCGTAGTTTACGGCTGTGCTAAAAATATTTGCATCGGGCTTTGAGAGAAGTATATCAGCACTTGTTAAGCAAAATTCCATATCGGATAGCGGAATCCAACGCTTTACGGCAAACGCAAGTGATTCGCCGCTCATTGCGTTGTTGCTTATTACAGCTGCGCGTATTCCGAGAGAGCTTAATGCTTCAAGCAATTCAGTTATACCGCATACTAAGCTCCTTGCAGAATTGAACCTGTCGAAAAGCTCTTCCTGCTCGTACATTGAAATGTCAAAGTGTAAACCTGCATTCATTGTTATGTATCTGAGTGTGGCAGAGAGCGGAAAGTCTAGCATAGTGCCGGATTGGGATTTATGTCCGCTGCCGACTTCGGCGGCATAGCTGTTCCATAATGCAGCCATTGTGTCGGTATCTGTCGCGTCAGGATTTAAAGCAGAGTTTCTGAGTGCTTCCAACCCGTCGGCTGCAGAAAATTTTCCGTCATCAAAAAGGGTGCCGCCGACATCAAAAAGTATCATTTTGGGCTTTTTATAGTATTCCATTATTGTATACCTGCTTTTTGTATAGTGTAAGTCAGAGAATTGAACTTTGAAAGAGATACTGTGAGAGGATCCGAAATGAGGATTTGAGATTTATTTTATATGTCTCATATCGTCAACATCCTGCCATTTTACTTCGAAGCCTGCGCCGTGCGAGCAGAAGACAGAGGAGGATGTATTTTCAATATCTCTGTCTTTTTCGTATCCGATATTTTCTATTACCTGTTGTGCATTGTGGCAAGGTCTGTAGCCGTTTTCACGCATCGATATCGTGCCTGTACCGGAGGTGTAGGCTATGAGCTCTTCGGGGTAATTCATAAATTCCGATACCGGCCCTGTGCCGTTGATGATTGCTTGAGATTCTGTCATTTCCGGAGGCTCAAATTGGCCGTTAAGCCTGTTTATATCTGAGAGGGCTCTGCCCATTGAGTTTATAGGAACGCGCAGGGTGAATGCGTAGTAAGGCTCAAGCAGCATATTGTCTGCTTTTTCAAGGGCTTGCCTTATTGCTCTGTAGGTTGCCTCTCTGAAATCGCCGCCCTCAGTGTGCTTGAGGTGAGAACGGCCTGCCGTGAGAGTGATTTTAACGTCGGTCAGCGGTGAGCCTGTCAATATGCCTATGTGTTCTTTTTCTCCGATATGGCTCAGAATCAGATTTTGAAAATTGGAATCAAGTACTTCAAGAGAGCATTCGTTTGCAATGGTTATACCGCTGTTTCGCTCAGCAGGCTCGATACGCAGCTGAGTTTCGGCATAATGACGCAGCGGCTCATAATGACCGTAGCCCATAACAGGTGATGTGACGGTTTCTTTGTAAAGAATTTTACAAGGACCAAAATCAATATCCATACCAAAGCGTTCTTGGGTTAGCTCCTTGAGAATTTCAAGCTGTATCCTTCCCATAACACGTATCTGTATCTGTTCATTGCCTGCGTAACGCAGAATATGCACGGAGAGCTCGGGCAACTCCTCGCCGAGCATACACAGTCTTTTGTATGCAGTATGCAAGTCTGTGCCATCGCATATCACAACCTCAGATGACATAAGAGGATTAAGCCTTGGCTTTGAGTGTCTGCTTATTCCGTGGGAGCTGAGCGTTTCACCTGCATATACATGAGAAAGCCCCGTTACGGCACATACGCTGCCTGCCGAGGCTTGTTTTATTGCTTCACTTTTCTCACCGGAATAGATTTTTACAGTATCGATCTTTTCTGCGGCTACAGGCATTTTGACTGTCAGCGTACCGCCCGTGATTTTTAAAAAGCATACTCTGTCGCCTCGGCTGTCGTGAGCTATTTTATATACCTGTGCCGAAAACTCATCAGGGTATTCTTTACAGACAGTGTATTTGCCGATGCCGTCGAGCAACGCTTCTATGCCTGTGCTTTGCAGTGCAGAGCCGAAATAGCAGGGGAATATACGCCTTTCAGCCACTGCCTTTGCAGTTTCGTCTGTGATAAAGCCTTCGTCAGACATACCGCTGAGATATGCCTCTAAAAGCTCTTCGCTTATCATTGATATTTCTTCATCGAGATTTGATTTATCCTGCGTAAAATCAATACAGTTTATATGAAGTCTTGCTTTTAATTCATTTAGGAGTTTAGCTTTGTCAAAGCCGTCACGGTCTGATTTGTTGATAAAAATAAATGCAGGCACCGAGTATTCGCTGAGCAGTTGCCATATAGTTTCGGTGTGGCTTTGTATGCCGCTTATTCCGTCGATCACCAGTACAGCATAGTCGAGAATGCCAAGCGTTCTCTCCATTTCGGCTGAAAAATCAATATGACCGGGTGTATCAACGAGAGTAAAGCTCTTTGGGCCGATATTGAAAGGGTTTTGCTTTGAGAAAATGGTAATACCTCGACTTCTCTCAAGCTCGTGAGAGTCAAAGTGAGAATCCTTCTTGTCAACACGACCGAGCCGACGGATAGCACCCGTAGAATAGAGCAGGGCTTCCGTCAGCGTGGTTTTGCCCGCATCAACGTGGGCAAGTATTCCGATTATACTTTCGTTTGCTTGCATTAAGTTACCTCGAAAAAAAACAGTGAATTTCCTGTCGGGATCTTCACTGATTTTTTAATATTATGCGGCAGTAAAAATCAATTATGAATTTGTTTTTTCTGCTGTGCCTGAGTCTTTGGGTGCTACTGCTTCGGGCAGCTGTTTTGCGGGACCGTCGTCATTAACGTATGCCTTGAGAAGTCTGTAGGCTGCGGCTGTAAGCGGAACGCCTATAAGCATACCGCCTATACCTAAAACTCCGCCGCCGACAGTAACTGCTGCGAGCACCCATATTCCCGGCAGACCGAGAGATTTTCCGACTACCTTCGGATATATTAGGTTGCCTTCAATTTGCTGAAGGACAATTACGAATATTATAAATATCAAAGCTTTTATCGGCGACTCCATAAGTATAAGGAATGCGCCGATGCCGGCACCGATAAGTCCGCCGACTATCGGAATAAGTGCGGTAAAGCCCATAAGAGCACCGATCATTGGGGCATATGGAATACGAAGGATAAACATACCGAGCATACACAGCACGCCGAGAATCACTGCCTCTGTACACTGACCTACAATAAAGTCGTGGAAGCAGTCGCTGATCTCACTCCAGACATATGTGAGCTTTTTCGCTTTTTCCTCCGGTACAAATCGCTTTACAAGGCGTTTGAATTGTGATATAAGTTTGTCCTTTTCAATTAGCAGATATATGGCGAAAATCACACCGATAACGACATTGACAACACCGGTGAAAACAGATGAGACGGCACTGTAGGCTATATCAAAGGCACCACCGAGACCTGAGGTGACAGCAGAAATAATGTCGCCTATGCGGTCCTTCCAATTTATCGAGGAGAGTGAATTGATGATGTCATCGGGTACTATGCCTATACTTTCGAGTCTTGGAATAAGCTTCTCGATTGCGGGCGGTATCTCGTTGATAAGCATTATTATACATTTTACAAGCTGCGGTGCAATAAGGCCGATTATGAGTGCAATTATGCCGAGCAAAGTTATAAGCGCACCTGTCATACATACAGGGCGTTTTGTTTTGAGCACAGATTTTTTATTTGACTTAGGAAAATAATGACGCTCATAGAAGCTCATAAGTATATTTACGGCGTAAGCTGTTACCAGGCCGATGATTACCGGTGCTGCAGCGGCAAGCAGCTTTGACAGCAGACCCGAAATGCTTGGCCAATAGTGGATACACAGATATACGGCAAGAATTGTTACGACAATTTTTGCAACCGATTTCCATTTTAGTTTAAACATTTTTTTACCTCTCGGATTTATAATGAATAATATAATGTAATTATATAAGTATCTGTCGTGATTGTAAAGAGAATATTATAATAAACAATGTTTTTTACTGTTCAGGTTGACCTTTGTAATTAATTATTCTATAATAGAATCTATGGAGGAATGGAAAATGCTGGAGCTTAAAAATATAAATAAATCGTATAAAGCAGGCATCGGTAAGATGTATGCGCTCGATGATGTAAGTATCAGCTTTCGTGACAGCGAATTTGTTGCTGTTCTCGGCCCGTCAGGTTCGGGAAAAACGACTCTGCTTAATATCATCGGCGGACTTGACCGCTACGATTCGGGTGACCTTGTAATTAACTCACGCTCGACAAAGATGTACAGCGATAAGGATTGGGACGGATACCGTAACCATTCGGTAGGCTTTGTTTTTCAGAATTACAACCTTATTCCGCACCAGAGTGTGCTTGCAAATGTTGAGCTGGCGCTTACTCTTTCGGGGGTCAGCAAGGGTGAAAGACGCCGCCGTGCAAAAGAAGTGCTCAAAAAAGTCGGTCTCGGTGACCAGCTGCATAAGAAGCCCAATCAGATGTCGGGCGGTCAGATGCAGCGTGTTGCTATAGCACGTGCACTTGTAAATGACCCTGATATTCTGCTTGCCGATGAACCTACGGGTGCGCTTGATTCGAAAACGAGCGTACAGATAATGGAACTTATACGCGAGATATCGAAGGACAGGCTTGTTGTTATGGTTACACATAACCCGAAGCTTGCTAAGGAATACGCAAGCCGTATTATCAGAATCAAGGACGGCAAGATACGCAAGGATTCAGACCCGTATATATCTGAAAACCCGACTGAAACTGTTGCTGAAGAAACGTCGAAAAGAAAGCGGAAGAAAGAAAAGAAAAAGTCGCCCAAAGCTTCAATGAGCTTTGGCACTGCTCTGTCGCTGAGCTTTAATAATCTGCTTACCAAAAAAGGCAGGACTCTGCTTACCTCGTTTGCTGGCAGTATCGGTATAATCGGCATTGCGCTTATTCTTTCGCTCTCAAACGGTATGCAGGCTTATATAAATTCACTCGAGAGAGATACGCTGGCATCATACCCGATTACTATTGAAGCGGAGAGCTTTGACCTGATGCAGCTGCTCGGCACGGTCAACAATTCGTCACAGAACACAGCCGAGCACGATAAGGATAAGATATACAAAAGACCGATGCTCGAAAATTCCGTGGCCGACTTTGAGTTTAAGGCACAGCAGAACGACCTCGGCAGATTCAAGACATTTATTGAACTTAATTCTTCGGTTATCGATCCTCTTTGCACGGATATCAAATACGGCTACGATGTAGACCTGCAGATTTTTAAAAGTGACACGAGCAACGGTGTGACACGGGTAAGACCCAATGATGCACTCGAAGAAATGGGCCTTACGGCAAACACCGATGTATGGGAAGAGCTTGTAGGCGATGTTGAGATGCTGGATACCCAGTACGACATTCTTGCAGGTGAGTGGCCGAAAAATCACAGCGAGGTCGTGCTTTTCCTTGATAAGAATAATGAAATCGACGATGTGACTCTTTATGCGCTCGGGCTTGCAGATGTAAGTGAGCTTGAGCTGACTCAAGAAAATGCGGTGCAGGAAAACACTGAGCCGATCGAGCTTGAAGGTTATGATTATAGTGAGTTCCTGGACCTTTCATTCAAGCTGGTTCCCTCTACAGCTTATTATCAAAAGGAAGGTAATATCTGGGTCGATAAGAGCGACGATGAGGCTTATATGAAAAAAGCGGTTGATGCGGCGCAGGAAATAAAAATCGTTGCGATCGCACGCCCGAAGCCCAATGCTCAGTCAACAGTAAAAGGCGGTACGGTTGGATACCTCAGCTCTCTTACCGAGTACGCAATGAATATTGCAAACAACAGCGAAATAGTAAAACAGCAGAAAGCAAAGCCGGATGTGGATGTTTTCACCGGGCTGAGATTTGAAAGTGCGGCAGAAAAAGCAAAAACTTTGCCGACATCTTCACTTGTTTCAATGCCTGCTGTTGAGTTTGCGGCACATAAAGGTGCTATGCCCGAGTTAACGCCTGTCGCTAACAGCAACGATATTGAGGTTATGACTCAGGACGAAATATACGCTTTTATTGAGGAAAATTTTGAGGGTGAAGAAAAAGAAAAGCTGACGGAATTTGTAAAGCTTATGCTCAAGGATATACGTACCGCATCTGACAGGCAAAAGCTTATCTCTTATCTTGATGAGATGCTTGAGGGTACTGATACGGACAGCTCTACGGTTTATTCATATCTGCAGATGATGAACAAGGATATGAAGCTGCAGCTGCTTTCTGCAATTATAATTGCAGTTGAGAGCGATCAGCAGGTTGAGATACCGAGTGAAGAGGAGTTGCAGAGTACTCCGTCAAAGCCGAATGCAAACGGCAACACGAAGCCTTCTGCACCTGTAAAGCTCCCGGAGGAAGAGGAAAAAGAAAAATTCTCATACTCAACCTATGAAGAAAATCTTTATATGCTCGGTGCCGCCGATGCTGCAACACCGACAAGTATTGAGCTTTATCCGCTCAATTTTGAGGCAAAAGAGAAGATTGTTGCCATAATTGACGATTACAATGCAAAGCAGATAAGTGAGGGCAGAGAAGAAGGTACGATAACCTATACCGATTATGTCAACCTTATTATGAGTTCATTTACACGTGCAATCGATCTTGTGACCTATGCACTGATCGCTTTTGTTGCAATTTCTCTTGTTGTTTCATCTATAATGATTGGAATTATTACCTATATTTCAGTGCTTGAACGTACAAAGGAGATAGGTATACTGCGTTCAATAGGTGCTTCCAAAAAGGATATTTCGCGTGTGTTTAACTCCGAAACTATCATAGTTGGATTGACTTCGGGTATAATAGGCATACTGTCAACTCTTGTGTTGATAATACCCTTGAACGCTATTGTTAATTCTCTTGCAGGCATTCCTGATCTTGCTGCATTGCCTCTCTTCGGCGGTGCAATACTGATTGGTATCAGCGTTGTGCTGACACTTGTTGCAGGGTTCATACCGGCACGTGTTGCCGCAAAGAAAGACCCTGTAAAAGCACTGAGAAGTGAATAAAAGCAACACAGCCCCATCCGATATCGGATGCGGCTGTTGATTTTACTTATGATTCTTAATGTAATGCTTATAGAATTTTACGCAGTGGGCAACTTCATCAACACCGATGCTTTCGTTAGCGGCATGCATTGCGGCAAGCTGCTCGTTGCTCATCTTAATCGGGCAGAAGCGCAGGCAGTTGTCGGCGATTGCTTCGTAATGACGGCAGTCTGTACCGCCTGTCATAAGGTAGGGGATAACACCTGCATCGGGATAACACTCGTTGATACACTTGGTGAGGTACTTGAATTCTTCACCCTTATAGTCAACGCAGTTTGATGCGCTTCTTGCGTGAATTACCTCAAGTTCGAGGTCGTACTTATCAGCATACTTCTGAAGCACTGCAAGTGACTGCTCAGCATTCTGGTGGGGTGAGGGACGGAGGTTGCAGACTACGTAAGCCTCGGTAGGAATAACGTTGGGTGTCTGTGAGCCTTCTGCCATTGTGCAGGCGAAGGTTGTTTTGACAAAAGCCTTGCACATCGGGCTTACAACGGGAAGTACCTTTGTAAGCAGACCCTTGAAGAGCCACATATTGCCGAGCACCATTCTCAGCGGGAAGCCGAGGTAGGGAGCTGCCTCTTTTAGCATTGCATAAACGGGGCCTGAGATCTCTGCCTTGAAGGGTTGGTCGTTTTCTATATCGGCAACGAATTTTGCAAGTCTTGTCATAGGTGTGTTTTTGGGAGGTGTCGAGGAGTGACCGCCCTTGCCCTTAGCCTTAATTTTGACATCGATATAGCCTTTTTCAAGTATACCGATTGCGGCACACCAGCCGTCCATTGTAGGAAGCTGACCCTTTAGGATAGCACCGCCTTCGTCCATTGCCACGTCAAGGTGTACACCCTTTGACTTGAGATAATCTACGAGCATCGGAGCACCGCCGCCCGAAATCTCTTCGTCAACAGCTGTTGCAAGGTAGACATCGCAAGGTGGCTCATAGCCTTCTGCAAGGAGCTCTTCGATAGCCTGAAATTCTGAAAATACGGTAGACTTACAGTCCATTGAGCCTCTTCCGTGGATGTTGCCGTCGGCTATTTCACCCGAGAATGGATCTCTTGTCCATGTGGGCTCATCTGCTGTAACAACGTCCTGGTGACCCATAAGAAGCAGACCGTTACGCTTGGGGTCTTTACCGGGCCAACGGAAAAGGAGATTGCCTTCGATTTCCGTGCATTCGAGCTTTTCGAATATGAGCGGGAAGTTTTGCTTCATAACCTCGTGAAGCTTGTAAAACTGCGAAAGATCGGTGTTGCCTCTTAATGAAATAGTGGGCACTTTAATCATTTCGCTGAGCTTTTCAGCGTAGTCGAGTGCTTCTGCTTCAGTAGGGTTGATTGCGGGTGCACTTGTGTTGGGTTTTGCTTTGAGCATTACCGCTCTGATTGCGGCAACGGCAATCAATGCTACAATCAAACCTAATACGCAAAGCAGGGTGATTCCTATAGGTCCCATAATTTTAAAATCCTCCCGGATAAATTTATACAAAGTAAAGTATTGACAGTGCAAGACAAACCTGTGCACCGAAATATGTAACTATGTTAAAAACTTTGAGCTTGAATTTTTTATAACGTGTGTCGAATGAAATAAGTGCGAGCGAGCTGTCTGACAAAAAGAAGAATACACCGCCTATGAGCAGCAGTACAGCAGGTACGGTCATACTGTTAATGTCTTGTTCAAGCAGCCTTATACTCAGCAATGATGATTTTATCATCATTATTGTTACGAATATACCGTAAACCGCGCAAGGAAGGAGCATAGAGCCGAAGCCGACTTTTTTGATAAGGCATACAGCCAGATATGCAGCTACTATTATAACTGCTGTCAGGATTTCCCACAGGGAAAATGTTGCGACTGAGGAAAAATATGTGCGCTGTACACCGATATATGCAAGGCAGTAGAAGATATGAGCGACGGCAAAAAATACCATGCCTATGCCAAAGAAAACCTTGGTGGGCTTGGGTATATGAAGCATCAGGTCTCCCAGCCACGATGCGGCAAAGCCTATGAGCATAGGCAGAGAATACCAATTCGCTCCACCGGTTGAGCCGGTTACCAAAGCCGCAAGGGCAACGTAGGCGGTTGCACATATCATTTTGTAGCCTAGTGAATGCCAGTTTTTGGTAGGCCACATTTTTTTCAGATATAGTGGAATAAAGATAATTTCAACTGCAATAAGCAGTATACAAGCAAACCTAATTACAGGAGTCATTGTCTGCCCTTTCTCTATATTGGCGGCTTATATCAGCTTGCCATGGTGTGCGGCGTCAAGAAGCTTATATGCGTTAAGAAACACCAGTCTTATCATTGCGTGAGGTGCTTGCCCGGACATCATATTTTGCACAGTAGGCTCGAGCTCTTCTGACAGATAGCTGAGGTGAGGCATAGAAGAAGGCTCAAGTGTCACTGAGTTGCCCTTGAAGGTAAAGCGAAGGACTCGCTGGCAAACGGTCTCCAGAGGTCTTATACGTATCTCAAGCACGTTTTTGTCGAGCCAAGCCGCAGTTGAGCTTGTTGTATATTTAAGCTTTCCGAGAGTAATTCTGCTTTTTCTCGGAATACCGTCAAGACCGATGTGAATGATGTTGCTCTCATCGCCCTCTGTCCAGTACATTGTGCATTCATCTTCGTAAAACTTAAGCTTTATATTGTCCATCGGTCCTGCTTTGTCAGCAGACATATAGACAGCGGGGAAGGTGAGTACACTCAGCGGATAACCCGAGAGAGAAACAATAGGGTTATTTGAAAGCTTGATGGTTTTTTGGGAAATATGTTCTTCAAGGTCGGTCTGACGTGTGCCGAGCTTGACCTCCTCCAATGCCGAAAAAGCGGGAATATCTACAGCCTTGGGTGCTTCACCGTCGAAAAAAGCCTCGGGAAAATGCTGCCAGAAGCAGGCGAGAGTTTTAGCCTCGTTTATTTCGTTGTCGGTCATTACAACAACGGCATCATACTTTTCGAACATAATTGCAAACTGTGAAAACATACCGTCAAATCGGTAGGTGCTTTCATCGCAATCACATCGCCAGATGAAATAACCGTAGCCGGCTTCTGGCGAATTTTCTATTCCTTCTGTATGATTTGAGGATGCAAGGGCTATCCATTCTCTCGGAATTATCTGCTTGCCGTTGAATTTACCGCCGTTGAGGCAGCACAGTGCAATTTTTGCCAGATCCTCGGTTTTAAGGAAAAGGCCCCAGCCGCCGACCTCAATACCGGATGTGTCGCGTTCCCATTGGTGGTTTGTTATGCCGAGCGGCTCATAAAGCCTCGGCTTGAGATATTCCGTGACAGTCATACCGCTGAGCCTTGAGAGCATGGCGGCAACACAGTATGTGTTTTCGCTGATATAGCTCCAGCTCTTGCCGGGGAAATAGCTTTGCTTTGTTTCAACAAAATCGCGTACCCAATGCTTGGAGGTTTTGTCTGCAAGCAGGCTGACATTTTTGCCCGCGGTCATTGTCATAAGAGAATGAAGCGTTATTGCTTCAAGTGCTTCATCGGGTTTTTCGGGTCGGTATTCGGGGAATACATCAACAAGTCTGGTATCCGTTGTAATTAAGCCTTCGCTTACAGCAAAGCCTGCCGCAATGGCGATTATGCTTTTGCTTACAGAATACATAGTGTGAGGAATATCTGCCGAATAGGGCTTACGCCATGCTTCGTAAGCAACTTTGCCGTGGCGGATAACCATAAACGAATGATTTTCGATACCGTTTTCTTCACAGTCGCGAATAAAACCTGCAATTGCTGCTGAAGAAACGCCGACTTCTTCCGGTGAAGCAGCTCGCGGTATAGCGTATGTCCTGTCAGTCATAATATCCTCTCCTTATATTAATTTGTTATATCAGCTTTTAGCCCAGCGCTTACGGAAGAATATCTGCCAGCTGAGTACAAGTGCAATTCCGAAAAGTGCCCATGCTATTCTGCCGGGTGTAAATTTAAGGTCGCCTTTGATCTGAGAGCCGTCCGGAACTGTTATATTCCTAACGGCTTCGTCAAGTACTGCGCGTGCATCTGCCATTGCATATGTTGCCGATGAACCGTCGGAAAGCAGGGCAGATGCATCCTCAAGAGCTGATTCATAAGTACTTACTCTGTTGGGAGGACAAGCCTCTGTGCTTGTAGCAAGAGCGGTATTTACGCTTGATTCAAGCTTTTGTCTCTCGGCTGTATTGGCTTTGAGATATTCTGCAAAATCGGCAGGGTAGGCTGTTTCGATAACAGTGTATCCTCTTGCAATCAGGTCGTCCCAGCTTCGTGCAGAGTCTGTACGCTTTGCGCTGCGTGTCGAATCGGCTGTTGAGAACATACCGTATGAGCCGTGCTTGACAAAGCCTGATGTAACGGAGTTGTGAAGAATTACACCGTCCTGATTGTTTGTTTGCAGCTGGATTATCGCACCGTCTTCAGATTTTGAGTATTTGCTTATTGCACTGACCGCAATAGGGTAAATGTTACCTTTGTAGTAACCGATAAGCTTTACACCCTTGCTCTTCGCCCATTTTGTTGCTTTGCCAGCACCGGTATTGAGTCTGTAGTATACATTGCCTTCGACACCAAGCAAGGCAAGCTCGGCAAAGATTTTATCGGCTTGCTCAACACTGTCTGCATCAACGATAAGAGCTGTGTTGCCGTGGATGCTTTTAACAGCATCGGCAGCAGAAAGCTTGTCGCCGAGTGATATGAATGAGGCACCTGCCTCTGCAGCTTTTGAAATGTCGTCAAGCGTTTCACAGTATGCGGAAAAGCAGATACTCTGCTCTGAAATATCAGCGGCAGAAACACCGAATGAAAAAGAAAAAATTGCCGCAAGAACTGTGAAGATCGTTGCTTTTAAATACTTATGCATAGTAACTCCGATTTATTTAAGGTTGATTTTGTGGTTCATAAACCATGCGGTCATAATAAAGAAGAATGCTGATGCTATAGTCATAAAGATAACGTCGGAAAAACCGAATACGATACCTGACGAAGAATACATAGGCTCAAACAGAAGCTCTGCACCTTCAAAAGAAATTTTGAGCGAGAGAGGCACATAAGCCTTGAGGAGTGTGCTGATTGTTGAGGTTGTGGCAAAGGTACCCATAAATATGAGTATTGTTGAGAAGAATCCCATTTTTTGGAAGGGACGTACGTTGGAAAGTGCCACAGCGAAGTAGATCTCCGCAACAAGGAAGACTATGTTGAGGAAGAAATAGGTGACAAAAAGAGAGATTACGCCGATAACAGTTGCTGTGTCGGGTAATTCAACAAGCATTGATATCATTATCTTGAAGGTTGCGAGCTCGCTTTCATCAATCTGAGCTGTGGCATAAAAATAAATGCCTGCAAACAGAGCGATAAGCACTATATAGCTGAGCAGGATCCAGATAAATGAGCAGAGTGCCTTTGTAAAAAGCAGCTGACCGCTGGTTACGGGCAGAGTAAACGTAAGGTAGCCCTGGTCTCGGAACATTGATTTGTTAAAGTTATTGATAACGGAAATTATTGTTACGGCGAGTATGCCGAAGGCTACGAGAACAACAGCTATAAGACCTATTGCCGCAAGCCATACGATTTCGAAAAGGAATGAAATTGCGAGAATTGCAACAACTGCAAATGTTGCGATATATATGGGAGCTACTGAATGAAGCCCCGCTTTAAGTTCGTTTTTAATAAGCTTACCAACCAAAGCTGAACACCTCCTTGAAAATTTCCTCTACGCTCTTGTCGCCTCTGCGTATCTCATCCATGCCGGCATCAAGCTTTACCTTGCCTTCGCCGATCATAAGTACGGAGTTGAATATACGCTCAACATCGTTGATGAGGTGTGTAGAGATAAGTACGGTTGATTTTTCAGCGTAGTTATTCATAATTACGTCAAGAATGGCGCTTCTTGTCGCGGGGTCAACGCCGCCGAGAGGCTCATCAAGACAGTAAAGTTTTGAAGCACGGCTCATAACGATGAGAAGCTGAAGCTTTTCCTGCATACCCTTAGACATAGTTTTGATTTTCTGGTTGGGGTCGAGGCGGAAACGGTTGAGCATTTCGGTTGCCTTTACCTTGTCAAAATCGGTGAAAAAGTCGTCAAAGTAGCTGATAGCATCTTTAGCCTTCATCCAATCGGGCAGATAGGTACGCTCCGGCAGGTATGCAGTTATTGATTTTGTGTACACGCCCGGCTCCTTGCCGTCGATAAGTACGGTACCTTTGTAGTCGTGAATAAGACCTGTGAGAATTTTGATAAGTGAGGTTTTACCGCAGCCGTTCGGGCCGAGAAGACCAATAACCTGGCCTTCTTCATAGCTCAGGTCAACACCGCGGAGAACCTGGTTGCGGCCGTAGGATTTTTCGAGTCCCTTGACCTCAATGATTTTGCTCATTTTGATTTTCTTCCTTTCGTATTCTTTTTCGTTTTAAGCTTCGGGATTTTAAGCTCAACAGATGATGTTCCTTCAGCAGAGCTGTTGCGTGCTGATTTCCACAGGTGGATAACACCGTCATCATTGAGCACTTTTAAAACGGTTATCGTCAACGGCAGCATAAACATGCCGAGTACGCCGAAAATTTTGAGACCGAGATACATTGAGAGAAGCGTTGCGGCAGGCGGCAGACCGAGCTGACCTGCAACGAGCTTAGGCTCAATATACTGACGCAGTACGGTTATTATGATGTACAGCACAAGCAGACCGATGCCAAGGCCGATGTTGCCTCTGAGCAGTGATATTATTCCCCACGGTATGAGCACGGTGCCTGAGCCGAGCACAGGGAATATATCAACTATTGCAATACACAGTGATATCACAACTCGGTAGCTGCCCGAATAGAAGCCGAGCAGATTGAGTGCCGTTAGACCTATGAGTATCTCGGTGAAGGTTATACAGATGATGAGGCAGTATGCCTTTATCATTTTGCCGAGCGTTGAAAGTGTAAGCAGCTTTGTCTTGGAGAGTGCCGTGCGCTTGTCCTCGGGAAGCTGCCTTTTTATAAAGCCGACTATTCTGTCGTAATCGGCTGTTATAAAGCAGGTAGCTATAAAAAATACGATTATTGAAACAAGAAAAGCGGGCAGCTTGCTCGCTGTAGATATAACGCCGGAGAGAGGAGTAAGCAGGGTTGAAATATTAAACTGCATCAGAGATGTTTTGTCGGGGGGCTGAATGGCACTGCCGTGTTGTGAAAAAGCCGAAAGCAGGTTGTCGGTAAATTCGCTGACGGAGGCTGCGAGAGAATTCTCGATTGCATCCGGCAACGGCTTAAGAAGCCCGATGACCCATAATTCGGCACGTTCAATGAAATCGGGTATGCTCTTGAAGGTTTCCGTAAGCTTGGACACAAAACCCTTTAATTCGCTTAAAACCGTAGTGCCTGCAAGAGCGATAAGACCCGCCAGGAATATTGCGATAAACATTACCGATATGAAAGCTACGAAGCCTTTTTTCAGTGGAGTACGCTTTGTGACGGCCTGTACAGGCTTTTGCAGAAGCATAGCTGCAAAAAAAGCAAAAATAAAAGGTGATACCGTCCAGAAGGCATAGCGTATGAACAGGTAAAAAGCACCGATTATCAGTACAAAGTAGGCAATGTTAATAAGAAACGCACGCCTTTTTTCGACTGTAGTATTCAAAACAATTGCTCCTTCCGATTTTTACACAGATATTATTATAATACAAATAAACAGAAAAAACAATAAGAAAAGCATAAACTTGAAAAACATTTTTTTAAAGATCAAAACACTTTATTTGAATTTTTATTTGTTATATGATATAATAAAAAATCAAAGTAAGGAAAGGAGTGTACGGCACAGCTTATGGAAAAAAACACGCGTACTGTAAACAGCCTTAAGTCTGCCGTAACAGGCGTCGGCGGTCAGGCACTTACTTTCTTGCTCCAATTTATAAACCGTATAGTTTTGCTCAACACGATAGGTGTTGAATTTCTCGGTATAAGCGGACTTTTTACGAGCGTTATCACTATTCTCAGCATAGGTGAGCTCGGCATAGGCACGGCTATATGCTATGCACTTTATAAACCTTTGGCTGAAAATGACACAAAAAAAGTTGCTGCAATAATGAATCTGTTAAAAAATGCATACCGTATCGTAGGTGTATCTATCTTCATTTTCGGCGTGGCTTTCTATCCGTTCTTGCCTTATTTTATGAAAGGCACTACGGACCTTGTAAATGTCGATTTTGTTTACGCACTTTATATTGCGGACAGTGCTTTTTCGTATTTCTTCTTTGCGTACAAAAGTGCAATTCTTCAAGCGGACCAAAAGAAATATATTGTTAACGTAATAGGTAACATTGCTTCAGTTGCGACGATTGCAATGCGTACGGTTGTGCTTGCGGTCTTCAAATCTTATATTGCATATATGATTGTGCAGACGGTGGGCAATATATCAAAAAGTCTTGTATGTGCGATCATTGTAAATAAGAGATATCCGTATCTGTCAAAATATAAAAAAGAAAAGCTTGAGAAGCAGGAGAAAAAAGCAATTTTTAAAAACCTTTTTGCTCTTGCACTGAGCAGAATAAGCCTTACCGTGCTCTCTTCTACCGATAATCTTATCATCGCAAACCGTATAAGTATGATAGTTGTCGGTCTTCACTCAAATTATTCTCTTATAATCACTGCAGTTACTCAGCTTGTGAAGAATATTTTCTCTGCTTTTACAGCAAGCATAGGTAACCTTTTTGCAGGTGAAGATAAGCAAAAGAGCGAGTTTATATTCCGCTGCCTTAATTTTCTCAATTTCTGGATTTACGGCGTATGTGCCATTTGTCTCTGGAATCTTTTTAATCCGTTTATTGCTGTTGTTTGGGGCAGAGATATGCTCTTTGATGAGTTTACGGTGCTTGTTATCGTTCTTAATTTTCTGACTGAAGGTCTGCAGAATGCGGTACTGTCTTACAAAGATGCCTGCGGTCTTTTCTGGCAGGGCAGATACAGGCCGCTTATAAGCGTTGTTATCAATGTGCCGCTGTCAGTACTTCTTATAAAGCCGTTCGGTGTTGCGGGCGTTTTTCTTGGTACAATCATCAGCAGGTTTCTCACTACATGGTGGTTTGATGCAAGGCTTGTACACCGCAAGGCCTTCGGAATTTCACCGAAAAAATATTATCTGCGTTATTTTGCTTCCCTTATCCGCATCTGTATTCCCGGCGGATTGATATATTATGCAACTTTGCCGCTCGGTAACCGTTGCGGCGATATAGTTCTGTTTGCCGTGCGTGCCTTGCTTTGCGCGGTCGTACCCAATGTTATTTTCTGGGTCAGATTCAGAAAGACAGAGGAATTTATTTACATTTATTCTTCCGCAAAGCGTTTGCTCGGAAGATTTACCAAAAAACTGAAAGGTTGATTTGACAGTGAATAAGCATTTGCTTGCGC
Source organism: Acutalibacteraceae bacterium (assembly GCA_045544155.1). Classification (GTDB taxonomy): domain Bacteria; phylum Bacillota; class Clostridia; order Oscillospirales; family Acutalibacteraceae; genus UBA8612. The sequence goes on from JAZPYN010000002.1 coordinate 16,718, forward strand.
TTGAATTTGATAAGATACTTGAAAAACTTGTTGAACACACCTGCTGTGAGGACAGCCGTGAGCTTGCCCTTGCGCTTAGACCTGTGCACAGGCTTGATGAAGCGCAGGCGCTTATGAATCAGACAAGAGATGCTCATATGCTTCTCGCACGTTTCGGAGGTCCGTCCTTTGGCGGAATGAAGAACGTCAATAATGCACTTCACCGTGCGGATGCAGGTTCTACGCTCTCAATGCGTGAGCTGCTGGATATTGCTGAAACTCTGCGTGTTATACGCTCGCTTGTACAGTGGAGGAGCACCAACGCAGGTGTCGAAAGCTGTCTTGATGTTTTCTTCGGTGCTCTTACTCCGAACAAATATCTTGAGGATGCAATTACCACAGCCATAATTACTGACGAAGAGATGTCCGATAATGCTTCGCCTGAACTTGCATCAATACGCCGCAAAATCCGTATGCAGGAGTCGAAGGTGCGTGAACAGCTCGACAAAATGACACGCTCTTCAAAATATAAGGATATACTTCAGGAAAGCATTGTAACGATGCGTAACGGCAGATATGTACTGCCCGTTAAGAATGAGCACAGAAGTGCAGTGCCGGGTCTTGTGCACGATACGTCTGCGAGCGGTGCAACGGTATTTATAGAGCCTGTTGCAGTAGTTGAAGCAAATAACGAAATAAAAGTTCTGCTTTCAAAAGAACGTGATGAAATTGAACGTATACTTTCTGCTCTTTCAGTTGAGGCGGGCAGCTTTGCCGCAAGCATCAAGAGCAGCTTTGAGTGTGCGGTTGAGATAAATGTAATATTCGCAAAGGCACAGCTTGCCTACAGTATGAATGCGGCATCGCCCACACTTAACGATGAGGGCAGAATTGAACTTAAGAATGCGCGTCATCCTCTGCTTGACAAGAAAAAAGCCGTGCCGATAAATATCAGCCTCGGTAAGGATTTTGATACGCTTGTAATCACAGGTCCCAATACGGGCGGTAAAACCGTTTCAATCAAAACGGTAGGTCTGCTCAGCGTAATGGCTTCGTGCGGTCTTATGATACCCGTAAGTGAGCTGAGCGAAATATCGGTGTTTGATAAAATACTTGCCGATATAGGTGATGAGCAGTCTATTGAGCAGTCACTGTCAACCTTCTCGGCTCATATGGTGAATATAATCGATATTCTTTCCGTAGCAGATGATAGAAGCCTTGTACTTATCGACGAGCTCGGTGCAGGCACAGATCCGGTTGAGGGTGCCGCACTTGCTATGGCAATACTTGAGTCACTTGCACTCAAGGGTGCGAAGATTGCCGCAACAACTCACTATGCTGAGCTTAAGGCGTATGCTCTGCAGACTCAGCGGGTTGAAAACGGCTGCTGTGAATTTGATGTTGCAACTCTGCGTCCGACTTACCGTTTGCTTATCGGTATGCCGGGCAGGTCAAATGCTTTTGCAATATCTGAGCGGCTTGGTATGGATAAGGATATAGTCGCACGTGCGGCAGAGCTTGTTTCTGCTGAAAATTCGCAGTTTGAGGATGTTATAGAAAGCCTTGAAAAGAGCAGAAAAGCTCTTGAAAAAGAAAAGCAGGAAGCTTACGAGCAGACTCGTCTTGCAGAAAAAACACGTCTTGAAGCAGAGGAGAGAAAGGCAAAGGTTGAGCAACAACGACAGAAGGAGATCGATGATGCAAAAGCTCAGGCGACACGCATAGTTGAGCAGGCAAAGCGTGAGGCATATGCACTGCTGGGTGAAATTGAAAAACTCAAAAAAGAAAAAGATAAGGCAAAGGACATGGCTGAACTTGCACGCCGCGCAAGAGCAACAATCAAGAAGGGCGTAGAGGCTATGGATGAAGCCGCTGACCCGATAGAAGGCTATGAAGATGATGGCGAGTACGTACTTCCGAGACCGCTTAAAGTCGGCGACAACGTGCTCATTGTCGGCATCAATAAGCAGGCGACCGTGCTTGCGCTTGAAAAGGGAAATAATGTGCAGGTAATGGCAGGCACTGCAAAAATGCGTGTCAAGGTTGAAAATCTGCGACTGCTGACTGAAAAGCAGAAGCAACCTCAGTCAAATGCTCCTCGTAAAAAAGGAGACAGCCTTGAGGGCAGAGGCACACTTGCTGCAGAGACAAGGCTTGACCTGCGTGGTATGATGGTAGATGATGCACTTATTGAGATCGACCGATTTATCGACAGCGGGCTTCGTACGGGCTTGAGCGAGTTTACGATAATCCACGGCAAGGGTACGGGCGCACTGCGTGCGGCTACTCACAATTACCTTCGAAAATGCAGCTTTGTAAAGTCTTTCCGCCTCGGCGTTTACGGCGAGGGTGAAACAGGCGTAACGATAGTAATACTCAAATAAAAGTATAAGAAAAAAGAAAGGATGACAAAAATGGCATATAAAAGAGCAACATGGCACAGCGGACTTACCTATCAGGTGACCTGCGACGGATGTAACACAGTTATGAGATATACGGACTATTCGTTGGGCTTCAGACCATGGTTTGCAGACGGTTTTGTTTATTGCCCTAAGTGTAAGCGCCCTGTAAGGCACAGTGAACATTATGCAATAGATGCAGACGGTAACTACATAAATCCAATGCCTGAAAAGCCTGCGGCGCCTGCTCCTGCACCTGTTGCTGCACCTGCACAGCCTGCTCCCGAAGGAGGAGCTGTATTTTGCTCCAACTGCGGCAAACAGCTCAGAGTAGGAGACAATTTCTGCTCAGGCTGCGGCACTAAAGTAGGATAAAATTAAAAGAGCTTGTATCATAACGATACAAGCTCTTTTTTACATCTGTTCCAGAATATACTGTTTAACATCTTCAAGCTTGCTTTTCTGCCATTCGTTGCTTTCTGCTTTTTCGGCAAGCGGACAGAGAATGAAAAAATCGAGCGTTTCACCCGGTACACGGCCTGTTCTGAGCGGCTCTGCAAAGTGCTCTGCCCATTCCTCATCGGTTGCATCCTTGAAGCGAGCGGGGTTGAGGTAGGTCATCTGCCTTTTGGTAGCGGCTATGTGCATTTTTGCCGAAAGAGGAGAAAGCAGGTTGAATTCATTCTCCTGCACGTCGGTGAAAATCCTCGGCAGAGGTGCTTTTACAATGTGCTCGGGACCTCGGAGAATTTTAAGTCCCATAGGCTCCCAGGTGAAATCGGTTTCGGTGAAGTTAAGCTTTACAAGCAGACCGAATTCGGTGTTGTACTGTGAACGCTGATAGTCGGTATCAAAAATAAAGTTGCCGAGAGAATAGAAAATGACTTTGTCACCGATTGTTTCGTAGTTCATCGGCACGTGCGGATGGTGACCTATAACAATATCGGCACCCATTTCAAGATACAGACGGTAACGCTCACGTGTATAAGGTGAGGGCAGGGGCGTAAACTCTTCTCCTGCGTGTGCAACGACAATGCACCAGCGGCAGGTCTTTTTGATTTCGCTTATTGTGTTGCGGATTTCATCAAGATCGCTCCAGCTGTAACAGCCTGCCTTGTTTTCGTCTGCCTTGCGGCACGCACGTTGGTAACCTACGCCGAACATTCCGATTCCGCCGGCTTCATCAAGAACAACCGGCTTTCTTGCCTCGTATATGTCCATACCTGCACCGATTGTCTGAACTGCATTTTCTGCGGCGATTTCAAGCGTACTTCTTATTCCGTATTCGCCTGCATCCATAATGTGGTTGTTACAGATATTCCATATATCGGCGTGCATATTGTTAAGCACTTTTACAGCCTTCGGGTCTATAGTGTGAAGCAATTGCTGTGCACCCTCGGTTGTTGTGTTTTGATCGGCAACCGCAACGGGGCCTTCAACGTTTGCAATAACATGGTCTGCGCTGTGCAGAAAGCTGAGTATATCGTCAGAAATCAGCTCGTCATCTTCCCACTTTTCATACATATATCTGTCAAAGCCTATGTCACCCGTAAAAACAAGGGTGGATTTGTTTTTCATATTGTTAAATCCCTTTCGGTATATATATCTGATTTTATTATACAGCAAAGAGATAAAAAAGCAAGCACCCTGCACAAAAGTGCAAGGTGCTTGCAGGTTGAAGTTACATCTGACTGTCAATTATGCTTATCAGATAATTCAGTTTCAGCTCTTTTTAATGGTCGGATTCCTGCCGGTAAACAAATTCACTTACAAGTCGTGCCAACGAGTTGTTAAAGTCTGAGGTATGTTTCGGGGCAAGTTCTGAAAGATAATCAGTGACAGCTCTGTTAGTCAGCTTCTTGAAAAACTGCGTAAGAGTGATTTGGATGCTCTGTTTTCAAAAGAAATTTCTATTATCTATGTTAATGTGTTCTGGAATGAGCGGTAAATTTTGTTTTCAGATATACCCTCGTAATCGTTATCCGCAAAATCTGAAAATATCGCAAATAAGCTGCCGGTCAGTTGCTCACTTTTGGGAAAGCTTTGTGTGAGCTCAGTTTTTGCACTCGTCAAATATGACAAGCATTCGAATTTAAAACTCATTATGCATACCTCCTTTGCGACTTTAATTATAGCGGAGATTGCGGATTTAAGCAACTTGCTCACTACTTATCTGTGCTGCTTGTCCTTCGAATCCCTCGCACCGAAGCAATAAAGCAGCCTACACAAAAAATGTGAACTGCTTTATTTGGCCCGCCCGAAGGTGCTTGATAGTATAATTTTTGTACTACCCCGCTTGCGACAGCTTGTTTGTTAAATTTATGTTAGTGTAATCCCACGGGCTAAAAACAGTCCACAGGACTGTTTTCTTAACGCCCTTTCGAATCCCTCGCACCGAAACAATAAAGCAGTCCACACAAAAAAGTGTGAACTGCTTTATTTGGCCCGCCCGAAGGGATTCGAACCCCCGGCCTTCAGAATCGGAATCTGCTGCGATATCCAGCTTCGCTACGGGCGGAAAACAATCAATATTATAAGCATAAACCTGAAAAAAATCAAGTCTGAAAATGTCAGACAAAGAATTTAATTATTAAGATTTCCTATCGTTGGTTGCTTTGTTGCGGAAGTTTTGATATAATGCTTATAATTATAACTTATAAATCGGTGAGGTAGAGAATGAAAGAGAATTTAAAAAGCTGTTTTGAGATAGACAAGCTCATTCAGCGTTTTATTGCTGCATGGTGCGGGCTTAATTTTTATATAATGCTTAAAAGCTCTGTTGCTTTTACAGACATAAAATATGCGTTCAACATTGATGTTGTCGATTACGCGGTTGTTCTTTTTGCCGCATTCGGCTTCCTTTCTGCCGTGTGTATTGCTTTCCCGAAGCGTATGACGGATACGTGGGCGATGTCGCTGCTTTTTGCGTTGTTCAGCGCGTATCTGTTGACTGTTGAGCGTGATTTCTGGTTTTGTCTGAGTCTTATAATTCTTGCCGCAATAATGCTCGTGTTCCTGCTTAAAGACGATAAGCTGGGGCTTAGTAAAATCAAATTCGGCAACAAGCTGACTGTTGCGGTTGTCGCCGTTCTTGCGTTTGTACTGTTTTCGGTTATTGCTCTGCTGACCTGCCTCAGATACGCTACCTACAGCTCACCCAATTTTGATTTCGGTCTGTTTGTGAATATGTTCCACCATATGCGTGAAACGGGTCTGCCGATAACCTCAAGTGAGCGTGACCGGCTTCTTTCGCATTTTGCTGTACACATTTCACCTATATACTATCTTCTTCTCCCACTTTATTTTGTTTTTCCGTCGCCCTATACTCTGCAGATAAGTCAGGCTCTTGTTCTTGCAGGCGGTATGCTGCCGCTTTATCTGCTTGCAAAACATAAGGGGCTTAGCAACAAAGCGATTATTCTTATGGCTGTTGCATATGCATTCAGTCCCGTTATTATCTGCGGTACGAGCTATGATATCCACGAAAACTGCTTCCTTGTGCCGCTCCTTCTTTGGGTGTTCTATTTCTTTGAGCGTGAAAAATACTTGTTTATGTATATTGCGACAGCATTTGTTTTCTGTATCAAAGAGGACGCCTGTCTGTTCGTTTTCTTTTTCGGTCTGTTTGCAGTGCTTTCACGTAAGAAATATCTGCACGGCATAATATTGAGCGTTGCTTCCGTGGCATATTTTGTCGGCGCGGTATCATTGCTGATGCATTTTGGTGACGGTGTGCTGTCAAGTCACTACAGTAACTATATGTATGAGGATAACGGACTTATGGGTATGGTCAGGATAATCCTTACTAACCCTGCCTACGTGTTCAGCCAGACTCTCAAGGTTGAAAAGCTGCCGTATCTTATGTATGTGCTTGTGCCTTTGGGCTTTTTGCCGCTGGCTACAAGAAAGGTGTCGCACTTTATACTTATACTGCCCTTTATGCTTTTCAACCTTATGACAAGCTATGTTTATCAATATTCTATCGACTTTCAGTATACCTACGGCGCGATTTCCTGCATGCTTTACCTTTACGTTATAAATGCATCTGAACTCAGCGGAAAGGCAAGGCGATATATGACAAGCCTTGCAGCTGTGGCTGCGGTTATGTGCTTCTTCGTTACTGCATTACCAAAGCTCGAAGCCTACACAAAGCGTTACGTAACGGGTAAAGAGGAATTTGAGATTATTGATACTGCTCTTGATACAATACCAGATGACGCATCGGTCAAAGCAAGCACATTCTATGTGCCGCATATTGCTGACCGTCACGAGATATATGAGATCAACTCCAAGAATGAAACTGACTATGTTGTTTTTGATATCCGTCCCGCACTTGTACACGAAACGGATGAGCTGAGAGCAGAGTATTTAGCAATGGGATACGAGGTTTATCAGGATGTTGAAAATTACGTGCTGATTCTTAAAAATCCTGCAACAGAATAAAGGAGAAATAATAATGGCGTATAACTTTTTTGCGATGTTTTCGCGAATGAAATATATTGACCGTTGGGCACTTATGCGTAACACACGCAAAGAAAACTTAAGCGAGCACACACTTGAGGTTGCGGCAATAGCACACGCACTTGCTGTAATTTCCAACGAAAAGCACGGCACAGCACTCAATGCTGAGAGAGCGGCACTGCTCGGCATATACCACGATATGCCCGAAATAATAACGGGCGATATGCCGACACCAATTAAATACGGCAATCCTCAGCTCAAGCAGGCGTATAAGGCCGTTGAGCGTGAGACGGCGGCACAGCTTGTATCAATGCTGCCCGAATATATGCAGGAAAGCTACAAGGGCTTTTTTGTAAAAGAGGATGCTGATGCCGAACTCTGGAGACTTGTAAAGGCGGCGGATAAAATATCTGCATTTATCAAGTGTATAGAGGAAGAAAAGGCAGGCAATACCGAGTTTAACAGTGCTAAGAATGCGACCTTTGCGACGATTTCTGCACTTGATATACCTGCGGCCAAAACATTTCTTGACGAATTTATTGCCGCTTTTGACCTTGATTTAGACGAATTACAGCAAAAAAACTAATTTTTTTTGACATTTTTTGCTGTACTTGTAAAGAATGTATAAAAAATTTAGTTTTTATTTAGAAAATCTATTGACAAACCAAATAATATAAAGTATTATATCTTTACTTGTCCCGATGAAAGTGAGGCACCGCAGCTTGAACGTAGCTCTTTTAAAAGAATTATCCGATGAAGAGCTTGTTGCCTTGGCAAGAGAAGAAAGCTCGGGTGTTGCAGTTATTGAGCTGATGAATCGTGTTTCGGGTTTTATTGGCTATAAGGCGGCTCAGTTTGCAGGTTTTGATTCTCAGGACAAGCAGGATTTTCAACAGCAGGGCCTTATAGGCGTGCTCAATGCGATTCGTACCTACGATGCGGGTAAAGGTGCTAAGTTTTCCACCTATGCCTGCCGCTCGGCGATAAACAGTATGATTTCGCTTTACGAGCAGCAAAACAAAAAAAGTGTGCCTACGGTTGCACTTGAGAGCCTTTATTCGGCAGAGGGTATGACCGATACATATGATGAGCTCAGCTCATACGAGGCTGTTGAAGAAATTGCCGAAAAGATAAAAACCCGCCTTTCCGATTTTGAGAGGGCGGTGCTCGCAATTTATCTGCGTGGCGGAAGTTACTCGCAGATTGCGGCTCAGACAGGCAAATCCGTCAAATCGATCGACAACGCTGTGCAGCGTATACGCCGCAAGCTCAAGGCTGATTGACGAATAAGCATATATGCCCAGGTAGCTCAAAAAGAGCGTGTTATTTATTAACAAGATGGCGGTGTGAGTCCGCCCGGGGTGTCAACAAATTTTTTTTAGCGAGGTAGACCAAAATGTACGAAGACAAGACTCTCATCTGTAAGGAATGCGGCAACGAATTTGTTTTCACAGCCGGTGAGCAGGAGTTCTATGCTGCAAAGGGCTTTGAAAACGAGCCTCAGCGCTGCAAGTCCTGCCGTGATGCACGCAAGAATGCAAACAAGCCCGAGCGCGAGATGTTCGACGCTGTTTGTGCAAGCTGCGGCGCAGAATGCAAGGTTCCCTTCAGACCCCGTGAGGATCGCCCTGTATACTGCAGCGAGTGCTTTGCAAAGATGAGAGAAGAAGCATAATTATATAAATTCTTTTTTCTATTCTTATGCACAAAAAATCAGTCGTTCTCTTCGGAGGGCGGCTGTTTTTTTGCTTTTTGGGGCATATTAAACCTTGAAAGGCGATGATAATATGTGCACTGCGGTTACTTATAAAACAGACTGCTTTTATTTCGGCAGAACTCTTGATAACGATTTTTCATATAACGAGCAGGTTACGGTAACTCCGCGTAATTTTTCATTTGTATTCAGAAACGGCAAAGTTATTGAAAAGCACTATGCGATAATCGGTATGGCTTATGTTGTTGACGGATATCCGTTATATTATGATGCGGTGAATGAAAAAGGGCTTTGCATGGCAGGGCTCAATTTTGTAGGCAATGCACATTATTTTCAGCCTGCTGATAACAAAGATAATATAGCACAGTTTGAGTTTATACCGTGGGTGCTTTCACAGTGTGAGAGTGTAAAGCGGGCAAAAGAATTGCTCGCACGTATTAATATAACGGGTGAAGTTTTCAGTGAAGATTTACCTGCATCACAGCTTCATTGGATTATAGCAGACAAAGAGCAGGCGATAACCGTCGAGTCGGTTAAAGACGGGCTGAAAATTTACGATAACCTTGCAGGTGTGCTGACAAACAATCCGCCGTTTGATATGCAGATATTTAATTTAAATAATTATATGGGGCTTTCGGCTTTGCCGCCACGCAATACTTTTGCACCCGATATAAAGCTTGATGTTTACAGCAGGGGAATGGGTGCGATCGGTCTGCCGGGTGACCTTTCGTCACAGTCGCGGTTCGTAAGGGCAGCGTTTACTAAGCTCAACAGCGTGAGCGAAACCGATGAAAAATCGAGCGTAGGGCAGTTCTTTCATATTCTCGGCAGTGTTGAACAGACAAGGGGCTGCTGTACACTCGAAAACGGAAAATACGAAATAACTGTGTATACTTCTTGCTGTAACGCAGACAAAGGGATTTATTATTATACAACCTATAATAATCGCCGGATAACCGCAGTTGATATGCACCGCACAAACCTCAATTCATCAGAGCTTATAACCTATCCGCTTGTTGATGAAGAGAAGATGAATTATGTGTTGTAATCAAAAACGCCGAGCAATGCGCTCGGCGTTTTGTGGTATCGGATGTATAAAAGTTAAGCGATTTTCAGGCTCCCTTGTGTAAAAGAGAGCCTTGGTTTTTAATGGATCGTTGTGGGCAACGACCCATACGGCAGAGCGAAAGAGTGATGTGTATGTTTGGAGCGGACGGCCAATGGCCGCCCCTACGGTGTAAAAGACAGATTGTACGTAAATATAAAAAATGCTGTGACTTTGAACGGAGCAGGCTGACGGGAATTAGACGGTATTTTTTTATGTGAGTGAGTGTCCGCAGGCGGTAGATTGAGCTTTGAGATTTTATTTACGTTGGGAGCCGTTGCGGTAATCGGAATGCACGTTTGCGTTCCGATTAAATGAACGGAGTCGATTGAGTCAGCCGTAGCGGAGTGCGGATAGCCTCAAGAGTTCTTTTGGTTACTTTTGTAACGACAGACAAAAGTAACTGCGGCGGTGCCGCATATTAATGTTGACAATCCCTCAATCAATGAGGGAGTCGAGTAAGATTCTTCGCTAACGCTCAGAATGACAATTTTAGTTGAGTTGCATCTGATTTTAAATTACAAAGATGTAGATTTTATGATGGGTCGTTGTGGGCACAACCCATACGGCAGAGAGAAAGAGCGATGTAAAATAAAGACTGATAACGTATCCGCTTGTTGATGAAGAGCAGATGAATTATGCGTTATAAAGAATGCCGACTTCCCGTTGAGAGAAGTCGGCATATCTTATCTTTCATAATATATTTCTGTGTCTTCCGGTGTGATTATTTCGAGAGCTTCGTCATAGTGTGTTTTTTTTATTACACCCAGTTCCTCGAGCGCTTTTTCGGCACGCATTGAGTTGAGTGAAAAGCCGAATACGGAGTCGTTACGTTCAGCCTGCTGTGCTCTTACGAGTGCTTGTCTGAGTTCAAGATAACCGGTAGGATGATACTCTAAAATTGAATAGTTTTCGGTGATGTCGGTTCCGTACTTATTGTCGTAATACTTGGCAAGGCGAACCATATCGGGCACAGCGGCATCGCCTAGATTGTTGAGCGCAGCGACGTCAACCGTTGGCAGTGTGCCGTCAAGGTAGCGGTCTACGTTGTACTTTGCAATAATACTGTCAGCGTTGCAAAGCGAGAGACCTGCAAATGATATGACAAGTATGGCCGATGCAACTGCGGCAATCTTGATTTTAGATATAAATCTGCTGAGTGCAACGGCGATAAATATCAGTGCGAGTACAGCCATAAACCACGTTGCGTAAACTCTCTTCTGCGTAAGACCGTAGCATTGGATATACATTACCATTTTGGCAATGGCGGTGCTTATAAGCACAAGCGTAAAGGCTGAGAAAACGTAGGTGAGGACTTTGATAACAGCACTGTAAAACCTGCTCTTTTTTGAAAATGCGATTATCAGCGCGATAATCACAAGATTTATAGCAGATACGGCACAAAGCTGGAAGAAGCCCTCTCTTGCATACTCTGCGTAACTGAAGTCTTGGGGCAATATACCCGTAAATCCCGATATATAATATTTCCACTGTGATATGAAGAATATTACATAAACTGCAAGCAGTGGTACTGATGCCGCAACTGAGGTTGTGACAGGCGAAAAACGGATCTTTGTTTCTCTCTGTGTGATTTTTTCTTCTGATAGAAATACTATCTGCCTGCCGTCAACAGATGAAATATATAAGCTGTAGATAAATATTCCTATCGGAACGGCATAAATAAGGCTTACGATGTGTGATAAAACGGTGACTATATCAAAGTCAAATATGCGGTTGATAAGGCTTTCAAAAGATGAGTCATAGAGCAGAAGCAGAAGTACAACTGCTGTGGGAATTGCGGCTGCTGCAAGGCCGATTATGAGCTTGAGAAAAAAGCCCATACTTTTCTTTGTTTTGCCTTGAAAGAAGGCACGCGGCATTTCAAGTTTCCATAAGTATTTGAATGGCAGTAAAACAGCACTTTTAAGAAAGTCGGCAATTATGAAGTTTGAAAAGCTTGCTTTGAATTTGCTGCCTGATGAAGCATAAACGAAGTAGCAATAGGCGATAACGGCATAGCTGAAGGCAAAAAAGTGGATAAACGTATTTGATGAAAAGACGAACGAAAGCGAAATGACAACCGCTGATGTTGCGACCGCACTTGCCGTGATGTTCGGCTTGCGTTTTGTCATAAGCAGGAAAACACCCGTAGCGGCAAAGAGTATTGCAATAAAAAGTGTTGCACCGAGAGGTGATGATGCGGTATGTACCGACCTGCAGAAGAGGTAGGCGAAAATGTATGAAAGCCATGCGAAAACGGTTTCGGATGCGGTGAAGCTTCGCTTTGCTTTTTCAGGATTTCGCTGTGCAGTCGGTATAATCTGCGGCTGTGCTACCGGTACGGCTTCGGGGTAAAAAGGTTTGTTGATTACGGGGGCTTGTTGAGCAGGTACTGTTACGACAGGCTGATACGCTGCTTTTGGCGTTTCGTTTTGCTTGAGCTTTTTTTCTGCAAGCTCTTCTATTTTCTTTTCAACAAGCATACCGACAAGCTCTTCGAGGCTTTTGTCGTTATTAATATTGTTTTCCATTGACTTTCTCCTTTCTTTTATTCATAATGAGTGTTCATATAGTCAATAATACTGTCAGGAATTTCATTAATGTTATATTCAATATCTTCATTTTTGTTTTCTAAACAGAATTTATCACCGGCTTTTTTGATATGATATTCGGTATATTCATTGCCCTCTATTGTATATGCGTATATACCTATATCACGTGAGAGCATCCAGAAAACATCAGTGTTCTTGCTCCAATAAAAATCTGCTCCGGGTTCACCGTTAAACTTTATGACAGTGATTCCGTCTGAACTTGTTACAGTTACGTCGGATATAGTTCCCCAAAAGAAGCCGTAATAAGAGTTATCAATTTCGGCAACGTAGTTTCCGGTCGGAGAAACCAAAGTCTGATCTTCGTTGCATTTTTTACGCATATCAAGATATGTGTCAGTGCAAAGAACAATCAAAACTGTAAACCATATACCTAACAAAATAAGAATTGTTATCAATACTTTTTTTATTTTAGATTTTTTCATTGTTTCACCTTCCTTTTATTCAGACTGAGCGTTCATATAGTCTGTTGAACCAAACAATTATTATCCAATATAAATTAACAAACATTTTCCAATTTGAAAAATCTTAAGTTTCCCATCTCATCCATATCGAAGTAGCCTAATGCCTGAACTAATGGCAATTTATCATAATCAGCATAAAGATAACATCTATCAGACAAACCGCAAACATTTTCAATGTAGTCCGGTAAGATATCACCATCGTTACATTTTGAAATCCACGAAACGATCTTATTGATTTCATCAATGTTAGTTGTTTCGTAAATAGAACTATTGAGTGGATATCTTAAATCTTCATTGATGAAAATCATTTTTATACTATTTTCAGAAGGAGTAGGATAAGTAAAATCCTCACGTACATATGTGCAGGCTGAAAAAGTATGTACTTGCCCAAACACAAAATAGTTGTTAGGATCATCTGCATACAACAAGCAGTCTTCGGCAAAAAATTTATCCCAAATATTATTACTGTCTGAAACATATATTTTTTTGTTTTCAATAACGGATTTATGAAAGTATGTGCCCGGAACATCTTTTTCTTCACGATAATAGCTATCGTTATAGGTGAATACTGTTTTGGTATTATCCCATACTCTTACAGCAAATTCTTTGTTAATAAATCTGCTGAACCCGAGAAAAAGAAAAAACAATAATAATAATAAACAAAATAAAACGTATATCCTTTTTTTCATAATAACTCTGTTAGATATCAGTCGGGTGTGTATTCTATTATATCTTCTACGCGGCAGTCGAGCGCTTTACAAATTGCATCGAGAGTAGAAAAGCGTATAGCTTTTGCTTTGTTGTTTTTGAGTATGGAAAGGTTGGCGAGCGTTATGCCGACTTTGTCAGAAAGCTCGTTGAGTGACATTTTGCGTTTGGCCATCATTACGTCAAGATTTATTGTTATCATTTATCATCTTCCCTTATTACACGGTTAAATCGTTTTCGTTTTTGATTTGTGTTGCTTCGTCAATAACGTTTTTGGTTACTCTCAGGCAAAGTCCGAGGAAAAACGCAAGAAAAGAGACGACAAAAGCAAGCTGGAAATAAAAGCCGAGAACAATAAACAGCAGGCATATTATGTAACAGCACCACGAAACACTGCGGATAAGAAATACGCTTTTTTCTGTAAATACCAAGCCTTTTTTGACCCTTTGAAGCAGGCTGAAAAGGAAACAGTTTGCTACAAACATATCTGCAAGGATAAGGTAAGCTACAACCATAATAAGTGTACATTCTGTATCTGGTATCGGTTCGCGTGAGGTGATGCCTGCAGGCATTTCGATAAGTGTTGGTACCAGTGTAGGCAGGATAAATGCACCTGTAATACACAGCACAAAAAAGATTGCGGATATGGCGATTGATAAATTGATTGATGCTTTGGTTGATATTTTAAGCATATCATAAACCTCCGTTTATATTTTCTTCCTTTGCCTATAAAATACACCATCAATTGCTGAATGTCAATATATTTTTATCGTTTTTCGATAAATGTAATACTTTTGTAATTTTTTTACAGCAAAAAGCAAAGGCTCTGCACGGATAGTTTCCGTACGGAGCCATGATGATTTTATTGGTTTTTACAGATAGTCTCTATTATATCTCGGGCTGATTCTAAATGAGCCGTCGGGGGCGATATCTGTCATAGTGACACCCTGTATCCACTTTTCTTCGCCCCAGCCTGTTTTCTCTTCGAGAGTGTAGGTTTCGTAACCGCCGCACTGGTTGTATACGAGGTAAACGCCGTCATATACCGCACAGAAGTCGTTTACGTGGTCGTGACCGCTGAACAAAGCTTCGGTGCTGCCGAGCTTCTTTATAAGTGCAAACATTCCGCTGTTGTGCTTAGAGCAGCCTACGGATTCGTATACGCCGCCATAGAGTATCTCGCACTTGTCTGTGAAACTGAATTTGCCGTTTTCATCCAGGGCAACGGCATATTCATACTCGGGAATCGGAATGTGCATATACATAAACGATTTTACTTCGCCGTATTTTTTCTCGAGCGATTTGAGCTTGTTTTCGTACCAGTTCATCTGGTTGTTTTTGATGAAGTCGTATGAGCCGTACTCCCACGGACAGCCGTGCTCGTCACGGTATTCGTCGATTATATCTCTGCCCGAGTCAAGCATAAACAGTGTTTTGAGAATTTCGCTGTCGCTCTTAAGTATGTTGATGCAGTAGTTGCAAAGACCGAAAAGCTCTTTTTTACCCTGACGTGCAAGACAGTGGGGGAATGTGGTCTGGCATTTCATAAGCAGCTCTTTGAAGCGGCCTTTTTCTTCGCGTGCCTCGTGGTTGCCGAAGGTGAATGCCCAATAAACACCGATTTTTTCCATAAACTGTGCAAACTGAACTGCGTCAAAGTGCTGATATTTGCCGAGAATTATATCGCCCGTGAGTACAACAAGGTCGGGCTTTGTGTCGGCTATATGACGCATAAGCATACCCATACATTTGTCACGCAGTATGGGGTCGTCACCGAAGTGCAGGTCGGTTGTTGAGAGAATACGAAAGCCATTGTTGAGAATTTTGCCGTTTTCGTCAAACTTTGCAATCGTTACGCTGTCCTCATCTTCGCTGATTATTTTTACGTTCGTGCCGACATTTGGAATATCAAGGCTTGCGGTAAACATAATCTTTGCAAGCTTACCGCCACTGATACCGTAAACACCTCTGCCCATAGAGAGCAGAGCCTTGTCAATTCCTATTCTGGCTTTTTCGTAGATAATGTTCATTTTGCACCTCTTATATTATGGCTTATGGAATAAGTTACAGATGTTGATTCGTTAGCCTCCCTCTGACGAGGGAGGTGGGTTTTGCGTAAGCAAAACTCGGAGGGAGAGAAATAAATATCGAAACAACGTTATTATTTATCTCTCCCTCAGTCAAAATCGCAAGCGATTTCGACAGCTCCCTCGTCAGAGGGAGCCGAACATAACTACATCAAAACACCGGATAAAACTGCAAATTGTAATCAATATATAAATTTGATAAAATCATACCATATTAACGTATAACTTTCAAGAAAAATGTCACCGATTACCGACTTCATTCGTTTTATAAGTGAAAGGAGGAAGTTATGAAAGCCCGGGACTTTGAAAAAGAATTTGAAGAAAAGTATAACAGCTACGGCTCAATGCTGTATAAAATAGCTTTTTTATACCTTAACAGTGCAAGCGACGCCGAAGATGTATTGCAGGAGGTTTTTTCCAAGTATCTGCTGACAAGGAAGGATTTTAACAATAAAGAGCACGAAAAGGCGTGGTTTATAAGAATAACGCAGAATTACTGCCTCGATGTGCTTAGAAAATATGAAAGAAAAAACCTTGATATAGATGATTTGCCCGTAATGACACAGCCCGATAATGACACACAGCAGGATGTAGAGCGGAGCATTATTGCTTTGCCGCCAAAATATAAAATTGTAATATTCCTGCATTATTACAGCGGATACTCTGTTGAAGAAATTTCCGCAATACTTAAAATCGGAAAATCTGCCGTAAAAAAGCGCTTGCAACGCGGCCGTGAAATGTTGAAACTCAGATTGGAGGATTATGAAATTTGAAAAAGGAAGATTTAGTAAAATACATAGACGGTATTCAGCCCGATTTGTATATGCAATCAAGGCTGAAGGCGAAAATTGCTGACGGTAAACAAAGCACATTTAAGCCCAAAAAATTCATCAGTTCTGTTACTGCACTGTGTCTTGTTGCCGCACTTGTTGTCGGAGCAGGATTTTACGGTAAGGTAACGGATAATGTTGATGACAGTAAAGCCAATACGATAGGTAATGATATAATGTCTGATATTATGCAAGCGTTTATTATTGTGGCAAGTGCAGAAGATTTTAAAGGAGAAGCCACCGTTGTAACCAAAACGCTTGAAGTGGATGAGGCATATCCGTACGGTGTTTATTTTAAAACTTATGATGTGGACGGGATGAGTGAAACTGATAAAAAAGATCTGCTCCACAAAATGAACGATGAACTTAATACCTATGCAGATAAAGAAGATTTCTCTTTCGGCAGGAGCAGTATTGTCGCTACGGATAAGCTGTATATGGTTATATGCTCGATAAACGAATTCAGGTTTGTTATACAGCAGGATAAAACATTAAAGAGTATAAATGTCAAGAACTCTTCTCCCTATGGGCAGATGGTTTATTCTTCGGGCAAGCGTGGTTTTTCAGCACCCTTACACGGCGATGACATAACCGTAAACGGTGAAGAGTTTGATCCGGCAACAGCAGGCTTTTATTGGGATTATACCGATAAATTAATTAGTGCTCTTGAGGAAAACCCCGATACACCGTTTTCGGCTTTTGATGATGTGATTACTTTTACGCTTGAATATACCGACGGTTCTAAATCAATAGGAGTCGTAGAACTTAATTTTGATACCTACGGCAATGCCGCAGCCGTATGTAAAAAATATGAGAATCAGAGGGCAGGTGATAAATAAAGAATATAACAAGGCATAAATACAGGGCAGAACAAAGGTGGGATTGTTCTGCCCTTTTTTGTTTTATTCTTCTATTCTTTTATCATTTCCATTTTTGTTGCCTTCTGACCCCAGGCGTTTGCCCAGCTTTCGCAGTACAGCTTATAGTAAGAAACATTGTTCTTCTTTCTGTAGCCTGCAAAGCAGTTGCACCATATTGCAGAGGGCAGAGCGATTACTATGTAGTAAAGTGGACCGAGCATCAGACACTGCCAGGTGTGGCCGTATTCGTGGATACGGGTGTTGTAAGTCCATTTTTTACTCTTATGCTGGTCTTTCATAAATATAAACAGACCCAGTGAAAGCCCGCCTGATTTCCACGGCAGATAAACTATGTACGAGTAACCGAAGCGCTGATAACGGCGCTTCTTTATTTTTGTGCAGATAAGAAACACGATGCCGCCGACTAAGTTTACGGGCAAGCACCATGTCCACTGCACGAGATAAAACAGAAAGTCAAGCAGAGAGTTTTTGAAGTTTTTTTCTTTTTTGTCGGGATGTTTCTTTGTGATATCAGGCATTTTTCTTTGCCTCCTTCATCTGCTCAAGAATTATATATTTGCCGTTTTCGTCACGGTCGAGGTAATGTGTTTCGTTGCTGTCGGAAGATTTGCCGAGCCATGTGTTTTCAAATTTCTGTCCGCTTATTACCTCACAGCGTTTCTTTTCCTCTTCCGTAAGAGTTACGCTGCCGTATCTGTGCTTTGTTGCGATTGCCGCGCGTATCATTGTGTGGTCATCCTTGGTCATACGGAATCGCTTGAGAAGAATAAGTGAAATAAGTGCCGCGACAATAGGAATTACTGCTACGCATATGCGTACACCCGTAACGGCTGATGCGCTTTGCTCAAACAGCAGACCGGTTGATTTTTCGTAGTCTGAAACAGTGTCGCCCGTGATAAGACCGAAGCCCTGAAGCGTGAAGCCTACCATAGCTGCCATAACACCGCTGATGCTCTTTTTGATAAGCGTGCTGAAGGTTGCGATAACACCTTCTCTGCGTCTGCCGGTAATCATTTCGTCAACGTCGGTAAGGTCGGGGAAAATATTGGTTGACACGAAGCCGAGACCCGACATACCGAAGGGGTAGAGAATCATACTCAGCATCATCAGCGCACTCCAGAATAATGAGCCGCCCGACTGCATAATAAGACCTATCGCAAGACCTGCAACCATAAGGGGAGTGACAATATTGCCGCATTTTTTCTTGCCGTGCTTCATTGTGAGAGCGTAGTTGAGCGGAAAAGCCGCCGCCTCTGCAACACCTGCAACGGCATTGAAAAGTGCGTAGCCGCTGTACTGGTTTGCAAGGTATTTGATATAGTAAACCTTGGAGTTTGCATAAAATCCCGTAGCAAACTGATAGGCAAGGCTCATAAAGAAATACTGACGGAATGAGCGATTTTTAAATACAAGGACGTATTCTTTTATTATATATCTTACGTCGAGTTTTTCGTGCTTGTTGTTGAGTGAGCTCGGCTCGCGGGTTTTGGCATAGGTCATAAATACGGCAAAGCCGAAGAACAATGACAGCACGATGCCGATAACGAGGAACGGTGCTTTTGATGCGGACGTTATATTATCGTCCGAGCCGAAGAGAGAGAGCACAAGCACGGCAATACCGAAGGCAGGCACCATACCTGCAGAGTTGAAGAGATAGCCGACAGAGTTGTACTGGGTACGCAGATTGTACTCGGGTGCAAGCTCGGGCAGCATTGCAGTATGAGGCACACCGATTACCGTATAAGCAGTTTTGTACAGCATATAGACAAGCACAAAGTAAAGCATTGCGGTTGCGGGGCTGTTTTTACCGTCGAGCCCGTAGGAATTCCACAGCAGGGTATATGAAAGCGCCATAAGCGGAATACCCCAGAGCAGATAACGGCGATGCTTACCCGTTTTAGAGCGTGTGCGGTCGGTGATAATGCCCATTACGGGGTCTGTCACGGCATCCCACACTGTTGCAAGCATAACTATAATACCTGCCTGATTGAGCGAAAGGTTGACAACATCTGTAAGGAAAACGGTGAAGTACATGCTGATTATGTAGCCTGCACCGCCCATATATATGTTAGCATAGCTGTAGTTTATCATAGGCAGTATAGTTGTTTTGAAATCGCCCTCAACGCCTATCAGTTTTTTGATTTTTTCGCCCATCATATCACCGCTTTTTATTATATTACATATTTATTTTAGCATAAGCTTTTTTCTTTATCAAGATTAAGTGTATGTATATCGGGTATAACTTGAAAAATTATACGAAAAATGGTATAGTGTTATTCAGAATTATTTAGGAGTGTTGCCCTATGGTATTCCCCGAAAACGGAAGGCTTGTTTCAAAGACTGATACCTACCTCAACTGTGCCGAGGTGTTTGCATACAGAAGCTCATGCCTCAAACGCAAATACGGTGCGGTTATCGTCAAGGATGATGCCGTTATTTCTACAGGCTACAACGGCTCACCGAGAGGTTTTCAGAATTGCTGTGAGATAGGTAAATGTCAGCGTATTGAAAAGGATATGCATCAGGGTGAAGGATATGCGATATGCCGTGCCGTACACGCTGAAATGAATGCACTGCTCAACTGCTCACGTCAGCAGACCTTAGGTGCAGATCTGTATCTTACAGGTGTTAATCCCGAAGACAATTCCGTTCATCAGGCAAAGCCGTGTCCGCTTTGTGCAAGGGTAATAATTCAGGCAGGAATTCGCAACGTATATCTCAGGGTAGGTGAGGGTGCCGATAATTATATCGTAATTCCTGCAGATGAACTTGAATGGTTACAGGAGGAAACAAAATGAAGTTTTCGGTAATCGTACCTGCATATAACGCAGAAAAATATATTGAAGAAACGCTTGACTGCCTGCTTTCGCAGACCGAAAAGGATATTGAGGTAATTGTTGTAAACGACGGCTCAAGGGATTCAACGGCAGATATTGCCGAGCGTTATGCCGCTAAAGACAGCAGGGTGGTATACGTTTACCAGGAGAATGCAGGCGTTTCTGCTGCACGAAACAACGGTATTGAGCGTGCACAGGGTGAATACATAATTTTCATAGACAGTGATGACCTGCTGAGTAATAATGCGTTTGAGCGGCTTTATGCAGCGCTTTGCTCAACGGGTGCTGACCTTGCTATATTCAGAGTGCAGAGCTTTGGCGACGGTGTCAATCAGTATAATCCGATTGTTGACGAGCTGATAAAAGAAACCGAAATCAGCTGTTATGATAAGCGTCTGCTCCGCAACTTCCTTGTCAGCAACAAGGTGTATAGGGCAGAGCTTCTCAAAAACAGCGGTGTGCGTTTTCCGCCTATGCGCTACAGTGAGGACGGTGCATTCTTTATGCAGTTTATCCACACCGTAAAGCCTAAAATCACAGGCGTTGCCGATGCACTGTTTATGTATCGCAGACATTCTGCATCTGTCACTCACAAGGTTAATTCCGCACTTGTGGGTGAATTTTCAAAGTCAATGGATTTTGTTTATGCGGTTGCTGAAAATTCATTTGAAGACGCACCCGATAAAAAGGAAGATTATCTGCAGGAGATTCTTTTTAAAGACTATCTCGCGCTTATGAATGAGTTTTACCGTATGTTGTGGAAGGCTGAGGATGACGAGGCGATATCGCTCATCGGTAAGCGTTGCGAAAGCCTTACCGTGCGTATGACGGACGCAACAAAGGCAAAGTGTGCACGCGAAATCAAGGATATAGGAAAGCCGATTTTCTCAAAGGCGGAGATACTTGCAAACCCGTTTATCAGCGTGCGTGTCAAAAATATGAATGAAAGATTTTTGTCTGAGCTTCATTCACAGTCAATGCCGCTGTTTGAGATTGTTGACGGCGATAAGCCCAAGGGTAAAATAACGCTGAGTTTCAAGGGCTACGAAACTCTTGACCCGAGGCTTTTCAAGGTGGTTTCACTTCTAAAGCGTTCACCGAAATTCGGTTTCCTGCCCGACGGTATAATTCAGCTTGGTGCAAAGCTTTTCTTAAAACTCAAAAGATAAAAAAATCTCTGAAGTTATAAGTAACTTCAGAGATTTTTTTATAACCATTCTTTGATTAACTTTGCGATTCTTTCAGCCGAGTGTCCGTCGCAGGCACTAAGCTGGTTTGTTTTGAATTTTGCTGTTTTTTCTTTGTCAGGTGAAGTGACTGATTCTCTTATTATTTTAAGCAGATTTTCGGCTTTTGTTGTCATTTCACCGGGCAGGCCGTCGGGGAAGTCAAGGTAAAAGCCACGTTCGTATTTCTCAATATCAGGACAGTAGAAAACACAGGGTACATCCATAAGGCAGGCATCGTATATAACCGAGGAGTAGTCGGTTATAATTGCTTTGCTTGCCGCTGTAAGCTCAAGTGTCGATTCACTGCTCAGGTCAATAATATTGGTGTACTCTTTGTCTGTGAGCGAGTATTTCATTATCGGATGACGACGTATTATAAACACCTCATCATCGGCAAGAGCAGCACTCAGAGTATTCCAGTCAATCTTCGGGTTAAACTCAATCTGTTTGCCGCCGTCTTCACGGAAGGTAGGGCAGTAGAGATAGAGCTTTTTACCAACAAACTCAGGGTGAGCGGCAAGCACCTTTTCGCGCATAATATCTTTGCCGCCGATTAATGAATCTGTACGCGGCAGACCGAGAGACAGGCAGATATCTTCGCTGACACCGAATGCCCCTGCATAGAATTTTCTGCAGTTTTCGGAGGTTACCGCAACTGCGGTATACTGTGAGTGGGTTGCAATTTCCTGCTCACGTGTATTCTGTGACGGTGCGTCT
This sequence comes from Acutalibacteraceae bacterium, assembly GCA_045544155.1. Lineage (GTDB taxonomy): Bacteria > Bacillota > Clostridia > Oscillospirales > Acutalibacteraceae > UBA8612. Next base: position 38,738 of record JAZPYN010000002.1, read on the forward strand.
AGACCGAACTTTTTGAATGCACCGCAGGCGTGCCATATCTGGATAAGCTTCTGCTCGGGTCTGAGCTTTACGGCACGCATATAGCGTACGTAGTCGTCGGTCACTATAACCTTGCTTGTGAGCAGGTAATAGTAGGCGAGAGGTTTTATTTTGATTGAATGCGGCAGCATATGTGCAAATATTACCTTTTTTGCGTCAAGTGCATCGTATACGGCTTTGCTGTTGTCGGCGAGCTTGCCGTCGGCACGTATTGTGTAGAAAAGTACACGGTTCTGAAGCGGCAGGCATTTGCAAACCGCACACCACAGCCTGTTTAAAAGACTGAGCACCGCACGTCTCAGCTTCGGGCTGAGTATTTTTTTGATTAGAGTTTTCATCGGCTACCTCTGAAATTTTTATGTTTGATACAATTTTAATATAAAACCGAAAAATTTACAATACCGAAAACAATTATAGTTAATATATGCTATAATCAAGAAAAAGGTACGGAGGGATTTTATATGTTAATTTCAACAGAAATAGGCTCTGCTTCCAAAATTGTCGGTGAAGAGAGAGCCGTTGAACTTATAGCAAAAGCAGGCTTTGATGCCTGGGATTTTTCGATGTTTGAAATGTGTAAGTACGACTGGCGTAATCAACGCTTGTTTGAAAATAATCATCCGCTTTTCGGTAACGATTACCTTACTTTTGCACGTAAGTTAAAGCAGATTGGTCTTGATAACGGAATTGTATGCAATCAGTCGCACGCACCGTTTCCGACAAGCTGTGCGGCAATATGCTCGTATTACAAGAGAGCTATTGAGTGCACTGCAGAGGCAGGCGGTAAAATCTGTATAATCCACCCTGATAACGACAAGAGTGCGGAAGAAAATGCTCAGATGTATTTTGAGCTGTTGCCGTTTGCAAAGAGTTGCGGAGTTAAAATTGCAACCGAGAATATGTGGAACTGGAACGACGAAAAGGATGAGGCTGCTCCTGCTGCTTGCTCCGACCCTGCAAGCTTCAATGCGCATCTTGATGCGGTTAACGATGATTTCTTTGTTGCCTGCCTTGATATAGGTCACGCTGAAATGCGAGGTCTCGGCACAACTGCGGTAGAAATGATAAAGGCGCTCGGTCCGCGTTTGCAGGCACTGCATATTCACGATAACGATTTGTGGCACGATTCGCATCAGATACCTATGTCAATGGGCATTGATTTTACCGCCATCGTAAAGGCCCTCAAAGAAATTGATTATAAAGGTTACTTTACGCTTGAAAGCGACAGATATCTTAACGATTATACTCCCGATAATATTTTTGTCGGAATAAAAAATCTTGCGGATGCCGACAGAAAGCTTGCAGAAATGTTTGAAAACGCATAAATCGGGTCATACTTCTTTTATCTTGAATAAAAGGAGTTTGGTGAAATGATCGAACAAGATACCGTAAAGCTGCTTCGTGAATGTGATGCAGGAGTAAAAATGGGCATCAAATCCATTGAGGATGTGCTCGGTTATGTCAAAAGCGATTCGCTTGAAAAATATCTGACGGATTGCAAGGATGAGCATGTTAAGCTCGGTGAGGAGATAAGAGAGCTTCTCGATAAATACGGGGACGACGGTAAAGATCCGAATCCGATAGCTAAGGGCATGTCGTGGATGAAAACAGGCGTGAAGATGGCTATTGACGAATCTGATGAAACCATAGCTGACCTTATGACAGACGGATGTAATATGGGCGTAAAATCGCTCAACCGTTATCTTAATGAATATAAAGCGGCTGATGAAGTGTCAAAGGATATTGCAAAGCGGCTTATCAACCTTGAGGAACGTCTGACACTTGATATAAGAGACTATCTTTAAATGATAAAGCGTACGTTTGGGCGGCATATTTGCCGTACTCATGACGTGCGCTTTTTCTTGCATTAAGTGCCATATTGTGCTATAATACTAAATAATTTTACAATTTTTATAATGAGGGTGTTTTATGGCATTTATCGAAAAAATAGTGGGCGGCATTAATGATGCGATGTATACTTACATACTTGTTGCTCTGCTCGTCGCCGGCGGTATTTATTTTACTTTCCGTACAAGGTTTGCTCCTTTCAGATTGCTCGGTGAGCAGCTTAAGGCTGTAACCGAAAAGCCGAAGGACGGTAAGGGTGTTTCATCCTTCCAGGCGCTTATGGTGTCAACTGCTTCGCGTGTAGGTACAGGTAATATTATAGGTGTTGCTTCGGCAATTCTTGCAGGCGGCTTCGGCTCCGTTTTCTGGATGTGGGTCATCGCTCTTATCGGCTCAGCATCTGCACTTATAGAAAGCACACTGGCGCAGATATATAAGAAAAGGGGAGAGGATGGCACAAGCTACGGCGGTCCCGCTTATTATATCGAAACTGCGCTTAAGTGCAGACCTCTTGCTGTTGTATTTACCGTATTTCTTATCCTTACCTACGGTGTGGGCTTCAATATGCTCGGCTCATATAATCTACAGTCTACCTTTAAGGCGTATAACTTTTATGATGAAAAAACAACACCGTGGATTATAGGGCTTGTTCTCGCTGTTCTTGTTTGCTACTGCTTGATTGGCGGCGGTAAGAGACTAATCAAGGTTACAAGCTTTATGGTGCCGATAATGGGTGTTGCATATATACTTGTTTCGTTGATTATCGTAGTACTCAATATAAAGGCTTTGCCCGATGTGTTTGTACGCATATTCACCGAGGCTTTCGACATTAAGGCGATCTTTGGCGGCTTTACGGGCTCGTGTATTATGTACGGTATTAAACGCGGACTTTTCAGTAATGAGGCAGGTGTCGGCTCAGCTCCGAATGCTTCGGCTTCTGCGGATGTAAAGCATCCCGTAAAACAGGGCCTTGTGCAGGTGCTTTCTGTTTTTATCGATACGATCCTTGTCTGTTCCGCAACAGCGTTTATGTGTATGTGCTCAGGTGTTGAGCCCGGTGATTTTGATGAAAGTGCAACCTATGTTCAGGCTGCTCTTACCAAAACTCTCGGCTCATTCGGCCCGATATTTATTACGGTTGCAATGATTCTTTTTGCGTTTACAACTCTTCTCGGCAACCTTTACTATGTTGACAGAAGCTGGCTTTTCCTTTTCAAAAAAATGCCGGGTAAAACCTTTATGCGTATATATTATATTATTGCTTCACTTATTATTTTTGTCGGTGCAGGTCTTAATGCTGAGCTTCTTTGGGGTATCGCCGATATAACAATGGGTGCTATGGCACTTATAAATATGCCTGTAATAATTATACTGAGCAAGTATGCAATACGTGCGCTCAAGGATTATGAGAAACAGCGTAAAGAGGGTAAAGCCCCCGAGTTTAAAAAATCAAGCATCGATCTGCCGCATGATGTGGATTACTGGCAATAAGATTTTATGTGAATAATGAACTGAAGCCTTGCAAAAAACAAAATCTGCAAGGCTTCATCTTTTATTTTATTCTGGGTAATGCATCAATCATTTTTATTAAGTCTGTGTAAAACGTTCTTGTTTGCTGAACATTTCCGTTCATACCTATTACCGTGCCGTGGTCACCCTTAAGGGTCGGGAATACGTGCCATATTCCGCGTTCTGTTTCTTTTTCTTCCGAGTAGTCGGTGTGCTTCTCATCGGTCGGATACTGTGCGGAAACGACGTTTACAAGTCCGTCATTGGGTAGCCAGCTTTCGTCAATTATTACAGGTGCATCAGCATCAGTGTTGGTATAGGTGCCTATCAGTCGAGCAATCGGCATAAGCACTACCATAGTCGAAAGGGTCGGGGTCTGTTTGCCGGTAAGCGGTGCCTTTTCTGTCGTGCAGTAAGCGTACGAGAAATAGTAAATGCTTTCTACTGTTTTTATGCTTTCGTTGAGCAGCTTTGCACCGTGCGGAGAAAGATCATAAAAGGCGTTGTCCGTACCGTTCATAAAGCTGTCGTTGAGTAGAGACATAGTGTCTTCCGAGCCTGAGAGAATACCGAAATGCTCAAGCTGAAAATCTATCAATCCGCCCTTAACCATATCGGTTACGCCGCCGGCTACCTGAAGCAGACCAAGCATTGAAGGGATAAGCTTGTCTTTGTCAACCACATAGTACAGTGTGGAGCCGTTATGAGGGGAGCAGAGTGTAGTGATACTGTTTATGCTGCTGCCTTTACCGCCTTCAAACAGCGGCGAAAGGTCATCGGGGCTTGCTTGCTGTTCGGCTTCATTGCCGTATTCCATAAGGCTGGCGAGCAGTCTTATGGTGTTACCGCCGAAGCTGTGACCGATAAGGTTTATTTTTTGCAGCTGACCTCCTTCGGTCTCCTTGCCCCACTGAGCATAAAGCGGCGCTGTATATACCTTGCCGTATCTGTCGTGGCCGTGAGCGGCACTGTGAGCGGCGCCGTAATCAACGGTGGTGCCTGTAAGCTGTGCATATAATTCACAGGCTCTGTCCCAGCAACTTGAAAACGGACCGACTGTTGCCTCATAAACTTTGTATCCTTCACCGCGCAGATAATCGGATAAGCTGCCCGTTGAAGAACCCCAATACGGTGAAACTGAATTTATGCCGGCACTTTCGCCCCAACCGCCCATTCCGTGCACAAACACGTAAGGGTAAGCTACAGGGTCTTCGTGAAGCTTTGCCCAAAGTCTTTTGTATCCGCCGAGAGGGAATGGAATTATTGCAGCAAAGAGAAGGCATGCGGCAAGCACAGCGGCAATAGCCTTGATTTTTGTTTTTCGTGAGGGCTCTTTTCTTTTTTCTTTATCTGTTTCGGGCTCTTCGATAAGTTCTTCAGCAGACCCCTCATCATCAGTATCTTCACCTATGTATACTTCTTCAAGCTTCGGCGCGGGCTCTTCGGATTTTGGTGCGGAATCTTCTTTACCGTACAGTATATAGTCACTGCTTACCCCGAAAAGCTCGCACATAGCGACAAGCTTGTTGATGTCAGGCATAACGTTGCCCGTTTCCCATTTTGAAACCGATTGGCGTGAAACGCCGAGCTTTTCGGCAAACGCCTCCTGAGAAAGCCCTGCTTCCTTCCTCAGCTTCATTATTCTGTCAGCAATAGACATTGTTCTCCTCCTTAAGAAGTTGGTAAGTAAATTGTAGGGTCTTTTGAAGGATTTTTCAACCAACTAAACTTAACAATCGTGAAAAATTTAATGTAAACTCAGTTTAAGATTTATTCAGCTGTACATTGCAAGCATAGCATAATTCGTGAATGTACGTCAACCGTACTTGACATTTTTGTTTTCGCAATGCAAAACGCAATTTGCAACAATATCATTATATCTCAATATCTTAAAAAGTCTATCAACTTTAGTTTGAATTTATAGTTATTATATCAAAAGATATGTAAAGTTAAGTTTACATATCTTGATATAATTCAAAAAAAGCTGATGGAGATCAGCCTTTTAAATGCTCATATCTTTGTTGTGACATATATTGTGTACAGCATATCCGGGGTACTCGGCTCGCAATACAGATAGTAGTTGCCTTCGGGTACACTTATGTATTTGATGTAAAGATTTTTATTGTCGGCAATCATATCAGGCTTACGTGTACCGGGGGCAGGCGGTTCTTCACCTTCAGGTATAAGGTATATATTGACATACTCTCCGTTGAGTCCGAAGGCGTGACCGTAGTTCTTTTGATCACCTCCGCTGTTTCTGCTCGCTCTGACTTCAATGTTCCAGTCGGTATTGTTATCTCCGTCTTTTACTATGAATACTTGCTCGTCGCACGCATTGCCTTGGGCACATACCCACATTCTTGTCGGATTAAAGTTTTTTTCATTTAGCTCTTTTAAAGCGATATAATGCTCAGGTACTACTAAAAGTGAGCCGTTTTCGTCAGTTGTGACCGTAAGGCATATTCGACGTATGCCGGTTTCTTTTTGTTTGCTTTCACGGTCGAGACCTCTCCAAATATATTGAATAATATAATGTCCTTCGGTAGTTTTTACAGCTATTTCAATGTAGCCGTCAAAGTATTCCGAGCGGTTCATAGAAAGCAGCCTTTTATAAGAAACAGAGGTCTCTGTTATTTTGCCTTTAATATCGTCGAGTAGGAGGTGAATGCGGTCTTTAAGATTGGGGTATTCTTTTTTCAAAGAAGGTGTCGCCATTTCTGCTATTGCTTCGGCATTTTCTTTTTCGATTGCTTCGAGCATCGGTGCTACTGCAATCGCCTCCCAATCAAAAAGTAAGTTGCCGTATAGAAAATTGGCAATTCCTGATCCGGGGAAGGCATTGAACCACATTACAACGAGTGACAGAAACAATGAAATAAGTTTTTCCATATTATAATCTCCTTCAAATGTTGCTTCTTCCTTTGAGTTAATTTTAGCAAAGAATATTAAAAAGTCTATCAACTTTAGTTTGAATTTTGAAAAAGCAATGTAAACTCAAGTTTGCATTGCTACGAGACTGTCAATAAAGTCACTGAAAACACGCACAAAGAAAATATAGAGAACGGTCTTTGACCGTTCCGCGAATAAATCGAAAAAACATCAGGAGGATTTTTAAGTAAATCTTCCTGATGTTTACTTTATCATATCAGATTTTGGTACGTTTGCCGTGCTTTTGCCTCTCGCGGTACCTTTGTACAGCTTCGGGGCAAAGAACACAGCATCTCGTCACCTTTTCCGATGTCTCTAATTTTTAGACTTTTTGTTGATTCATTACAGATTTGATGTATACGGAACTACCCAGAATACGAGAAGTACGCCAGTTACAACCGCGCCCAAAGCAATAGAGGCGAGTACGGTCTTCTTTGTCTTTTTAATCTCTTTTATATCCTTTTCACATTCGGGTATCACGAACAGAGCTTCGCGTTGTTCCTTTTCTTCGGGTGTAACCTTTGTAAGGAGCGTGCCTATAAGCATACCTATCAGGTTTGCGGCAAGGCCGATGAAAAACGGGTCAAGGAAAACAGGCAGATCAAGCTTTGCAACGGATGCAACGATTTTCATTCCGCCGCAGCCCAAAAATCCGAATAGCATTCCGAGGAAAGCACCGGTCTTTGTCAGCCTCTTGCTCCAGATGCTTGCGATACAAACAGGCAGCCATGAGCAGGCAACAACTGTAGCACCGAGGAACATGATCCAGAATACCTGAGGCGGGTTGAAATATGCCAACAACATAACTATTGCAGCGGCTACAATAACGGTAATTCTGACCGTAGTTAGCTTTTTACGGTCATCCTTAATGTTGAAGAAATCGTTGACAACGGATGTGCCGATAATTGAAAGGAAGGTTGTTGCAGAGGATATTCCTGCTGCAAGAATGCCGGTAACCATTATTACACCCAAAGCAGTCGGAACGAGGTTGGTAGATGCCCATATAATGATATGTGACTGATCTGCCAATTCGGGCTTGAAATGGTTGAGAAGTGCCGCACCGCACTTAACGATAAACTCAAGAACAAAAACAAAAAATGCTGCCCATATCGAAGAACGGATTACCGAATGCTCATTTTTTGCCATAAGATATCTGCTTGCCTGCCACGGTGCAACCATACAAACCGACATCCATACAATACCGTAAGCAAAAGCCCAGACCATATTCTGTGTACCTGTCGGATAGAGGTACTCGGGATCACCTGCCCAGGACAAGATTTCGGGATCGGTCTGAGCAAGACCCTCAACAATGTTAAACCATCCGCCACCCTTGGCAGTGCATACAATTATAACAATAACCGTGACAACGGTGAATATACCGAACATTATTGTGTCGGTGATAAGAACACCTTTTGAGCCTGATGAAACCGTGAGAACGGAGAAGGTAACCAAAGCCAGAATAATGCAAAGCTTATAATCCAGACCTGTAACCAGAGCCATCAGTGTGCCTATACCCTGAATGGTGGAAAGAAGATAAACGATAATTGTGACAAGCTGTGTTACCGCAGCTAATCTTTTTAAAGCAACCGAATCAAATCTTTTGCCGAAAAATTCGGGTATCGTATTACACTCGCTTCTTCTGAGAAATCGGCCGAAGAAAACGCCGCCGAGTACATATCCGACAATGAGCATTGCGCCGAGCATCATAAGCGGCGAAAAGATACCTGCAAACGATTCGCCGGCATCACCGAAATATAATCCTGTTCCGCAATATGATGCAACAAGAGAACCTACAAGTAAAAATGTAGGAGCACGTCTTCCTGCAACAAAAAAGTCGTTTGTGCTTTTGACGCCTTTGCCTATTATAAAACCGATTATCACATATGCGATCATCGAAATGACCATACCTATAAGGAAAACATTATTCATCACTTGTCACCTTCCTTATCTTTTTTTGAGGTGTCAAGGTCTTTAAAATCTTTGTTTATTCTGTAATATGCCAGTAATCCTGCTGCGGAAATCCAGATTCCGACAAAAATTGCAATTGCATATTCCATAAATCTATACCTCCTCTGATAAGCGTAAAGCCTCGTTAAAATACTTATTCATTTTTTCAAACCATAACAGCTTCCAATCCGAGCAATCATTACCCGATCTGTCCTGAAATATAGACCAGACAAACCAATAGTAATAATTAACCGTTGCACATCTCATAATATGAAGCTTTTCGTTTTTAGTAGGTGGTCTGCCGAAATAATATGTAAGGTAATTGTCAATATCCTCTAAAGGTGCATTGTTAGATGTGAAAAGCTTACTTATATCGTAGCCCTTGTCGGAATCGCCTGCATACTCCCAATCGATGATATACAAATTATCGGCAGATATCAAAAGATTAGGCTCATAAATATCGTTATGGCAAAGCACGGTCGGCCAATTATCTTTTTTGTTTTGTTCATCAAGAATCCTTATACGCTCTCTGAGAGCTGTAATTTCTTCAGCCGCCGTATAATCCAATATCTTAAGCCTTTCAATAAGCTTGTCTGCTTCATCAAAATAATCAAATGCGGTTCCGTACCGAATACCTGAGTTATGGAGAGTTTTCATATATGTACAGAGCTTTTCTATATGGCTTTTATTCTTGAAATCAAAGGGCTCTGTGATATTGATGTAATAGGATATCTTCCATCCCTCATTTTCGTCTTCGTAGAGATAAGAGTTATCCAGGCCTAAACGCTTTGCGGCTTCCAATGCGAATTTTTCTCTTTTTCTGTCTATGTATCCGGTTGTGTTTTTTCCGGGGTTTCTGTATACATATCTGCCGTTGCGAAGCGTGAAGGCAAACGATTTGTTGGTAAGGCCTGCTTTTATGGGTGTTATATCCTTTATCTCCTTCGGCTCAGCTTTCAATATCTTGCAGATATTCTGAATTACCTTTAAATCATTGTGCTCTATATAATCAGGGTCAAATTCTCTCAGGTTTTCTACAGAATCAAACTCCAGAATATCCTCCTGTCCGCATTTGACAATATACATATGAAGCTTGTCCAGATTCTCTGCGTAAATTCCTTCCCAGTACATGTCTTTTGTATCAGGCTTATCGTAATACTCGTCGAGTATGACGGTGAAAACATCACTGAAATCCTTGTCGAAATAAGCGTGTCCCTGCATGGTCCACATATCCTTACAGGGCTTTGCGGTATCTGTTATAAGACCCTGTTTATCGAATATCAATCCGCGTTCTGTTCTGCTCAGACCTTTAAGAAACTGTGCGCAGTAGAAGCTGCGGTACTCGTGAGAATTAAAGAGATTTTCCGGATAGTAGTTGTCGGAGCAGCAGATATATGTGTTTTTTAAATATTCTTTTGCCGCATACACGCTTGAATGTGTGTTTTTGACTTTATATTCCTTGTTTACAACAAGCTTTACGTCAAATTTTTCCTTGAGGTATATGAATTTTTCAAGCATATGGCCGACAACTACAACTATTTCCTCTACTCCTGCCTCCTGAAGCTGCCTTATCTGCCTTTCGATAAGTACTTCGCCTTTGACAACGGTAAGTCCTTTAGGGAACTCATAAGATATAGGTACAAATCTTGTGCTCATTCCGGCAGCCAGTATAATGGCGTTGTCAACCTTGTATGTGTCGAGCTCTTTCTTCCCTTCGGTTGTTAAACTGTTTTTTTCGTTAAGCAGTCCTGATTCCTTAAGTTGTTTTAGAATCTTATTTACCGTGCCGAGAGAAACATCAAGAGCTTCGGATATTTCCCTTTGAGACAAATAACCTCGCTTATACAGCAAATAGACTACATCAAATTGAATTTTTGTCAACACATCAGCTCCTTTCTTGTTCATTTTGAACGCTCTGCGTATTTTTTATGAACATAATATCACATTGTAAAAATAAAATCAAGCTTTTCACGACAATAATTTTGCTAAACAGAAATATATTGAATAAAAACAAAACCGCAATGAGAGTCTTTCATTGCGGTTTTGCTGTATGCAGTTTAATTTTACGGAAGCTTATGCTCTTTTAAAACAACCTCGCTGTCATAAAAGCTCCAGTTATGCTTATCGTGCAAGTTATCGGACACAGAAGCCCACCTTGAGGGCAGGAATGTATTGCCCTTGTGGTCTTCAACTTTCCAATAAGTCGATACAATAACTATTTGGTCATGTGCGGTTTTCTCATCACTGTTTATCGGCTTGCCGGTAAACGGGTTTACCGGATTACTTATCAAGCCTTGGGTAGCAAGGGTGGGAACATCCGCATTTGTCATAAATTCATCCGAGGTCGTAAAGCCTTTGCTGTTAAAGTCCTTTACCAGAAGCAGGGGATAGAAAGCTTCTGCATTCTGGCTTCTGTGGCTGAAATTCAAAAACTCATAATCATCAGACGAGTTGACAGATCGGCCGTGGTCTGCGGAGATTATGATTTTTGTGTTGTCATAAACATCATTTTCTCTCAGATAATCCAACCAGTTGCCAAGTTGAATAAGCGCTGCAGTATTCACGTGATAATGCTGCATCTGATATATGGTTGACATATTAATGGTTTTGCCGTCCAATGTGAATCTGTCAGCGTGCTCAGCATCGTATTTGGTGTTATCAACAATACGCGTCGGAATATACTCGGGCTCCTGCAGAAGCGTTGGCTCATGTGTTGTATCGTTTGATAAGAAGAGATAGGTGTTTTGGTTATTCTCCGTAATCTCGGTCATATTGGACATATTGTTTAATACTGTGTAGTTCTTCATAAAAGGCTTGTTGAAGCCCTTTGCAACAGAAGTGTTATTTGCTGTCTGACCGAAATAAATGGTCTCTCCGGCAGTTTCGGTTTTTCTGTATGAGCCTCCGAAATAAATGTTTCGCTGTATACAAAGCGGCATACATTTCATAGTGCTGAAGCAAAAGAAGTTTCTGCGGCTTGCAATTATGCTCTGCTCTTTTTGTTCGTCGGTTTCAAATTTACCTTTTGTAATATATGTGTCAATTTCAGGATAATCATCGAAAACAGACAAATCGGGAATCCAGCTGTAATTGGCGTAGGTTGGGTCGCAGACGGTTACTTCAAAACCGTTTTGCGAAAACAGCACGGGCATTACCTTCAGTGCTTCATTGTGCTTGTCAACCAACGGCTCGGTATCTCTTTTGTTCATTTCAACGGGAGTGTACTCATAACCTCCGAGCAGAGCCGGGACAGCTAAATTTGTTGTAAGACCAAAGGAAAGTGTATTTGAGTAATAGGTGAATCCGTCAAATTTTTGCTTTAATTCTGGGTTTTCGTTGAATATGTACGGTAAATATGTTCCGACTGCGCGGTCCAGCATTATTACTACAACATTTTTACCGTTTTTATCCAGATTAAAGCTCGGCATTTCTTCGCCTGCGTCAAGCGAAACAGAATCGACAGATTTTTTTATTGTGTATATATTTACGCCGGACATTACGCTGAGTGCAACGGTTGCAACCAGCAGAATGCTCGTTGCCTGCTTTCTCCATTTCTTTACGATAAAGAACATTATTGTACCGAGAATGAATAAAACAGCAATATTTATCAGCTGTTCTTGGGCTGTGAACACAATATCTTCGTCATATATAAGGTCAGCAGAGATGTTACCGAGATTAGTGCCGAAGAACATATAGTTGACCGTCATCAAACCTGACATTACCCATACCATTCTGCCGAAAAACACCTTAACGGCAGGGGTGGACAGCCAATAAAAAACTCTCAGCCAAATTAAAAATGTTCCTGCAGCAAAGCAGAATGTGCTTACAATATACCATAACGGATGGTAAAAATATGTAACATCAACAAACTCCTGAGGCGAATCGGCAATTAAAGCAGATGATATGAGTATGCCGAACAGCACCGTTAAAAAGCATGAGCCGACCGTAAAAAGCTTATTATTGGGCTGAGCGGTTGTGGGTTTTATATGCTTTAATGCGAATTTCTTGATCAGAGGAAGAAATAAGCCTGTCTGCATTAAAAGTCCTATAGCGATAAGAAGCAGCTTTCTTGAAAGAGCATTGTTGTATTTTATAAAAGCGAAGGCAATTACGCCGATTCCTGCGAGGGATGCGATGATTCCCAATAATTTCTGAGGATTTTTCATCTTGTAAAGAATAGTTTTGCATAAAGAGAAGAAATTATTGCAGGTCCAGTAGAAAACAAGACCGGAAGGTGAAGGATAAAGGAAGATAAGGAAGAATATTGCCATTCCGTAAATTTGAAGCTTGTTTTTTAGCGGAAATCCCTTCAGATAAATGGTGCTTGAAATAAAGTTGATGGCAGTCATAAGTATCGGCAGAACATTGATTGCTACACCGCCTATAACCAAGAGACCGTCGGGAACGCCAAGATCAGCAATAGGACCTAACGGAGTGCCCTTCAGATCCTGCAGGTTTGAAAGGAAGCCGTATGCCGCCATAAAAAACGGTATCTGAAGCAGAAGTGAGGTCGAGCCCTTTATAGCCTGCGTAGGTTTATAGTTGTTTTGCCTGTAATATGTCTGCAGCATCATCATCTTCTCGTCGCCGGAAAATGATTTTTTGATGTGCTGCACGCCGTCACGGAGCTTGTTTTCGATGTCGCGCGCTTCCTCCTGCATTTTATCGGCACGCTTGTACAAGGGAAAGACCAAAATGTTGATAGTGAGGCTCAATACAACTATCGCTATGCCGGGATTGCCAACTACAGAGTTTGCAAAATGAAAAATAAACTCAAACAGCAGCTTTAACGGCCCCAGTATCAGTGTTTCGATTATTAAACCGAACGTCATTTCTTTCCCTCCTTTTCTGCTGATATTTCTTCGTATTTGTTTATCAGATATTCAGCGATTATTTCAGAGCTTGTTCCGATGTTATACCATGACTCTTTCTTTACAGCCTGTATACCTTCGGAGTACTGTTCATCGGTTAAGCACCTGTCTATCAGCTCCTTGATGTTGTTCATGCTGTCTTCTGTCAGTTCACAGCCTATTCTCGGCAGTGCTGAATAAACCCACATATCGTTATCCTTGAGCCACCAGGCATCATATACACCCAGATCAAAATTGGGTGAGGTGTATATTACGGGCTTGTTATGAACCAATGCAAAGTCAAAAATGACACCCGAAAAATCAGAAACAAGAATATCGGATCTGTGAAGTACGTTGAAATTATCGGTATCTCTGTTCCATTCAAGCTGTTCGGATTCGGGGTATTCAGCCATCAGCTTTTCGAGCATATCCTTTTCTGATGTGAAGGATTGCGGATGAGGACGTACAATAATGTGGTAACCTGTTTTTAACAGCATCTCTATAATTTTTCCGCCGTATACAGAGAATATTGCACTGGGTCCCCAAGTGGGTGCCAGCAATACGGTGCGCTCGTGTTCACCGATCGGCTCTGCAGCGGCAAGTGTTTTTGCCATTTCATCAAGATACGGGATTCCGCCTTCAACAAGCTCCTTTTCGGGCAGCCCACGAAGCTTTTCAAGGGCTCTTATATCCTTTGCCTGAAAATCGCCCGAATAGAGTATAGAATCGTAATAGTCTATGCCGAACATTCTGTACAGAGTGATTTCACCTGCAGCGTGGGGAATGTGAACATAATACATAACACCCTTTGATCTTTTCCATTGATAAACCTCAAGACCCGGTGTCGTAGAGAGTACGATGCCTGCATTCAGATAGTTGAGCCTTGTAAACAGCTTGTTCTTATCTTCAATGCACTCTGTTTTTATGCCTTTATATTCGCATTTTAATGCGGGGTCATCCGGTGAAGCGGTTATGTATAATACGGTTTTACCCCGTTTATCCATTTCACGGCAAATGGGTTCAAAAATTTTCCAATACCTTTTATCGTCGGAAAAAATTACAAACGGTTCCTTTTCAAAGGATACATCGGCTTTACCGCCGCCGAGCTTATATCTTATTTTTATAATCATCATTCTGATAGCATAAAATGCAGCTCCGAGTATGCCTATGAGTACCGTGAAGAGCATGCTTCCCGTGCCCGGATCGATGTATAACAGCATAATAGAATACCCCCACTGTCCTTTAATAAGATCAAATTCAGCCGAATTTCCCTGGTTTTTTTCAATATCTGATAAGATTTTCAATAATTCAGCACCTTTTAATATATTCCAAAACAGCTGCTATGTCAACACTTTTGCCAATTTAAATCCGATGTGAAGATTAATATAATTGTGAATTTTTCTGGCTTTAGAAAGCTAAAAAAGTATGGCATGTGCTGTGCACAAATGCCATACTTGAATCAGAATATTTCTGCTTTTTCAACGTTTACATGTACGTGGTATTTCTGTGGTGTCATATAATCACTGCCAAAGCAGAATGTAAGATACTCATCATAGTCATAAGGAATACTGAACTCTCTGTTAACAAAAAGGCAGGTGGTTCTTTTGTCTAATACTTTGCAATCAATGACTCTGGTTTTGTTTACGTAGTTGCAGTCGCATATATATTTGCCGGATTTTTTACTGCCCAGCATACCGACGATTTCTTTAATGAAGTTAATTAAGAAGAGTCTGAAAAAATCAGGCATCTTGTCTGCTATTTTGTATATCATTATTTTTTTGTGGGCTGTATCACCGTTTTTGGCTTTATATCTGTTACGGTATTTTTCGCTCATCATCAGAGTCAGTCCGATCAAAAATCTTTGAAGCTTTTCAAGCTTTTGGCTTTTTGCACAGTAGTGATATGTGAAGATATCAAGCCATATGCAGTTGTTCATATTTAGACCTTCTGTACCGACCTCGTATATACGTGAGTTGTTATATCTTAATCTGGGTAAAGCGTGTGGACTTTCAGGGTAAAAATTATGGTCGTCAAGCGAAACGCCGTTTATAACATTGTTGTGCTTTTTGAAATGCTTTTTCAGCTTTTTATAATCCTTATATGTCATCATAACGTCAACATCATCATCCCACGGAATGAAGCCCTTATGACGTACTGCGCCTAATGCGGTGCCGTAGTGAAGTGTGTATTTGAAATTTTTCTCTTTGCATATATCGTCATATAAACAAAGCAGCTTATAGCATATTTGCTGATATTCAATCAAGGTTACAGCCATAAGTTTCACCTACTATATGTTATTATATTAATACTCATATTAACATGTATCTAATCATATTGTCAAGAAAACAAAAAGCACACTCCCGAACGAAGTGTGCTTTTTAAAGATAATAGATTGTACTTATCTCTCGTTGATATACTTTGTGAGCTCAACGGGGTCAACAATAACGCCGTCCTTGTAGACACGCATATTGCCGGAAGCGATTTCGTCGATGAGGATAACCTCGTCATTATTGTAGCCGAACTCAAACTTGATATCCCAAAGGTCAAGGCCGATCGACTTAAGGTCGTCAGCAACGATCTTTGTTATCTTGAGTGTCTGCTCCTTCATGCTTTCAAACATAGCGGGAGTCATAACGCCGAGTGCTGCAAGGCCTTCGCCTGTAACAAGCGGGTCGCCCTTTTCATCGTTCTTGAATGTGCACTCTACATAGCCGCCTTCGAGAACTGTACCGTCCTCAATATACTCACCGTATCTGCGGACAAAGCTACCTGTAGCAACAAGGCGGCAGATAACTTCGAGACCGTGACCGAATACGGTTGCGGGAAGAACCTCCATTGTAGCATCGTCAATATTTGCACTTACATAGTGTGTCTTAATGCCTGCAGCCTTAAGAAGCTCAAAGTAGTGAATAGATGACTTGAGGTTTGCCTTACCGATACCTTCGATCGTAAGACCGACGGCGTTTTCACCGGGATCGAAAACGCCGTCTTTACCTGTGCAGTCGTCCTTGAACTTGAGCATTACGTTGCCGTTGTCAAGCTCATATACATCCTTAGTTTTGCCTTCGTAGATTTTTTTCATTTTGAACACTCCCTGTATCAAAAATAACATAATTACTTTATCACAATTTTTTTGTTATGTATACAGTTTTTGCAAAAAAACTAAACAAAAACTGCAAAAAATTTCTTTTGAGATTTGCTTTTGTTTTGTGAAAAAAGCTGTGAAACGGCATAATAAAGATTGTAATTGTGGCTTCTTTGTGTTATATTTACTTTTACAAAAGGAGATGTTTTGTATGGCTTTTATCAGCGTGTTTGATGTAATAGGTCCGAATATGGTCGGTCCCTCAAGCTCACATACGGCAGGTGCGGCGTCTATAGCACTGCTTACAAAAAAGATGATAGGCGAGAAGGTAAGGCGTATCAAGTTTACGCTTTACGGCTCGTTTGCTAAAACATACAAGGGTCACGGCACGGACAGGGCGCTTGTCGGCGGCATACTTGGTTTTGAGACAGACGATGAGCGTATACGTGATTCGTTTGAGCTTGCAGAGGTTGCAGGGCTTGATTTCAGCTTTGAATGTGCCGATACAGACGATGACGATATTCATCCCAATACTGTAGATATGCAGGTCGAGGGTTTCTCGGGCAGAAAGCTTTTTGTACGTGGTGAGTCCCTCGGCGGCGGCAAGGTGAGGCTTACGCGAATCAACGGCGTAAAGGTTGCCTTTACGGGTGAATTTCATGCACTTATTGTTATTCAGCGAGATTATCCGGGCGTTGTTGCGAGTATTACCACCGTACTCAGCAGCTACGGTGTCAATATTGCATACCTGCGTGTTTTCCGTGAAGAAAAGGGCGGGCTTGCCTATACCATAGTGGAATCAGACGAAGCAATATCAGAGGTGGCTGTTGAAGAAATTAAGAAAAACACAGCCATTGAAGATATTATGCTTGTCAAGAGATAAGGGGGTGCAGATATGGATTTTTATACTGCTGAAGAGCTGCTAAAGCTTAGCGAAAATATGTCGATTGCCGATATAATGCGGCAGAGGGAAATCGTATGCGGTGAAACCGATGCCGAAACGGTCGAGCTTCGTATGAAAAAAGCACTTAAAATAATGCGTGACTCCGCACACAAACCTATAAGCAAGGTCTTGCCCTCTACGGGCGGACTTATAGGCGGCGAAGCGGCTAAGCTCAGCGAGCATGCAAGGCACGGCAGATCAATCTGCGGCTCTGTTATGACAAAGGCACTCATCTATTCACAGGCTGTGCCCGAAGTCAATGCATCTATGGGCGTAATCGTTGCCGCACCGACAGCAGGCTCGTCGGGTGTAGTGCCGGCAGTGCTTTTAGCTCTTGAAGAGGAGTTTGAGCTTGACGAAAAAACCTTGCTCGACGGACTTTTTACCGCGGGCGCAGTAGGCTATCTGCTTATGAAGCACGCAAGCGTTTCGGGTGCCGAGGCAGGCTGTCAGGCAGAGGTAGGCTCGGCCTCGGCAATGGCGGCGGCAATGGCTGTTGTGATGATGGGTGGCACAGCAGAGCAGGCTTTTGATGCAGCTTCAATAGCACTCAGCAATCTGCTCGGTTTGGTATGCGACCCTATTGCGGGCCTTGTTGAAGCACCGTGCCAGAGCAGAAACGCGGTAGGTGCCGCAAATGCGCTCACCTGTGCGGAAATGGCACTCAGCGGTATCAAGGCCGTCGTGCCGTTTACCGAGATGATGCAGGCAATGTACCGTGTAGGTTGTAAGCTCCCGTCCGAGCTTCGCGAAACAGCTCTCGGCGGCTGTGCTGTAACACCTACAGGCTGTGCACATAACTGCCGTATCTTCGGCGGATGTAACTGAATAATATAAATCAGGAACAAGTCAGCATTGTGAAGAAATGTTGGCTTGTTTTTTCTTTTTTTCTTGCGAAAAATATAGATTTATTACTATAAATATTTTTTCATACCCCTAAAACCGCTTTCTGTACCCTTTCTCGGTTTTTTGCTTTTTTTTTGTGCTATAATAGAGCAAATTGCTTTAGGAGGTTAAAGTGTGAAAAACTATAAAAAAGTTTTATCTTTGTTTTTATGTATTGTGATAGCTTTTGCATCATTACCGGTTTGCAGCGCTGCTCAGAGTGAGCCGCAATCAAAAGTAGAAAATGCGGTAAATATGCATGCTACTAATTCAATTGGTGAGCTGATCACAGCTTCATTTGATAACAATGAAATGCAAGCGGATTCATTATATTATGTCAGTGATTTGACTGTTAACGGAAAGACAGCTACAGTTGAATTCTTTAATTATGAAGCCTGTACGCTTGTTGTTGCAGTTTACACGGATGACGAAAATGAGCAGATGGTTGACAGTGTTGTTTTAGATGTTGAGGCAGAACAATTGACAGCTACTGCAACATTCAGTGTATCTTTACCTTCTACTTTTATTGTAAAAGCTTTTTTGATTGGCGATAATTACGAAAAATTAAGTAATCCGTATGTGTGCAGAACATATACACAGGAATTTATAGAGTTTAATTCAAAAACGGTATACGATTTTGATGATAACAGAGTTATAAATTTTGACTCATCTTATAACAATAACTTTGCTGTTTTAAACAGCGAGGTTATTATTGTTGAGGGCAGCACTACAAATAAGAATCTGTGTGTAAAGCCGAATGCAGACGAAGAGGTATATTATATTTATAAAATTGATGAAACTGTACGAAACCTGCAACCCGGTGACATATTTTATATGGATGTAATTTTAGGGGAAAGAAATGTAATTATAAAAATTGCTTCAATATCCATAGAAGGAAATGTTGCAACGGTTGTTGGAGAAGATACTGCAGTCGAAGAAGTGTTTGAATATACAAAAATTGATTCATCAAGTATGAGCAGCGATTTTACCGTTGATGATTCAAATGCAAGCGACGGAGTAGAGTATGTCGGAGACGAAACCATAAATCAAAAAGGTACAATAACCACAAATGCAGCTGATAATACTGTAGGTGCAACTCTTTCTAAAAAATTTAAAATAGATAAAAAGGCTGATGACGGAGACGGAACGGTTACCGGTACTATCAATTTTAGCGTTTCGGCAAACCTGAAGTATTATTTTAGCTCTGATTATAAAGAAATAAGTTTTACTATTGAGCCAAAAGCAAAAATAAGTCTTGAACTTGAAGGTAAGTGGGAACCTAAAAACGGTTTAAAATTGGGCTATATCAGTGCAAGTCCGATAATAGGTGTTTATATCAGTATAGAGCCGACGCTAACGGTGGAATTTAACCTGAAACTTACTATCTCAGGTGAATTAACTGCAACAGTCGGATTTGGTTGGAATAGTGATGATGGCTTTGTTAATAAATCTGAATGGCCGAAGTGGACAGATAACGGATTGGAAATTGAAGGCTCGGTATTTATTGGTATTGATTTAAAACCAAGCGTAGCCATAATTTCAAAAAAAATAGCGCAGCTTGAATTGTCGTCGAAGGTCGGAGCAGAAATAAGAGGTAAGTATTCGCCTGATCTGACAGGCGGAAGTATTAAACACGATTGTACATCGTGTATTGACGGAGACATTAACGGTAAACTGAGCCTTAAAGTAACTATAGATATTTGGGGCGATGATGAATTTTCGGCTGATATTGTTGATTTATCTGTCAAAATAGCAGATTTCTATTGGTGTACCTGCCATAATAAATTTGGCTTTGGTCAATGTCCGTATGTAAAGTATAAGGTTACGTTTACTGTTGTTGATGAAGCAGGGAATCCGATAAGCTATGCAAGCGTATTGGATAAGCAGACGGATAAAAGCGGTAAAGTTGTTGTATATCTTCCTGTTGGTAAACACGATTACAGAGTAGCCGCGCTTGCATATTTGGCTGAATCCGGTACCGTAACAATAAAGGATAAGGAAAGAAACATAAAAGTTATATTGAAGGGCGGTCAATCAGCAAACCCCGAATACACCTATATCAAAACAGGTAAATGCGGTGATAATTTAACGTGGGGCATTACAGCAGACGGTGTTTTGGTAATCGGCGGTACGGGTGCAATGACAAATTGGTCAGTTTTTTCAGATGTACCTTGGTATCCTTACTGTGATTCTATCAAATCTATCAAAATAGGTAACGGCGTGACAACGATCGGTGATTATGCGTTCTTTGGTTGCGACAGTCTTACAAATGTAACAATTTCCGACAGCGTAACGACAATCGGTAATTCTGTATTCAGAGAGTGCGACAGTCTTACAAACGTAACAATCCCAAATAGTGTAACGACGATAGGTGATTATGTGTTCTTTTATTGCGACAACCTTACAAGCATTAACGTTGATTCCGATAATAAATACTATTCGAGCGATAGCTATGGAGTTTTGTTTGATAAAAATAAAACGAATCTTATACTGTATCCGATCGGCAACACAAGAACGAGTTATACTATCCCTAATGGCGTAACAACCATCGGTGATCATGCGTTCTATTTTTGCAACAGCCTTATAAGCGTAACAATTCCCGACAGCGTAACAAAGATTGATGAATATGCATTCAGTGCTTGCGACAGTCTTTTAAGTGTAACGATTCCCGATAGTGTAACGACGATTGGTGATTATGCATTTGCTTTTTGCAACAGCCTTACAAGCGTAGCAATCCCCGACAGCGTTACAACGATCGGTAAGTATGCGTTAAGGGATTGTTTTAGCCTTGCAAACATTAAAGTTGATCCCGATAATAAATACTATTCAAGCGATAGCTACGGCGTTCTGTTCAATAAAAACCAAACGAAGCTTATACAGTATCCAATAGGCAACACAAGAAAGAGCTATACAATCCCTAACAGTGTAACGACTATAGGCGATTCTGCGTTTTGCGGATGTAACAACAGCCTTACAAGCATAACAATTCCTACAAGTGTAACGATGATTGGAAATTCTGCGTTTCATTCAATTGGCATCACGGCTGTATACTATGGTGGTACTAAATCACAGTGGGAAAAAATTTCATTTGCTTCCGGTAACGATGACTTAACTTCAGCTACAATTTATGTATATTCGTTAGATTCAGTCTTGTCGTTAAACAGTGTCGAAAACAGCATTGACGATTATTATTGGAATCCGACAGTTGGTGAGAAATGCATATGGTATAAGGATTGTGTTGCGGGTAACAGCTACATATTGCTTGATGTTTCAGGATATTATGACGGGTTTGTGTTGGATTCCGAAAATCTGTGTTATATAGATGTGGTGACGGCTGACGAATACGGAGAAGTATTTGAGTATATAGTTCCAAAGATAACTGATGTTATGACGACAACTTTACTTATAGGTGATTTTGGATACGGATTGGAACAACGTGTTGTATTTAAGGGTGATCTCAGCTTTAAGGAACCTTCGGTTACGACCTTATATTACGGAGATACTCTTGTATTAGAGCTCGATAGCTTTGTCCCCCCGGAGGGATACCGGATTGAATACTCAATTGACAGCGATTGTGTTTCATACTGGATATTCGAAGATAATACAACCTGTTTTATAACATCAGAAGCAAGCGGAACATTTACCGTAACAGCCAGACTTGTCCACGAAAACGGTGAGCCTGCACTTGATGCTGATGGTAACGAGATTTACAGCGAAATTACTCTTAAATCTAACGCAGGTTTCTTCTGGCGCATTATATCATTCTTCAAAAACCTGTTTGGTATTGACAGATACGTTTATTAAATCTGTTAAAATATAAAAAACAAAGGAGAAATTAAAAATGTCAAAAAAATTAAAGCGTATTATTTCATTGGTAATGGCAGCTGTTATGCTGCTGTGTTCGGGTGCTGTTGCAAGCGTAAGTGCATTTGAGGGCGATGTTTTAGAGTCAGGCTATTGCGGTAATGACCTGGAGTATACCGTCTGGGTATCAGGTGAGCTTGAGATTTACGGCGAAGGCAATATGTGGGATTTCGATCACGATTACGATGATATTCCCTGGAATGATTATTATGAACATATTACAAGCATATATGTTAGCGAAGGTGTAACAAGCATCGGTGACCACGCTTTCTGGTGGCTTGATGAGACAAATAAGCTTTATCTGCCCTCCACACTTGAGTATATCGGCGTATGTTCGATTGACTTTGACCAGGACGAATATTATATGGTTATCTTCAACGGAACAGAAGATGAATGGTGCAATATAGCATATTCAGACGGTGAATACGGCAGCGAGTGCTGTGATACCTTCGATTTTGGTGCATTTGATCTTTACCTTAACGGCGAAGAGCCTTGGTTCTATTTTGAAGGTCGAGATCCTGTTCCTGTAAAGTACGGTGATATTCTTGTTCTCAGTGTTTATTCCGAATCGGTTATTCCTGAGGGTGCTTCACTTTACTGGGAGGCTGAGGGCTACGGTGTTGAGATGGAGTACAGTGAATCTGATGAGTGCTTCTATATCCGTGCAAATGATACAGGTTCAGTAGATATTTATATCGGTATACAGTACGAGGATGGCAGAATTGATTATTGCGATTACATTTCTGTTGAAACACGCTCCAACTTCTTCCTTATGATAATTTCACTTTTCAAAGATCTCTTCAGAATTAACAGATACGTATATTAAGCTATAAATAAACGAAGCACACCGCCTGAGCTGAGAAGCACGGGCGGTGTGTTTCATTTATCGTCTGTAGAGGTAATTCAGTCTCTGCCAACGTTTTTTGTCTATGGAATTCAACTGATCGGCTGTTACGCGGTACTGCCAGTTGCCGTCAGCCTTGCCTGGAATGTTGAGGCGTGTGTCCGAGCCGTAGCCGAGCAAATCCTGAATCGGAAGTATAACGGTATCGGCGTGAGATGCAAATATTGTTTGGATAATACTCTGGTAGCCGTTGTTCCAGTCGGGCGAGGTATAGCCGCAGTATTCAAGCATACCTTTTCGTGTTTCATCCGATAGTTCCCAAACATAGCCGAGCAATGTATTGTTGTCGTGTGTGCCTGTGTAGGCTATGCAGTTGTCAGTATAGTTATGCGGCTGATGAGGGTTGTCATTATCTGAAAGGAAACCGAATTGGAATACTCTCATACCGGGGAATCCGCTGTATTCGACAAGGTCAATAACTTCCTGTGTAATGTCTCCGAGGTCTTCTGCAATAATCAGCTTTTCGCCTGCAATCTCCTTTGTCATATCGACAAAGGCTTCACCGGGACCTTTAACCCATTTGCCGTTTTTAGCTGTGGTTGCGTTGCCGTCTACACTCCAGTAGCTTTCAATTCCTCTGAAATGGTCGATACGTACAGCGTCAAACATTGTCAGGTTGTGGCTGAGCCTTGCACGCCACCACTTGAAGCCATCAGCCTGCATCTTTTTCCAGTCATATATCGGGTTACCCCAAAGCTGACCTTCCTCAGCAAAATAATCGGGCGGCACACCTGCAACGCAGGATGGCTTGTTTTCTTTATCAAGCAGAAACTGCTCTTTGTTTGCCCATACGTCACAGCTGTCAAATGATACGTAAATCGGAATATCGCCGATTATCTGTATGCCTTTGCTGTTGGCATATTCTTTTATTTCTGCCCACTGTGTGAAGAATTCATACTGAATGAATTTCCACATAAACAGCACGTCTTCGTCAATTTCGTCTGTTTCCCAATCAGTCCAGGGCTTTTCGTTGTTGGCTTTTTTGAGTGCCATAAAACGGCAGAACTGCTCGAGATAAACGTTTTCTTTGATGAATAAATCAACCTTATCGCGAAGTGCTTTGTCAGCACGCTTTGATGCATTCATAAGTACAGCCGTTCGAGTGTGGTAAAGTCTTACGTATTCACAGCTGTAGGGTGTCTGCTGACGGCAGGAGTCAAGCTCTTCACGTGTAAGCAGACCTTGTTCAAAAAGTGTAGGAAGATCAACAAAATAGGGATTACCGCCAAAAGCTGAGTATGATTTGTAGGGGGAATTGCACTCGTCAACAAGGCAGAAGGGAAGCACCTGCCACATTGAAAAGCCGCAGTCGGAAAGAAAATTTATAAAATGCTTTGCTTCTTTGCCGAAGCTGCCGATCGAGTAATCGCCCGGCAGAGATGATATGTGCATCAGCACACCGCTTTTTCTTTTTTTGTTATTAATGATAATCACCGCTTTGCTTGACAGTATTTTTCTGTTATGTTAATATTAAATATCAGTAATGTATTTAATTATATATTGAACAGCTGAAAAAATCAACTCTATTTTAATGCGGCAGAAAGGTAATTTATGGCTAACAAAACCAGAAGCGATTATACAATGCTTAATATTGTTTCGGGCCTTGGCGGCTATGTGGTAACCTTTGTGTTGGGTATAGTCTGCCGTATGGCTTTTACCCGTGTTTTCTCGGCGGAATATCTGGGTATCAACGGGCTTTTCGGTAACGTACTTGGTATGCTTTCTCTTGCTGAGCTTGGCATAGGCTCGGCTATAGTTTACGCATTGTACGCTCCGCTTGCAAAAAACGACAACGGCAAGATTGCAACGCTTGTCAGGTTTTACGGTAAATGCTACCGCGTTATAGCTGTTGTCGTGTTGTTGCTCGGTCTTGCACTTATACCTTTTCTGGATTTTATTGTAAAAGAGCCTCCTCAGATCAAAGAAAGCTATTATCTGATCTATCTGATAATGCTATTTAATTCTGTTTCGGGCTATTTTTTTGCTTACCGCACGTCACTGCTTGTTGCGGCTCAAAAAAACTACCTCGTAACTTTGGTAAGCAACATTGTCATTATTATTCAGAATGCAGTTCAGATTGCTGCAATATTCCTCTTCAAAAACTATATCATCTATATGCTGATTGCTTCAGTATGCGGTATGCTTACTAATATTATTTCATCTGAAATTGCTAAAAGAGAATTTCCGTGCATAAAAGAAAAAAAGCCTGCGCCGCTTGAAAAAGAGGAGAAGCGAAGCCTTGTACGCAATGTTCGTGCACTTACAATAAATAAGGTCGGCGGCCTGCTTGTAAACTCTACCGATAATATCATAACTACATATTTCAGCGGACTTGTCACTACAGGTCTTGCATCAAACTACACTCTTCTTTCAACCAGCATCAATTCGCTTCTTAAGATTGTTTTCAATTCACTCAATGCAAGTGTAGGTAACCATAACGCGCTTGAAGATAACGAGCATAAAGTGTCACTTTTCAAGTCAATAAATCTTGCAAATTTCTGGATTTATGCATGGGCAGCAATAGGTATTTTCGTTGTTTCCGGCGATGTTGTAAGTGTTATGTTCGGGGCAGATTATGTTATGGATTTCAAAATTCCACTCATAATTGCCGTGAATTTCTATATGGTAGGTATGCAAAACGCTGTCTGGACCTACTACGATACGCAGGGTCTTTTCCGCAGAGGCAGGTATATAACACTGTTTACTGCCGCAATAAATATTGCCGCTTCTATCCTGCTTGGTAAGATATGGGGGCTTTTCGGTATTCTGCTTGCAACTGCAATTTCAAGGCTTGTTACAAACACCTGGTACAGCCCGTATGCAGTATTCAGATACGGTTTCGGTATGTCGGTAAAGCCTTATTTCGTGCGTTATCTGTTATATGCCGTCATACTTACGGTAACGGGCGGTGCATGTTGGTTTATCTGCTCATTTGTCAGCTTTGCCCCGATAATAAATATGGTAATCAAGGCTGTAATCTGCAGTGTAATACCAAATGCAGTGTTCTTCCTGCTTTTCTTTAGGTCAGACGAATTTGCTATGCTCAGGTCGTTTGTGATAAAAGCATTAGGCAAAGTTAAAAAGCTTGTAAAAAGATAAAAAAGACTCTGTGTGTTGTTATGACACACAGAGCTTTTTTTACAGTCTTATTTATTCTTCAATTGCTGCTTTGAGTCTTTCGAGACCGAGGTCGATTTCTTCTCTTGTAATATTGAGAGGAGGAAGCAGACGCACCAGTGTTTTGGCAGTAAGGCATATAACACCGTTTTCAATGCCTTTTTTTACTACATCGGCACCTGTTTTGCCTTCAACCTCAATACCAATCATCATACCCATACCGCGTATGGATTTGACGTTTTTGAAGCCTGATACCTTTTCGCGGATGTATTCGCCGTTGGCTCTTACATTATCGAGGAAAGCTTCGTTGTTGACCTTATCGAGCACATAGCTTGCGCCTGCACATACAATCGGGTTGCCGCCGAAGGTTGAGCCGTGTGTACCGCCGGTCATAACACCGCCGAGAGCCTCCGTGCAAAGGCAGGCACCGATCGGAAGTCCGCCGCCGAGACCCTTGGCAAGGGTTACAACATCGGGCTTGATGCCGTAGTTTTCGTGTGCAAGAAGTTTACCTGTTCTGCCGATACCTGTCTGCACTTCGTCAATGATTACAAGCAGGTCTTTTTCTTTTGCAAGGGCACAGACCTCGTTAACAAAATTTTTCTCGAGCGGAATAACGCCGCCCTCACCCTGAATCATTTCCATCATGACTGCACAGGTTTTGTCGCTGATTGCTGCCTTGATCTGCTCGATATCCTTTTCGCAGTATACAAAGCCGCCGTTGTAGGGGGCAAAGCAATCGGGGTGAAGTGCATCCTGGCCTGTGGCAGTGAGAGTGGACATTGTCCTGCCGTGGAATGAGCTGAGCAGAGTGATAATCTCGTATCTGCCCTCGCCGTATTTGTCGAAGCTGTATTTGCGTGCGATTTTGATTGCGCACTCGTTAGCCTCTGCACCGGAGTTGCCGAGGAAAGCCTTTGAAAAGCCGGTTGCCTTTGTCAGCTTGTCGGTGAAAAGAGCAGTTGCGTCTGTGTAGTAAAGGTTGCTGATGTGGCTGAGTTTGTGAGCCTGAGCCGAAACAGCATCTGCCCAGCCTTCATCTGCATAGCCGAGGCAGTTTACACCTATACCCGATGTGAAGTCAATATATTCTCTGCCGTCAAAGTCTGTTGCAACGGCACCCTTACCGCTTGCAATACCGAGGTCGTAGCGACCGTATGTCGGCATTGCAGAGGAGTTGTGTATTTCTTTAATCTGTTCAAAATTCATTTTATTCAAGTCCTTTATTATCTGAACATTGTGCCGATACCTGCATCGGTCAGAAGTTCAATGAGAATAGAGTGTTCGATTCTGCCGTCCATAATAATTGCGTGCTTGACACCACGTCTGACAGCTTCTACACAGCAGTCAACCTTGGGTATCATACCGCCCTTGATGACATTCTGCATCTTGAGTGCGGGCACTTCGCTGACGTTGAGCTCTTTGATAAGTGTGCTCTCATCATCTTTATCACGGAGCAGACCTGTGATATCTGTCATAAGTATCAGGTTTTCTGCACCGAGTACTGCCGCAATGCGTGATGCCGCGAGGTCAGCGTTTACATTGTATGTGTGGTCGCCGCCTGCAACGGAAGAAATAACGGGAATGTATCCACTGTTGAGCACATCAAGTACGGGCTGAATGTTGATATCGGTGATATCGCCGACATAGCCGATATCCTTCTCACGGTGCTTTACAGCCTTGATCATACCGCCGTCAATACCGCAAAGTCCGATAGCTTTGCCGCCCTTCTGCTCAAGCAGTGCGACAAGGTCTTTGTTTACCTTGCCTGCAAGAACCATCTGGACTATTTCCATAGTTTCTTCATCTGTGTAACGCAGACCGTCAACAAACTTGCTTTCTTTATTAATCTTTTTAAGCATATCGTTGATTTCGGGGCCGCCGCCGTGCACAAGCACAACCTTGATACCGACAAGCGAAAGAAGAACTATATCCTCCATAACAGCCTGCTTGAGGTCTTCGTTAATCATTGCGTTGCCGCCGTACTTGATTACGACGATTTTGTTGTAATACTTCTGGATGTAGGGAAGAGCCTGCACCAGAATCTGTGAACGGTCAAAATTTGAAACTTCCATTTGTTACCTCTTATGAACGGTAGTCACCGTTGATTTTTACATAGTCGTATGTAAGGTCACAGCCCCATGCGGTAGCTTCAGCACTGCCGTCTGAGAGTGTGATGTCTATAATGATTTCGTTTTCGAGAAGAATTGTCTTTGCAATATCTTCATCAAACTCAATGCCTGCACCGTTTCTGCAAACTGCAATAGTGCCCTTTGAGCTTTTGAAATCAACGTCAACACCGTTTATGTCAAGGTCAGCGCCCGAGTAACCGATTGCACAGAGTACTCTGCCCCAGTTAGCGTCGGCACCGAACATTGCTGCCTTGAGAAGTGATGAGTTGATTACTGATTTTGCAACAGTCTTTGCTGTAGGAATATCTTTTGCACCTTTTACACAGCACTCGATGAGCTTTGTCGCACCCTCACCGTCACGGGCAATTTCGCGTGAAAGGTAACGAAGTGCCTCGAAGAGAGCTGCCTTGAATGTGTCGAATTCAGCACCCTCTGCTGTAATTTCACTGTTGCCTGCAAGACCTGATGCAAGGATTGAGCACATATCATTGGTCGAGGTATCACCGTCAACCGAAACCATATTGAATGTGTCGCAGACAATAGCGTTGAGAGCCTTTTTGAGCATATCTGCACTGATTGCAGCATCGGTTGTGAGAAAACAGAGCATTGTTGCCATATTGGGCATAATCATACCGCTGCCCTTTGCCATACCGCCGATATGGCAGGTCTTGCCGTCAAGCTCAAACTTAACGCAGACCTCTTTTTCGTGCGTGTCGGTTGTCATAATTGCAACTGCTGCACTGTGACCGCCGTCACGGCTTAAGCCCTCTTTAAGTATGCCGATATGGCTTGCAATAGGCTCAATATTGATAGACGGTCCGATAACACCTGTTGATGCTACAACGACGTCTTTTGCGCTTATTCCGAGTGCGTCGGCAGCAAGTGAGCACATAGCCTCAGCCTTTTCGATACCGTCTGCTGCACAGGTGTTTGCAATGCCCGAGTTACAGATGATTGCCTGAGCGATGCCGTTTTCGAGGTTAGCTGCAGTGACTCTGTTTGGTGCACCCTTTACGAGGTTGCTTGTGTGCATTGCCGCAGCAGTGCAGGGCTTCTCGCAGTAAACAAGTGCAAGGTCGTGCTTTGTTTTATTTTTTCTGATACCGCAGTGGACAGAGTTTGCAACAAAGCCAAGCGGTGTGGTAATTGTTCCTTTTATAAATGTCATTGGTTGGTTGCTCCTTGAGTAATCGCTGATTGAATCGGGCTGTGATTATCAGCGAGATAATTTTTTGTCAGAAATGTCAAAAAACGCAGGCAATACTTTGTGTATTAACGAGTATTTTGGGCGTTTCTGACGGAAAAGTAGCCGCTGAGAATTGCGGCTTAGATTTAATTAGCGGTTACCTTATTAAAATGCGGGGGGCACGAGGTTGAGACCTACGTTTTCTTCAAGACCCATAATCAGGTTCATATTCTGAATTGCCTGACCTGCGGCACCCTTGACCATATTGTCGATTGTTGATACAACAATCAGCGTGCCTGTGCGTGAGTCTATATGAAGAGAAATATCGCACATATTTGTGAACTTGACATTTCTGAGATTTGCTGTTGCACCGTCGGGAAGTACACGCACAAATTGCTCATCGGCGTACTTTGTTTCGTAGGCTTTGCGAATCTGTTCCTTGGTAACGCCTTCTTTAAGCTTGAGGTACATTGTGGATACGATACCTCTGTTTACGGGAAGAAGATGAGGCACAAAAGTAACCTTGATCTTCTTGCCGCCGAGTTTTGAAAGAGTCTGCTCGATTTCGGGTGTGTGGCGGTGCATACCTACTTTGTAGGGTGAGAATGCCTCGTTACAGTCGGGGTAGTGGGTTGTCTGGCTGAGACCTCTGCCTGCACCGGTTACACCTGACTTTGAGTCAATAATAACGCTGTCTGTTTCAACGAGACCGTTGATAATTGCGGGAGCAAGACCGAGTGCTGCAGATGTTGGATAACAGCCGGGGTTAGCAATAACGCTTACACCCTCTGCCTTTTCTCTGAAAAGCTCGGGTACACAGTAAACTGCTTCCTTGTGAATCTCGGGCTTGTCAAACGGCTTCTGATACCATTCGGTGTATTCCTCTTCGCTCTCAAGGCGGAAGTCTGCACCCAGGTCGATGAATTTTCTGCCCTTTTCAAGACATTCTGCTGCAAGCGGCTCGGAGAGACCGTGAGGCAGACAGGCGAAAACAACATCGCTCATATCAACAGCTTCACTCTTGTTGATGCATACCTTGTCGCAAAGTCCGAGGAATGAGGGGTAAATATCGGAAAGCTTCTGACCCTCAAAGCTCTTTGAGCAAAGGGCAGTCAGCTCAACGTCGGGATGGCTGAGGAGAAGGCGTACAAGCTCAGCGCCTGCATAGCCTGTTGCGCCGATGACGGCAACTTTGATTTTCATAGTTTATCTTTCCTTATCAGGGTTATTTCTTAATTCTGTTGTTTACGCAGGTCTCAAGTTTGATTGCCTCGTAAACATCTTCGCCGAACAGCTCGCAAACATTTTGATACTTTTCAAGCGGCAGTGTTTCGAGTGTCAGCTTTTCTTTGATGCACAGTGCTACAAGCTCACCTGTTGCCTTATATGCATCACGGAAGGGGAGACCCTTACCTACAAGATAGTCGGCACAGTCTGTTGCATTGATGAAGCCTTCTGCAGCAGCACGGCGCATATTTTCGGGTATTACACGCATTGTTTCGATCATCGGGTCAAGTGCTGTCATACACATCTTGACTGTGTCGATTGCGTCAAAAATAGCCTCTTTATCTTCCTGCATATCCTTGTTGTATGCAAGCGGCAAACCTTTCATAGCGGTGAGAAGTGCCATAAGGTCGCCGAATACTCTGCCTGATTTGCCTCTGATAAGCTCGGCAATATCGGGATTCTTCTTCTGCGGCATAATGCTTGAGCCTGTTGAGAATGCATCGTCAAGCTCGACAAATTTGAATTCCCATGAGCACCAGAGAATAATCTCCTCGCAAAGTCTGGAAAGGTGTACCATAAGAATTGAAAGTGCACTTGCAATTTCAAGACAGAAATCTCTGTCCGAAACGCCGTCGAGTGTGTTTTCGACTACACCGTCAAAGCCGAGAAGCTGTGCTGTCATTGCACGGTTTATGGGGTAGGTTGTGCCTGCAAGAGCACCGCTGCCAAGCGGTGAATAATTCATTCGTGCCTTTGCATCTGCAAGCCTGCCCATATCACGCTCAAGCATACTCACATAAGCGGAAAGCTGCATACAGAATGTGATTGGCTGTGCACGCTGAAGGTGAGTGTAGCCGGGCATAATAGTGTTTTCGTTTTCGTGTGCCTTGTTGAATATTGTATCTGTCAGGTGACGGAGCATATCCATAACCTCTTCGCATTCCTTGCGGAGAGTAAGGCGGATATCGGTTGCAACCTGGTCATTACGGCTGCGACCTGTGTGCAGGCGCTTGCCTGCATCGCCTATGCGGGCGGTGAGAGTCTGTTCGATAAAGGTGTGGATGTCTTCTGCATCGGGGTCGATGAGAAGCTCACCCGAAGCGATATCCTCTTTAATCTGCTTGAGACCGTTTATTATTTTTTCGCAGTCCTCAACGGGAATGATACCCTGTGTGCCGAGCATAACTGCGTGTGCGATTGAGCCGTCAATATCCTCACGGTACATACGGCTGTCGAATTTTATGGAAGAGTTGAAATCGTTTGTTCTCTTGTCAGCTTCTTTTGCGAAGCGTCCTGCCCAGAGTTTCATATTGATTTATCCTGCCTTTTATTATGTTCGAAAAAAACAACATTTGGGCG
Organism: Acutalibacteraceae bacterium; assembly: GCA_045544155.1. Lineage (GTDB taxonomy): Bacteria > Bacillota > Clostridia > Oscillospirales > Acutalibacteraceae > UBA8612. The sequence continues at coordinate 70,561 of JAZPYN010000002.1, forward strand.
GAGGGATACTCCGCCCGTATCTGTATTGGTTTTATTACTTGTTGCGCTCTGCCTCGAGGATTGCACGAACCTTGATCGGAAGACCGAAGAGGTTGATGAAGCCTGCGGAATCCTTCTGGTCGTAAACCTCGTCTGCATCGAATGTTGCAAAGTCCTCACTGTAGAGTGTGTAGGGAGATGTAACGCCTGCGTTGATCATGTTGCCCTTGTAGAGCTTTAGCTTAACATCGCCTGTAACAGTCTCCTGAGTCTTGTCAACAAATGCACTAAGAGCCTCACGAAGGGGAGTGTACCACTGGCCGAAGTAAACAAGCTCTGCAAAACGGAGAGCGATCTGCTCCTTGTAGTGCTGTGTATCACGGTCGAGAGTGATTGTCTCAAGTACCTGATGAGCCTTGTAGAGGATTGCACCTGCGGGATTCTCGTAAACGCCACGGGACTTCATACCGACAAGTCTGTTTTCAACAAGGTCAGCAATACCGATACCGTTTGCGCCGCCGATTTCGTTGAGCTTTGTGATGAGCTCAACACCGCCCATCTTCACACCGTCGAGTGCTACGGGAACACCCTTCTCAAATGAAAGTGTGATGTATGTGGGCTTGTCGGGAGCTGCTTCGGGAGCTACACCCATCTCAAGGAAGCCTTCCTTGAGGTACTGGGGCTCGTTTGCGGGATCTTCAAGGTCAAGACCTTCGTGTGAAAGGTGCCAGAGGTTCTTATCCTTTGAGTAGTTTGTTTCACGGTTAATCTTGAGGGGAATATCGTGTGCCTCTGCATACTCGATTTCTTCTTCACGTGACTTGATGTCCCAGATTCTCCAGGGAGCGATGATCTGCATCTCGGGAGCAAAAGCCTTGATAGCAAGCTCGAAACGAACCTGGTCGTTACCCTTACCTGTACAGCCGTGGCAGATAGCGTCTGCGCCTTCAGCCTTTGCAATCTCAACAATTCTCTTTGCAATAACGGGACGTGCAAAAGATGTGCCGAGGAGATAATCCTTCTCGTAAACAGCACCTGCCTTGAGTGTGGGGAAGATGTACTCGTTTACGAACTCATCCTGAAGGTTTTCAATGTAGAGCTTGGAAGCACCTGTCTTGATAGCCTTTTCTTCAAGACCGTCAAGCTCTGTGCCCTGGCCGACATCGCCGGATACTGCGATAACTTCACAGTTGTTGTAGTTCTCTTTGAGCCAGGGGATAATGATGGATGTATCAAGACCGCCTGAGTAGGCAAGAACAACTTTCTTAATTTCTTTCATTGTAGTTTCCTCTTTTCAGTAAAATTAATTTTTATTCATACGATGTGTATTATTATACAACAAATATACAGAAAATCAACTGTATTATTGCATAAATATACACCGATTTATAGATTTTTTTACGCAATTATGCATAAAAAGCGTATTTTTTACTGCTTACCGGTTGAGCCGAAGCCACCTGCACCACGCTCAGTCTCGTCAAATTCTGTTACTTCAACAGCAGGTGCTGTGCATACAGGCATAACAACAAGCTGAGCAATTCTTTCGCCCGGCTGAATTGTGTAGCTCTCTTCATACTGGTTGATAAGACCTACACAGATTTCACCTCTGTAGTCGCTGTCAACAACACCTACGCAGTTTGCGGGTGCAAGGCCGTGCTTGATTGCGAGACCGCTGCGTGCGAATATCATTGCGGCATAGCCTGCATCATCGAGTGCGATTGCAAGGCCTGTGGGAATAAGTGCGTGACCGCCTTTATCGAGCGTAATCGGCTCGTCAATGCAAGCGCAAAGGTCAAGACCTGCACTGCCGACTGTTGCACGCTGCGGAATTTTTGCGTTTTCTCTGAGCTTTTTGAATTTAATTTCGGTTATCATCAGAAAATCACCTTTTCAGCATTCTGTCTGAGTACAAGACCAAGGAATTCATCGATGCTCATAGCACCGATGTCGCCTTCGCCTCTCTTACGTACGCCTACCGTGCCTTCTTCAATTTCTTTGTCACCCATAACAAGCATATAGGGAATCTTCTCAAGCTGTGCCTCACGGAGCTTGTAGCCGAGCTTTTCGCTGCGGCAGTCAGCACTTACACGCAGACCTGCAGCTGCAAGCTTATCGACAAGTGCGTTTGCTGCTTCGTGATGTCTGTCAGCAATAGGCATAATTCTTACCTGCTCAGGTGCAAGCCATACGGGGAATGCACCTGCATACTTCTCGATAAGAAGAGCAAGTGTACGCTCATAACAGCCGATAGAAGTACGGTGAATGATGTAGGGATTCTTCTTTGTACCGTCTGCATCAACATATTCCATACCGAATTTCTCTGCAAGCATCTGGTCAATCTGGATTGTGATGAGTGTATCTTCCTTGCCGTGAACGTTTTTAATCTGGATGTCAAGCTTCGGACCGTAGAATGCAGCCTCGCCGACACCGACTTTGTACGGGATTTCAAGGTGGTCAAGAATCTTTGCCATAATACCCTGAGCTTCATCCCACTGCTCAACCGTACCGATGTACTTATCTTTATCTTCGGGATCCCACTGTGAGAAACGGTAAGAAACGTCCTCGTAAAGGCCGAGAGTTTTGAGCATATAGATTGCAAGCTCAAGACAGCCTTTAAACTCGTCTTCAAGCTGCTCGGGAAGGCACATAAGGTGACCTTCGGAAATTGTGAACTGACGTACACGGATAAGACCGTGCATCTCGCCGCTGGATTCGTTTCTGAAAAGTGTTGATGTTTCGTTGTATCTTAAAGGCAGATCACGGTAGGAGCGTGCTCTGTTGAGATAAGCCTGATACTGGAAGGGACAAGTCATAGGACGAAGTGCAAATACCTCATCATCCTTTTCCTCGTCACCGAGTACGAACATACCGTCCTGATAATGATCCCAATGACCTGAAACCTTGTAAAGATCGCTTTTAGCCATATAGGGAGTTTTTGTGAGAAGCCAGCCCCTCTTCTGCTCCTCGTCCTCAACAAAACGCTGAAGCAGCTGAATGATTCTTGCACCCTTGGGGAGAAGAATCGGCAGACCCTGGCCGATAATATCTGAGGTTGTGAAGAGCTCAAGCTCACGGCCGAGCTTATTGTGGTCACGCTTCTTTGCTTCTTCGATTGCCTCAAGGTGAGCCTCAAGGTCAGCCTGCTTTGTGAAGGCTGTGCCGTATATGCGCTGAAGCATCTTGTTCTTGGAGTCGCCTCTCCAGTAAGCACCTGTAGAGGATGTGAGCTTGAATGCCTTGACTCTTGAAGTGTCAGGAATGTGAGGACCTGCACAAAGCTCGTCAAACTCGCCCTGCTTGAAGAAGGAGATGTTCTCACCTTTATCAGCGTGCTCTTTGATAAGCTCAACCTTATAGATCTCGCCTCTCTCTTCCATCATTGCAACAGCATCTTCGGGAGAAAGCTCATATCTTTCGAGAGCAAGACCCTCTTTAACAATTTTCTTCATCTCAGCCTCGATTTTTTCGAGTACTTCGGGCGTGAAGGAAACGTCGCAGTCAAAGTCGTAATAAAAGCCGTTATCGATAGCGGGGCCGATAGCAAGCTTTGCCTGCGGATAAAGTCTCTTTACAGCCTGAGCAAGAATGTGTGAAGCGGTGTGACGGAAAGCCTTCTTGCCTTCTTCATCGTCAAACGTGAGTATCTCTACCTGTGCGTCTGCATCAAGTGTCGTGCGAAGGTCGCAGACTTCACCGTTGACCTTTGCAACGCAGGCAGCCTTATAAAGACCCATGCCGAGACTCTTTGCAATATCTGCAACGGTAGTGCCGTTTTCATACTCCTTAACAACATTGTCTCTGAGTGTTACGTTAATCATCGTTTTTCATCCTTTCTGAAAAATAAAAAACTTCACCTTGTACAGATAAGTACAGGGTGAAGTACAATTTACAATACTCCACGGTTCCACCCGTGTTGCGTAAAATTAATTACGCCGCTCTTTAAGCCTTAACGCAGCTTGTACGGCACAGCTTATTTGATGTTGATCAACTTCGCAGGCACTCGGCAGTGGTCGTCATCGGGGTGAATATCCGCCTCACAGCATTTGGCGGACTCTCTGAAATCAACCTTATCGATGCACATTCTGCTTCATCGCTTTATATTATAATACATATTAAAGCCAATATATCACTTTTATTACATTATGTCAAGAGTAAATCAGCTTCTGTACACCTTAATTACCTGCTTACGGCAATCAATTTCGGTGATTTTATAGGCACCGCCGTATTCGCCGTCGAGAGTCCATGCAATATTTTCGCCCTTGCTCTCTATTACGAAGTGGCTGCCCTTGGTTAGGGTAAACATATCCTCGTTATATGTGTGGTCGATAAGCAGCTCTTTAGCACGCTCTGTCCACATCTTTGCGCCGTGGGGCATCTTGGCAAGGTTGAGCTCAAATAAGCCGTCGTCAAAACCTATATCCTCACGCTTGTATTTGATTATACCGCCGATGTTGAGTGAGCTTGAGATCGCACCGAAAGCATATTCGCCCTCATATACTTCATTATCACACTCGATTCTCATCGGTATCGGCTTGAAGCCCTTGAGCTCCTTAAGGCCTGCGGCAACATAAGCAGAGTAGCCGAAGAGGTTTTTTGATTTCTGAGATGTGTTGTATGAACTCTTTGTAAATACACCGAATGAAGCAGTGTAGCAGAAAAAGCGGTCGTTGTTCATCTGGCCCATATCGTGCCATTTTGGCTCGACAGAGCAGATAAGGTCAACTGCTTTTGAAGCATTGGTAGGTATGCCGAGGCTGTGTGCAAAGTCGTTTGTAGTGCCGCTGGGAATATAGCCGAGGGGTACTTCGATGCCTGACTGAAGTATGCCGTTTACGGTTTCGTTAAACGTGCCGTCACCGCCTCTGCATACGATGAGGTCAAACTTATCAGCCAGATGCTTTGCATATTCTGTAGCATCGCCTCTCTTCTGCGTGGTGTAAACAGTTGTTTCGTAGCCTGCCTTTGTAAATTCGTTGGCAATGTGAAGCAGCTGATTGCGTACGGTGTATCTGCCGGAGCAGGGGTTGATAATAACAAGTACTTTTTTGCCTGTATTACTCATTTAAGCACATCCTTGTGTGTTTTATTGGTTGTGAATTACGGTAAGCTCTTTGGGAGTGGAGGTGAGGTTTTCGCAGCCGTCTGCAGTTATAAGCAGCATGTCCTCAATTCTTACACCGAATTTATCCGGAATATAAATACCGGGCTCGGCTGTAATGATGTTGCCCTCGCGAAGTACGTAGTCACTCTTTGGTGATACAGTAGGCTCCTCGTGAATTTCAACACCCACACCGTGGCCTGTTGAATGTCCGAAATACTGTCCGTAGCCGGCGTCGTCAATAATGCTTCTTGCGGCGGCATCAACATCTTTTGCGGCAACACCTGCTGCAGCTTTTTCGATTGCTGCCTGCTGTGCCTCAAGTACGATACCGTATACCTCGGCCATCATATCACTGGCTTCGCCTATAGCTACGGTACGTGTCATGTCGCTGTGGTAGCCGTTTACTACTGCACCGAAATCCATTGTTACAAAGTCGCCGAATTCGATTTTTTTATCTGTAGGCACGCCGTGGGGCTGAGAAGTTTTTTTTCCGCTGACAACTATAGTGTCAAAAGAAATCTTTTCAGCACCGCCTCTGAGCATATGAAAATCGAGTGCGAGTGCAACCTCTTTTTCTGTCATGCCGGGTCTTATGTATCTTACAGCGTTTTCGTAGGCTGCGTTTGCTATTGCCTGAGCGGCCTTGATGTTTTTTACTTCTTCATCACGTTTTGCGCATCGCAGGTAACGTATCCATTTATCAAACCTGCTGTCAAAAACAGCATTGAAATTTTCTGCCTTGAACATCTTGCTGTATTCGCGCAGACCGCTTACCGTTACATAGTTTGCTTCAAGAGCAATATTGGAGCAGTTGAATCTTTTGAGATATTTGGGTATCTGTACTTTTGCATCTGTAAGCAGTACTACATCACAGCAATCAACCTGTGCCTGAGCTGCCTCGATATATCTGCTGTCGGTGAGGAACACACTGCCGTTTTTGGATACAATGAGGTAGCCGTTATCAGCAGTAAAGCCCGTAAAGTACTGCCTTGAAGCAGGACTTTCTATGATGCCGCCGTCAATGTCCTTAGGCATCAATTGTGTAAGTTCATACAGTTCCATAGGTTACACTCCGTTTTTTCTGCGTTCAAATTCTTTGAGCAGCTCTTTTTCGCCGTCTCTTGCTTTTTTGAAATAAAACTTGAATATTCTTTCGTCTCTTGCTCTGTCTGTGAATATTGCAGTTGCTCCTGCCGTGTTCGCGGAAAGCATATCGGTCTTTAGTTGGTCACCGACCATTGCAAGAACATTTATAGGTAAGCCGAGCTTTTCTGCCGCACGGTAAAGTCCGTCAGGCTTCGGCTTTTTAGCACTGTATATATATGTATTGATGCCGAGTCGTTTTGCTGTTATGTAAACTCTCGGAGCTATAGCATTTGAAACAATTGCAAGCGGTATGTTGTTGTTCAGCATACTCTGCACCCATTCCTTAACACCGGGCAGGGGAGTAAGCGTTTCATCGTATATCAGCGTGTTGTCAATATCGAGCAAAAGTCCTTTTATACCCCTTTGCTCCAGAAACTCTGCGGTTATATCGCATACGCTGCTGAAACGGTACTTTGGCATATAGCGGTCATCAAGCATAATGTCTGTCCTTTAAAATAATATGTGGCTATGAAAGAAAAAAGACGGGCGTTGTTGCCCGTCTTTCGGTTCTTACTTATACTTGCGCTTGCGAGCAGCCTCTGATTTCTTCTTTCTCTTTACAGAAGGCTTTTCATAGTGTTCTCTTTTGCGAACTTCCTGAATAACACCGTCTCTGGAGGTCTGTCTCTTAAACCTTCTGAGCGCACTGTCCAAGGATTCGTTTTCTTTAACTTCTACTTTACTCATTGACTATTCCCTCCCTCCGCAATTTGCAGGGGCAAATTTCTCATTGTATAGATTGCATTATACAACAGATACTTGCAAGTTGTCAATAAGTTTTTTTAAGATAATGAAATAAAAATTTCAAATTATATCTGTTTGAAGCCGATTTTCTTCATACACTTGTCAAGTGTACGCTGTGCAAGGCGAGATGCATGCTCAGCACCCTTTGCCATACACTCATTAACATATGCTGTATCTGCGATTATTCTCTTGTAGTTTTCCTGCAGGGGACGAAGCTCTTCTATAACAGCTTCACCGACGGAAACCTTAAAGTCGCCGTAGCCTTTGCCCGCAAACTCGTTTTCGATTTCTTCATAGCTCTTGCCTGTGCAGCAGGAGTAAATTGTCATAAGATTATTTATGCCGTCCTTACCGTCTGCATAGCGTACGCAGGCTTCAGAGTCTGTGACCGCACTCTTGAATTTTTTCATTATTACATTAGGCTCGTCAAGTACGCTGACAGAAGCTTTTGGGTTGGGGTCTGACTTAGACATCTTTGATGTCGGGTCCTGAAGTGAAGTAATCTTCGCACCCTTCTTGCCTATAAACGGCTCAGGCATTGTAAATGTATTGCCGTGTATGCCGTTGAATCGGTCTGCAATATTTCGTGTCAGCTCAAGGTGCTGTTTCTGGTCTGCACCGATGGGCACAAAGTTTGCCTGATAAAGCAGGATATCTGCTGCCATAAGTGTCGGGTAAGAGAACAGACCAACGTTTATATTGTCAGCGTGCTTCTGGCTCTTATCCTTGAACTGAGTCATTCTTGAAGCCTCACCGAACTGTGTGTAGCAGTTGAGAAGCCATGCAAGCTGTGAATGCTGCGGCACGTGACTCTGCATAAATACTATGCTCTTTTCGGGGTCAAGACCATTTGCAAGAAGCAACGCAAACATTTCTGTTGACTGTTTTCTGAGCATAGCAGGCTCCTGACGGACGGTTATTGCGTGAAGGTCAGCTACGCCGAAAAGGCAGTCATAGTCTTCGCTCATTGCCTTCCAGTTTTTGAGTGCGCCGAAATAGTTTCCTATTGTGGGTACGGCTGTGGGCTGTATAAGGCTTAATACGCGGGGCTTACGCTCCGGAGCTTTGTTTTCCATTTTCTTTTCTCCGTTTTGATTAATATTCTTTAGCAATTTCTGCAAGTATGTTTACACCCTTGACAATTGCTTCGTCACTCGGTGTAGAGAAGTTCATTCTGAAGCACTGTGTTGTAGCTGTCATATCTCCGAGGAAGGCTGAGCCGGGCACGATCGTGACCTTGTTGTCAAGTGCTTTCTTGCAATACTCTGCCATCGGGATGTTGTCATTCAGCTTGCACCATACAAACAGGCCGCCTTCGGGACGTGTGTATGATACGTAGTCGAGCATTTTTTCTTCGACAAGGTCGCACATAAGGTTGAGCTTTGAGCGGTACATATCTCTTATTTTGTTGATATGCTCGTCAATATCGTATCTCTTCATCCACTCGTCAACAAGAATCTGTGAGAATACGGGTGTATGTACGTCAGAAACCTGCTTGCCTACAGTCATCTTTGCGACAACGGGCGCAGGTGCAACACAGTAGCCTACACGCACACCTGGTGCAAGAATTTTTGAGAATGAGCCTGCATATATAACGATGCCGTCTGTGTCAAGGCTCTTTATCTGCGGTACATCTTCACCTGTTACGCGAAGCTCACCGTAGGGGTTGTCCTCAAGAATCATAACGCCGTACTTCTTTGCAAGCTCATAAACAGCCTTACGCTTCTCAAAGCTCATTGTAATACCCGAGGGGTTCTGGAAGTTCGGAATTGTATATATGAATCTTACATTCTTCTGTGTCTTAAGTGCTTCTTCAAGCTTTTCAATGTTTATACCGTCGCTGTCAACGGGTACACCGCAGAGATTTGCGCCGAATGAGCGGAAAGCGTTGAGGGAGCCGACGAATGAAGGTTCTTCACATATAACAGTGTCACCGGGGTTAACGAGTACCTTTGTTGCAAGGTACATTGTCTGCTGTGAGCCCGATGTTACAATAAGCTCATCACTCTCTGTGCCGATACCGTATCTTTCTTTGCTGAAGCTGCGCAGTGTTTCGCGAAGCGGAGCATAGCCCTCTGTAATGCCGTACTGGAGTGCAGTAAGTGCGTGCTCGGCAAAAATGTCTTTAGCTATTTCTGCAATTTCAGCAGCGGGAAATGATTCAGGTGAGGGGTTACCTGCCGAAAAAGGAATTATACCGGGCACACCGTTGTATTTGAAAAACTCTCTTATAAGAGAAGGCTGCAGAGTTGATATGCAGTCTGCAAACTTGTAATCCATTGCTTTTACACTTCTTCCGTAGATTATTTTAAATAATATTGCTATTATAGACTATAAGTCTTTGGTTTTCAAGTGTTTTTTATTTTGTGATTGCATTTGAGTGACACAGGTGGTAAAATAACATTATCAAATATTACGGAGGAGATAAAATGAAAAAATTTACCGTGCTTATTACGGTCGCTATGCTATGTCTTGTATGCTTCTCGGCTTGTTCTGATAGCACGACAGGGGATACCGGATCAAGTGACCTTGCTGTCGAGGCTGTAGAGGATGTCGCAATCGGTAAGGGCAAGGTTACCCTTGCTAACATGATGGGTAAGGATGCCACCCAGCTGCTCGCAAGGCCCTCGGGTACAGAGAGCTGGTCGTCGTCAATACTTTCCGACGATTCCTTGCGTGCAGGTGTTGCCGTTGAGCTTACTTATGATAAAACCGACAATAACGTTTTCGATATCCGCTTTGTATTTGAGGATGGTACAACGCAGGATTTTACGGATATCGATTTTGCAACAGCTAAGTCTACGATATATCTCGGCGTTTAATAAGTTTATAAAAATACAGCAGGCACTCTCTTTTATTTTAGGAGAGTGCCTGCTTTTGTTATTCTTCGGTTTCTTCTGACGTTTCTTCTTCCGTTGAAGCTTCGGGCAGTGTTAAAGGAGCTGTTGTCTGGAGTGTTACGCCGGGCTCTGCGTTTTCGGGCGCATCTGTTGCCTGCATAGCACTTATGTAGTAGCCGTTATCGTTTTCGCGCAGGGTCACATTTACATATTTGCTCGGCTCTGGCTGAATGAAGTTGCCTGCCGAATCCTGAGCCCAAGCTTCTGCTGCGAGGTATCCTACCGTGAGCACAATCGTGTTTGAGGTTTTATCTATCTCGGTAACTTTAGGTGTATATATCGGCACTGTACCTGCGGAAGTTACGAGGTAACAGCGGCTCTGCTCGTTGAATGAAAACTCGTCAAAGTTACCCTTGACACCTATGTGAGTCGGTATAACATCGGTGCCGAAAAGCTTGGCAAATTCTGCCTCTACATCTTCGGCAGGTATCATGATGTTGCCCCGGTCATCTGTTTCGTATTTGCCGGGGTATATCTCTTCGTCCTTTATAATGCTCCATACCGCACATACCGTAAGCTGGTTGAGGTTTGCGGAGGAAACGTCATCAAACATATCGGGTTCATACATTACTACGGGTATGAGCATTGTTTCGTATTCTATCTTTTTTTCTGAGTTGTCAGTCAGGTCTTTTACTGCATTTATACCTGAGCCTACGGCAAAAATCACACCGACGATCGCGAATATGATTATTGCGAGTCCGAGCGGAAAAGCAAGCTTATTCTGACCTTTTCTTTTTTTATCCTTTGTCATAATTTTTATCTTCCTTTCGGTCAGGTTGCGGCAAGTGCAATCATTATCGGCATTGTAATAATCGAGAAAAAGCTGACGAGCGCAACGGTTTTTGAAGCCGTACCCGTATCTAAGTCATATTTTCCTGCGAAAATTACGGTGTTGTTGGCGCACGGTGCAGAAGCAGATACGGCAACTGCCGTAGCGAGCACGGTGGGAATATTAAACAGCTTAAAACCTGCTATCATTATCAGCGGAATTGCTATCAGCTTTACAATACCTACCAGGTAAATATTTTTATCCGTAAACATTGTCTTCAGGTCTGTGTGAGCAATGTATGTGCCGAATATAAGCATAGCAAGCGGTGTGTTGAGTACGGCAAGACTGTTTATCGGTGTTGCAATAACTGTGGGCAGCTCAACACCCAAAAGGTACAACGGCAAGCCTATCGACACACCGATCGTGCCGGGGTTTATAAGCAGCTTTTTAAAGTCGAAGCCACCTTTTTGAGCTCCTATAATATATATGCCGTGGGTAAATGAAAAAATGTTAAATACCATAATTATTGCTGAACAGTAAAAGGTACCCTCGGCACCTAAAACAGCCTGAGCAAGCGGTAAAGCCATATATCCGCAGTTGCCGTACATACAGGCGTAGCGATAGATTCCCGCCTTTGACTTATCTGTCTTACGGAAAAGCGGAACGATGAGCAGCATTCCAATTACGTGTATGGCAACGCCAAGCAGTGCCGCAACACCGAAATTCTTAAGGTTTTCGGGAGAGTTATCAATAGACATAAAGCTGTTAACTATAACCAGCGGTGTCACGATGTAAAACAGCAGGTCAGTGTTGAGCTTTGAAGCCTTTTCGGTGTAAAGGCCGGCTTTGTCGGCAAAGAAGCCGACAGCAATAAGAATATATAGTATAAATACTTGCTGTGCTGTGGTCAGCAGATTCTGAATAAACAAGTGATAGCAGACCTCTCGTTTTTATTTTTCGTCGGCTTTTTTAGCTGTCGCTGTGCTGTAGAGAAAAACGGGGATGAAAATTGCGAGCATAAGGTCGCAAAGCTCGAATCCGTAACCCTCGGGAATAAGGTCGGAATGACCGATAACTACGAGGAATATCTTCGGTACGCTTACAAGGAAGGCGGCAACTGCAGCGGGCAGTCCGCAGCCGAAAAGACGCCAAGCAACAGTCTCGGGTGATACGTTTGTAACTATCTGAGCAAAAGATATAAAGAACATTATCATAAACACAAGCATGATAAGTTCAAGCAAAAGGTCAGACACGTTTACAAAGCTTATTTTTGCAAGAAATCTGAAAACTATTCTGCATATTGTCCATATTGCAGGTGCAGCAGAAAGCACGCCGAAGGATGAGAGCGATGTTTTTTGTTTGAAGCAGGATATTGCGTAAATGCAGAAAAAGAAAGCTGTGACAATTCCGAAAACTGCTTCAAGAATAAGCGGAGCGGCACCGGATTTTGTAAGGAAAGCCGCATAAGGGCCGTAGATGTACGCTGAGTACTGTCCGTTAAGCTCAAGAAAAGATGTAAAGCTCGTAACAGCGTTGAATGTAATGCTCAGTGCCGTCATTACGGAAATAACCCCGAGAAATTTGCTCGGGGTAACGCAGTTGCGTGTGCGGGAAGTCTTTTCGTTGAGATAGCTTAATATCATCAGCGCAAATATGACTATTGCACCTATGATATAAAACAGCGGTACGGTAAAGTTGGTTTCTTTAAAAAAACCGGTTTCGGGTTCAATAAGAGTTGTTACCTGATATACGCGAAGCGGCAGCAGAGCACAAAGGCTCAGTGCGGCTGCAGCAATGAGTGAGCCGGGCTCGGGCTTTGAAAGGCTGCCCTTTATTTTTTTCATTATATAATACCTCCGGTGGATGAAATGTGAAGGCTTTGTGTTATTTGAGAACGGCACGAGCCTCGCTGGGGATGTATTTATCGGGATGCTTGATGTTTTCTTCCGTGCGCTTGTCAAGTGCAATATAGTGATAGGGAAGAGAAACATTTTTGTAAGCAGGTCTGATTATACGCTTGCCTGTTGTGAGTTCCTCTATTCTGTGAGCTGCCCAACCTGCCATACGTGATACCGTGAACATGGGAGTGAACAAATCCTCGGGAATACCGAGCATATCATAGATGAGTCCGGAATAAAGGTCAACATTTGCACACATCGGCTTCATATCGCCTTTGATTGAACGGAAGATATCCGGAGTGAGTTCCTCAATAAGCTCAAGCTGGCGGAATCTTCTCTCAAATTCTTCGCTGAATATGAAGTTGCGGGCGGCTTCCTTGAGAAGGTCTGCTCTCGGGTCTGACATTGTATAGATGGCATGACCCATACCGTATACGAGACCTGAACGGTCACCCGCTTCCTTGCGTATGAGCTTTGCGATATAGTCGGCGACCTGTTTTTCGTCAGTTATATCGCTGAGCTCTTCAGCCATAAGTGTGGTCATTTCCTTGACTTTTATATTTGCACCGCCGTGCCTCGGGCCCTTAAGCGAGCCGATACCTGCGGCAATTGCTGAGTATGTATCGGTACCGGAAGAGGTAAGTACACGTGTGGCAAAGGTGGAGTTATTACCGCCGCCGTGCTCGGAGTGCAGTATCAGGCAAAGATCAAGCAGCTTTGCTTCTTCGTCTGTGAAAAGTCTGTCTGAACGGAGGGTGCGCAGAATCGACTGTGCCGTGCAAAGCTCACGCTTGGGCTGGTGGATATACATGCTCTTCTTGTAGTAGTGGCGACGCTTTACCTGGTATGCGTAGCTCATTATCGAGGGTAGCTGTGCTATGAGCTGAATGCACTGACGCAGTACGTTTTCCGTCGAAATATCGTCGGGATTATCGTCGTATGAGTAGAGTGCCATCACGGAGCGGGCCATTTTGTTCATGATGTTGGGCGAGGGTGCCTTCATGATCATGTCTTCGATAAAATCTTCGGGGAGCTCACGGCATTCAGCAAGTATATTGCTGAATTTTGCAAGCTGCTCGGGTGTGGGCAGTGCACCGAAAATCAGAAGCCATACGACCTCTTCAAATCCGAAACGGTCTTCCTTACGGCAACCTTCGACTATTTCGGTTACGTCAAGACCGCGGAATGTAAGCTTACCGGGGCGAGGCACACGCTCACCGTCTTCAATGTAATAGCCGTCAACACTGCAGATCTTGGTGAGACCTGCCATTACTCCTGTGCCGTCTGCGTTGCGCAGACCGCGTTTTACACCGTAACGGGTGTAATCGGCAACATCAATTCTGTCATTTATCTGAATCTCGTTGCATAAACTTATAAGGGAGTCGTTGTTGATGGGGGACATATATCGTGCCATATGTCATTTCTCCTTTCCTTTAAAATGCTATAAAAAAGCATATACCTATACTTATACAATATTATTGAGAATACATTATACTATATTAATATCATAAAAGTCAATCATTATTAATAAGTGAGGAATAAAAAATGGGAATTTACAAATTTATCGCCGTAGTAATTGCTCTTGCAATGATACTTATGCCGCTGGCGGCAATTGATGTCGGCGAACCTGCTGATGAAGAAGATGAAACAGGCAGTGTATCAAAATCAGAGGCTCAGGGCGAAAAGCCCGAAGCCGTAAAGGTTTTTATGTCTCAGGATGACCTTGTGCTTACCGTAACGGTGCAGGAATATTTAGTGGGCGTGCTTGCAGCGGAAATGCCGCCTGCCTATCACGAGCAGGCACTAAAGGCACAGGCGGTTGCAGCTTATACTTATCTTCTTTATAAGAGAGCAGAGCAGGAGAGTAAGCCCGATGCTGCACTTAAGGGAGCTCACTTAACCAATGATTCATCTACTCATCAAGGGTATCTTACCGAAGAGGAAAGGAAAGAAAAATGGGGTGACAAGGCAGACAGCTATGAGAAGAAATTACGTGACGCAGTGGACGATGTCAGCGGTAAGGTGATAGTTTGTGACGGCGAACCTATTATAGCCGCATTTCACGCAAATAATAACGGCGTTACACACAGTGCAAAAACCGTGTGGGGAAATGATGTGCCTTATCTTCAAAGCGTTACCAGTGTCGGTGATAAGCTCTCTCCTGACTGTGTTAAAACCGTGGCGATCACTCCGCAACAGTTTTCGTCAGCAGTTTCGTCTCTTAAGGGTTGTGAATTGAGCGGCGAAGCAAAAAATTGGGTAGGTAAAATTAAAACCGACTCTCACGGCTATGTGGAGTCGGTAGAAATTGGCGGCACAGAATATACGGGTATGGCTTTGCGTGATGCCGCAGGCTTGCGCTCTGCAGTCTTTACTTATGAGTTTAAGGACGGTAACCTGCATTTTACAACCGAAGGCTACGGTCACGGAGTAGGTATGAGTCAGTACGGTGCCGACTATATGGCTCGCCAAGGCAGTACATGGGAGGAAATACTGAAGCATTACTATAAGGGCGTTGAAATAATATAGTCATATAATTTTAATATAATTACCTGTCATACTTCACTTACCGCTCATAATGACATTATGTATGGGATGGTCCGTCCGACATTGCCTCATCTGATGACGGATGGAGAGAACAGAGCATAAAATTCTCTTTTATCTTTAGCACGGTTTATGCACTGTGAGCCTTCAATATATCAATTTTTTGCTGATATTTGTTTACAGTTGCTCCGAATGCTGTGTTCCAATCGGTTTTTAGCAACTCAATGATCTGTTGATAAATCGAAATCGCTCCTTCGAAATTCTTTTGTATTTCATAAATGTGTGCAATTGCTTCAAGAGAATCGGTGTATTTGGGGGAGGGCTGAAGCTCATGCGATTTTTTATAGCATATGACAGCTTCTTCATAATTGCAGTCATCAGCCTTAAAATCCGCGATAATTGACCATGTGTACCAGCTTTGTGAAAATTGCCCGCTCATATTATGCAGAAGATCTTCGGCTTCTTTCTTCTTGCCTTTTCGCCTGAGCAGCATCGCTTCAAACACAAATACAAGCTCTGCTTTTTCTTTATTTTTTATTGTGTCGATAATTGCTTGCGCTTCGTCGGCTCTACCGTCGGCAATCAGCGCCGGCAGTATATATCTGTAAGCCCTCATATCCTCGGGGTGCTGTTTCAAGTGATCATAATAAAATTTGATCAGCTCGTGGCGGTTGCGGAAGTTCCAATCCGTGTGAGGCGAGCCGTAAGCATCACGTAAAATATTGTGCATGCTTTTGCTGCTGTCTCCAAGCTGTAAAGCTCGCTTTGCATATTCAACCGCTGCCGCAGTTGATGATTTTGCGCGGTGAGTATACACACGGGCAAGCAAGCTTACGGCTGTGGCATTATTGCCGTCTGTTTGTATTTGCTTTTTTAAGAACAGCTCTGTACTTTCAAATTCAGCGTTTGTCAGATCTGTTTTTTCATTAAGCATGTTGGCTATTCTTTCGTACCGTGCTTCTTCGCTGAAGGTAAATAATTCATCAATGCTCACACCGAAATAAACCGATATCTGCGGTAACATAGAAATATCAGGTGTAGTGGTTTCGTTTTCCCAGCGTGAAACAGCCTGGTATGTAACACCAAGTGCATTTGCGAGCGTTTCCTGCGTTATACCTTTGTTTATTCTTAATTGTTTGATCTTTTTACCTATTTGCATAATTGCGTCTCCTGTGTTGTTTTTTCGGTACCGATGCTTTAATTATATCCGAGTTTTATTTGCTTATCAATAAACAGTACTGCGATATAAACTAAACAATATTGAAATAAAAACAGCTGCACACTACCGTTTGGGAAGTGTGCAGCCGATATTATATAATCTTTATCTTATTTGTTAAGGTTAGCACGGAGAGTTGCAAGCTCGTTTGCAAGAGTTTCGGGAAGTGTGTCGCCAAACTTGCCGTAGAACTCTTCGATGCCTGCTGTTTCTGCGTTCCAGAGGTCCTTATCAACGTCAAGCATAGCCTTGAGTGTGTCAACGGAAACCTCATCCTCGATACCCTCAAGGTTGATATCCTCAGCCTTGGGAACGTAACCGATAGCAACCTCGTCAGCATCAACCTTACCGTCGCAACGGTCAAGGATCCACTCGAGAACACGAAGGTTGTCGCCAAAGCCGGGCCACATGAAGTTGCCTTCGTCATCCTTACGGAACCAGTTAACGTTGAAGATCTTGGGAGCCTTGTCAGCATCGAGTGTTTCACCGATGTTGATCCAGTGCTGCCAGTAGTCACCCATGTTGTAACCGCAGAAGGGAAGCATAGCCATGGGGTCACGGCGGACAACACCGACAGCACCTGCTGCTGCAGCTGTTGTTTCGGAAGCCATTATTGAGCCTACGAATACACCGTGGTTCCAGTCACGTGACTGATATACGAGGGGAGCAAGCTTTGCACGTCTGCCGCCGAATACGATAGCGGAGATCGGTACGCCTGCGGGATTTTCAAACTCGGAACTGATGCAGGGGCAGTTTACAGCGGGAGCTGTGAAACGGCTGTTGGGATGTGCGCCCTTCTCTTCGCTCTCCTGACCGTTCCAGGGGTTGCCCTTCCACTCCATAGCGTTTGCGGGAGGATTCTTGTCGAGACCTTCCCACCAGACTGTGTTGTTGTCAAGGTTGTGAGCAACGTTGGTGAAGATAGTACCCTTCATTGTAGCTGCAAGAGCATTGGGGTTGGACTTGTTGTTTGTGCCGGGTGCAACGCCGAAGAAGCCGTTCTCGGGGTTGATAGCATAGAGTCTGCCGTCCTCGCCCTTACGGATCCAGGAGATATCGTCACCTACGCACCATACCTTGTAGCCCTTCTCAAGATAGCTCCTGGGAGGAATGAGCATAGCAAGGTTTGTTTTGCCGCAAGCTGAGGGGAATGCAGCACAGATGTATTTAACTTCGCCGTCGGGCTTCTCAACGCCGAGGATGAGCATGTGCTCAGCCTGCCAACCTTCTTTCCAGCCCTGGTAGGAAGCGATACGCAGTGCAAAGCACTTCTTGCCGAGGAGAACGTTTCCGCCGTAACCGGAGTTAACGGAGATGATAGTGTTGTCCTGCGGGAACTGGCAGATATATCTCTTCTCTTCGTCAATCTCGCACTTGCAGTGAAGACCGCGAACCCAGTCGTTGCTGTCGCCGAGAGCCTCGAGAACCTTTGTGCCTACTCTTGTCATGATAACCATGTTGAGAACAACATAGATAGAGTCTGTAAGCTCGATACCGATCTTGGAGAAACGGCTGCCTACGGGACCCATTGAGTAGGGGATAACGTACATTGTTCTGCCCTTGTATGAATCCTTAGCAATGCTGTAGAGCATCTCATATGCCTCAGCGGGATCCATCCAATTGTTTGTGGGTCCTGCAAGCTCCTTTGTGGGAGCACAGATGAATGTTCTGCCTTCAACACGTGCAACGTCGTTTACGGCAGTTCTGTGAAGGTAGCAATCGGGAAGAAGATCCTGGTTGAGCTTGATCATTTCGCCTGTGGAGCAAGCTTCTGCTCTGAGTGCGTCGATCTGCTCCTGAGAACCGTCGATCCAGACGATTTTGTCGGGCTTTACAAGCTCGACCTTTTCCTCGATCCAGGAGAGAACGCTTTTATTTGTTGTGAGATTTGCCATTGTTTGTTGACTCCTTTCAATATTACGCTTGAAATTAAAAACCATTTATAAATATATATTATTTTTGCCGAAACTGCAATCTAAAATACGCCAAACATTTATGTTAATTCCGATAAATTTTGGTTTATTTTGCTTAAACATCAGATCTGCTTAAGAAGCGGACCTATGCCCTTGACAGCTCTGGGAATATCTTTGACAATCAGACGTATGCCGCCCTTTTTGCCTCCGAGCCATTTTACGAGGCCTTCAGCCATTTGCTCGCTGAATACACCGCCGCTCATGCTGATAAAGTCACGGAACGGTGTCTGCATTGCAATTGCCTGTGCAAAGCCTGCAGGAATAACGCCTGTGAGAAGCTTGTAGAAACGCTTGCCGTTCTTTGTGTGTGCACAGCTCTCAAAGGTGTCCTGAATACCGAGCTCTCTGTCTTCGGGGTAGGTAGTAGGCGGAAGCTCTCTGCCGAGTACTGCAACAAATTGCTCGTCGGGCACATTCTGAACATCACCTGTGTAGTAGAGAGGAGCTGTCTTTGAGTAGTCGGGGATGTTTTCTGTTGTGCCGTTGACCGTTACCGTTGCTGTGAGCTTGATGTCTGCGCTTGAAGCACCGACAAGAATATCAAATTCGCCTGTTTCGACACACCAATCGTTGATGTTTACATTGTAAAAAGCAAATGCGCGCTTGCAAAGCTCGATTTCAACTTCCTTACTTTCACCCGGCTCAAGCCATATTTTCTTAAAGCCCTTGAGCTCCTTGACAGGTCTGTAAATTGTGCTTACCTTGTCTGCAACGTAAAGCTGTGCAATTTCGTAGCCTGCAATATCGCCTGTATTCTTGACAGTGAAAGTGACCTTGACGGTTTCGTCGTCGCTCATTGATGCCTTGTCAAGCCTTATATCAGAATACTCAAATGTTGTGTAGGAAAGACCGAAGCCGAAGGGATAACGTACAGCCTTGTCAGCCTTCTCGTAATATCTGTAGCCTATGTATATGCTCTCGCGGTATTCAACGCTTGCGGGGTTGCCGGGGAAGTTGTTTACAGCAGGTGTGTCTGCGTATGTGACAGGGTATGTTTCGGGCAGTTTACCGCTCGGGTTAACCTTGCCGCTGATGATGTCGGCAACTGCGCCTGCACCTGCCTGGCCGCCGAGGTAAGAGTTGAGAACTGCTGCAACTGAATCGTTCCAGGGCATCTCAACAGGTGAGCCGCCTGCAAGCACAACGATTACATTTTTGTTAACCTTTGCAATCTCTTCAACAAGCTTATCGTGTGCTTCGGGAAGATTCATATGGCTTCTGTCAAAGCCCTCTGCCTCATATTCGTCTGTAAGACCGATAAAGAGTATTACGCTTTCACATTCAGCGGCAAGCTTTGCGGCATCAGCGATGTGTGCTGCGTTCTTCTTTGCCTTCTTGTTTGAAAGCTCGTATCCCTGAGCAAATTCAACGTCGTATCCGATGCTCTTAAGCTCTTCAAGAGCGTTGTCAAGCTTTGTGGGGTTGATATGTGAGCTGCCTGCACCCTGATATCTGGGCGTTCTTGCAAGCTCGCCGATAACTGCAATCTTCTTGTCTTTTTTGAGGGGAAGGATGCCGTTGTTTTTGAGGAGTACCATTGAGTCTGCGGCGACTTTTCTTGCGAAATCCTGATCGTCCAGGTCGTTATACGGGTAATCCTTCTTTGCGCCGTCCACAGCCTTGAGTATGAGTTTGAGTACGTTGCCGGCTCTTTCGTTGAGAACTTCTTCACTGAGTTCGCCGCTCTTTACAGCGTCAACGATCTTCTTGGCACCTGCACCTGCAGAGGAGGGCATTTCAAGGTCGTTACCGTTTTTAAGGCCGAGTACTCTGTTGTTTACTGCACCCCAGTCGCTGACTACTACGCCGTCAAATCCCCATTCATTGCGAAGGATGTCGAGCTGGGTGTGTTTGTTTTCGGAGCCGTGGAAGCCGTTGATTTTGTTATATGAGTTCATAACGGTCCAGGGCTGTGCCTTCTTGACTGCTATTTCAAACGCTGTGAGGTAGATTTCGCGCAGAGCTCTTTCGTCGACAACGGAGTCGCAAGTCATTCTGCGTGTCTCCTGGCTGTTTGCACAGAAATGCTTAAGCGATGTGCCTACACCCATTGACTGAACACCGTTAATAAAGCCTGCAGCAAGCTCACCGGCAAGAATCGGATCTTCTGCAAAATATTCGAAGTTTCTTCCGCAAAGGGGAGAACGCTTCATATTGATACCGGGGCCGAGAAGTACGCCGACTTCTTCCTTGAGGCACTTCTTACCGAGTGCGACACCCATTTTGTAGAGAAGCTCGGGATCCCAGGAAGAAGCGGTTGTAGCTGCTGTCGGGTAGCTGATTGCGGGTACACTGTTACTCAGGCTGTCGCCTGTTTTGCTGTAGTCCTTTTTACGTAGGCCGTGAGGGCCGTCGCATACCATAACCGAGGGAATGTTAAATCTGTCCAATCCCTTCAGATGCCAGAAATCGGCACCGTCACAAAGTGCGGCCTTTTCTTCGAGAGTAAGCTGAGCGAGTATTTCTTCATATTTTGCCATGGTTTATTCCCCTTCAAAAAATTTTTCTTCTAATATTGCGGCATCTTCGGCTGAGTCAATTGCCTCGACACCTTTGAGCTTTTTCTGTATAATGCGGTTGCGGTTTTGTGCTTCGCCAAGTGCTTTACCTGCATCATCAATTCGTCTTCTTGCTTTTTCAAGCAGGTCGCCGAATTTGTCGTATTGTGTTTTGGCAACTGCGAGCATCTGACGTACTTCGTTTGCTTTTTCGTTTATGGCTACAGCCTTAAAGCCCATTGACAGCGATGATAGCAGAGCGGTGATAGTGGTAGGACCTGCAATCATTATATTGTATTCGCTTCTGAGCTTTTCTGGCAGACCGTCGGGTGATGCGGCAATTTCTGCATAAAGTCCTTCTGTTGCAAGGTACATTATTGCGTAAGGTGTTGTCTGCGGTACGACAATGTATTTTGTAATAAGCTTTGCCTCGTCCTTGACTCTTGCCTCAAGTGCCTTCCTTGCTGCTGCAACTGCCGTAGGGTCGGCGTTTTCGGCTGCTGTGCAAAGCCTTACATAGTCCTCCATCGGGAACTTTGAGTCGATCGGCAGATATGTAACGTTGTTGCTGCCGTCGCCCGAAGGGATTTTGACTGCAAATTCGACCTTTGCCTGGCTGCCCTCTATAGGAGCATAGTTCTTCACATACATTCCGGGTATTGTCTGGTCGAGGATGTTTTCGAGGTAAACCTCAGCCCACGTACCTCGTGCTTTAACGTTTGTAAGCACCTTGTTAAGCGATGATACATTAGCTGTAACACCCGTTGAAAGCTCTTTCATTTCGCCGAGCGATTTGTTTACGTTTTCGAGCTGGTCGGATACGGTGCGGAAAGAGCTTGTAAGCCTTTCGTTGAGTGTGGCGTTGAGTTTTTCATCAACCGTTTCACGCATCTGATCGAGCTTTTTTTCGTTGCTCTCCTGCATTTTGCCTATAGCTTCCGATACGTTGCGTGCGAGTCTTTCGTTCTGCTCGGCGTTGTTATTTCTTATTGTACCAAGCGATTCGCTGAGTGTTTGTGTCATTCGCTGTTGGCTTTCAAAGTTAGCTTTTGTCATTTCATCAAGCTTCTTTGCCATTTCGCCGATACTCTGTGCAGTCTGTGCACGCATATCATTCTGCCCGAGTGACATCTCACGTCTGCTGCGCTCAAATTCGTCAGCAAGCATACGCTGAAGCTTTTCGTTATCCTCGTGCTCTTTGTTGTAATTTACCTTTTTCATTAGCATAAAAATTGCTGCAACGGCGATTATTAACAGAGCAGTGGTCAAAAAAAGCAAAATCAGCATCAAATTATCTGTCGGCATAAAACACCTCCTATATCCCCATTTTATTATAATTATAGTCATTATAACAAAAATATTTCGCTTTAACAATACTTTTTAACAAATTATATCGGAAAAACAAAAAGCACTGCGGAATCCGAAATTAAATTTCGCAGTGCTTTTCACAATCCTTATTTCATTCTGTACAGCCTTAATGCGTTTGTAACTACAAAAACCGAGCTTAAGCTCATTGCAGCGGCACCTATCATCGGCGAAAGAGTGATTCCGAAGAAGGGGAAGAGCACACCTGCCGCGACCGGTATTCCTATCACATTATAAAAGAATGCCCAGAAAAGGTTTTGTCTGATATTTTTGAGCGTTTTGTGTGAAAAGGTATTCGCCTTTACAACATCACTGAGGGCGTTTTTCATCAGCACGATATCCGCAGACTCTATTGCGATATCTGTGCCGCTGCCGATTGCTATACCTACGTCGGCTTGCGTGAGTGCAGGTGAATCGTTTATTCCGTCACCGACCATAACTACTGTTTTACCTTGCTCCTGCAGCTGCTTGACAAAATCTGCTTTTTCTGCAGGCATAACGTCTGAAACCGTTTGGCTTACTCCGGCTTCTCTGCCTATTGCTTCGGCTGTCTTTTTGTTGTCACCTGTCAGCAATATGACCTGAGCACCTCTTGATTTGAGCGTGTTTACGGCTTTTATGCTTGTCGGCTTTATTTCGTCGGCAACTCCTATTATGCCGCACAGTTTATAGTCGCAGGCAAAGAAAACAGGTGTCTTACCTTGAGCTGCGAGCTTTTCTGCATCGTCAATTGCAGGTGAAATATCAACACGGTTTATTTTCATCAGTGCTGAATTTCCGCCGATTATTCTTTTGCCGTTTATGTCTGCACTTACACCCATTCCCGATGTGTATGTGAAGTTGTCTGCTTTTACAGTGCTGCCTTTATAGTTTTCGCCTATTGCTTTTGCAATAGGGTGCTCACTTGCCGATTCAAGTGATGCGGCAAGCATCGAAAGCTCATTTTTGTCTAACGAATAAGTGATAATATCCGTTACGGTAGGCTTACCTGTTGTTACGGTGCCTGTTTTATCAAGCACAAACACATCGGCTTTGCCGAGTGCTTCAAGTGCGGCTGCAGATTTGACAAGAATACCTTGCGAAGCACATTTGCCTGCAGATACGGTTATTGCAACAGGGGTTGCTAGACCGAGTGCGCACGGGCAGGATATAACAAGTACGCATATTGCACATGAAAGCGAAAATTCAAGGCTTTGACCTGCAATCATCCAGGCAATGAACGTTATCAGTGCTATGCACATTACTACGGGTACAAAAACACCTGCAATTTTATCGGCAAGTCTTGCGGCAGGTGCCTTGCTTGCACCTGCATTTTCGACAAGCTCTATTATCTGTGCAAGTGTTGTATCATTTCCGACCTTAGTTGCCTTCATTCTGAATGAACCTTCAAGGTTTACGCTTGCGGACATAACTGTATCACCGACATTCTTTTCTGCAGGCATACTTTCACCTGTCAGTGCAGACTGGTCAACATTTGAGCGACCTTCGGTCACGGTTCCGTCAACCGGAATCTTCTCACCGGGTCGGATTATTACCGTATCTCCGATAATTATTTCATCTGTGCTTACCGTTATTTCTTTTCCGTTTCGCAGTATATTTGCGGTTTTAGGCGAGAGGTCCATCAGTTTTTCAACCGCTCTGTTTGTTTTGCTTTTTGAACGCTCTTCGAGAAACTTACCGACTGTTACAAGCGTCAAAATTGTTGCGGCAGACTCAAAATAGAGGTTTGAAACATATTTTTCAGCAATATCGATTCTGTTGTTACCCAGACCGTAGCCTATCATAAATATTGATATTACACCGTAAATAAGTGCGGCACCCGAGCCTACTGCAACGAGTGTGTCCATATTAGGAGCTTTGCGTCTTAATGCCGCAAAGCCGCCGAAGAAAAACTTGCGGTTTACATAGATTATCGGCAGTGTCAGCAAAAACTGTAAAAATGCATATGAAACAGCGTTTTCTGTTCCGTGCAGAAAATTGGGCAGCGGCAGACCGACCATATGCCCCATGGTGATATACATAAGCACTGCGAGTATCGGAACCGATACGGCGAGTCTTATTTTTACAGGTGTATATTTTTCGGCTGTTTCAGGTTTTATTTTGGCTTCAGAAGGTTCGTCTTCGGCTTTTACTACAGGCTTTTCATAGATATATTCTGCGGTAAAGCCTGCTTTTTTTACAGCATCAATGATTGACTGAATATCGGTTTTTGTTTCGTCAATCTCGGCTGTCAGCAGCTTTGCGAGCAGATTTACCTGTGCGGTTTCAACACCGTCAAGCTTTGATACGGCACGCTCAACAGCTGCTGAGCAAGCGGCACACATCATACCTTCCACATTAAATTTTACTTTCATTTTGATCACCATAATTATAAAATACAGTATTATTTTATAGGAAAAACTCGATTACGTCAATATTTCATAATACAGAAATTTATGCCGTTTCCTTAAATTGTATATCATTATCGTGCTTATTCGGGTTGACAATATAAGGATAAAAGTTGTAAAATATAGGTTAAAGGAGTGATTGTAAATGAAAAAAATTCTCACAATGTTGCTTGTAATATCTCTTTGCATTACAAGCTTGACCATCGGAGCAGGCGCATATTCGGGCAGATACATGCTCGACGGCTTGAGCGAAGACTATCAGGTTATGCTCAGCAGTGATGACGAGGATATGCAGCTTGGCAGTCTGTCAGCAAAGTATGAATCAAACGGCAGACCCGACACGATTTCAGGCGGCGGAGATTACGGTGGAGTTTCTTACGGTGCTTACCAGTTTTCAAGCCGATTTGATGTACCGAAATCATTTTTTAACTGGTGCATTTCTTCGGGTAAAGGCGTAGCAACAGGCGAGAGGCTGAAGGCTGCATATGAGCTCGACACCAATACATACGGCGAAAATTTCAATGCAGAGTGGAAAAAGCTTGCACAGGAATCACCCGAAGGCTTCCTTTCACTTCAGCACGGCTTTACAAAGGCGCGCTTTTACGATGTTGTTGTTGCAAGACTTGAGCAGCAGTTTGAAGGTTTTGATGTTGATGATTATACTATAGCTCTCAAAAATGTTATCTGGTCGCGTGCCGTGCAAAACGGTGCAAATAACGATGTTATAAAAATTGCTTTTGAGAACCTCGGCGGCTTCAAAAACCAGCCCGAAGATGTGCTTATCAAAGCGATTTATGAGCAGGCAAGCAAGCTTGTTGATGAGCCGCCTGTTGATGACGCAATAAAGATTGAGCGCAGTTCTGCCGAAAAATACGGCATTGACCCTGAGATTGTCGAGGGCAAATATCTGTATTATCACAGCCGTAATTCTTCGGATATACAGGTTTCTGTTTACAGAAGACTTGCCGTAAGAGAGGTTGCAGAGGCTCTTGAGATGTATGTTGCGGCAGGCGGTGAGCTTACGCCCGACGAACCGGTTGACCCCGATGACGGCGGATCCGACATTCCCGATGATCCGAACCCCGGTGAGCCGGGCGGCGAGATACCGGATGACCCCAATGAAGATCCGAGCCTTTTTGTTACCCTGCTTGAAGCGGTAATTATGTTTTTTGAAATGATAATAGACTTTATAACCGGCTTATTCGGGTAAATGCAAATCGCCTTAATTTGACATACTTTTTGTCAGTTAAGGCGATTTTTATTGCAATTTTGTTGTAAAAAGGTACAAAAAGTGAAAGCTATTTTCTATGAACAAAGTTTTGATTTTAATTGAAATTATAATGTATTTATGATATTATTACTAAGTATCCTTATTTTATGGAGGTAAATATGGCAAAAGCAGTAAAAGAAAAGCAAAATGAGATGAAAAAATACGTTCCTAAAGGTGAAGTAAAAGCATATGCAATAGCTGCTTTGGGACAGGGTCTTGTTTACAGCTGTATGTCCAGCTACATAACAGACTATTATATGAATGTACTTATGCTTGATGCGGTTTTTGTTATTCTGCTCATGCTTCTTGCACGAGTATGGGATGCTGTTAACGACCCGATGATGGGTATGATTATGGACAGACATTCAACCAAGAAGGGCAGAATGAAGCCTTATCCCGTATGGACCGCAATTCCGATTGCTGCACTTACAATACTTATGTTTGTCAACCCCGGCTTTGATACAAAGAATCAGTCGATCTGGCTGTATGTTTTTGTTTCGGTCGTCTATGTGGCTTGGGGTATGATCTATACCGCCAGTGATGTGCCTTTCTGGAGTATGCCCAACGTAATGACTCCCAACCCCAAGGAGAGAGGCAACATTATATCATACGGTAAGACTGTCGGCGGTATCGGCTCTGCCGTTACGGTAGCTCTTCCGATTATTGTAGGCTACTTTGTTGCCGATATGGATATCGAGCAGGCAAACATCGTAAAATATGCTGTTATGGCTATCTCAATGGCTGTTATCGGTATGCCTCTTTTCTCTATTTCTTCGTTTAAAATCAAGGAAAGAATCCAGATTCCCGATGCAAAGAAGAGAGCTCCAGGCGAGCCTTCAACGCTCAAGCGTATCTTTACCTGCAAGCCGCTTATGCTTGTTGTTCTTTCCGGTGTGCTTTCATTCGGCAGATATATGCTTCAGGCTGCAGCTCCTCACGTTGCACGTTATTCGGGCTTCTACCTCGGTTCAAAAGCTCCCCAGACTGTTGAGGAGATTAACAAGAACATATCAAATGTTGCTCTTGTTATTCAGATCTGTGCCGCAATCGGTATGTTCGGTGCAATGCTCTTTCTGCCTAAGCTTTACAAGAAGTTTGAGTATAAGCATATTATGATTGTTTCCTGCCTTGGCGGTTTTGCTTCAAGCTGTCTTACACTTATCATCGGCTGGACAACAAAGAACCTTCTTATCTGTATCCCGTTTATGCTTATCTCCGCAATTCCGCTCGGCGTTATCAACAATGTTTCCTTTGCGATGGTATGTGACTGCCTTGACTTTATGGAGTGGAAAACAGGCTTCAGAAACACAGGTCTCGGCTCTGCCTGCCAGTCGTTTGTCAATAAGATCGGTAATGCATTTGCAACTGTTATGATTATTGTTATGTACATTATCGTTCATATTGATGTAGCTCAGCTCAATGTCGGTAGCGGTGAGGCTGTTGCTCAGGCTATCAACAGTATGTCCTCAACACAGAATTTTGCAATGTTCTCACTCGTAACGATCGTTCCGGGTCTGAGCCTTCTTCTCTGTGCAATTCCGCTGTTCTTCTATGACCTTACAGGTGCAAAGAAGAACAAGGTGTTTGCAGAGCTTGCTGAGCTCAGAAAGCAGAGAGGTATCAACATCGAAGAATAATCTCTTGTCAAATGACGATCAGCCATCCTTCATAAATGAGGGATGGCTGATTTTTTTATTTTATTAAAGTTGATAAAGGCCTGATTCAAGCTTTACAAATTCGTTTTCGCCTGCGATGAAGTACTTGAGCACAGGCTCGTCAAATTCGAGATAATCGCTGACTGCGTAGTTGCCGAGAGTTATCGTGCGGACTTTGTTTGAGCCCTTGTTGCAGACAAAAAGTCTGTCATTATAACGGATTATTGAAACAGGCTCGACAAATGCTGTTGACTGACCGCCGCCTATACGCATCTGCACACGTCTTTCTTCGACGGCATAGCAGACAACTGCATTGAGCTCGGGTACAACACTCCAGAAGGTTTTGCCGTCGGGTGCGATACCTCTTGCGGCAGAGTCGTTGTATTTGAGGTTGCCAGTCCAGACTGCGACACCCCTTGCGTTAAAAATACCTACGTCACCGTCGGGATAGATAAGCACGGTGTGGTTATTGGCAAGCGTGCCTGTTTCACAGTTGACATAGTCTTTTATCTGTGAGCATATCTCTTTGTATGCGGGCCCGAATTTGCCCTCAAAATATGTCCATTTTGTAATCGGCATTGTGCGCTGTGTAGACGCCTCGTAGCCGAAGAAATCCGCTCTTGTTCTGCCGTCGGGCATAACCTCGGGCTTTATGTAGAGAAAGCCGCCGTCTACAGGCAGCAGGCCGTATATGTTGGAATCAATTATCTTTTTCAAATCTTTTCACCTTATTTTATAAAACCCCGCCAAGCCGTCATACGGCGAATAATAACCTGCGTCTAAAGCAGGTGGGTGGCCTCCCGCAGGTTCACGCTCCCTTCGTCCGCCAAAAGGCGGGAGGTCTGCAATCCGCTGAACGGAGTCGGCTTCCCTAAGATATGAGTGTTGGGTTAGTATTGCCGTAATTTTATCGCACAAGGCAGGGTGTATATTTAGTTTTATTATTCTTCGCCTTCGCCCTCTTCAAGCTCAAAAAGGTCGATAAGTCGGTCTTCAAAAAGGTTGCCGACTTCTTCAAATTCAGCATCATCTTCGATGGCTGCAAGGTAGGTTTCGCCGTTTTCTTCGCTGACCTTGAGGATGATAATCTCGCCGCTGTCTTCAAGCTGCTCGTCTGCATCGTCAAAAATAGGGAGCAGGGCAACATACTTGCCCTTGTCTGTCTCAATTCTGTCGAGCTCCTCAAAGGTGTGCTCCTTGCCTTCCTCGTCGATTACACTTACTATATCGGGATCGTACTGCTTGCTCATAATTATTGTTTCTCCGTTTCTTTTCATTTATGTTATTTATTTTACATTGATTTTGCCGATTAGTCAAGAGAGATAGTATGTTAAATAGTTACATTTATATTAAACAGAGCATATAATACTTTCGGGGGTGCTCGTTTGCGCTACTACAGGCCGAGAAGATATAGAAAATACATATTTATTATCATATGCTTTATTATGGCTGCAGTTACCGCTTTTCTGTTGATTGATGCAAGGCTGAGACCGATTGTACGAAACACTGCGGTAGTGCAGGCACAGAATTATGCGGCAACGGTTGCAGGTGCAGCGGTGCCGAACGTTTTGAGTGCTTCGGGGGCTGATTATTCCTCGCTTGTTGAGATTGTACGTGATAAAAACGGAAATATTGTTTCAGTGCAGACAGATGCAATGCGTATAAATCAGATAAAATCGGGTATCAACTCAGCTGTTGCATCAAAATTGAGTAATCTTGACGGTAAGCAGCTCGGTGTGCCGATAGGCTCACTGACGGGGCTTGCATTGCTCAACGGCAGGGGACCAAGACTGAACGTGATAATAAGCCTTACAGGCAGTGCACAGACGCATTTCGTAAATGAGTTCAGCAGCGCGGGAGTTAACCAGACGCGGCATCAGATTTTTCTCAAAACTACGGTCACTCTGCTAATAGTGTTTCCGACCGCTACGGTGACAACGGCCTATACTATGAATATGCTCGTTGCAGAGACAATAATAGTCGGCAAGGTACCGCTTGCATACGGCGAAATGACACAGAAATAAAATATTAATGAATTGTAAAAAGATAGAATATTTTCATAAATTTGCATAAAGGGCTTGCATTTTGAAAAAAAAGCGTTAAAATAGATTTTAGCACTTGGCGACGTCGAGTGCTAAAATGAAATTTGCAATACTTTTAAGGAGGAGTTATAAATGACTATCAGACCACTTGCAGACAGAGTTGTCGTAAAGGCATCAGCTGTTGAAGAAACAACAAAGAGCGGAATCATACTTGCCGCATCCGCACAGGAGAAGCCTCAGTACGCTGAGATCGTTGCTGTAGGCCCCGGCGGCGAAGTAGACGGCAAGAGCGTTGAAATGTACGTCAAGGTTGGCGAAAAGGTTATCGTCGGCAAGTACGCAGGCACAGAGGTTAAGCTCGGCAAAGAGGAATACACAATCGTTCGTCAGAGCGATATCCTCGCAGTTATTGAATAATATTTAGGAGGAAATGAAAAATGGCAAAGCAGATCATTTACGGTGAAGACGCCCGCAAGGCTCTTCAGGCGGGTATTGACAAGCTCGCAGACACAGTTAAAATCACACTCGGCCCCAAGGGCAGAAACGTAGTTCTTGATAAGAAGTACGGCGCACCCCTCATCACAAACGACGGTGTTACAATCGCTAAGGAAGTTGAGCTTGAAGATCCCTTTGAGAATATGGGCGCACAGCTTGTAAAGGAAGTTGCTACAAAGACTAATGACGTAGCAGGTGACGGTACAACAACAGCTACACTTCTTGCCCAGGCACTTGTACGTGAGGGCCTCAAGAATGTTACCGCAGGTGCAAACCCGATGGTAGTCAAGAAGGGTATCAAGCTTGCAGTTGAGGCTGCAACAGCAGCAGTTAAGGAGAACTCAAAGCCCGTTACAAGCTCTGCTGATATCGAGATGATTGCGACAATCTCTTCCGCAGACGCAGAAATCGGCAAGATCATCGCTGACGCTATGGAGAAGGTTTCCGCAGACGGTGTTATCACTGTTGAAGAGAGCAAGACTGCTGTTACAGATTCAGATATCGTTGAAGGTATGCAGTTTGATCGCGGTTACATCTCTCCCTATATGGTAACAGATACAGACAAGATGGAAGCTGTTATTGATGACGCTTACATCCTTATCACAGATAAGAAAATTTCCAACATTCAGGAGATCCTTCCTCTTCTCGAGCAGATTCTCAACGCAGGCAAGAAGCTTGTTATCGTTGCAGAAGACCTTGAGGGCGAGGCTCTTTCAACAATCCTTGTCAACAAGCTCCGTGGTACATTTACTTGCGTAGGTGTCAAGGCTCCCGGCTTCGGTGACAGACGTAAGGAGATGCTTCGTGACATCGCAACTCTCACAGGCGGTGAGGTTATCACAGAGGAGCTCGGTCTTGAGCTTAAGGATACACAGATTACACAGCTCGGCCGTGCACGCCAGGTTAAGATTTCAAAAGAAAACACAATCATCGTTGACGGTGCAGGCGACAAGGGTGAGATCGCAGCAAGAGTTGCTCAGATCAGAACTCAGATCAGCACAACAACATCCGATTTCGACCGTGAGAAGCTTCAGGAGCGCCTTGCAAAGCTTGCAGGCGGTGTTGCAGTTATCCGCGTAGGTGCAGCAACTGAGACCGAGATGAAGGAGAAGAAGCTCCGCATTGAGGATGCTCTTGCAGCTACAAAGGCAGCTGTTGAAGAGGGCTGCGTAGCAGGCGGCGGTGTTGCACTTATCAACGCTATTCCTGCTGTTGAGGCTCTCCTTGACACAACAGACGATGCTGATATCAAGACAGGTATCAAGATCGTTCTCAAGGCTCTTGAGGCTCCTGTTCGCCAGATTGCCGCAAACGCAGGTCTTGAAGGCAGCGTTATCGTAAACGAAATCCGTTCAAGCGGCAAGCTCGGCTACGGCTACAACTTTGCTTCCGACGGTTATGTTGATATGGCTACAGCAGGTATCCTTGACCCGACAAAGGTTACACGTTCTGCTCTTGAGAACGCATCCTCTGTCGCTGCAATGGTGCTCACAACAGAGTCACTCGTAACCGATAAGCCCGACCCCCAGGCTGATGCAGCAGCTGCAGCAGCAATGGCAGCACAGGGCGGCGGAATGTATTAATTAATATTTTAATACGATAAATTAGCTCCGTTGATAATATCAGCGGAGCTTTTTTAAAAAATTTACCATTACTATTTCGATTCATTAAGCACAAATTATATCTGCGGCTTACTTTTCTCCTTTTTGGAGGTGAGTTATGCAAAGAGCGATTAAGATTGTCAGTGCAGTTGTTTCTGTAGTTTGCGTTCTTGTTTTTTGCTTTGTCGGCTACGGTGCGGCTTATCTTCCCGAGTCGTTTGTTACGGCGGATGCTCAGTCAACAGATACGGGTAATCCGCTGTTCAGCTGCGAATGTGAAGAGGCGGTGCCTGCTGACGGCAGTGATTTCGCACGGAGTTATCCTGCTGAGATCAAGCTTTGGGGCACGATACCCGTCAAAAATTCGACTGTAACGGTGGTACACCGAAGATATGTTACCCTTGGCGGAAACGTATTCGGTCTGCGCATTTTTGCAGACGGTGTGATCGTGGCAGGTGTCGGTACGCTTGCTTCGGGCAATGCGACCGTTGCACCTGCGAAGAAAGCAGGCATTAAGCAAGGCGACGTAATCAAAGAGATAAACGGTATGGCAGTAACCTCCAATCATGAGGTTTCACGGGCGGCAGAAGAAAGCCATGGCGAAAAGCTGAGCGTGAAGCTGATACGTGACGGTAAGACAAAGACGGTTGAAGTTGTGCCTGCAAAGGATAATGCAGACGGTAAATACAAGCTCGGTATGTGGGTGCGTGATTCCTCTGCCGGTGTGGGCACGGTTACCTTTGTCGATAACGTTACGGGCACTGTCGCAGGCCTCGGCCACGCGATATGTGACACGGATACGGGCGAT
This sequence comes from Acutalibacteraceae bacterium, assembly GCA_045544155.1. GTDB lineage: Bacteria > Bacillota > Clostridia > Oscillospirales > Acutalibacteraceae > UBA8612. Next base: position 102,952 of record JAZPYN010000002.1, read on the forward strand.
GTGATTCCGCTGAGAAGCGGCGATATGTTGAACGTTATTATCCGCGGCTGTGTTAAGGGAACATCCGGAACGCCGGGTGAGTTGTGCGGAGTTTTCGGCAACGATGTGCTCGGTGAGCTGTATGTAAACGGCTCAGACGGAGTATACGGAGTTGCGAGCGAAAAGGACAGCTCTGCAAAGAAAATACCCGTTGCACTGAGCAGCGAGGTTAAGACAGGCAAGGCTCAGATTGTTTCCACCGTAGGTAGCGGTGAAGCGGAGTATTTTGATATAGAAATTACCAAAATACACCGTGGTGACGGCGAAGAGAAGAATATGGTAATAAGAGTTACAGATGACAATTTGCTTGAAAAAACAGGCGGTATAGTTCAGGGTATGAGCGGCAGCCCCATAGTACAGAACGGTATGCTTGTAGGCGCGGTGACACATGTCTTTGTCAACGACCCTCAGCAGGGCTACGCGATATTTGCCGAAACAATGATCAAAACCGCCGAAGAGCTTGAGAAAAAACTTGCCGATAACGCAGCGTAATAATTTTAAACTGACCGGGTTTTAAGCCGCACCGGTCATTGAAAAAAGGGATGTATCCGACCGGATACATCCCTTTTGCTTGTGCTATGTTAATTATTTGCCGAGGATCATAAGGATGAGGTTATAGAGAGCTCTGAGAGGAGCGATGATAACCATAAGCCAGTTGGGGATTCCTTTAGAAACGGTGACTGTGCACTCGTCTGTGTAGCTGCCGTCCTCAGTTGTGATAGTAATAGTTGCTGTGCCTTCTGCAACACCTGTGACTTTACCGTCAACATCAACTGTTGCGATCTCGGGGTTGCTTGAGGTGAAGGTTACTTTGCTGTTTGAAGGTGCCTTGCCGTTGTCGGGCAGGGTGTCGAATGTATAGCTGAGAACAAAGCTCTCGTTTGCTCTTACACTCTCGGAGTGAGAGTCAAATGTAACACCCATAACAGATGTATAATTATCGGAAACAACTACTTTGATTGAACGGTTGATAGGTGTACCGTCGAGTGTAACCTTGACAATTGCCTGACCTATACCTGTTGCGGTGATCTTACCGGAAGAGGATACGGTTGCGACGTTTTCATCGCTGCTTGTCCAGACAAGCTTGCCGTCGGCATAGTTTGTTGTAGCGATAACACCTCTGTATGCACCGACACCGAGCTTGAGTGAGTAGTCGTCACTTGTATCGAAGTAGGGCTCAAGGAAGATGTTTGCGGGGATAGCCTTGATAGTGCAAGACTTTGTGTACTCTGTGTTGTCGTAATAGATAACAGCCTGAACCTTGATGGTTGTATCTTTATTGAAGAAGCTGCTGCTCATCTTGATTGTGACGAGACCGTCGGATGTAACGGAAGCGACTTCATTTTCATCAATTGTGGTTTCGGGATCGTCGTAAACTCTCCAGTAGTGGTTGAGGTTTTCAACAGTAAGGTCGGAAAGTCTAAGCTGAACGCTCTCACCTGTGACAAGCTCAGCCTCTTTTTTATTGATGTTTACGAAAAGCTCAGGCATTTCGTCGCAGGTTGCACGGAAAAAGAACTCGATAGGAGCATCGCCGATTTCGCTTGCAAGAGCAAGACCGCCGATATCCTGATCTGTGTTTACGTCAGAGCCGCCTTCTGAGGGATCTTCGGGTGTAACCGCAGCAGGATTGCTGACAGTGATGTAATAGTGAGCGTTGCTAAGAGAGATAGTTTTGTCGTATAATTTGTCGCCGGAAAGTGTGGTCTTGTCTGTTCCGTCGGACTTTTCGATTGTGATATCGATTTTTTCGCTTGCTCTGAATGAGAAGGTGACATTTTTTGCTGCATCGACATAGAGTGCGTAGCAAGCGGTTTCGTCTGCTTCGATCTCGCCGTAGACTGTTTCACCGAAAGCGAACAAAGAAGCTGTTGCCTTGTCGTTGCCGGTCTTGAGTGTGAAGCTGTCGCCGATAAGTGATTCATCAGAGTCAGCAGCAAATGCCATAACCGAGCAAACGCTCAACGCCATAACAAGAGCCATAATGATTGATAAGGTTTTTTTCATTTCGGTTCCTCCCGTAAAATATTTATTTGATAGCAGATCTAAGTCGCTCTGCTAACGCTTACGATTAAATAATACCAATTTTTTTTCATAAAGTCAACTGATTTTACTTTATATCCACTTACAGTACAGCTTTCGGCCGATATGACGAGTTCTCTGCTTGTGCAATTTGCCAATGCTTTTGTTTCGGAATTAAAGGTGTGTTTTTGTCAATAAATACAAATCGGAGGGCGGTTTTTTAACAACTTTACGAAAGAAAACGAAAAATATTGCAAAAACTATTGCAAAAAGATAAAAAATTGTGTAAAATGTACATTGTCATTATGGGCACTTTGTCCAAAACATCGTTATGGAGGTTTTCCGGATGTCAAACAGACTTTTTCAGGGTATGATTCACCAGATGCGTGACGCTATCGGCAGAGCCGTAGGCGTTATCGACGAAACAGGCACAATTATTTCCTGCAGTGACCTCGGCAGAATAGGCGAGGTGTGCTCGTTCCCGCTTGAGGAATATCTTGTGCGTAACGAAATGTTCACGGTGGACAGTCAAACTTACAAGCCCTTCGGCTCTGCTCTTCACCCGGAGTACGTTGTTTTTGTTGACGGTAACGACGAGCTTTCAAAGAAATATGCCGACGTTATTGCTCTCTCTCTCGGCAGCGTGAAATCACTCTATGATGAGAAATACGACAGAGGTAATTTCATCAAAAACGTCGTGCTCGATAATATTCTGCCCGGCGATATCTATCTTAAGGCAAGGGAGCTTCGCTTTACTACCGATGCATCCCGTGTCGTACTGCTCATACGCATCCCTGAGCATAATGATATCTCGATTTTTGATATTATTCAAAACCTTTTCCCTGACAAGACAAAGGATTTCGTTATAAACATAAATGAAACGGATATTGCTCTTGTCAAGGAGGTAAGACCCAATATCGAAACAAGAGACCTCGAAAAGCTTGCAAGGTCAATTGCCGATTCGCTTAACAGTGAGGCGTTTATTCATTGCCTTATCGGTATCGGTACGGTTGTTGACGGCATTAAGGAGCTTGCAGGTTCGTTCAAGGATGCTCAGGTTGCACTTGAAGTCGGCAAGGTGTTTGATACAGAGAAGGAAATTGTCAGCTACGACAATCTCGGTATAGCCCGCCTTATTTACCAGCTTCCCACCACACTGTGCGAAATGTTCCTGCGCGAGGTGTTTAAACGCGGCTCGATCGATACGCTCGACCACGAAACACTCTTCACAATACAGAAATTCTTTGAAAACAATCTCAATGTTTCAGAGACCTCGCGTAAGCTTTTTGTTCACAGAAACACTCTGGTATACCGTCTTGAGAAGATAAATAAGCTCACGGGTCTCGACCTTCGTGAGTTTGATGATGCTATCGTATTCAAAGTAGCCCTGATGGTCAAGAAGTATCTTGACGCTAACCCCGTCAAGTATTAATTCTGAGCCGAATATGCGCAGCGGCACGCAAAATGTCGGCACGCAAAAAAGGATAGGAAATTACTTTGATCGAATTTAAAAACGTATCTAAAAGCTACAGTAACGGAACCAAAGCGCTCGACGGAGTAAACCTCAAAATCGAGCAGGGCGAGTTTGTGTTTATTGTGGGCGATTCGGGTGCGGGCAAAAGCACCCTGCTTAAGATAATGATGCGTGAAGAGGTTGCCTCAGAAGGCACGGTCGTTATCAAAAACCGCTCGCTCAATACAATGAAAAAACGTGATATACCTTATTTCAGACGTCACCTTGGAATCGTTTTTCAGGATTTCAGGCTGATACCAAATATGACTGTCTATGACAACGTTGCATTTGCAATGCGTGTTATAGGCGCTAAAGAGAAAAAAATCAGTAACAGAGTCCCTCATGTTCTCAGCCGTGTCGGCTTGGCAGATAAGGCTAAGTGCCTGCCAAACGAGCTTTCAGGTGGTGAACAGCAGAGGGTCGCTTTAGCGCGTGCAATTGTAAACAACGCCGATATAATTATTGCAGATGAGCCTACAGGTAATGTTGACTCCAAGCGTTCTTTTGAAATAGTTGAAATGCTCAATCAGATAAACGCTTCGGGTACAACGGTTATTATGGTAACGCATTCAGAGGAGCTCGTGCGCCGTTTCGGCCGTAGGATAATAACAATTAATGACGGCAGAATCGTATCCGACGATGTTTCGAAAGTCAGCGTTGAGCCTGTATCGGAGGCTCAGGTTTTCGGTGACCTTGATATTACAAGCAAGCGTGCGATACGTGAGGCTGACGAATTTATACGCAGCTACAACAGCACAATTGAACATGACGGAGGTGAGACCGATGAGCAATAAATCCGAAAGAGGAGGCTCAGCGAGCCTCACTTACCTTACAAAAGAAGGATTCCGCAACATCCGCTCCAACAAGCTGATGTCGTTGGCATCCGTTGCTGTGCTTATGTCCTGTCTTATTATGATAGGCGTTGCGTTTTTGCTTTTTGTAAATATAGACAAGCTTCTCGGAGACATTTCTCAGGAAAATGTCATAATGGTATTTATAGAGGATGATGCGACCGATGACGAGATAGTCGAGATGGGACGTATCATAAAATCCATGAGCAATGTTCAGCAGGCTGACTTTGTACCTAAGGAAGAGGCTTTCCCCGAGGTTATGGAGTCTATCGGCTCTGCTGCTGCGTTGTTTGAAGGAATGGAATCCGAGTTGCTGCCCGATGCTTACGAAATCACGCTTCGTGATACGGAAAAATATGATGAAAGCGTAAAAGAGCTTGAAAGGCTTGACAATGTTATTCAGATAAGGCATAACCGTGAGTTTGCAAGCCAGCTGACAAACATACGTACAACAGCCGGCTATATCAGTATTGCGGTTATTCTGATGCTGCTTGTGGTTTCGCTTTTCATTATTTCCAACACGGTAAGGGTTACGATGTACAACCGACGTCTTGAGATCAAAATTATGAAATCGGTAGGTGCGACCAAATGGTTTATCCGCTGGCCTTTTATTGTTGAAGGTGTTGTGCTCGGAATAATTTCGGGTATTGTGTCGCTCGGAATAGTATTTGTTATATACTATTTTGCGGCAGATGCTGTTGCGGATATGAGCGGTGTGCTTGCCGCAAAGCCCGTACCGTTTAAGGATTATGTGCTTGTAATGTTGGCGGCATTTGTATCGACCGGCGTAATAACAGGCGCATTCGGAAGTATAGTTTCAATGAATAAATATTTAAAGGAGCAGGAGTATGACAGCGAAAATGTCAGTGAATGATCTGCGTCGCCGCCTGCTTAAGGTGATTGCACTTTTACTCGCTGCCGTTATAGCTTTAGGTGTTACGGCTTACGCAGAGGGTGAGGCGGCAAACGAAACAATCTCCGCAGCGGAGACAACTACAGATGATGCTTACAGCGAGCTTCAGAGCCAGTATGAAGAGCTCGAGAACCAGATGTCTCAGAACCAGCAGAAGCTTGAACAGGTTCAGGACGATATGGATGAACAGGAAGAGGTTGTTGACAATATAGGCGACAAGATTAACGACACACAGAAAGAGGTAAATCTTCTGCTTACTCAGCAGCAGATTCTTAATTCTGAAATAAACCACGCAGAAAAGCAGATAGACGTTATTACAGCTCAGCTTGGCTCACTTTCTGATCAGATTGCCGCTACAGAAGAATCGATTTCAGAAAAGCAGGCAATGCTTGCTGAGACGTACGAGCTGCTTAAGATGCGAATCAGAGCGATGTATATGGCAGGTAACGGCTCTACACTTGAGTTTCTGCTTACATCCGAAGATTTTTCAACGCTTCTTACGAGAACAGAGCTTCTTGTGCGTGTAGCTCAGCACGACAACGACCTTATGGCGGCACTTGAGGTTGATATCGAAACTCTCGGTATGCTTGAGGCTGACCTTACGGGTGACATTGCTGAGGAAGAGCAGAAGCGTACGGCACTTGATTCCAAGACACAGGAGCTTGAAAATAACAAATCGGAAATAAAGAAAACGAGCGACAAGCTTGCTGAGAAGCAGAAGGAGCTCGAAAAGGAAATGAAAAAGGCTGAGGCAGAGCTCGACAGCCTTGATAAAGAGAGTGACGAGTACAAGGCTATAATCAGCAAGCAGGAGGATGAGCTTATTGCTCTCTCTGCTCAGATGGAGGAGTTTATTAAAAACAACGGCTCCTCTACAACGGATAAGCCTTCTGCCGATAAAGACAAGCCTTCAACCGACACGGATAAGCCTGATAGCGGAGAAGATGACGGCGAAGAAGAAAAGCCGAAGGATAACCCTTACCTTGACGGTACGGAAACAGTATTCTCCAGCGGAATGATATTCCCGCTCAAGTGCAGCGGTGTTTATATTTCTTCACCCTACGGTATGCGTACTCACCCGACTACAGGCGAGTATAAGCTCCATACGGGTACAGATTTCTGTGCCAGCGGTATCAACGGCAAGACTGTTTATGCCGTAAAGGACGGTAAGGTAATCTATGCCCAGAAGCATAAGGCATACGGCAACTTTGTTATTATCGACCACGGTAACGGTATTTCCTCTTGTTATGCTCATATGCAGGATGGCTCGATGAGAGTTTCCGTAGGTGACAAGGTGCTTCAGGGTCAGCCTATAGGTAAGGTTGGCGATACAGGTTATTCAACCGCTCCGCATCTTCACTTTGAAATCCGTATTGACGGTTCAACGACCAACCCGATGAACGGCTACATCAAGCTTCCTTGATGACAAATCCCAGGCAGAAAGGCCGGTGTAACGGCGAATGAACAGGAAAATTTCTTTAGGGCTTGCAATTGCCCTTATATTCATCAGCATTACTGCGACCTTTGCAATTACGATGACTGTTTCGCAGAATATATATAACGGTCTGATCTCGAGGCTTTCCAACCGTTTTGAGCTTTACGACGGTATTTCTGCGATTGACAACTATGTGCGTACTAATTTCTACGGTGATTTTGATGATGACGCACTGCTTTCGGACAGTGCAAGCGGCTATATGAAGGGCCTTGATGATTCGGGCAGCTTTTATATGACGGCTCAGGAGTATATTGAGTATACGCGCCGTATGAAGGGCGAAGGCGGAATCGGTATCGACGCTAAGTACGATACCGAAAAAGGCAAGCTGATTATTACAGAAGTATATAGCGGCTCTTCTGCAGAGAATGCAGAGCTCAAAAAGGATGACGTTATTACAGCTATCGACGGTGAAGCGGTTAACGGTGCAAATGCTGCGGCTGTAATTGAATCGCTCCGCTTCGGAAGACGGTTTGAGTCGGTCGGTCTTACCTACGAGCGTAACGGCGTAACAAAGACCGCTACTGTAATGAGAGGCTATACCAAAACGGTTACCTCATCGTTTGCAGGTGATGTGGGATATGTTAAAATAACAGGCTTTTATGAAAACACTGCTGAGCAGTTTTCTCAGGAAATGGATAACCTTAACTCTCAGGGTGTAACATCGCTTATAATTGATGTGCGCGGTTGCTGTGAAGGCTCTGTTGAATACGCTTCTGCTGTTGCTGATCTGCTGCTGCCAAGCGGTGTTGAGAGTGCTGATGCGATCGCAAGTGCTGTCAAGAAGGATGGCAGTAACTATAAGAACTTTACTTCTGACACAAAGGCACTTACTTTCCCCGGGGGAATAATCGTACTTGTTGACGGCGGTACTTCGGGCGGTGCCGAGCTTGTTGCGGCACAGCTCAAGGATTTCTCAAAGGCAAAGCTTGCAGGCGTTGCAACTGCCGGTGAGATGACACTGCAGGAGATATATGCACTTGAGGACGGCAGTGCGATATCGCTTACGGTTGCAAAGGTCGTTTCCTATGCAGGTAACACCTACTGTGACGGTAACGGTATTGAGCCGGATATTTTAGCAGAGGCTGACCCGTCATCGGTGCTTGCAAACTCAATAGAAGAGCTCGAAAAAGATACTCAGCTTCAGGCTGCCTACGCAACTCTGATGCAATAAAACACCAAAATTTAAAGGCTTGTAACAGTTTTTTCTGTTGCAAGCCTTTTTGTTGTGTTATTCAGCTATCTGGTAGATTCTTACGTAGTCTACAACAAATTCGCTGTGGTAGGTTTCTTTATCAAGCGGCTCAAGTGCTGATGCATCGGGGACCTCGAGTGAAACTCTGACCTCTTCTTCAACCTGAGATGTGCCGTTGCCGAAGGTACTGCGTGCTGTTTCAACACCGTTGATGTAGAATATGTATTCGTCCTCTGTCCACTTTACGCCGTATGTGTTGTACTCGTTGTAGATATCTTTACCATAGAAAGCGCCAAGCATACGTGACTGGTAACCCTCTGTTGCACCGTCAACACCTGCACAGTGAATTGTCTGTGTAACGGAATCGTGCATTGTCTTTCTGCCGTAGTAGGGTGCTTCAAATATGTCTATTTCAGCGCCGCCGATACCACCCTTTGAATATTCAGCCTCATACGGATGAGCAGCCATAATCCAAAATGCACTCCAAAAGCCGCCGCCGTCACTTACTTTACAGCGGATTTCGTAGTAGCCCTGCTTATACCATTTCTTGAGTGCCAGGTCACCTGCATACCAGCCTGCACCAAACTGGCCGTCTTCAAGGTATTCTGCGGTAATAACGCAATTGCCGTCTTTTACTTCGACCTGGCTCGGTGTGCGGTAGCCGCCGCGGCGTACACCGGTGTTGCAGTATTTCCATACGTCTGTGTTGAGTGTATCGCCCTCAAACTGATCTTCAAAAACAATGCTGTAGCCGTCAAGGTTGAGCTCTTCACCGCGGGGAGTCGTCGGATAATCAAAGATTGTCAGACCAAAAAGCTCGATAATTGCAAGTATTGCGGCGATTGCACCTTTGATGCTGCCTGATGTGAAAATCTTTTTGAACTGAATTTTCTGCTGTTCGACACCCCACATCTGTCTGGGAGCGAGTTTAAGTACTTCGGTTAAAAATTTTTCAAACATAAGTCTTCTCCTTAATATTTATCTTTCAGGTTTTGCATTTTTGTGCGGTATGTTTTCTGCTACTGCGGCAATAAGCTCGTCTGCTGAGATTACCTCAATATTGTCGCCGAGATTCTGTACGAAATATCTGAGACTTGCAGGGCTGACTGTCCAGGGGTGGACATTGATTACGGTGTAGCCGTTTATTGAGTTGATGTCAGCAGGGTAGGTGTTTATAACGTCTGCCTGCTGCTTAAGCCACTCTTGAGTTACCTGTGACATATCTCCGCTCGGGTGCCAGAGAGAATAGCCTACGCTTACAAAGGGCTTATCGTTTGCAAAGAATACTCTGCCGCGACCGCCGCCGTAGCCGTTAGTGTACGGGTCGGGGTCAACCTGAAGGATACCGCCCTTAATGTTATCATATCTTGCAAAATACTCAAGCTTGTGTGCGTAAGAAGCAAATTCAAGCTCATTGTTGATTTCATCGAGCAGAGTCATTGTTGTCATTCCGCTCTTGAGCATTGTTGCAGCTGTGATGTCAGAATAAACGCTCATCTCGCTCGGTGACATCATTGAAATTCTGCCGTAGCCTGCGCCGGAGGGTCCTGTTATAAATGAGTCGTTGTTCTTGTTGGTAATTGCTTTTTTTACTGCTGTGGGTGAGAATTTATACATCTGCGGTGCAAAAGTCCAGGTCAGCGGAATATCCATATCTTCGTATGTCTGCCAGGTGTAAAACTCGTTGAAGCCGTTTGAAATCCACTGTGCGTTATCACCGTCACTATAGACTATTGCAACATAATGCTTTGTCGGGTCAAGCTCAGGAACTTTAACTTCCTGACCGAGTGAGCCGAGTTCCATCTTATTGCAGGTGAGTATGCTCATATTGAAGCTGTGGTCAGATGGAATTACGTAGTGACCGAAGCGTGAAGCGCACTGTGTGAATTTGATTTCATACTGACACCAGCCGAGAATCATAGAGCCGGTTTCGAGGTCATTGAAAATCATATCGCGGAATGCTCTGCCTACGTAGTCAGAATCTTCTATATAGGTGATGAAAATCTTCTGCTGTACTGCAAGGTCACGCAGACCTGATGCATATGAGTAGAGGTGAACAAGACAGTCTTTACGGAAGAAATCCTTGTGTTTTTCATAGAAGTCACGCTCGTGTGTGAAATCGAGCAATGTTGTTGAAAGATCGTGCCTCTTTTCCATACCGAGTGCCTTTACGGTTTCTTCGCAAGATACGGGCACAGCAAGCCATCCGTAAACGGTTGCGTAGTTAAACGCAAGGTTCAACTGTGCGTGGGTTTCGCTGTCGGTGAAAAGAACATAGCCGTTATCTTTAATGTGAGAAGCGAAACGGGGGATAAGATTTTTGAGTGTCCAATAATTGCCGTTTTCATCGGTGTATGACAGAGTACAGCCCTGATCTTTTAAATCTTGCAGTTCGGTCTTGGAATCTTGGCCGTAGTTGACAAAAATTGTAGCTTCTGTACGGCCTACAAGACCCTGAAGACACTGTATTGCCATACGCTCGTCCTTAGAGATCCTACCTGATTCGACTACAATAATTTCGTCCGCGAGGGGAATACTGTCGAACTCATTGATGACTGACTTAAGGTCAGCTTCGCTTTTTGGTTCAGGAATAATGCCGGGAATGAAAGAGGATATGCCGTTTGTTATAAACATAACAATTGCCAGCATAAGTCCGATTGCTGATTTTATAATTGCCATAATATCACACTCCATTAATTTGTTAACACGATTATAACACAATTACTTCTTTTTACGCAATAAAAAAATCCGCCTGAAGTAATTTTCAAGCGGATTTTTTGGGATTTAATTATTTAGCGGAGTCCTTAACGGAGATAATACCGTTAAATACGCCGACATAGAGTGTGTTGTTGGGGCCGATTGTGATCGGGCCGTAGCTGTTGTTCCAGTTTCTGCCGATACCTGTGAATACCTTGAATACGGTTTCGCCTGTGTCGAAGTCAACAGCTGTAAGATACCATGCGACTTTGTTTGCGGGGATGCCGTCGTCATCTGTATCCTCTGCATCGTCGTACTCTCTTGTGTAGAGGTAAACAAGGCCGTTCTTTGTTGAAAGCTTGGGAACGACTGTGCAGGAAGCTTCCTGGCTCTCCCATGCGATGAATGCGTTTGTGCAGTCCTCGTTGAGGTCGATTCTTACAACGCCGGGCTCACTTGTCGGGTCGGTTACAAGGAAGCCTGAGCCTGACTCTGAGTAGTTGTTCTCAACAATGAATGAGCGGCCGTGAGCAATAAGGCTGTTTTCACTTACACTCTTGCCCTTGGTGAATACGGGAACCTCAGCGATGATGTCACCGTTTTCACGGTCGTAGATGCATACGTGAACCTGCTCGTCAGCGTTGTCTGTGATAGCAACAACTTTCTTGATGCTGCCGTCTGAACAGGGAACGTCGAGGAGTGTGGGTGTAGTACCGCTGCCTTGGTTGATAGCACCGGGCTTGAGTGTTGTACCGCGATCGTAAGATGTTCTCCATGTGTAGTAGGGAGTGCCGTCTTCTTCGATATCGAAACGGTACATTGCGTGGTCAGATACGATGTAAACACCGTCTTCAGCCATACCGAATGTGTTCTGGATTTCTTCGCCCTTGCCTTCAAATGTAAGCTTGGTGACAAATACCTTATCTGTAGCTTTTTCGATGTAGCCGACTTCACCGGGACGTGTTACAAACCAGATGTTACCCTTGTAGTCAGGCATAGCATCGGTTATGTATGAGCCTTCAGGGAGATAGCTGCTTATATCGTATTCTTTTTCAACCTTCCACTCGGGTGTGCCTGTTGATTCGTCAACATAGTAAATCTGGATTACGTTCTCAGAGTTACCGATGATCGGCTTGTCACCTTCGTAAAGGTGGCAGTAAGCACCGCCTGAAGTATCGCTGGAGATTGATGCAAAGTCAAATCTCTTGATAGCTTCGATTGTTGAGGGACGCTGGGGAAGACGTGTTTCAGCAAGAATCTCGAGTGTATCGGGATCAAGAAGGAGAAGGCGGAAGCCGACAACGTTACCGCTGATACACATAATTCTGCCCTGGCTGTCGAACATACAGGTTGCAACAAGACCGCCGAAAACGTTGAGTGAGCGGCTCTTGACAACGGGGTTGACACCGAGGGGACCCATGTTGTTGTAGCAGCCTGTGTTGTAGGAGTTGCCGTGCATACCGTTTCTGCCCTCTTCTGCGAGGTAGGGGTTCTGCGGAACTACGATTTCGTCCATCGGGTCTGCAACGGCTACTTCACCCATAAACTCGGGGCATTTGTCTGCTGCACCGGGCTGACGGATTGCGCCGCCGGGGCTGAGGAAGATCATCAGGAAAGCTGAAAGAGCCGTGAGGACCTTCAGGAATACTTTTGATGCGAAAATTGCTTCAAGCATAGTTTGTTTTCCTCTCTTTTAAACTTATGAAAATTGCCAAAAAAATTGTAGCACTACTATAGTTAATAGTCAATATGTTTTTATTGTATTAAGATGAGATAGTTGTTGACATTGACGCGTTATGGTGATATTGTAGTTTTAACCAAAAATAAAACGGAGGAACGTAATTATGGCAAAATGGCGCGTAGGTATTATAGGTAACGGCGGCATCTGTAAGGGTGCTCACCTTGAGGAGTATCTTAACGATGACAGAATTGAGGTCGTAGCACTTTGTGATATAATTGAGGAGAGAGCACAGTTCCTTAAGGATAACTACTTCCCCGATGCAGATGTTTATACCGATTATAAGGAGCTTCTCAAGGATGAGAGCATTGATTCTGTTGATATCTGTACACCTAACTATCTTCATTCTATCATTGCTGTTGCCGCTTTTGAGGCAGGCAAGCACGTATTCTGCGAAAAGCCCGACGCTGTAAGTGTTGAGGAAGCGGTAAGAATGAATGAGGCAGCAAAGAAGGCAGGCAAAACGCTTATGATTATGCGTAACAACCGCTTTGTCGCTCCTTCACAGTATGCAAAGAAGTATATTGATGCAGGCAAAATGGGTGAGATCTACTGCGGCCGCTGCGGCTGGCAGAGAAGACGCGGTATTCCCGGTAAGGGCGGCTGGTTTACTACTAAAGAGCAGTCGGGCGGCGGTCCGCTTATCGACCTTGGTGTTCACCTTATTGACCTTTCAATCTGGCTTATGGGTAACCCCACACCCGTTGCAGTTTCGGGCAATACATACTGCAAGTTTGCCGATAACGATTCAAGCGACTCTGTTAACTCTGATTTCGGCGACAAGATGGCAGACGGCACATTCGATGTTGAGGACCTCGCAATGGGTATGATCCGTTTTGATAACGGTGCAGTGCTCCAGATTGAGTTCAGCTGGGCATCAAACATCAAGAGTGAAAACCGTTTTGTTGAGCTGAGAGGTACAAAGTCAGGCCTTGAGTGGCGCAACGGTAAGCTCGAGATTTTCACAGAGGAAGACGGTCAGCTTCTTGATATCGCTCCCTCAAATATCAACGAAAAGCACGGCCATATGTATAACCTCAGCCATTTCTATGATGTTGTTATCGATGGTGCAAAGCCCATCTTCGAGCCTCAGCAGGGTATTGATATGATTAAAATTCTCTGTGCAATCTATGAGTCTGCAAGAACAGGTAAAGAGGTTACTCTTTAATTATTAGCCATTCTAAGTATTGTTTGTCATTCTGAGCGTCAGCGAAGAATCTTTAAAAGATCCTTCACTTCGTTCAGGATGACATTTCTTTTATATTGCTGTAAACTGCTTTGTCAAAAGCTCCTTTTGAAAGGAGCTGTCGAGTGCAAGTGAGACTGAGGATTGGAAAAATCAAAAGAATTGATGCAGGTAGTTTTATATAGTATGATAAACTATATTGACAAAAAGTAAATATGATGATATTATAGAACAAATGTTCTATCGAGTGAGGGAAATATTATGTGTTGGAAAAACAAAGGTGTATACAAAGAATGTCCGAGATTTGAGAATGATGAATATTTAATAAGATACGTTTCTTTAGATGACAGCAGTGACTTGTTAAAAGTATACTCTGATAAAAAAGCTGTTGCCTTATTTAACAGTGATAACTGCGGTGGCGATACTTTTTATTACACAACGGAAGAGAAGATGAAAGAAGTTATCGGTTATTGGCAGTGGGAATATGAAAGAGAGGGCTTTGTACGCTGGTCAATTATTGATAAAGATAATAGCGAAGCAATAGGAACAATTGAACTTTTTAAAAGAAATGCTGATGATTATTTTACAAACTGCGGTTTGCTTCGATTGGATTTAAGAAGCGATTATGAAAAAACTGACCGGATTATCAACATTCTTTCTTTGATAATCGATTCGACATATAAAATGTTTGGCTGCGACAAGATTGCCACCAAAGCTGTTGAAAAGGCGAGAGAAAGAATTGAAGTATTGAAAGAGCTTGGATTTTCTTTGGCTGACGAAAATCTGATTGGACATAACGGAGAACTTTTTTCAGATTATTATGTAAAGCAAAAGAATTAAGTTGTTTTCAGTTTTCACTATATTGTTGAAAAAAACTCTCTTAACGTGATATTGAAACTTAATTTGAGATATGTCACAATATATTCAGAAAGAGCGCACTTTCAATTTATAAAGAGAGGTTTTTTTTATGAAACTGAATATAGGCGAAAATATAAAGAGATTAAGGAAAGAAAGAGAAATAACACAGGAAGAGTTTGCTGAGGTGCTTGGGGTGTCGTGCCAGTCTGTGTCACGCTGGGAAACAGATTCTTGCTACCCCGATATAGAGCTTATACCTGCTATAGCATCATTTTTCAGTATATCAACCGACAAGCTTATGGGCATTGACGAGATAACCGAAAAGGAAAACGTTGAAAAATATCTCGAACGCTTTCAACTTGCAATAAGCAAAGGTGAGATTAACGAGTGCATAACAATTGCCCGTGAAGGTGTTAAGGAATATCCCAACAGTTTTGTTCTTCTTGACAAGCTGATGTATGCTCTTTTTGCTTCAGGTGACGATGACGGCAATATCCCCGAGTGGATGGAAAATATGGAGAAATATGATGCAGAGATAATAGCGCTCGGCGAAAGAATTATGAAGTATTGTCCTGATATTAATCTGCGACTTGAAGCGGCATCACGACTTGCGTTTCATCATATTCTGCACGGCAGAAAGGAGCTTGGCAAGAAGATTTATGAAACCTTTCCGCCAATGGAGCTTTCTAAGGAAAGACAGATGTGGTGGGCGTTGGAAAAGCACGAAAAGCTGCCGTTTTTAAGGGACGCCATAAAACAGAGCTATGAATTTCTCAAGTCATTTATTTGGAGTTTGGCAGATGCCGATGTTGTTGATGTCGAAACAGAATTTATTGCAATAAACAAGATTTTTGAATTGGAAAAGCTTATTCTTGACGGCAACCGTCCGAAAAACAACTGGGGCGATGTGTGGCTTGATTTTGACATTGCCAAAAGATATGCTCTTATGGGTGATTACGATAATGCGTTTAAGCATTTGCATTTGGCTGTTGATGAAGCAAAGGCTTTTGATAACAGGCCTGATGAGCAGAAATACAGTACGGTTTTGGTTGGTGAGATTACAGAAAGAAAACTTGATTTTGAAACTTCGGATACCCGACCTCTTTGCGAAATACTTCGTGACAAATGGTTGATTCACGATGAGCTTGATTGTATTCGTGATACGGATGAATTCAAAGAAATAATCAAAAGTTTAACTTGACAATACTCTGTCACGGCTTTGTCATCCTGAACGAAGTGAAGGATCTTGTTTTGTTATGGTTTAAGATTCTTCGCTTACGCTCAGAATGACAACATTTTTATGTTGCTCTGAAAATACACGGGCGGCTGGTTGCCGCCCCTACGTTTGAGATGGTAGGGGCGACCAACAGTCACTCGTATTTATTACATTCCTAAAAAATAAACCGCCGTATCACAGCGATACAGCGGTTTTATTATTAGTATATCTTATTTGATAAGTGAAACACCTGTCATCTGTGCAGGCTGCTCGAGTCCCATAATCTGGAGCATTGTGGGAGCGATATCGCAGAGCTTGCCGCCATCTTTAAGCTCGCAGTCGTAGCCGACTACGCAGAAGGGGACAGGGAATGTTGTGTGAGCGGTGAAGGGTGAGCCGTCATCCTCATACATTTTGTCTGCGTTACCGTGGTCAGCAGTGATAAGCACTACGCCGCCCTTTGCCATAACAGCGTCAACAACCTTGCCGACACACTCGTCAACAGCCTCGACAGCCGCGACAGCAGCATCGAAGATACCCGTGTGACCGACCATATCGCAGTTAGCAAAGTTGAGCATAATTGCATCGTACTTGTCCTCTTCAACAGCCTTGACAACCTTGTCAGCAACGATGTATGCGCTCATTTCGGGCTGCATATCGTAGGTTGCAACGTTGGGAGAATCTGTAAGGCTTCTGTCTTCGCCCTCGTAGACGGTCTCTTCACCGCCGTTGAGGAAGAATGTAACATGAGCATACTTTGTGTACTCTGCAATACGAAGCTGCTTCATACCTGCGTTGCTGATTACTTCACCAAGAGGCATTGTGATGCGCTCGGGCTTGTAAGCAACCTCAACGTTGGGCATTGTTTCGTCATACTGAGTCATACAGATGTAGCAAAGGTTGAGTAACTCATCACGCACGAAGCCGTCAAAATCAGCATCTACAAATGCACGTGTGATTTCTCTTGCACGGTCAGGACGGAAGTTGAAGAAGATTACGCTGTCGCCGTTTTTAACAGCTTCAGCCTTCTCATTTACGCAGGGTATGATGAATTCGTCTGTTACGCCGTCAGCGTAGGATTTTTCCATCATTTCCTTTGCACATGAGAACTTGGGAGCATCAAGTGCAGTCATTGCACGGTATGCCTTCTCAACACGGTCCCACTTCTTCTCTCTGTCCATAACATAGTATCTGCCCATTACGGAAGCGATTGTGCCGACACCGATTTCACCGCACTTCTTGTAAAGCTCAACAAGGAAATCCTTGCCGCTTGTGGGAGGTACGTCACGGCCGTCCATAAAGCAGTGAACGTATACTTTCTCGAGACCGCTGCGCTTTGCAAGCTCGAGAAGAGCGTAGAGGTGAGTGTTGTGGCTGTGAACACCGCCGTCGGATACAAGACCCATAAGGTGAAGTGCAGAGCCGTTCTTTTTGCAGTTTTCAACTGCCTTTGTAAACTCTTCATTGGTGAAGAAATCACCGTTGGAGATTGACTTTGAAATTCTTGTCAGCTCCTGGTAAACAACACGGCCTGCACCGATGTTTGTGTGACCGACCTCGCTGTTACCCATCTGACCGTCGGGCAGACCGACATCAAGGCCTGATGCACCGATGTATGTGA
Organism: Acutalibacteraceae bacterium; assembly: GCA_045544155.1. Classification (GTDB taxonomy): domain Bacteria; phylum Bacillota; class Clostridia; order Oscillospirales; family Acutalibacteraceae; genus UBA8612. The sequence goes on from JAZPYN010000002.1 coordinate 120,293, forward strand.
GGGGATAGTTTGCAAAAAGGCTGTCAAGATTGGGAGTCTTTGCGGAAACGATAGCGTTGCCGTAGTCGCTCGGATTCTTGCCGAAGCCGTCCATAATGCAAAGAAGAATAGGCTTTTTCATATTCTGTAACCTCTTTGAGTTAATTATTTGCTTGCTGCCTTAACGATTGCTGCGAAGTCTGCAGCCTTGAGTGATGCACCGCCGATGAGACCGCCGTCAACATCGTACTGAGCAAGAAGCTCGTCTGCGTTGCCTGCGTTCATGCTGCCGCCGTACTGAACAACAATCTTGTCTGCTGCAGCCTTACCGTAGAGCTCGCCGATAAGTGCGCGGATTGCGCCGTTAACCTCGTTAGCCTGCTCTGCAGTAGCTGTGAGACCTGTGCCGATTGCCCATACGGGCTCGTAAGCGATGATGATGTTGTCAAGCTCAGCCTCTGTAACGCCGAGAAGAGCAACCTTAGTCTGCATACGAACGATTTCCATTGTAATGTTCTGCTCGCGCTCTTCCTTGAGTTCGCCTACGCAAAGGATAACCTTGAGGCCATTGTCAAGAGCAGCTCTTACACGCTTCTGTACAGTAACGTCTGTTTCGCCGAAGTACTGTCTGCGCTCGCTGTGGCCGATAACAACGTACTCTACGCCGATAGCCTTGAGCATGGGAGCGGAAACTTCGCCTGTGAATGCGCCGCTCTCTGCCCAGTGGCAGTTCTCAGCACCGATTTTGATGTTGGAGCCCTTTGCTGCTTCCATAGCTGCGAAAAGGTCAATATAGGGTACGCAAGCAACTACGTCACAGTCAGCGTCTGCGACGAGGGGCTTGATTTCGTTGATGAGAGCTGTTGCCTCAGCAGGAGTCTTGTTCATTTTCCAGTTACCTGCGATAACTACTTTACGGAGATTCTTGTCCATTTTATAAACATCCTTTCAGATTTATTTACTATAACTTTGCCCGTGTATTGGTTGATACACGGGCGATTGATTTATGGGGTTAATTATTTCTCGTTGAGAGCTGCAATACCGGGAAGCTCTTTGCCTTCCATATACTCAAGGGAAGCACCGCCGCCTGTGGAGATGTGGCTCATCTTGTCAGCGAAGCCGAGCTTCTGAACAGCTGCAGCACTGTCGCCGCCGCCGATGATGGAGATTGAGCCGGACTCAGCAACTGCGTTAGCAACTGCAACTGTACCTGCTGCGAAGTTCTCCCACTCGGAAACACCCATCGGGCCGTTCCATATAACTGTGCCTGCGCCCTTGATAGCGTTTGCGAACATTTCCTGAGTCTTGGGACCGATGTCGAGACCCATCCAGCCTTCGGGAATGTCGTCTGAATCGACAATCATAGCCTCTGTATCGGGAGCGTATTCCTTACCGACCTTGTTGTCTACGGGGATGAGGAAGTTAACGCCCTTTTCCTTAGCCTTAGCCATCATTTCGCCTGCAAGCTCAACCTTGTCAGCCTCGAGGAGAGATGTGCCGATATTGTGGCCGAGGTACTTCATGAATGTGTATGCCATACCGCCGCCGACGATAAGTGTGTCAACCTTGTCGAGGAGGTTTGTGATAACGCCGATCTTGTCGGAAACCTTTGCACCGCCGAGGATTGCAACGAAGGGACGCTGCGGATTCTCAAGTGCGCCGCCGATGAAGGAGATTTCCTTCTGGATGAGGTAACCGCAGACAGCGGGAATGTAGTCTGCTACACCTGTTGTGGAGGAGTGAGCTCTGTGAGCTGAACCGAAAGCATCGTTAACGAAGATATCAGCAAGAGAAGCGAATGCCTTGCTGAGCTCGGGATCGTTCTTTGTTTCACCCTTCTCGTAACGTACGTTCTCAAGAAGCATAACATCGCCGTCGTTAAGAGAAGCTGCAAGTGCCTGAGCGCTCTCGCCGACAACGTCTGTTGCCATCTTTACTTCCTTGCCGAGGAGCTCGGAAAGGCGTGCTGCTACGGGAGCAAGTGAGAACTCGGGAACAACTTCACCCTTGGGTCTGCCGAGGTGAGAGCAAAGGATAACCTTTGCGTTGTTGTCAAGAAGATACTTGATAGTGGGGAGTGAGGATACTATTCTCTTGTCGCTTGTGATAACGCCGTCCTTAAGCGGAACGTTGAAATCGCAACGAACAAGAACTCTTTTGCCGCTGACCTGAATATCTTCAACGGTCTTTTTGTTAAGTGCACTGCTCATTTCTTTACATCCTTTCGTGATATATATTTACTTGAATTTTTGCCAAATTAAGGCTAAAAGCCTTTCTTTCATATTCTATACTAATTTGAAAAGTTTTTCAACATATAATTGTTTGCAGTTTTTGGGAGCTTGAACTCGGAATTTTGTTGATTTTGCTATTTATTCAATAATTTCTTGACATTATTAAAACTGCGTGCATATAATAGTTTCATATATAATTTGACCTATTCTCAGGAGGTATATTCAATGGCAAGAGTCTATAATTTTTCAGCCGGTCCCTCAATGCTTCCGGAGTCAGTTCTCAACAGAGCTGCAGCCGAGATGCTTGACTACAAGGGCAGCGGCCAGTCAGTAATGGAGATGTCACATCGCTCCAAGGTATTCATGGAAATCGCTGCAGAGACAGAGTCTCTTTTCCGTGAGGTTCTCGGTGTACCGGAAAACTACAAAGTCCTCTTCCTCCAGGGCGGTGCATCAACACAGTTCGCAGCAATTCCGCTCAACTTTATGAACAAATCTAAGAAGGCTGACTATGTTCTCACAGGTCAGTTCTCAACAAAAGCTTACAAAGAGGCTTGTAAGTACGGCGACGTACGTGTGGTTGCAAGCTCTAAAGAAGATACATTCTCATATATACCCCGTCTCGAAAAGTCCGATTTCGACCCCGAGGCAGATTATGTCTATGTTTGCTTCAACAACACAATCTATGGCACAACTTACAAGTACATTCCCGATACAGGCGATGTTCCGCTGTTTGCAGACGTTTCATCCTGCTTCCTTTCAGAGCCTATGGATGTTACAAAGTTCGGCCTTATCTACGGCGGTGCACAGAAGAATATAGGCCCTGCAGGTCTTACTGTAGTTATTGTCCGTGAGGATCTTCTCGGCAATGCAAGAGATTACACTCCCGCAATGCTCAACTACAAAGAGATGGCAGACAACGATTCAATGTACAACACTCCTCCCTGCTACTCAATCTACATCTGCAAGCTTGTTCTTGAGTGGATCAAGAGCATCGGCGGTCTTGAAGCTATGAAGGAGCGTAACGAGGCAAAGGCAAAGCTTCTCTACGATTACCTCGACAGCAGCAAGCTCTTCAAGAACGGCGTCAGGAAAGAGGACCGTTCAATGATGAACGTTACTTTTGTTACAGGCGATGCAGATCTTGATGCAAAGTTTGTAAAGGAAGCTACAGCAGCAGGACTTGTAAACCTTAAGGGTCACCGTTCAGTTGGTGGCATGCGTGCTTCTATCTACAACGCAATGCCTTACGAGGGCGTTGAAAAGCTCGTTGAGTTCATGGCAGAATTTGAGAAGAACAATTCATAAAGGGTGATATAAATGTTTAATATTCTTACTCTCAACAAAATCGCAGCCTGCGGTACAGACAGACTCGGTGACAATTATAAGGTTGCTGACGATATTCAGTCTCCCGATGCTATAATGGTACGCTCCGCAGCAATGCACGATATGGAGTTTGACCCCGCAACACTTGCTGTTGCACGTGCAGGTGCAGGTGTCAACAATATTCCGCTTGACAAGTGCACAGAAAAGGGTATCGTTGTTTTCAACACACCCGGTGCAAATGCTAACGCTGTTAAGGAGCTTGTTCTCTGCGGTCTTTTCCTCTCCTCCAGAAGAATCCCTGCAGCTATCGACTGGTGCAAAACTCTCAAGGGTGAGGGTGCAAATGTATCCAAGCTCGTAGAAAAAGGCAAGTCACAGTTTGTCGGCCCCGAAATTCTCGGCAAGACTCTCGGTGTTATCGGCCTTGGTGCAATCGGTGCAAAGGTTGCCAATGCAGCTGTTGCACTCGGTATGGATGTTATCGGCTACGATGCATTCCTCAGCGATGCGGCTGCAGCAGCTCTCTCTTCCGAAGTTAAGGTTGTATCAAGCCTTGACGAGGTTTATACAGCATCCGATTATGTTTCTCTCCACCTTCCCTGCAACGACAGCACAAGAGGTATGATTAACGCTGATACATTTGCAAAGATGAAGGGCAGCGTACGCATCCTCAACTTCGCACGCGGTGAGCTTGTTGATAACGCTTCTGTTATCGAGGCACTCGCAAGCGGCAAGTGTGCAGCTTATGTTACCGACTTCCCGACTGACGAGCAGATTGGTGTTGACGGTGTTGTTGCAATGCCTCACCTCGGTGCTTCTACTCCAGAGTCAGAGGATAACTGTGCAGTTATGGCAGCAGACGAAATCAAGGCTTACCTTGAAAAGGGTGAGATCGTAAACTCTGTCAACGTACCTGCAATGCGCCTTGCAGCTCCTGAAGGCAAGAGAGTCTGCGTAATTCACGCAGAGTCAGCTTTCGCTGACGTTGTTGCCGCTATGGAAGGTCATACAGCTAATGTGAATACTGCTTCACGCAAGGGCGTTTCCTACACTGTTGCGGATATGGATTGCGACTGTGTAGCAGAGAAACTCTCCGCTGTTGACGGTGTATACAGAGTCAGAGTTATCGGCTGATATAACTGAAATATAAAACACAGGACGGCAGATTTTTTGCAAAAAGTCTGCCGTCCTCTTTTATTTTTTTATTATACGTGTTATAATATTATAATAACTTAAAAAGGAGGTTTTGCTGTGGAGCAATTTAAACTGGTTTCGAAATACAAGCCTACGGGTGACCAGCCGCAGGCTATAAAGGCACTTGTTGACGGCGTCAATAAAGGGCTTGATGAGCAGACTCTGCTCGGCGTTACGGGCTCAGGCAAAACCTTCACTATGGCTAACGTTATTGCTCAGGTCAACAAGCCGACACTTGTGCTTGCTCACAACAAAACTCTTGCCGCACAGCTTTGTACTGAGTTTAAGGAGTTTTTTCCTGAGAATGCGGTTGAGTATTTTGTTTCCTATTATGATTACTATCAGCCCGAGGCATATCTGCCCACCACCGATACTTATATCGAAAAGGATTCGGCTGTTAACGATGAAATCGATAAGCTTCGTCACTCTGCAACCTGTGCACTTGCTGAGCGCAGGGACGTTATAATAGTAGCGTCGGTTTCGTGTATATATACTCTGGGCAGCCCCTTTGATTATAAAAATATGCTCATTTCGCTCCGACCCGGTATGGAGAAAAGCCGTGAGGAGCTTATTGAAAAGCTCGTCAGCATTCAGTATGAGCGTAACGATATAAACTTCATACGTAACAAATTCCGTGTGCGTGGTGACGTTGTTGAGATTTTTCCTGCATATTCGTCCGATACTGCAATACGTGTCGAATTTTTCGGTGATGAGATTGATCGCATAAGTGAAATAAATGTGCTCACGGGCGATGTCAAGGCTGTGCTCAGCCACGCGGCGGTATATCCTGCATCGCACTACGTTATTCCGCAGGAGAAGATGGAAGAGGCAATAGGCAGAATTTTTGACGAGATGACATCTGTTTATGCAAAATTTGTCGAAGAAGGCAAACTCCTTGAGGCACAGCGTATCAAGCAGCGTACGGAGTATGATATAGAAATGCTGCGTGAAACAGGCTTCTGCAAGGGTATTGAAAACTACTCCCGTGTGCTTTCTGGTATGCCTCCCGGCTCTGTGCCGTTTACGCTGCTCAACTATTTCCCCGATGATTTTCTGCTGTTTGTTGACGAATCGCACGTTACGCTTCCGCAGGTAAGAGGTATGATAGGCGGCGACAGAGCAAGAAAAGAGAATCTTGTGAATTTCGGCTTCCGCCTGCCGTCTGCTTTTGATAACAGACCGCTTACATTTGACGAATTTTATGTACGTACGGGGCAGAAGATTTTTGTCAGTGCAACACCGGGCGAGTTTGAGCGCAACAAAAGTGCACAGATTGCCGAGCAGCTTATCCGCCCGACAGGTCTGCTCGACCCCGAAATTTCTGTCAGACCTACAGACGGACAGATTGATGACCTGCTTGGTGAAATCAACAAACGCACAGCTAAGGGTGAGCGTGTGCTTGTAACCACGCTTACAAAGAAAATGGCAGAAAACCTTACGGATTATTTTTCCGACATGGGTGTGAATGTGCGATATATGCACCACGATATCGATACAATCGAGCGTATGCAGCTCATACGAGGACTGCGCCTCGGCGAGTTTGATGTGCTTGTCGGTATCAACCTGCTTCGTGAAGGTCTTGATATACCCGAGGTGTCTCTTGTGGCGATACTTGATGCAGATAAAGAGGGCTTTCTTCGAAGCGAAACCTCACTTATACAGACAATAGGCCGTGCGGCACGTAACGCAAACGGTGAGGTAATAATGTATGCTGACAGCGTAACTCCGTCTATGGAGCGTGCACTTGACGAAACTGCACGCCGCCGTGAAAAGCAGATGGCTTACAACGAAAAACACGGCATAACTCCGCAGACAATTATAAAAGACGTATCCGAAATTCTTGAAATTTCATCGGGTGCTGACAGTGTCAAGGCGGACAAACAGCTCAGCCGTGTCGAGCGTGAGCAGCTTATCAAGCAGCTTACTGCAGAGATGAAGGCGGCGGCAAAGATACTCGAGTTTGAGCACGCCGCACAGCTGAGAGACAGAATTGAGAAACTCAGACGAGGTAAATAAATGAGAGAGAAAAAAATACTGGTAAAAGGAGCAAGGGCTCATAACCTTAAAAATATTGACGTTGAAATTCCGCGCGATAAGCTCGTTGTATTTACGGGTCTTTCGGGCTCGGGTAAATCTTCACTTGCATTTGATACGATTTACGCCGAGGGTCAGCGCCGCTACGTTGAGTCGCTGTCGAGCTACGCAAGACAGTTTTTAGGTCAGATGGAAAAGCCTGATGTTGATTATATTGAAGGTCTGTCGCCTGCAATCTCAATCGACCAGAAAACAACGTCAAAAAATCCTCGCTCAACAGTCGGCACTGTAACCGAAATTTACGATTATCTTCGTCTGTTGTGGGCTCGTGTCGGCGTGCCTCACTGTCCCGAATGCGGCAGAGAAATAAAGAAGCAGACAGTTGATGATATTGTCGGCAAGATTCTTGAGCTGCCTGAGGGTACAAAGCTTCAGATTCTTGCCCCCGTTGTAAGAGGTCAGAAGGGCGAGCATATAAAGGTGTTTGAGTCTGCACGTAAGGGCGGCTATGTGCGTGCCCGTGTCGACGGTAACCTGTATGAGCTGACAGAAAAAATAAAACTCGAGAAAAACAAGCGTCACGATATTGAAATTATAGTTGACCGCCTTGTTGTCAAGGAGTCAATCCGTTCAAGACTTGCTGATTCAGTTGAAACTGCGGCGAGTCTTGCAGAGGGTCTTGTGCTCTGTGATGTTATAGGCGGTGAAGAGCTGCTGTTTTCGCAGAATTATGCCTGCCCCGACCACGGTACTTGTATCGAAGAACTTGAGCCGAGAATGTTCTCGTTCAACAATCCCTACGGTGCGTGTCCTACCTGCTCGGGTCTGGGTATATTTATGAAGATCGACCCTGATATTATAATTCCCGATAAATCGCTTTCAATAAACGGCGGTGCAATCAAGGCGAGCGGCTGGAGTATTATTGACAGCGGCAGTATTGCAAGAATGTATTTTGAAGGCCTTGCAAAGCACTATAAATTTTCGCTTGATACACCGATTGAAGAACTGCCTAAAAAGATTATTGATATAATTCTCTACGGTACAAACGGCGAGAAATTCACAATGGAGCGTAATACCCAGTTTATGCAGGGCACATACCGCTCCGACTTTGAAGGAGTACTCAATAACCTTCAGCGCCGATATAACGAAACAAACAGCGATGCAATGCGTGGCGAGGTTGAGCAGTATATGTCCGAGCAAGCGTGCCCGGACTGTAACGGCGCAAGGCTCAAAAAAGAGGTGCTCTGTGTAACGGTCGGCGGGATGAATATTGAAGAATTTACGCGTATGCCGATTGCCGAAGAGCTGGATTTTATCAATAATCTCGTTCTTTCCGAGCGTGATATGAAGATTGCAAGGTTGATTCTGCGTGAGATAAGAGAGAGACTCAGCTTCCTTATGAGTGTCGGTCTTGAGTATCTTACCCTTGCCAGGGGTGCAGGTACACTTTCGGGCGGCGAAAGCCAGCGTATCAGGCTTGCAACGCAGATCGGCTCGTCACTTACCGGTGTGCTGTATATTCTTGATGAGCCGAGTATAGGGCTTCATCAGCGTGACAATTCTCGCCTTATCGAAACTCTCCGTCACCTGCGTGATATTGACAATACGCTTATTGTTGTTGAGCACGATGAAGAAACCATTATGAGTGCCGACTATATTGTTGATGTCGGCCCGGGCCCCGGTATTCACGGCGGCGAAATTGTCTGCAGCGGTACACCGGAGCAGATTATGCAGTGTGAAGAATCGGTTACGGGTCAGTACCTTAGCGGAAAGAAGAAAATTCCCGTGCCCGAGAGTCGCCGCAAAGGTAACGGCAAGAAGCTCGAAATTATAGGTGCGAGGGAAAATAATCTCAAAAATATCGACGTTACAATACCTCTCGGCACTCTTACCTGCGTTACGGGTGTTTCGGGCTCGGGTAAATCGTCGCTGATAAACGAAATACTCAACAAAAAGCTTGCTGCAGAGCTTAACGGAGCACGCAAGTATGCAGGTAAGCACGATAGAATAAAAGGCATTCAGCATCTTGATAAGGTCATAAATATCGACCAGTCACCGATAGGCAGGACACCTCGCTCAAACCCTGCGACATATACGGGTGTGTTTACCGATATACGTGATTTGTTTGCCGCTACAACAGATTCAAAAATACGCGGCTATAAGGCAAACCGTTTCTCTTTCAATGTCAAGGGCGGCAGATGCGAGGCTTGCCAGGGTGACGGTATTGTCAAGATTGAAATGAATTTTCTGGCCGATATCTATGTGCCTTGCGATGTTTGTCACGGTGCACGCTACAACCGTGAAACGCTTGAGGTTAAATACGGCGGCAAGTCGATTTATGATGTGCTCGAAATGACTGTAGAGGAGGGCTTGTCATTCTTCTCTGCAGTGCCGAAGGTAAAGCGTAAGCTTCAGACACTCTACGATGTTGGTCTAGGCTATATCAAAATCGGTCAGCCTGCAACCACACTTTCGGGCGGTGAAGCACAGCGTGTAAAGCTTGCAACCGAGCTTGCGAGAATTGCTACGGGCAAGACGATTTATATTCTCGACGAGCCTACAACGGGTCTTCATACAGCCGACGTGCACAGGCTGATAACAGTTTTACAGAAACTGGTTGACAGCGGAAACACAGTGCTTGTAATCGAGCACAACCTTGACGTTATCAAAACAGCCGACTATATCATCGACCTCGGACCTGAGGGCGGTAACAAGGGCGGCGAAATTGTAGCCTGCGGTACACCCGAAGAGGTTGCCGAATGTGAAAAATCATATACGGGTCAGTATCTGAAAAAAATGCTGTAAAAAAATAAACGCTTGCAAAGGTTTTATGCCTTTACAAGCGTTCTTTTATTTGCTTAAGTTATTTACTATATCTCTGTCGGGTGTTACATAAAGGGTATTGTAAACGTGGTAGATAACCTTACCGGGTTTTGCACCCTGCGGCTTTTTGAGGTTTCTTACCTGTGTATAGTCGACAGGTACGCCGGAGCTTTGTCTTGCTCTGCTGTGGTATGCCGCTATGATTGCCGCCTCAATAAGTGTATCCTCGGGCACTTCTTCACCGTTTGTAACAATTATTGTGTGAGAGCCGGGAAAGTTCTGCGTATGAAGCCACAGGTCGTTTTTTGAGGCTGTTCTGAGCGAGAGTCTGTCGTTCTGCTCGTTGTTTCTGCCGACAAGAATCATAAATCCGTCACTTGATTCATATTCCATAGGACTCAAAGGCTTCGGTGCTTTTGTTCCCGGCTTTTGTTTGGATTTAAGATATCCGGTATGGCTGAGCTCTGCTCGGATTTCACCAATCTGTGCTGTTGTTTCCGCACGTGAAAGTGAGTCGGCAACAGTGTCGAGATAAGCCAATTCCTCTTCGCCCTGAGCGATAAGGTTGGTAAGCATCTGCTTGGCTGTTTTTGCCTTGCGGTATTCTTTGTAATACCGCTGTGAGTTTTCATTGGGTGTCAATGCAGGGTTTGCGTTTATCCTTATCATCTCGTTGGTGTAGTAGTTGTAAACCTCGTAAAAAGGTGCGCCTTTTTTGAGTTGATAGATGTTTGCGGCAATAAGCTCAGCATTTATTTTAAGCTGCTCACGGTCAGCACACTGGCTTAGCTCCGCGCGCTGAAGGTCGAGCTTTCTTGCAGTACGCTGTATAAGGTTTGCGACGAGCTTCTGAAGCTCGGATGAATTCTGCTTTGTTCGCTCGATTCTGTCTTTTTCATAGTAGAAATCATCAAGCAAAGCCGAGAATGAATCGAAGAATTTAAGCTGTGCGTTATCACCGTACTGTGTGATTTCCCTGAATGAGAAATCCAAAGGTTTACCGCTTGGGTCAATTACCGCACAAGGCTTCGGCTTGCAAGCTTTGAGACTGTCAAGCTCTGCAGCAATTAATTTTATATCGTTTTCGGTGAGCATTTCTGCACGCTTATCCTCACCGATTGCTCTGCTCACAACCTCACGGCAGACGATAGGGGAGAGACCCTGCACGCTTGCGAGTATTGCACCGCTTGCGGTTTTGCCGTCTTTCTCTGAGGCACTGGCAGCCGCATCAAGTGAGCTGATTTCCGTAAGGTCGGGCTTGTTTTGCTTAGGCGGCATTTTGTACAGCATACCGGGCAGAATCTGCCTGAGTGAAGAGGTTTCGCTGTCAACACGCTTTACGGCATCGAGTATAATTCCTTCTTCGTTTATGAGGATAATGTTGCTGTATTGTGCCATTATTTCAATACAGAGTGTGAGCTTTACGGGGTTGCCGATTTCGTTTGTTGCATCAAAATCGAGGAAGAGTGCACGTTCAAGCCCCTCCTGCCTTATGTTTGTCAGCAGTGCAGAGGTGAGATGCTTGCGTAGCAGCATACAGAGCATAGGCGGCTTTGCAGGGTTTTCGGGCGGAAAAGCCGTGAAATGTATTTTAGGCGAGTTTGCGCCTGCGCTTAAAAGCAGCTTATGCGCCCCGTTTCTGCCACGCAGAACAAGCACCAACTCCTCACGGGAGGGTTGGTGCACCTTTTCAACACGGCAGCCTACTGCCGCATCTGCAATTTCTTTTCTTAAAAAGCTAAGGGTAAGTCCGTCAAGTGCCATTATTATTCCTCAAAAAGCTTTGCAATTTTCATAAGGTCATCTTTGTCAAAGAATTCAATTGTGATTGAGCCGCCTTTTTCGCCGCCTTTTACGCTGACTTTTCTTGCAAGTGTTTCGCAGAGTGAAAGCTCAACCTCTGTAAAATACTTGTCTTTTTCGGCAGTGGGCTTTGAAGGCTTTTTGGGCTTAAGGAAATCCTTGACCCATTTCTCGGTTTCTCTGACAGAAAGACCTTTTTCGATTACCTCTTTTGCAAACTGCGAGATAAGTGCCGCATCCTCAAGCGGAAGCAGAGTCCTTGCGTGACCTGCGGAGAGAGACTTGCTTCTTACAAGCTCGAGTACATCTTTTGGAAGTGCAAGCAGACGCATAAGGTTAGCAACGGCTGAACGGGATTTGCCGACTCTCTGTGCGGCTTCCTCCTGGGTAGCACCGTATGTGTCCATAAGGTATTTGTAGCCCTCAGCCTCTTCAATCGGGTCGAGGTCTTCACGCTGAAGGTTTTCGATAAGTGCAAGTGCAGCCGCATCTGCGTCATTGAGCTCTCTGATTACCACGGGTACTTCCGTGAGGCCTGCCATTCTTGAAGCACGCCAGCGTCTTTCGCCTGCTACAAGCTGATATGTGCCGCCGGGAAGAGGTCTGACGAGAAGCGGCTGGATAACACCGTGCTTTTCGATGCTCGCGGCAAGCTCTGAAAGAGCTTCATCATCGAAGTTTTTTCGGGGCTGATTTTTGTTGGGCTCAATTTCATTGAGCTTTAATTTTACTGCGGAGGATGCTGAGGTGTTCTCAATTGAGTTATCTACAAGGAGTGCGTCGAGTCCTCGTCCGAGTCCGCCTTTTTTAGCTGCCATTATATATGTCCTCCTTATGTAGTGCTTTTGTTTATAAGTTCGGTTGCAAGATTATCGTAGGCAAAGGTGCCCTTTGAGTTACGGTCGTAGTACATAACGGGCTGACCGAAGCTCGGTGCCTCGGAAAGTCTGACGGTACGGGGGATGACCGTATTGAATACCTTTTTGGGGAAGAACTTTTTGACCTCGTCAACAACCTGCTGTGTCAGGTTGAGTCTGCCGTCGTACATTGTCAGCAGTACACCTTCGATATCTATGAGCGGATTGTAAAGGCGCTTGATGTTGCGTACTGTCGATATAAGCTGTGAAAGACCCTCCAGTGCATAGTATTCGCACTGGATAGGCACAAGCAGAGTATCTGCCGCACACAGTCCGTTGAGCGTTATAAGACCGAGTGAAGGCGGACAGTCGAGAAAAATGAAATCGTACTGCGATTTGACGAGTGCAAGGCAGGAGCGAAGCTTTGCCTCACGTCTTTCTACATCGACAAGCTCAAGCTCAGCGCCTGCAAGGTCCATTGTAGACGGAATGACGTCAACGTTTTTGAAGGGAGAATGGATTATTGTCTGTGAGGCAGGTGTTGAGTTGATTATATTGTCATAGGATGAGAGCTTTACCTCACGCTTGTTTATGCCCAGACCGCTTGTTGCGTTGCCCTGAGGGTCTATGTCTACAAGCAGTACTTTTTTGCCCTGTGCACCGACAGCGGCTGTAAGGTTGACGGCGGTAGTGGTTTTGCCTACGCCGCCTTTCTGATTTACTATTGCAATTATTTTACCCATTTATTTCACCTCTGAAGGAATACCGTTTTTTATCATATCTACTATACTGACTGCGAAAAATAAAATTGATACAGCATAAATAAAGATCACCGATGCGGCAAACAGCAGTATGAAAAGCCACAGTACAGTTACCGTAATGATTTTCGGCAAGTCGTAATCTCGTTTTTTAAGCAGTAACATCACACCTGCCATAATAAGACCGACAGTGCTGAGCACAAGACCGATTTCAAGTCCGGGTGAAGTGTGCCTGAGAGTAAATGTGCCGCTGCCTTCCGGCAGTTCAACCGCGATATATGAGCCGAGTGCACTGAGCACCTGAGCCTTTGCGCCGTTGAGTGTGCACTTCCAGCCGTTGTCATAAATGACGGGGATGAACATATATTTACCCTCGCCGTAAGTGTTATTGTAGCTGACCGTAAGGCTTGTTCTGCCGACGCTTATATCGGTTACAGTGTCCTTATACATCGAATTAAGCTGAGTCATTTTGTCAAGCGACATATATGCAAGCTGTACGGTTTCGTTCGTGATAACTTCATCGTTGATGCATCTTACAGCAATTTCTACGGTTTCACCGTTATTAAAACTGCCGAGCGTAAGGATACCGTTTACAGCCTGAGAAGGATAGTAGCTGTAGGTTGTTTGTTTGTAATATGGGGCGATCACACGCTCACCGTTTACAAGTATCTTCAGCGATTTGTTGCCGAAGTCGGCTGTGTTGAGGTAGAGTACCTCGTTTTTACCTGCCGTATATTTGAAAACAAGCTCATCTTTTTCGCTGAGTGTAAGCTTGATCCTGTCGGCTGTTTCGCCCTTGTTTGAGCATACGCTGAAAAGTGATTCATCCGATGCGGTGAACGAGCGGTAGAGCTTATTCTGTATGTCAAATCTTTCATAGGCTTTGGCTGATGTTATATCGTCAAGGAGTGACTTGTCACCGAGCAAGCCTGCTTCAAGAGCGTAGCTGTTTTCGTAAAGCACGAAGTTTTTGGTGCTGTCAAGCTTGGTGAATTGGTTGCTTACATCTATATGATTTCTTACTATAAGCTTTTTGATGCCGAGTATACCATCGGTGAAGGCGGTACCACCTGAGTCGAGTATACGGGTGTACTGTGTGCTGTAGCCGAGATTTGTTGCGGCAAGCTGCATATAGTGAGGGATATTGTGAGTCCAGTTTGAAAGTGCGGGAGTCTGCAGTATAAAGGGATAGTTGGTGTTGAGTGAGGTGTCGGAGTTTTTGATTCTGCCGAGCTCTCCGCAACCAAGGTCAAGCTGTGAAACCTCACGGCAGTAGTCAAAATATGATGTGCTGTTATAGAGCATTTCTTCGTCTTTCTGCTGATGAGCGTTTGCTACGCCTGCATAGCAGATTCCGAGTGACTGTACTGTGCAGAGCACAAAACAGAATGCCTGCGTGATATGCTTTTTCTGACAGAGCAGAAGTGTAAACAGCGGTATGCCTGAAGCAAAAAGGATCGCAAAGCCTATGGCTTTTACATAGCTGAGAGTCTCTTCTGTGCCGAGTTTACCGAGAGTTTTTGTTGCGAAGAATATGACACCTGAAACGAAAATCACGGTAAGAAATACAATAAGCGCAAATACGGCAAATTTTGTAAAGCTTTTTTTAGGCTTTATAAGTGTTTCGCCGTAGGTGTCAATACAGGCAAGAGCGAGCGTTAACAGCACGAATACACATATAAAGAAAAAGCGCATCGTGAACTGGATATAGCTTCCGCCGTGCCATAACAGGTTGACGTTTTCAAATAAAACAGGTGCAAAGAGTAAAAAGAAGCTGCCTGCTACAAAGCAGGCTTTATTTGTTTTTTTGTCTTTTATCAGTCTGATGATAAAAATGACCGTCAGCACAAATGCGAGCTGAAGACCGACGCATAGCATCAGCTTAGAGGGTATGGAGTTGATATGGTTTGTTGTGAATATATCAAGTAAAGGTGAATTTTTTGACTCGGTAAAGCTTGTTTCAAGCCGCTTTGAGGATAGCGTTTGAATTGCCATAGGCACGCTGTGCCAGGCTGAGAGCAGAGCACCCGTCAGTGTGCTGAGACCGAGCAGGCAGGTGCGTTTGCCACGGTTCTCTTTTTCACACAGCAGAAGAATGTAAAGACCGCTGAGAAAAAATACACCGAGCGTAACCATAAAGCCTATATAGACCGAAAGGTAGAGTGTGTATGCATAAAAAAGCACGAATACAAGCGGCTTGCTATCTGCAAGCAATCGTTTGAGTCCGTAAAAAACCAACGGAAAAATGACTACAAAATCAAGCCAGAAAGAATTGGTGTAGTAAAACATTGAGTATGCACTCATAGCGTACATCACGCTGAAAAGCACACGCCATATCTGACTGACCTTGCCGAAAAGTTTGTCAAATACATATTTTGCGGTGACGGCACTTGCCGCAACCTTGACGATTATCAGTATACCTATGCCGTAAAGCAGCTTGTCGCGGCTGAAAAGACAGAGCACAAGGTCGAGCGGCATAAATGTACCTGAGTTGACGATATTTGTGCCAAGGCCCGTATACCAGTCAAAAGCCATTGCCTTATCACCGTGAAGCCAGTCATAAAGGTGATAGTATATAGGTAACGTGCCCTGTGCCATATCATCATAGGTAACATTGCCTGCACCGAAAGGCCATACGCCTTTGAGCATATATACAACCAACATCAGCACAGTGCATATGAGTGCTCCGCTGAGAAGCATTGGCAGTTTTTTTAGCTGTTTCTGAATCATTTAAATTTCCTTCCTGTTCAGCCTTCGTCAGCTTCAAGGGTCTTTGCAAGCAGCAGTGCCGCACGTGCAACATATTCACCGCAAGGACGGCGGCGGTAGTAGTCTGCCGTACGTTCTTCCGGTACAGGTGAATCTGCACCCGGTAAGTCAAGTAACTCGCGGCATATAATGCTGCCGTTTTGTGCTTTATAGTCTGCTGCAAGTTTCTGAATAAATGCATAATGCTCCGCTTTTTCGTCAGCAGCTTTCGGGTCGCTGTATCCGCGTACAACACCTGTAACCATAAACATTCCGCTTACTGCACCGCATACCTCGCGCAATCTGCCCATGCCTCCGCCAAAGGAGGATGAAAGTGAGGCAGCGGTTTTTTTATCAAAACCTGTTATGTCACCAAATGCAAGAAAAACTGCCTGAGCGCAGTTGTAGCCCTCTTCAAACAGAGCCTTTGCTTTTGCTGAGTATTCTTCGGGTGTGTAGTTGAGTTTCATATTTATCATTCCTTTAAATCATATTCCAATCGGGCACGTAGCTGCTGTCGGCAGATTCGTGCTCCTGCATATATCCGTTTTCAAGACCGAGCAGCATCATATAGCTGCTGACGGTGTCGTATTCTTCTTTTGTTATTTTTCTGCCGAGCTCACTATGAGTTTCGTTGCCTGTCGGGAAATACTGTGCCATAAGGCTGACATAAATATCCTGAGGCAATTCGTCTGCAATAATATCAAGCACGCCGAGTGAGTTTTCAACATTATCCGGTAAAATCAGATGTCTTATCATAACGCCTTTTTTCATCATTCCATCGTCGCTGTGTATGGGTGTGCCGACCTGCCTTACCATTTCTTTGATTGCCGCAAGGGTAACCGCGGGATAATCGGGTGCGGCAGAATATTTTATTGCCGCCTCAGCAGATGAATATTTGAAATCGGGAAGATATATATCAATATATCCGTCAAGCTTTTTCAGCGTTTCGACACGCTCGTAGCCGGAGGTGTTGCACACTATCGGGATCTTAGGCTTGTATATATCAAGTGCTTGGATTATCACGGGGTAGTATGGCGTAGGGCTGACAAGATTTATGTTGTGTACGCCCTCGCTCTCGAGTCTTTTGAAAATATCTGCAAGCTCTTGAGCATTAACCGTTTTACCGCAACTGTTTCGTGATATCACGCTGTTTTGGCAGTATTCACACCTGAGTACGCAGCCGCTGAAAAAAACTGTGCCCGAGCCTCTTTCTCCGCTGATATCCGGTTCCTCCCACATGTGCTTGTCGGCACGGCAGATTCCCGGCAGGGCAGGTAAACCGCAGAAGCCTTTACCTTTACCTGTGAGCGGTCTGTATGCACCGCACATACGGGGACAGAGTGTGCAGTTATCCATTGAAGCGTACCTTGAGAAGAGAAATGAGCGTATCGGTCAGACCCATTTCTTCGCTCTTATTCATCTCTCTGTAATCCTCACAAGCTGTTTCTTCACTGTCGTCGGATATCTTACGGATGCTCAAGCTTTTTATGCCGTATCTGTCGCATACGCTTGCGATTGCACCTGATTCCATATCAAATGCAACAATGCCGAAACGGTTATGAAAGTCAGCTTTCTTTTCAGTGCTTGTGAGGAACATATCGCCTGTGCCGAGTGCACCTATCTTGATGCCGAGACTCCTGCACTGCTCAACAAGCTCTGCATCGGTTTCGTATACGTATTTCTGGTCGGGCTTTACGCCGAGTTCAAGCCCGAGAGGTGTGAGGTCAAAGTCGCACTCGGTACAGCTTGAGCCTGCAACAAGGTCGCCTCTGCGTACACCCTTGACTGCACCCGAAAAGCCGATGTTGTATATCTCTTCAACACCGTACTTGAGTATAAGGTGTGTAGCAGCTGTTGCGGCATTTACCTTTCCGATATTTGTCATCATTGCAACGAGCTTTACGCCGAAGAGCTCACCCTCAAGCATATTCATACCGTTTTCGGTGAAGGTACGCGCGCCGTTTTCCGTTGCCCATTTGCAGAAGGGATTGTATTCGTGTACGTCTGCGATAAGAATACCTATTTTCATTTTTATATCATCCTTTTATTTGTCAATTTGTGCCTTTACGGCATAGTATGGTTTGAGAGCTGATCTCACGAAAAATGCGGTGAAAAAAGTTTGCAGTGGCGGAAGCTATTGCCGCCCGTGGGGAGCTGCAAGCCATGCACCGATCATATATAGCGTGCTCAGTGTCAGAGCACTTGTTTTCCTTTTATAAATACGTGCCTGAGCTGAGCATCGCCGTCTATTACGGTGAGATCTGCTCTCTTTCCGGGCTCTAAAGAGCCGGTAACGTCGAACACTCCTATTGCTTTTGCAGGGTTAGCTGTGCATGCTTTAAGTGCAGATTTAAAATCAATTCCGAATTTCAAAAGATTTTTAAACTCATCAAAAACATTGGTCGTGCTTGCGGCTATTGTGCCGTCGGCAAGCGTTGCCTTGCCGTCTCTTACATATACGGTCTGACCGCCGAGTTCATATTCGCCGTCGCCGTTGTCTGCAGCTGACATTGAGTCACTTATCACACATACTCTGTCTTCGCCGAGCTCACGGAATGCCATGCGGAGGATTGCGGGGTGATTGTGGAAGCCGTCGCAGATAAGCTCTGCGGTAACACCATCGGTATCAAATACCGCTGTCGGTACACCCGGCTCACGGTTTTGTATCGGTGTCATTGCGTTGAAAAGATGAGTTGCATGGGTGAAGCCGTTTTCAAAGCCGAGCTTTGCTTCGTTAAATGTTGCGGCAGTATGTGCGGCAGAAACAGTACATACTTCACTTGCTTTTTTTGCAAACTCTACAGCACCTTCTGTCTCGGGCGCAATATCAACAAGCTTTATCGGGCATATGGCGTTGAGTTCGGTAAATTCATTGAAATCTGCAGAACGGACGTGCTCTGCTGCCTGAGCACCTTTCTTTGCAAGAGAGATGTACGGACCTTCCATATTGATACCGTGTATATAAGCACCCTCTTCGCTGCCCATATATTTTGCAACTGCCGCAAATGCTTTTTTTAGTGTATCTGAAGGCAGAGTCATAGTAGTAGGGCAGAAGGAGGTGATGCCGTGCTCTGCAAGTGCCTTACTTATGGTTGCAATTTCGTCGGTATTTCCGGATGAGCTGTCGGCAAGCCTTGTGCCGTGAATGTGTATATCAATAAAGCCGGGGAGTACGGTAAGACCGCTGTAATCCTCGCCGTCTTTTTCTGTTTTACCTATTGCTTTAATAATACCGTTTTCAATTTCGATGTCTGTTACAATCGGCTCGAAATCGGCACCGTAAACAGCAGCGTTTTTGATTATCATTGGGCTGAGCACTCCTTAAGACATTTTTACCCATTATTTAAGGTAACCCTTATTATACTTCTTTTTCTTTGTTATTTCAATAGATATATAAATTTTTAGAAATTCTATAAAATTTTATGATTATACCCTTTAACTTATCGCTGAGTTGTGTTATAATGCGATAGTTAATATTGTGATAATGTGCTCTTGTGCTTTTTGCATGGGGCAGGACGGAGAATATGCAGATGGACAGGATAGGATTTGACAATGAAAAATACCTTAAGATGCAGTCGGAGTGTATAAGACAACGCATTGACCAATTCGGAGGTAAGCTGTATCTTGAATTTGGAGGCAAGCTTTTTGACGACTATCACGCCGCAAGAGTATTGCCCGGCTTCAAACCCGACAGCAAGCTTAAGATGCTGCTTGAGCTTAAGGACCAGGCTGAGGTTGTTATTGTAATCAATGCCGCAGATATCGAAAACAATAAAATAAGAGGCGACTACGGCATAACATATGATGTGGATGTGCTCAGGCTTATAGACGAATTTCGCGAGATAGGTCTCTTTGTCGGCAGTATTGTTGTGTCGCAGTTTTCGGGTCAGCCCTCTGCAGAGGTGTTTACCGAAAGGATGAAGAGCCTCGGCGTAAAGGTTTACCGCCATTACAAAATTCCGGGCTATCCGTCAAATATTCCGCTTATTGTAAGCGATGAGGGCTACGGCAAGAACGAATATATAGAAACACAGCGAGAGCTGGTTATTATTACTGCTCCCGGACCCGGCAGCGGTAAGATGGCTACCTGCCTTTCACAGCTCTATCACGAGAACAAGAGGGGAATAAAGTCGGGCTATGCCAAGTTTGAGACATTTCCGATTTGGAATCTTCCTCTTACTCATCCTGTTAATCTTGCTTACGAGGCGGCAACAGCTGACCTCAACGATGTAAATATGATAGACCCGTTTCATTTGCAGGCATACGGTGAAACAACTGTCAACTATAACCGTGATGTTGAGATCTTCCCCGTACTCAATGCTATTTTTGAGAGCATTTACGGTTCATCTCCCTACAAGTCACCGACAGATATGGGCGTTAATATGGCGGGTCACTGTATATTTGATAACGAGGCAGTTTGTCAGGCTGCAAATAACGAGATTATCCGACGTTACTATACCGGCCTTTGCGAGCGTCGTGACGGCAAGATAGACCAGAACGTAATATACAAGCTGGAGCTTCTTATGCGCCAGGCAAAGCTGAGCAAAGAGGATAGACCGGTTGTTTCCGCCGCTCTTGCAAGAGCTAAGGAATCGGGCTCTCCGGCGGCGGCAATCGAGCTTGATGACGGCAGAATAATCACGGGTAAGACATCTTCTCTGCTTGGCTGCAGTGCGGCTATGCTTTTAAATGCGCTCAAGGCATATGCAGGCATTGAGGACGGGCTTCACCTTATTTCTCCCGAGGTCATAACCCCTATACAGCAGCTGAAGGTAGAGCATATGGGCAGTAAAAACCCGAGGCTGCACACTGATGAGATTTTGCTTGCTCTTTCAATCTGTGCCGCAACGGATGAGAATGCGGCAAAGGCTATGGCTCAGATCAAACGCCTTAAGGGCTGTGAGATGCACGTAAGTGTTATGCTTTCACATGTTGACGAGAGCTTGCTCAAAAAGCTCGGTGTAAATCTTACAAGTGAGCCCGAGCATCAGGACCAGAAGCTTTACAGAAAAAAATAACTTTATTTTATAATATGATCCATAAGAGGAGTGTGTAACAATGTTGAATTTTATTCTCTCAGGCTTTGCCGATGAAGCCGCAAAGGATCTTGACGGCCAGATAGCAGCCCTCAAGCGTAACGGTATGTCTTACTTCGAGCCCAGAGGTATCGACGGTAAGAATATCGCTGATTTTACTGTAGAAGAAGCAAAGGCTCTCAAAGAAAAGCTTGATGCAGAGGGCATCAAGGTGTCTTCTGTCGGCTCTCCCTTCGGAAAGATTGAGATTGACGATGACTTTGAGCCGCATTTTGAGAAGTTCAAGAATACAGTCGAGGTTGCAAAGATACTTGAAACAAAATATATCCGTATGTTCAGCTTCTTCTTCACAAAGGGGCAGAGCTATGAAGATAACCGTGAAGAGGTGCTCCGCAGGGTAAAGGCTCTTGCTGACTATTCGGCACAGCACGGCATTTACTGCTGCCTTGAAAACGAGAAGGAAATCTACGGCGATACAGACGACAGAAGCCTCGAAATCCTCCGTTACTGTGCACCCAATCTCTATGCAATTGTTGACCCTGCAAACTATATTCAGTGCGGTGTAGATCCGCTTGCAGCTTACGAAAAGGTTGCAGGCTTTGTTAAGTATCTTCACGTCAAGGATGCTTATTTTGAAAACGGCGAGGTTGTACCTGCAGGCAAGGGTGACGGCAGCGTTGCTGAGATAATTAAGCGTTTTGCACGCAACAGCGGTGAAAAATTCCTTTCACTTGAACCGCATCTTACGGTATTTGACGGTCTCGAAAACCTCGAACCTGACAACGGTACAATCAATTCAATTGCTAAAAAGAAAAGCTATGTTTACGCAAACTCCGATGAGTCATTCGATGCAGCTGTAAATGCTCTCAAGGAAATTCTGGATTCGCTTTCAAAGGGCAGTATCCGCCTTGGTATCATCGGCTGCGGTAATATGGGTACAAGCCATATGCAGAATATGCTTGCAGGCTGTATGCCTGAGTTTGAGCTTACCGCTGTGGCTGACCTTAAGGAATCACGTCGTCAGGTTGCTCTTGATATGTTCCCGAACGTAAAGGTATATAACGACGGCAGTGAGCTTATCGCTTCAGGAGAGGTCGATGCGATCCTTGTAGCAACACCTCACTATCTGCATCCTACATACGCTATTGAAGGTCTCAACGCAGGTCTCCACGTTATGATCGAAAAGCCTGCAGGTGTATACACAAAGCAGGTTGAAGAGATGAATGAGGTTGCTGCAAAGAGCGACAAGTCATTTGCAATTATGTTCAATCAGCGTACAAATCCTTGTTATATCAAGCTTCGTGAAATGCTTCAGAGTGGTCAGTACGGCGAGATTAAGCGTGTAAACTGGATCATAACAGATTGGTACAGAACTCAGTCCTACTACGATTCGGGCGATTGGCGTGCAACCTGGTCAGGCGAAGGCGGCGGCGTTCTTCTCAACCAGTGTCCTCATCAGCTTGACCTCTGGCAGTGGCTGTGCGGTATGCCCTGCAAGGTGCGCGGTTTCTTGCACGAAGGCAAGTGGCACAATATTGAGGTTGAGGACGATGTAACAATCTATGTCGATTATCCCAACGGCGCAACAGGTGTGTTTATTACGACAACGGGTGACTATCCGGGTACCAACCGCCTTGAGATTACACTCGACAAGGCAAAGATTGTTTGTATGAATAACAAGCTTGAGGTTATTGAGCTTGCTCAGTCCTGTCAGGAGTTCTGTGATACAGCAGGCGAGGGCTTCGGCAGAATCGACACAACAAAATATACAATTGTTCCCGATCCCGCACCGTGGTCACAGCACGTCCAGGTAATGACACAGTTCGGTGACAATATTCTCCGCGGCGGTGATCTTGTCGGCAGAGGTGAAGAGGGCATAAACGGCCTTACAATTTCCAACTGTGCACACCTTTCAAGCTGGCTTGATAAGACGGTTGAGCTGCCTATTGATAAGGATCTTTATTTTAAGCTTCTTCAGGATAAAATTGCAGGCTCGAAATTTGTCAAGGTTACGCGAGAAGCGGTCCAGAGCGATATGAGTTCTACCTTCGGAAACTGATTTTGAAATAATTTTCCGTAAAACACTTGACAAACTACGTTATACCCTATAAGATAAGAACGCAATCCATAATGTTAATAACTTATTCATAGTTTATCAAAGTAAGGAGGAGAATATTATGCCTTTCGAGCAGGTACGTGAAATCATCTGCAAGCAGCTTGAGCTTGAGGAAAGCGATGTTACCATGGACACCAATATTAAGGATGACCTTGGTGCTGACAGCCTTGATCTCGTTGACCTTGCAATCAGCCTTGAGGACGAGTTCGAAGTCGAAGTTCCCGACAATGCTCTTGAGAAGTTCGAGACAGTCGGCGATATCGTCAGATTCATTGAAGAGATGTAATTTATATGCGTTAAAGAGCGTTACACTGTAACGCTCTTTTTTGTATTTACTTGACGGTATTATTCGG
This sequence comes from Acutalibacteraceae bacterium, assembly GCA_045544155.1. GTDB lineage: Bacteria > Bacillota > Clostridia > Oscillospirales > Acutalibacteraceae > UBA8612. The sequence continues at coordinate 143,554 of JAZPYN010000002.1, forward strand.
TATATGGTAAAATTCAGTTGAAATTTTATTCTCAGGAGGATATTATGGCTGAGAAAAAACTTGGCGGCAACGGACGTCTTGTGTATCTTGACCTGCTCAGGATCGTGAGTGTGGTCTTTATGGTTATGCTTCACGTTTCCGGTGTGGGCATGCGTGCACCGATAGGCTCGTTTGATTGGCACGTTTGTAATGTTTATGACGGTTTAACTCATTTTTGCGTGCCTGTGTTTATTATGATTTCGGGTGCTTTTCTGCTCGACCCGGAGCGAGAATATTCCATTAAAAAGCTGTATAAAGTAAAAATACTCCGAATTGCTACGGCTTTCTTTTTCTGGTCTGCGGTTTACGCAATAATCAGGGCTTTCCGCAGTACAATTCCCTTTGGTAAGAAATTTATACTCGAATTTCTGACTGACCTTATAAAAGGCGAATTTCATCTTTGGTTTATGTTTACGATAGCAGGGCTTTATATGATAACGCCGATTTTGCGTCAGATTACGCAGAATAAAAAGCTGACTGAGTATTTTTTGCTGCTTTGTTGTCTGTTTATGTTTGTGCTTTCAAATATAAGCCTGTATTCGCTTCACGGCAGAATCGATGAAATTTTCTCTTATATAGATGAGAAGACGAATATGGATTTCGTTTTCGGATATACATTCTATTATGTTGCAGGTTATTATTTCAAACGCTATTCACCGGGAAGAAAAATCAAAGCCTTGCTTTATATAGGCGGTCTTTTAAGTGCTGTGATTATTCCTTTGGGTACTTATTGCTACTCTGCAAAACTCGGCGAAAATTTCTTTGTTCTGTATGCATTTCAGTCGCCGTTTATGGGTCTGCTGTCGGTCAGCATTTTTGTTTTGTTTAAGGATATGTTTTCGGGCAGAGAGTTCGGCAAAGGCTCATTAAAAGTTATATCCTTTCTTTCAAAATACAGTTTCGGTGTTTATCTTGTTCATGCTGCAATTATTGATTATTTGAGCTATGAATTTGATGTGGATTGTTTTTCGTTCAATACTGTTTTTTCGGTGCCGTTACTTGGAATCGGTGTGTTTGCCGTGAGTCTGTTGATTATATATATTGTCGGCAAAATTCCTGTTTTAAACAAATATATTATGTGATGAATAAATCCGCTCCGTTTGGCTGAAAATAGCTGAAAAGGAGCGGATTTTTATGGAGTTTTTAAAGGCATTTCTGGTCGGCGGTCTGATTTGCGTTATCGGTCAGATTCTTATGGATACAACGAAGCTCACTCCTGCAAGAATACTTGTTTCATTTGTAATCGCAGGTGTTCTGCTCGGAGCAGTGGGTTTGTATAAGCCGCTTATAGAGTGGGCAGGCTCGGGGGCTGCTGTGCCGCTTACCGGTTTTGGTTACACACTTGCAAAGGGTACAAAGGAAGCGGTTGAAGGTCAAGGGTTGCTCGGTGCGCTTACGGGCCCTTTGTCTTCGGGTGCGGCAGGTATTACGGCAGCGGTGCTATGCGGTCTTATTGCATCATTTATTGCCAAACCAAAAGAGAAGTAAATGTTATATATTTCTTAAATTATTGTGTATTTCTTGACTCATAAATTCTGTTATGCTAAAATAATATAATAATTATAGGTGAAAGAGGTGGTTTTACGGATATTTTTGTTTTGCACAAGGGCTTTAACTATTCGCAGGACGGTCCGGGTAACCGCCTGGTTTACCACCTGCAAGGGTGCAACCTGCACTGCCCGTGGTGTTCTAATCCCGAAAGTATGAGGATTGCAACAAACGGCGGTATGCCGATTGATGATATGGTAAAGCAGATTATTGCCGCTGAGCCGATGTTTTTTGACGGCGGAGGAGTTACCTTTACGGGCGGCGAGCCTACACTGCAGTTTGATGCCCTTAAGGAATTGCTGGTGCTTCTTAAAGAAAACGGCATCAGTACCGCGATTGAAACAAACGGCACAAATCCTCGCTTGCCGGAGCTGTTTGAGATTGTTGATTTTCTTATTATGGATTTCAAGCATTATGACAGCATAAAATTAAAAGAATATACCGGTGCAGGTAATGAGACCGTTATAGCCAATATCAAGGCAGCTTCTGAGCTTCGCAATCAGCTTCTCCTGCGTATTCCGCTTATCAACGGCTTCAATGCCGATAAGTCAGATGCCGAAGGATTTGCAGAAGCGTTGATACCCTTTATGACAAAGGATTGCTTTGCTCTCGAGGTGCTCAGCTACCACGAATACGGCAAGGATAAGTGGGAGCAGAACGGTATGAGCTACACAATGCAGGATGCATTTGTAAGCGAAACTCAGTTTGATGAGTTTTGTAATATACTTAAAAATAATTCAATTAAATTAGTCAGAACCTGAATGGGGGATTACATATTATGTCAGTAAAAAATGTATACGCTAAAGGCGAAATAACAAAAATGGCGAAGGATCTATTCCGTGAGGAGAGAGCTAAAAAAAGGCTTGACGGTTGGTTCCTTTCACGTGAGCTTGCATATAAAGCAACGGGCTTTGGCAAAAACGGTATGAGCGAAGAGCTTCGTGCCGCACGTGAGCTGAAGATGATTCTCGAAAAGCTTCCGCTTTCAATCAGCAACAATAACGTGTTTGCAGGCACACAGAGCGATTCGTTTGCACGAAGCTACGCTCTCATCAACCCAGCTTTCCAGGTGGAAACCTTCTCGGGCTACTGCGACCCGACAGCTGTTTTCGGCGATATTGAGGCAAACGAGGAGTTTACTCAGGAGCGTATTGACACAATGCGTGAGCGTACAAAGCGCAGCGACTATGTCCGTGACCTGAGTGCGGTTTATGAGAAATACGCAAAATATACAGGTGAGGTTGCCTTTTTTATCGAGCAGGTAACAGGTCACCTTATTCCCGATTTCCGCAAAGCTCTTTCTGTTGGTCTTAACAAGATAATTTCCGACCTTACAAAGAAAATCAACAGTGAAAAGAACGATGAGCGTAAGGATACTCTCGAGGATATCAGAATGGTGCTTGAGTCTACAATTACTCTTGCTAACCGCTATGCAGATATTGCCGCAAAGCAGAAAGAAACAGCTTCTCCCGAGCGTGCCGCTCAGCTTGAGCTTATGGAGAAGACACTCCGTAAGGTGCCTGCAAACGGTGCAGAGTCACTTTACGAAGCAATACAGTCCTTCCTCATTCTCTGGGAGGTTATGACTCTCGAGCAGGCTCCCAATCCCTTTGCTTTCTCAGTCGGTAATGCTGACAGAATTTTCGAGCCCTACAGAGCAATGTCGGGTGAAACACGTGAAGAGGCTGCAGAGCTCTTCCGTCACTTCCTTGTATTCTTCAATGTCGGTGACAGAAGCTGGGCAATTTCACAGAATGTGCTTGTCGGCGGCAGAGATGTTGAGGGCAATGACCTTACAAGCGAGATGAGCTACGCTATTATGGATGCATACTACGATATGAATCTGCCTCAGCCCATTCTCTCTGTCAAGCTTCATAAAAATACACCCGAAAAGCTCTACCGTGAAATCGGTAAGTTTATGTTTACACCCGGTGTGCTTACGCCTTCATTCTTTAATGACGATACTGTTTTTGAAGTGCTCCGTGCAAGCGGCGTTGAAGAAAAAGATCTGCCCGATTACTCTGTAGCAGGCTGTCAGGAGCCGCTTATAATGGGTAAGGATAACGGCAACACAACAAACAGCTGGTTTAACCTGCCCAAGATTCTTGAGCTTACTCTCAACGGCGGTAAATCAACGATCACAGGCGAAAAAATAGGCACATTTGTCCACTACTCAAGCAATAAAGAGCTTCTTAAGGATATCCGTACAGCTTTCTACAAGAATGCAGAGGTTTACGCAAGCCTTATGGCTGATGCCGCAAACGGCGCTTCCGTTGCACTCTCACACCTTCGTGTGCCGTTCCTCAGTGCGTTTATGGGCGGCTGCGAAAGCGGTATTGACACACGTCACCCCGAAAAGCAGGGTACAAAGTATAACGGCAGCGGCTGTCTTATCCACGGTCTTTCCGTTATTGCCGATTCGTTTATCGCAATCGATAAGCTGCTTGAAGAGCGTCCTCAGGACTGTGATAAGCTGATTGAGGCTCTTGAGGTCAACTTTGAGGGCTATGAGGAGCTTCGCGAGTTCCTCAAGTCTGCTCCGAAATTCGGTAACGGTATTGAGTCAGTCGATAACGAGGCTGCAGAAATTGCAAACAGGATTTCAGATATCGTGCGTTCACAGAAAAACTATCTCGGCAATCCCTTCCGTGCTGACTGGTCCAGCCCGTCAACTCATCTTCTCTACGGCTACTGGGTAGGTGCAACACCTGACGGCAGAGGTGCAAGAGATATGCTCGGCTACGGTACAGACCCGCTCTATGGTGAAGCAGGCAACGGTCTCGGCTTCCGTACACTTTCCGCTATGAAGCTGCCCTACGGCAAATTCAACGGCGGTTACGCTTCTCATCTCGGTATCGACCCCAAATATTTCAAGGGTGCCGATTATGAGGAAAAGGGTATGGAGTTCCGTGATAAGGTGCTCAGACCCATCTTCTTTAACGAGAAAAACGAAAACCTTTCTCCCTCTTACCTCTATTTCAATATCACTACTCCGGATACTCTCCGTAAAGTGCTCGCAGAGCCCGAGAAGTATGCTCCGAGCGGTGTTTACATTATGAGAATCCACGGCACGTTTGTAAACTTCCTCGACCTTTCACCGGCTATCCAGAACGATATCATTACCCGTCTTGACCTTGAATCAACAAAAATCTGAGGGTGAGAATATGAACGTTATCGGTCTTGATATAGGCACTACAACAATCTGCGGTATTGCAGTTGATGCCGAGTCGGGAAAACTGCTCAAATCAGTTACGCTCGATAATGACAGCTTTATCGACGGCAAGCCCTTTGAAAAAATACAGTCACCCGATGCAATAATCAGCAAGGTTACGTCACTTGCAGCTCAGCTTTTCAATGAGTTTTCGCCCGTGTGTGCTGTAGGTATTACCGGTCAGATGCACGGTATAGTTTATATTGATGCAGAGGGTAAGGCGGTCAGCCCGCTCTATACATGGCAGGATGAGAGCGGCAATCAGCCGTATCAAAACGGCACCTATGCATCCGTTTTGTCGGATATTACGGGCTATAATACAGCAAGCGGATTTGGTGGTACAACGTATTATTATCACAGCAAAAATAACCTCGTGCCCGAGTCTGCGGTTAAAATCTGTACAATTCACGATTATGCCGCAATGGTACTCACAGGAAGAAAATCTCCCTTGACTCATTCATCCGATGCCGCATCTTTCGGCATTTTCGATATTGAAAACGGCTGCTTTGATAAAGAAGTGATAGAAAAAGCGGGTATGGATTTCAGCTTCTTTCCCGATGTTACCTGCGATTTTGATGCAGTAGGGGAATACAACAGTGTGCCCGTATGTGTTGCAATAGGCGACAATCAGGCGAGTTTTATCGGCTCCGTGCGTGATATGGAGGGCTGTGCCCTTGTGAATATGGGCACGGGCGGTCAGATATCGGTGCTTACAGACCTAAAAAAAGCTCCCGATAATATGGAAATAAGACCGCTGTGTTCGGGTAAGAATATACTTGTCGGCTGTTCACTCTGTGGAGGCAGAGCCTTTGCCGTGCTTGCGGATTTCTTCAAGAGCTGTCTTGCAATGGCAGGCTGCGAGTGTGACGGCAGTATCTACAAGTATATGGATGCCGCACTTGAGTCAGCAGATTATACCGATTCTCTTACTGTTTCTACTAAGCTCAGCGGTACAAGGTCTGACCCCACGGTACGCGGTAGTATAAATAATCTCGGTATTGATAATTTTACTCCCGTTGCTCTGATGAACGGTTTCCTCGGCGGAATGGTCAGCGAGATTATCGAAATGATTGAGCCTACGGGCTTTAAGGCAACGTCACTTGTCGGCTCGGGTAACGGTCTGCGTAAGAATGTTCCGCTTCAGAAGCGTTTTTCAGCGGCACTTGGTGCCGAAATGCAGATTCCGCTCCACCGTGAAGAGGCTGCATACGGCGCAGTTTTAACAGCTTTGGTTGCTTGCAAGGCAAAAGAAAGCCTTGAACAGGCACAAAAACTCATAAGTTACGAGATATAAAAATAAAAAATTGCCAAAACTACTTGACAAATTATCTGAAATAAGATAATATATCGTAGTGCTCAGCACAAAGCGTGCAGAGCCTATGTGATCCATTAGCTCAGTTGGCAGAGCACTTGACTTTTAATCAAGGTGTCCGGAGTTCGAATCTCCGATGGATCACCAAAAATCCCGAGGACATCAGTTCTCGGGATTTTTACTTATTTACTGCTAATTTACTTTTCACTGAAAATTCAGTAGTGATTTTCAAAAGACAATGGTGATTTGTTAAAAGGTTGGAGAGGTGAGAATAAATGACCTTATATCACGGCAGTCCGACGGATGGTCTGACTCAGCTTATACCTTCTTTATCGGAGCATAACAAGCCGTACATTTATTTTTCTGCTAATCCTGTTGTTGCACTGCTGTATGCGGTGAAGCCCGTGCCGAAGCCATTCAGCTTCTATCCTTACGGGTTTGACGGTGACGGTACGGTAGTTTACTCTGAGTATTACAAAAATGCATTTGAGCAAATTTATAAAGGTAAAGTCGGATATCTTTATGAGTGTGATAATGTGACTGATACCGGAAATCCGACACAGATAAGCTGTGCATATACGGTTACAAAACCTGTTGAAATAAAAAGAGTTAACAAAATAATTGATTGTTATGAACAGTTTAAAGAATATAAAAAACAGGGATTGTTCAGGATAAAGCCTTTTGAAGATATTTCGGAAAACGAAATGAAAATTGTTACTGATGATTTTGAGAATTACATACAAAAATATGATTTAAGAAATAAGCCTGATAATGAAATGAGCATTTTTATAAAAACTAATTTTCCGCATATATGGGATGTGAAATAGATGACCTACGAACAGTCTTTGAAATATATACATTCACTTAACCGTTTCGGTATCAACCCCGGTCTTGAACGTATTGATGCACTTTGTGCCGCAGTCGGTAACCCCGAAAAAAAGCTGAAATTTATCCATATAGCGGGCACAAACGGTAAGGGTTCAACTTCTACTATGGTAGCCCGTGCACTGCAGGCAAGCGGCAAAAAAACGGGGCTTTTTACCTCTCCTTTTGTCACCGATTTCAGAGAGCGTATTTGCATCAACAGCGAAATGGTCGATAAATCGCTTTTCGCTTCTGTTGTTACTGAGCTTGAACCGATTGTTACTCAGCTTGCATTACGTGATATGCAGCCTACGGAGTTTGAGGTTATTACCGCCGCTGCTTTTATGATTTTTGAACGCAGTTGCTGTGATGTATGTGTGCTTGAGGTTGGGCTTGGTGGCAGACTTGATTCGACTAACGTCATTCCGACTCCGCTTGTAAGTGCGATTGTTTCAATTTCGCTCGACCATACCGCAATCCTTGGCGACACAGTTGAGCAAATTGCCGTAGAAAAGTGCGGGATTATAAAAGAAGGCGGCAAAACCGTATGTTATCCGTTACAACAACCTGCTGTTTTTGACATTATCAAAGAAACTTGCGCTGTAAAGCACAATAGCTTTACTTTGCCCGAAATCGATGAGGTTAAAAACGTTGTCAACCATATTAACGGAGTAAGCTTTGAGTATCAAGGCACAGTATACAAGCTCTCTATGAGCGGTGAATATCAGGTCTATAATGCCTTAACAGCTATAGAAATATGCAGAATTGCAGGCGTTGACGAAGAAAATATCAAAATTGGCATCGAATCTGCAAAGGTTGCAGCAAGAATGGAAGTGCTTTCAACCTCTCCACTCGTGCTTCTCGATGGCGGTCATAATGAAGACGGAGGAAAGGTTGTTGCGACAAGTATAAATACTTTACAGAATAAAAAACGCATAATTACCGTTATCGGTATGATGGCTGATAAAAACGTTGATGCATATCTGTCTTATGTAGCTCCGCTTTGCAGTAAAATTATAACCTGCAGTGTTGCAGATAACCCGAGGACTATGAGCGCAGATGATTTATGTGCTCTTGCTTCTCGCTACTGTGATGACTGTATTGCGGTAAGTGATGCAAGTACGGCTGTTGAATGTGCACTCAGCGAAATTGACGGTTACGACTGCCTGCTTGTCTGCGGCTCGCTCTATCTTGCAGGTGAAGTGAGAATGAAGTTGATTAAAAAATTATAATTGTATTCTAAAATCTGACATACTTTTTACAAATAAACCTCTATGCTTAAACGGCACGGAGGTTTATTTTTTGTTAAGGAAGGAAAAGAAAAAATGGAAATGATTACATCCGGCAAGTGCATGACGGTTTTTCTTTCGGGCGAAATCGATCATCATACTGCCGCAGGTATCCGAAAGCAGATTGATGAAGAAACGGACAAGCTGTTGCCGCAGGTGCTTGTGCTGGATTTCAGCGGCGTTACTTTTATGGACAGCTCGGGAGTCGGACTTGTGATGGGCCGATACAGAAATGTCAGCGCACACGGCGGTCGGCTGGAGGCTGTAAATCTGCCGGAGTGGTGCTACAGAATAATGAAAATGTCAGGCCTTGAAAAAATTGCAAAAATACGTATGACGGGAGGTAAAAGATGAAACCTATTAACAAATTCAGTATGACACTTGACAGCCGCTCGGCAAATGAGGGCTTTGCACGTCTTGTGGCCTCGGGCTTTGCGGCGCTTCTTGACCCTACGGTTGAGGAGCTTTGCGATATAAAAACGGCAGTAAGCGAAGCTGTAACTAATTGTATTGTGCATGCATATCCCGACGGAGTCGGCAATATTTATATATCTGCTGCAATTTTTGAAACGGGACTTTTCAGAATTAAAATCCGTGACAGAGGTTGCGGAATTGAGGATGTGAAAAAGGCGATGGAGCCTCTTTATTCAAGCCTTGGCGGTGAAAGAGCAGGGCTTGGCTTTGCGGTTATGGAGAGCTTTTGCGATAAGCTGAGTGTGCGCTCAACTCTCGGTAAGGGTACAAGCGTTACACTGGAAAAATACATAAAGGGCAAAGCTCTTGCCGACTGAAAAAGCCGAGCGCGAAAGAATCATAACGGAAAATATGGGTCTTGTGCACTCGTGTGCAGGTAAATTCAAAGGCAAGGGAATCGAATATGACGACCTTTTTCAGGCAGGCTGTGTCGGACTCGTCAAGGCGGCAGACGGCTTTGAGCCTGAGCGTGGCTTCGCTTTTTCAACTTATGCCGTGCCGGTTATACTCGGCGAAATACGCAGGATATTCCGTGATGGCGGTACGGTGAAGGTCGGCAGAATGCTTAAAGAAAAGTCACGACTTGCGATGCTTGAAAGAGAGCGGCTGACAAGAATAAACGACCGCGAGCCTACTATGAGTGAGCTTGCGGATTCATTGGGACTTGATTTGCAGGAAACGGCGCACATACTTAATGCCGCCATGCCTGCATTTTCGCTCACAACCGACGATGAGTCGCGTACATCACAGTTTGATATACCTGTTGAGTCTTATGACGGTGAGATATCTGACAGCATAGCTTTACAGCAGGTGATTCTTACCTTGGCAGAACGTGACCGCAAAATAATTGAATACAGGTATTTTAAGGGCCTTACGCAAAGTAAAACAGCAGAACAGCTCGGAATGTCGCAGGTGCAGGTATCACGGCGTGAGAAAGCAATATTACTTGATTTGCGACAAAAGCTCATATAATAAATAAAGCAGTGATAATCCGTTTGAATTATCACTGCTTTTAAGTTTATTGCTTTATTTCTTCAAGGTATCTGCTCAGTGCGTCCTGCCAGTCGGGCAGGGGAGCGAAGCCGTTGTCGATAAGCTTTTGCTTTGAGAGACGGCTGTTAATCGGTCGCTTGGCTTTTGCAGGATATTGAGAGGAAGGGATTGGCACAACTCTTGAATTGATATTTGCCTGCTGCATTATCTCGCAGGCGAAGTCTGCCCACGAGCAGAAGCCTTCGTTTGTTGCATGGTAAGTGCCGTATCTGTCGCTCTCAGCCATATCGCACAGAAGCCTTGCAAGGTCTTTGGTGTAGGTCGGGGAGCCATACTGGTCGCAAACTACGTTAAGAGTATCACGTTCTTTGCCGAGACGGAGCATGGTCTTTACAAAGTTATTGCCGTTTGCACCGAAAACCCAAGCTGTACGGACGATAAAATGCTTTGATATGCTGTTTTTTACAATGTGCTCTCCTTCGAGCTTTGTGACACCGTAAACTGTTTGCGGTGCGGGTTTATCACCGACCTCATAGGGTTCGTCTTTTTCACCGTCAAACACATAGTCGGTGCTGACATAAATAAACTTCGCCTGATTCTCAGCTGCGGCCTCGCAAAGGTAACGCGTACCGTTTATGTTTACGTTATAGCAGGTTGCGCTGTCTTCCTCTGCTTTGTCAACTGCAGTGTATGCAGCACAGTGTATAATTACATCGGGTCTGCAAGCGCCTACAAAACCTTTTACTGATTCGCGGTTTGTGAGGTCGAAATCCGCCTTGTCTGCGGCTATGCAGCTTATGCCTCTCTCTGCAAGCTCGGCGGCTACGTCGTGGCCGAGCTGACCTGCAAAGCCTGTTACTAAAACCTTCATTTAATTTTCCTCTCACATAAGCAGGGCAGGGGGCTTACCCCTGCCGCTTAGTTTTTAATATACAAATGTTACGTCGCTCTGCTCATAAAGCGGAGCGCTGCCGTCTTTTGCGGACAGCTGAGGTAATTCGATACCCCAATCAATACTGAAAGCAGGGTCATCAAACCTGATGCTTCTGTCGGCTGTCGGCTCATAGTAATTGTCGGTTTTATACATTACCTCGACATCATCGGTCAAGGTAAGGAAGCCGTGAAGAAAACCTCGGGGAATAAAGAGCTGATGCTTGTTTTCTGCTGTGAGCTCAACGCTTACCCACTGCATATATGTAGGTGAGCCCTTGCGGATATCTACAGCAACATCGAGTATTGCACCCTTTGTGCAGGTTATGAGCTTAGCCTGTGCATACGGCTCGAGCTGACAGTGAAGACCTCTGATTATACCCTTCTGAGAAGAGTATGAGCGGTTATCCTGCACAAAATCTGCGTGGATTCCCAGTTCTTCGTATTTGCGTTTGGAGTAACTTTCGTAAAACCAACCACGGCTGTCGCCGTGAACAAGCGGCTCAACAATGATAACACCGTTGAGCTTTGTATGTACCGCTGTAAGCGAATTACTCAGGGTCATATATATTCTCTCCTCTGCCCCATATCGGCCTTTCGTTGGGACGGTTTGCCCTTGAGTAAAGTATTTTACCCTCTGCAACCTTGCGAAGATGCTGGCCGTAAGGTGATTTGCCGTATTTTTCAACGGATTCGAGAAGCTGTTTTTTGGATATCCAACGCATATTGTAGGCGATCTCTTCAAGTGCAGAAATTTGTATACCCTGAAGATTTTCAATGCTTCGTATGAAATTTGATGCCTCAATAAGCGAATCTACCGTGCCGGTATCGAGCCAGGCGAAGCCTCTGCCCATAAGCTTGACGTCAAGCTCGCCGTTTTCAAGGTAAATACGGTTGATGTCTGTTATCTCAAGCTCACCTCGCTTTGAGGGTTTGAGCGACTTAGCATATTCGACAACACGGTTATCATAAAAATAGAGGCCGGTTACAGCATAGTTTGACTTAGGGGTTTCGGGCTTTTCTTCAATTGAAACGGGCTTGCCGTTTTCGTCAAACTCGACAACGCCGAAAGCGTTGGGATTGTCAACATAATAGCCGAAGATAGTTGCACGCTTGTTGTTGGTTGCTGCACTGCGAAGCAGTGAGCCGAGCCCGTTACCGTAGAAAATATTGTCACCGAGCACCATTGCAACATCGTCATCGCCGATAAAATCTTCAGCTATGATGAATGCCTGAGCAAGACCCTCGGGCTTTTCCTGTACTGCGTAAGAAAGATGAAGACCGAATTTTGAGCCGTCACCCATAAGTGCTTCAAACTTCGGAGTATCGGCAGGAGTTGAGATAATAAGTATTTCTCGGATGCCTGCGAGCATAAGAGTAGAGAGCGGATAATATATCATAGGTTTGTCGTAAACAGGAAGAAGCTGTTTACTGGTAACCATTGTAAGCGGATAAAGTCGTGTGCCGGAACCGCCTGCAAGGACAATGCCTTTCAATTGTTTCACGTTCCTTTCGGATGTAGTAAAAAGAGGTTTGATTTACCCTACTATACTACTTTCTTTTGTTTTCGTCAATCCTTATGTACATTCTTTAAGATTTTGTTCACGATTTGTGCAAAATGTATAGTTGAAAATTTGACCTTTTCTTTTGTGTGTGCTATACTTATTATCTGTAAAAGGAGGCGTGTAGCGTGAAGATGTGTGAGGATTGCCTTAATTATGAGTATAATGAGGATACAGGCGAATGTGAATGCATCGTTGATATGGATATGGACGACACGGAAAGATATATAGGCGGCGGTATGCGAAGCTGCCCGTACTTTACGATCAACGATGAATACGCAATAGTCAGAAAGCAGAACTGAATATAAAAACAAAAATCAGTGAGGATTCGTTAAGAATAGTCACTGATTTTTTGTTGTTTGTTAAAATATTACTGTAGGTGAAACCTCGCTGAATATAAGTGCTGCAGCTGTGATGATGCTCATAAACGCACCTGCAAAGCCTAATGAGAAAACGGTAGCCTTATTCTGTGTGATGTACTTTTTCATAAAATATCCCCTTCCTTTGTAAACATTATAGGCTTATCAAATTAAAAAAGTTACCACAAACAGGTTACAATAGGCTACATTTTTGTTACCTCTCGACTGTAATTATTTCAAATCGGTAACAACATAATTACAAAGCGGAAACGAAAATGAGGAAAGGTATATTTATTTGACTTTTTAAGTATTAGATGATACTATTCTATATGGATTTCGAGTAGGTCAAAAGAGGTGTCACTGATGATATTTAACAAAAAAGGAGTTGCGGAGACTGACCCGTTTAAAAGTATATTGCGTTTTGTGTGGCAGCTGTCGGCAGGGCTTTCTCTTGCTGTTTCGGCTGCAGCAGCTTTTTTGATTATAAACCTGCCCTTGAACACTGAACTAAGTTCTTTTCAAGGTTTGCTTCTGCCGGATGTGCTTGAGAATTGTTTGCCTGAGCGCGATATGATAGGATATGCAGCTTTTGCTGTATTGTATCCTTTATTGCATACGGCTTTTATCCGTTTATTCCGCAGGTTGTTTTCTGCTGAGTCAAAGCCGGTTCTGAAGTCTTGTGCGATTGTTGATTTTTTGTGGTCTGCAGCCGTTTTTGTGTTTGGTTTTGCTATGTTGGCGGTGTTTTATATGCATCCGTACTATGCTGACAGATTTCTTTTCGGACGCAATAAGCTTCCGCTTGCTGTTATATGTGCAGTATTTGTTTTCGCTGTGTGCTTTGTTCACAAACGCAAACGCTTGAGAGCAGCAAATGAAATAGCAGCCGTTATTCTCGGCGTAGCTTTCCTTGTTCTGGTTATGTACGCAGTAGGCAAGTATAATTATATGCTTTCCTATTCCTCATATAATCTCCACCATTTTTCTGCGTGGTGGAATCCTGTATATAAGGTCGGCTCGGGCCTGACTCTCGGTGACGGATTTAACGAGCTTTACGGCTTCTATCCGTATCTTGTTGTGCCTGTGCTTAAGCTTTTCGGCGGAGTGAATCAGCAATCGCTGTCGCTTTATATGTCGCTTGTTTTTGTTGTAATGGCGGCTTGCGTGATCGGTTTTTGCTACAGATTTTTCAAAAATAAATTACTCGGTACGATATGTGCCATTGGCTTTTTTACTATCGGTCCGCTTGCGTATATCGGCAATACTGAGCTCTATTTCCAATACTATCCCACCAGGGCACTCTTTATTTTTCTTGTAATGGGACTTATCGCACTTTATTGTACGGTAAAGAAACATCACCGCTTGCTGATGGCCGTCGGAACCGTACTTTGCGCTTTGGCGATAATGTGGAATACTGAATCGGGCCTTGTGGCGGCTGTTATCTGGGCAGGATTTTTGATTTTTGATAAAGCACTGTACTGCGGTCTCACCGATAAAGCTCTGCTAAAGCGTATTGCTTTTGCGGTTTTGTCATCTGTGATATCAATAGTGCTCTTTATTGTGATCGTTGAGGCGGTCACTTACGCAAGAGCAGGTATACTCCTTGGCAAGGATGATATACTTTTCGGTATAGTTACCTTCTCGGGTGCGGGATTTTATATGCTTCCGCTTAAGCCCGGTATATGGATAGTTATTGCATTTGCCCTCGCTTACGGTTTGTATTCAAGCGTGCCTTATCTGGCCTTTGCACGCCGTAAGGGCGAAGAGTTTACAGGTGATAAAGACAGTGTTACGGCACTTTTTATGTCAAGCGTTGCGGGCATAGGCAGCTTTATGTACTTTATGGGCAGAAGCTTTCCGACAAACTGTATGACCTTTCTTCCGTGGGTCGTTATGATATGTTCGCTGCTTGCTGACAGAAATATGTCTTTATCTGATAATGTTGAGTATTCCGGTAAATCTGCCTTGGGTAAGCTTTCGACCGTTATGAAAAATGCGGTGTGTTTTGCCGTTGTCGGTGTTGCACTTTGTGCTTCTTTCACTATGACCGCTAATGTGTTCAGAGCAGACAGCAAATTCAACACACGCTTCAGTTGTGAGCAGACGTGCTTTGCTGATATTGCAGAACAGATAAACGAATGGAAATATAATGAATGCGACGGAGAAACACCTTATGTTCTTCATACATATGCGGCTTTTGTTCAGGAACTTATGGGTATACCGGCAAGAGAGAATGTATACGAGCAGATAAACTGGTTTTACTACGATGATGCACATTCATACATAGATTATATCAGTGCACATCCTGATGAGCCGTTTGTTATTGACAGCGACGGTGTTGCAAAGCTCAACGAGTTTTTCCCTGAAGAATGGGCAGAAACAGAAGCGAATTACGTGCTCGGCGGCAGAGCTTCATACAAGCTTTATGTGGCTGAAGACAGGATGAGCGATATATTCCTGTATTTGCCTGAAGGCGACTGATTATATAATTATATATTTTTGTTGCGTTTTAATAACTAAAATGCTATAATTAAAAAAATACAGTAAAGAAACGGATGTGTTTTGATGAAAGTTGTTATTCTCGCCGGCGGTTACGGCACAAGAATAAGCGAAGAAAGCCATCTCAGACCAAAGCCTATGATAGAGATCGGCGGTATGCCGATACTCTGGCACATAATGAAAATGTACTCAAGCTACGGCTATAATGAGTTTATTATCTGCTGCGGCTATATGCAGCACTCTATCAAGGAGTTTTTTGCCGATTATTTCCTTCACCGCAGTGATGTCACTTTCGATTTTACTGCTGACGGTGAAATGACAGTTCACAACAATTTCTCCGAGCCCTGGAAGGTTACACTTGTCGATACAGGCCTCAACACAATGACAGGCGGCAGAGTTAAGCGTGTGCAGAAGTATATCGGTAACGAGCCCTTTATGCTCACATACGGCGACGGTGTGTCCGATGTCGATATTTCAGAGCTTGTAAAATTCCATAAGGAGCAGGGCAGAATGGCTACACTTACAGCTATTCTCGTCAGCCAGCGTTTCGGAGTGCTCGATATTGACTCAGCTGATGCAGTGCGTGAATTCCGCGAGAAGACAGCACAGGACGGCAGCTATATCAACGGCGGCTTTATGGTGCTCCAGCCCGAGATTTTCGACCTTATTGAAGGTGACTCAACAGTTTTCGAGAAGTATCCTCTCGAAACAGCTGCAAAGAGCGGTCAGCTCAGTGCATACAAGCACGACGGCTTCTGGCAGTGTATGGATACGCTGCGTGACAAACAGCTTCTCGAAAAGCTGTGGGCAGACGGTACAGCACCGTGGAAGCGCTGGTAAAACTTGATTTTTAAGTTTAAGGAGAACAGCTATGTTCGATTTATCTTTCTATAAGGGTAAGCGTGTGTTCCTTACGGGTCATACGGGCTTTAAGGGTGCGTGGCTGAGCCGCATCCTCGTCAACGCAGGTGCAGTGCTTACAGGCTATTCGCTTGAGCCGCCTACCAACCCCAATCTTTTTGAGCTTGCAGACCTTGAGGATAAGATGACATCGGTTATAGGCGATGTGCGTGACTTTGCGAGTCTCAAAGCGGCTTTCGATAAGGCTCAGCCCGAAATCGTTTTCCATCTTGCTGCACAGCCGATAGTGCTCACTTCCTACGAGCAGCCGCAGTACACCTACGAAACAAACGTTATGGGTACAGTCAATATTCTTGAGTGTGTTCGTCTGAGCGACAGTGTCAAATCTGTGCTCAATGTTACAACAGATAAAGTTTATGAGAATAATGAGAGCGGCAGACCTATAAAAGAGAATGAGCCGCTTGACGGTTATGACCCTTACTCAAACTCAAAATCCTGTTCGGAGCTTGTTACCCATAGCTATAAACGCTCCTTCTTTGACAAGTCGGGCGTTGCTGTTTCAACTGCAAGAGCAGGTAACGTTATAGGCGGCGGTGATTTCGCAGATAATCGTATTATTCCTGACTGTGTGCGTGCGGCCATTGCTTCAAAGCCTATTGTCGTACGTAACCCCAACTCGGTCAGACCTTATCAGCACGTGCTTGATCCGCTCTGTGCCTATCTTATGATAGCTGCGGCACAGTATGAAAATCCCGCACTTGCCGATTACTACAATGTCGGTCCGAATGAGTGCGATTGCCTTACCACGGGTCAGCTTGCAACCCTCTTCTGCGAAAGCTGGGGCAACGGTCAGACCTATGAGGTACTCAGTAAGGACGGACCTCATGAGGCGAATTTCCTCAAGCTCGACTGTGATAAGCTTAAGGCTGTATTCGGTTGGAAACCCGGTTGGTCAGCACCCGAGGCAGTTAAAAAGACTGTTGAATGGACAAAGGTCTACGCTTCAGGCGGCAATGTGCCTGCTAAGCTCGATGAGCAGATAAACGAATTTTTGAATAAAGGTTAAGTGAATTATGAAAGACGAAAGACAGGCAAGAGAAGAATTGCTTCAGGCGGTAGCAGAGTACTGCGAAACCTACCACAATGTAAAAAAGCCCTTTGAAGAGGGTCAGCGTATTCCCTATGCTTCAAGAGTTTACGATAAAAACGAAATGGTAAACCTTGTCGATTCGGCACTTGAATTCTGGCTTACTGCAGGCAGATATACCGCAAAGTTTGAAAAACAGCTTGCCGAGTATCTCGGGGTACGTTTCTGTGTGCTTGTAAACTCAGGCTCGAGCGCAAACCTGCTTGCGTTTATGACTCTTACTTCTCCACTCCTCGGTGACAGAGCTGTCAGAAAAGGGGACGAGGTTATCACTGTTGCAGCAGGCTTCCCGACAACGGTTACACCTGTTATTCAGTTTGGGGCGGTGCCCGTATTTGTCGATGTCACTGTCGAGCAGTATAATATCGATGTCACTCAGCTCGAGGCTGCACTCAGCGACAAAACAAAGGCTGTTATGATTGCTCATACTCTCGGCAATCCGTTTAACATCAAGGCTGTCAAGGAGTTCTGCGACAAGCACGGTCTGTGGCTGATTGAAGATAACTGCGATGCTCTCGGCTCAAAGTATACTCTCGACGGTAAAGAGGGCTTTACAGGCACATTCGGTGACCTCGGCACATCAAGCTTCTATCCGCCTCACCATATGACAATGGGCGAGGGCGGTGCTGTATATACAAACAATCCGCTTCTCTCCAAGGTTATGCACTCAATGCGTGACTGGGGTCGCGACTGTGTATGTGCTTCGGGTCAGGATAACCTCTGCGGTCACCGTTTCGACGGTCAGTACGGCGAGCTTCCCTACGGATACGACCATAAATATGTCTACTCTCATTTCGGCTACAACCTCAAGGCTACCGACCTTCAGGCGGCTGTCGGCTGTGCTCAGCTTGAAAAATTTCCGACATTTGTTGAACGAAGAATCGAGAATTTCAACAGACTCCGTGCGGCACTTGAATGTGTTGCCGATAAGCTTATTCTTCCCGAGGCTTGCGAAAATTCACGTCCGAGCTGGTTCGGCTTCCTGCTCACCTGTAAAGAGGGTGTCGACCGCAAGAAGGTTGTTCCTTTTATTGAGAGCAAGGGTGTGCAGACCCGTATGCTCTTTGCGGGTAACCTCATCAAGCATCCCTGCTTTGATGAGATGCGTGCAAGCGGCGAAGGCTACCGTGTAGTAGGCGAGCTTAAGAATACCGACAGAATTATGGAAGATACGTTCTGGGTAGGTGTTTATCCGGGTATGACGGATGAAATGATTGACTATATGGCAAAGACCATTATTGAGGCAGTAAATCTTTAAGGAGATTTCTTCTGTATGAAAGCTGTTATAACAGGTGCGAGCAGCATGATTGCTTCGGCACTTATAAGGCTTCTTGTCAGCGAAGGCCACGAGGTCTATGCCTTGTGCAGACCCGACTCAAATAAGCTTGACAACATTATCAAAAATGAGCGTGTGCACATTGTTCACGCAGATATTTCAGACATCACCGCAGTCGGTCAGAGCATCGGCTGCGGTTGCAATGCTTTTTTTCACTTTGCGTGGTGCGGCACGTCAGGTGCCGAACGTAACGACAGCCGGGTGCAGAGCAAAAATATCGGCTATACGCTTGATGCTGTTGAGCTCGCTCATTCTTTAGGCTGTGAAGTTTTTGTCGGTGCAGGCTCTCAGGCAGAGTACGGCAGGGCAGACGGTAAGATTTCTCCGCAGACTCCCTGCTTCCCCGAAAATGCCTACGGTGCGTCCAAACTCGCCGCAGGTCAGCTTTCGCGTATTGCTTGTGAAAAGTACGGTATGAGGCACATCTGGGCACGTATTCTCAGCGTTTACGGTGTGGGCGACAACAACTTCACAATCACTGTATCGAGTCTTCGCAAAATGCTCAGCGGTCAGGTTGCAGAGTTTACACCTGCAGAGCAGATGTGGGATTTCCTTTACTGTGACGATGCGGCAAGGGCGTTTTATCTTATGGCAAAAAGCGGCAAGGACGGTGCTGTCTATACACTCGGCAGCGGTGAAGCGAGACCGCTTAAAGAATATATTACCCTTATGCATAAAGCTTCGGGGAGCGAAAGCGACATAAAAATCGGTGCGTTGCCTTATAATGATAAACAGGTGATGTACCTTTGTGCGGATATTTCCGCTTTGACGGCTGATACGGGCTTTGTGCCGCAGGTCAGCTACAAGGAAGGAATAAAGAAAACAGTCGAATGGCTTAAAGGAAGTGAATGAAGATGGAAAACAGAAAAAAGATTTCCGTAATGATACCGTGCTATAACGAAGAAGAAAATGCACGTCCTATTTATGAGGCGGTTAAAAACGAGCTTGTTACAAAGCTGCCGCAGTACGATTATGAGATACTGTTTATAGACAACAAGTCAAAGGATAACACACGCTCCATAATCCGTGAGATATGCAAGGAAGATAAAAATGTAAGAGCCATTTTCAATTGTCGCAATTTTGGTCAGTTTAACAGCCCTTACTACGGAATTATCAACACAAGCGGTGACTGCTGTATTACAATCTGTGCTGATTTTCAGGACCCTGTCGAGCTTATCCCCGAATTTGTCAAAGAGTGGGAGAACGGCTACAAGGTCGTAATAGGTGTCAAAACTCAGTCAAAAGAAAGCAAGATAATGTACGCATTGCGTTCTGTCTACTATAAGCTTATCAAGAAAATGAGTGACGTTGAGCAGATCGAGCACTTTACGGGCTTCGGTCTTTATGACAAAAGCTTTGTTAAAACTCTGCGTGAGCTTGATGACCCTCAGCCGTTTATACGAGGTATTGTTGCCGAGCTTGGTCCCGAGCGTAAGGAGATCGAGTACACTCAGCCTCAGCGCAGAGCAGGAAAGACACACAATAATTTCTACAGCCTTTACGATGCTGCTATGCTTTCGTTCACATCGTATACGAAGATAGGTCTGAGACTTGCTGTTTTTGCAGGCGGTGCTTTTTCGTTTATCGGCTTCATAATTGCACTCGTTTACCTTGTGCTGAAGCTTATTAACTGGAATGATTTTCCTGCAGGTACAGCACCGATTCTTATCGGCGTATTCCTTATGAGCTCTATTCAGCTTTTCTTTATCGGACTGCTTGGTGAGTATATTATGAATATCAACCGCCGTGTTATGAAGCGTCCGCTTGTCGTTGAGGAAGAACGCCTCAATTTTGACAAGGAGGAAGAATAAAATGGCTGATCAGAAAATCCCCGAAGTAAAAGGATATCTTCGCAATTTTATGCTTAATGTACCTGAGCCTATCTATAAGTGCTCTGGTATAAGAATTTTCGGCAGACGCATCAAATCTGTGCTGTTTTCAACAGATGTCAGCATTATCCGCAATACAAATGCCGATGCTGTGATTGCCGTCTACCCGTTCACCCCACAACCTGTTATTACTCAAGCTGTAACAACTGCGGCTGATGTGCCTGTTTTTGTAGGTGTCGGCGGCGGTCTTACTCAGGGCACAAGGGTTGTAAACCTTGCCCTGCATGCCGAGTTTCAGGGTGCGATAGGTGTGGTTGTAAATGCGCCTACAAGTAACGAAGTGATAAAACAGCTGAAAGAAACGATAGATATTCCCGTTGTTGTCACTGTTGCTTCTGCCGATACCGATATTGCCGCAAGACTTGAAGCAGGTGCGGATATACTTAATGTTTCGGCTGCAGGAAAAACTGTTGAAGTAGTGTGTAAAATCAGAGCTGAATTTCCCGATGTGCCGATTATTGCAACCGGCGGCCCGACTGACGAAACGATAACCGCAACTGTTGAGGCAGGTGCAAACGCAATCACATGGACTCCGCCTTCAAACGGAGAAGTTTTCAAAGATATTATGGAGGCTTACCGCAACGGTAAACCTCATCCCGATTATTAAGGAGATACTATGGATACAAGAGAAGTAACCGTATTTAAAAATACTATATACAGAGGAAAAATTCTTAACCTGCGTGTCGATATCGCAGGCCTGCCTAACGGCAAGGAGGCACCGCGTGAGTTTGTTGAGCATAACGGCGGTGTTACCGTTGCCGCACTTACTGATGATGCTGAGCTTATTTTTGTCCGTCAGTTCCGTTACCCTTATATGGAGGAGGTGCTCGAGCTTCCTGCAGGTAAGCTTGAAAAGGGCGAAAATCCGCTTGAAGCAGGTAAGAGGGAACTCCTTGAAGAAGCAGGTGTATCTGCTTCGCAGTATATCAATCTCGGTGAGTTTTATCCTTCACCCGGTTACACAAACGAGGTTATTTACCTCTACGGTGCACGTGACCTGACTCAGCTTGAGCAGGAGCTTGACGAGGATGAATTCCTCAATGTTGAATACATTCCTCTCGACAAAGCGGTCGATATGGTACTCAATAATGAGATTAAGGACGGCAAAACTCAGGCGGCAATTCTTAAATTATCAGCACTTATAGAGCGTAATTCCAAATAAAAGTTGAAAATAAAAGGGATAGAATTCTGTGAAGAACCCTATCCCTTTTAATATTATCCGATTATAGTCAGTGAATTAATAATTTATAACTCTGAGCTCAAAGTATGCCTGAGGATGTGCACATACGGGGCAAAGCTCGGGAGCCGATTCACTGTCAACGATGTGACCGCAGTTGCGGCAGATCCATACTGTCTTTTCGTTTTTCTTGAATACTTCGTCTTTTTCAACGTTTGCAAGAAGCTTAAGGTATCTTTCCTCGTGCTCTTTTTCGATTGCGGCTACGCCCTCAAAAAGTGCGGCGATATCGTCAAAGCCCTCTTCTTTTGCTTCGCGTGCCATGCGTGCATACATATCTGTCCACTCTTCGTTTTCGCCTGCGGCAGCAGCCTTGAGGTTTTCTTCTGTTGTGCCGATACCGTTCAGAAGCTTGAACCAGATTTTTGCGTGCTCTTTTTCGTTGTTTGCTGTTTCTTCAAACAGTGCGGCAATCTGCTGATAGCCTTCTTTTTTTGCTTTTGAAGCAAAATATGTATACTTGTTTCTTGCCTGGCTTTCGCCTGCAAATGCTTCCATTAAATTTTTTTCGGTTTTTGTGCCTTTAAGGTTTGCCATTTTGCGATTCCTCCTGTATAATATACTTGGTAGTTTAATAATACTATCAAACTTTAAATTTGTAAATAATAAAATAAAATTTTTTGTTCTATAAGGAGATTACAATGGAAATTGCTAAGGGTATTTACAATATCGGAGTAAATGATAAAGATATCGACTTGTTTGAGGGGCTTTATACCGTGCCCGACGGTGTATTATATAATTCATATGTCGTAATTGATGAGAAGATTACCGTATTTGATACTGCAGATGCACGCTTCTCCGATGAGTGGCTTGCTAATCTTAAATCAGTGCTTGACGGCAGAAAGCCCGATTATCTTATAGTAGAGCATATGGAGCCCGACCATTCCGCAAGTATTGCAAAGTTTGTGTCTGAATATCCCGAGGCTGTTGTTGTATCTGAAACCAAGGCATTTAAAATGATGTCTCAGTTTTTCGGCAGTGAATTCAGTTTTGAAAAGCTTGAGATCAAAGAAGGTGACGAGCTTTGCACAGGCAGACATAATTTTAAGTTTGTTGCCGCACCTATGGTACATTGGCCTGAGGTTATGATCGCTTACGATACAACCGACAAGATTCTTTTCTCTGCAGATGCTTTCGGTAAATTCGGCTCTTCTGATACAGTTGACGATTGGGATGACGAGGCAAGACGCTACTATATAGGTATCGTCGGTAAATACGGTGCTCAGGTGCAGACCTTGCTTAAAAAAGCGGCTGCTCTTGACATCAGTATGATCTGTCCGCTTCACGGTCCTGTGCTCAAAGAAAAACTCGGTCATTATATTTCTCTTTACGATAAATGGTCGTCATATACTCCTGAAGCTGACGGCGTAGTTATTGCTTATGCGAGTATATACGGCAACACCAAAAAGGCGGCACTTCTGCTTGCGGACAAGCTCAGGGAAAACGGATGTGAAAATGTCAAAGTGTTTGACCTTGCAAGGGATGATAAATACGAGGCTCTTGCTCAGGCTTTCCGCTATTCAAAGCTTGTGCTTGCTTCGCCGACTTATAATTCCGAGCTGTTTCCGCCTGTCAGAGCGTTTATGGATTTGCTCGCAGAGCGCGGCTACAAAAACAGAACTGTCGGTATGATAGAAAACGGTTCGTGGGCTCCCGTCGCAGCAAGACTTATGGAGAAAAGATTTGCTGAGTTCAAGGGCATAACCCTTGCGGAAAACAAAGTTACCGTAAGATCTGCACTCAGTGATGAGTCTGTTGCACAGATTGAAGCACTTGCTGATGAGCTTTGTAAATAATACAATATAAAAAGCGGATTGCATTGCAATCCGCTTTAGTTTTATCTGTATGGTGTCCTGACGTTTATCATTCTGAAATCGACCGGTGTGCGGTCTGCGTTGAATCGGTATACGCTGAATACAACGCCCATCGCAATATAAATACAAAGGTTGGACGAGCCGCCCGCACTCATAAACGGGAGTGTAATACCAATACACGGCAGAAGCATAAGGCACATGCCGACGTTGACTATAACCTGCGATGCAATCATAGCCGCAACTCCTATGCACATCATTTTGCCGGGGTTGTCGTTTGCCATCTGTGCTACCTTTATTACTCTGAAAACCATCAGCAAAAACAGAAGCATAACAAACATACAGCCGATAAATCCGAGTTCTTCTCCGAATACGCTGAGTATCATATCGTTTTCGGCTTCGGGTACAACACCGTTCTGCGTGTAAGGTCCTTTGAAAAGACCTGCACCTGTAAACTGTCCCGAGCCTATTGCGTTTTTGCCCTGAAGCTGTTGGTATATGATATCCGAGTATGATTCGGGATAAATGAGGGCGAGGATTCTGTCACGCTGAATATCGTTGAAGACCTTAACCCATACGAGCGGAAATGCGGCAACGACAGTCAATATGGCAATCGCAAAATATCTCAGCTTGATGCCTGCCATAAACATCATAACTGCGAATATCATAAGGAAGACAAGGGCGGAGCCCATATCACCCGTAATAACGACGAGCAGGGTTGGTACTGCACCGTGAAGGCAAAGCAGCAGAATGTTGAGTATTTTATCGAGTCTGTCGCTTGCAAGCTCGATGTGAACGGCAAAAGTGATTATAAATGCGATTTTGAGTAGCTCGGATGGCTGGAAGTATATGCTGAAGCTTCCTATTTTAAACGGAAGCCAGGTAATAACGTCGCTTCTTTCTGTAGGTCCTGTACCCCATATGAACAGCGACAGCATCAACAGTACCGAAACACCTGCGACGACAGGCCACAGTTTCAGAATAACCTCGTAGTCGATCGCCGAAATTACGAGACATATTATAAGACCGAGCACAACGGCGGCTATCATAACAATAGCATCGCGCGATATTGTTTCGCCTGCTTCAAGGCTGAAGCGGGTTGCACTGAAAACCGCGATTATGCCTGCTACAGAAGCGGCAACGCAGAGCGCAAGCAGATAAAGGTCGGTTTCACGCAGAAACTTTCCTGCTTTTCGCATAGGCTTCACCTCACAAAAACCATACTAACTTATGTTATTATATCTCAGCTCAAAAAAAATTACAAGCAAATACTTTATATATTTGAAAATATGTGTTATAATCCTCTGGATAAAGGGTGAACATTATGAAAAAAACTGTAATCACAAACAGTCCCGAGGCAACACATCAGCTCGGTAAGGCTCTCGGTGCAATTCTGCATCGGGGCGATGTTGTTGCGTATTTCGGAGGCCTCGGTATGGGTAAAACCGCTTTCACAAGAGGTATTGCCGAAGGTATGGGTCTTGAGTGCCATGTCAGCAGCCCGACCTTTGCTATTGTTAACGTTTACGACGGCTCGCCGAAGCTGTGCCATTTCGATATGTACCGTATCGACGGCTGGGATGACCTTTGCACTACGGGCTTTTTCGAGTATCTCGAGGATGATGCAGTACTTGCCGTAGAGTGGAGCGAAAACATCGAAAATGTTTTGCCTGAAAATACGCTTTGTGTTACAATAGAGAAGGGCGAAAACGAGTGCGACAGAATTTTTAGCTTTGAGGGGGATGACAGGCTTGAAGATATTGGCAGTTGAAAGCTCGGCGGTAAGTGCGAGTGCCGCAATATGCGACAACGGCAGAATAATAAGTGAGAATTATATCAATGCAGGTCTGAACCATTCTCAGACCCTTATGCCTATGATTAAAAACTGTATGGATACCGCAGGTGTTACGCTTTCGGATATTGACCTCGTTGCGGTTGCACACGGTCCCGGTTCGTTTACGGGTATCCGTATAGGTATAGCGGCTGTCAAAGGTATTGCTTTCGGCGGTAAAGAGTGCTGCGGCGTTTCAACTCTTGAAGCTATGGCGTATAACCTCAAGGGTACCGACTGCGTTGCTCTCTGTGCTATGGATGCACGTTGCTCACAGGTCTATATGGCTATGTTTGATTGCGGTGATGATGTTGTCAGGCTTTGCGAAGATAAGGCAGTTATGATAGCTGAAATTCCCGAAATGATAAAAAATTTAAAAAAAGATATAATTATACTTGGCGACGGAGATGAGTTGTGTTATAATTATCTGAAAACTGTCTGCGATAATATTCGCCTTGCTCCTATGCTCAGCAGGTATCAGCGTGCTTCAGGTGTTGCTTTTGCGGCTGAATGCGGTGCAGGTGAGAGAGTTGCGGCAGATAAACTTACTCCCGTGTACCTGCGTGTGCCGCAGGCGGAGAGAGAATTGAAGAAAAGGAGAACTGAATGATGATAGCATTAGGTGCTGACCACGGCGGTTATGAGCTTAAGGAAGCAATTAAAAAACACCTCGACGAAAAAGGTGTTGAGTATAAAGATTTCGGTACTTTTACAGGTGAAGCAATCGATTATCCGATTATTGCAAAGCAGGTTGCAACAGCAATTACAAGCGGCGAGTGTGAACGCGGTATTCTTTGCTGCGGTACGGGCGTAGGTATTTCCATTGCCGCAAACAAGGTAAAGGGTATACGCTGTGCCTGCTGTTCCGACTGCTTCAGTGCACACTATACAAGGCTTCATAACGATGCCAACATTCTTGCAATGGGCGGCAGAGTTATAGGTGCAGGTCTTGCTCTTATGATGGTTGATACTTTCCTCGAAACAGAGTTCGAGGGCGGCAGACACGCACGCAGAGTAGACCTTATCACACAGATAGAAAACGAAAACTAAGATATATTACGCTACTTAACGAAAGGAAGGTGTACGGACAATGAAGGTTGTTCTTAAAGCAGATGTCAAGGGTCTTGGTAAGAAGGGTGAGCTTGTAAACGCATCAGACGGTTACGCAAGAAACTTCCTCTTCCCGAGAAATCTCGCATCCGAAGCAAATGCACAGGCAATGTCCGAACTTAAAAATAAAGAGCAGGCTGAAAAATACCGCATCGAAACCGAGACTGCGGCAGCCAAGGCAGATGCCGCAAAAATCGAGGGTAAAACACTCAAGATTGTTGCAAAAGCAGGTCAGAACGGCAAGCTTTTCGGCTCTGTTACAGCAAAGGAAATCGCAGCTGAGCTTCAGAAGGCTTACGGCGTAAAGGTAGATAAAAAGCGTCTTGACGCAGAAGATATCAAGACCTTCGGCACATATACCGTAAACGTAAAGTTCAACCACGGTGTAAAGGCTTCGTTCTACGTTCAGGTCTGCGAATAAGATTTAAAATCAGAAAGGAGGTTGCGGTGTGGATATCAGCGCTCAGACCAACTATGACGGTATGAATATGCCCTACAGTCTTGAAGCGGAGCAGGCTGTGCTCGGCTCTGTTCTCAAGGACCCACGCTGCATGCCTACCGTTCAGACTTTACTCAAGGCAGAGCATTTTTATATGCCGCAGCACAGGTCGATTTATTCGATAATGGTGCTTCTCGATGCAAATGCTCAGCCGATTGATCCTCTTGTTGTGCTTGAACACCTCAAGCAGGAGGGTGTTTACGATGATGCAGGCGGTAAGAATTATCTCTATCAGCTTGCCCAGGCTGTACCGTCGGTACAGAATGTCGATACTTACGCTAGAATAGTACGCGAAAAGTTTATGAAGCGTACTTTGATAACTACGGCGCGCGATATTATCGACAGCTCTATGAACGAGGATAATTCAGCAGATCTGCTTCTCGATTCTGCAGAGCAGAAGATTTACAATATCCGTCAGGGTCGCAGCAGTGATGCTCCTTCGAGAATTGACGATGTTATCAATAATGAAGTTCTTGAGCGTCTTAAAGTTATATCAAACCCTGTCGAGCGTGAAAAGCACAAAGGTGTGCCTACAGGCTTCACACTTCTCGATAAGTATATTTCCGGTCTCAATAAATCCGACCTTATTATTGTCGGTGCCCGTCCCGGTATGGGTAAAACCAGCTTTGCACTTAACCTTGCACGTAATATTGCCGTAGTAGGCGGTAAAAAGGTTATAATGTTTTCGCTCGAAATGACAAAGGGTCAGCTTGCAGAGCGTGTGCTTGCAACGGAAGCGAGAGTCGATGTCAAGAAGATGCGTTCAGGCGAATTCGACGATAACGATTGGCAGCGTATAGGCGTTGCCGTAGGCTCACTTGCAAACTGTAACCTTTATTTCGACGATACCTCTACTATAACAGTGCCCGAGATGAAGGCGCGTATACGCCGTATGCGTGATGTCGATGCGGTTGTAGTCGACTATCTCGGACTTCTCAAATCCGATAAGAACTTTGAGGGTCAGCGTGTGCAGGAGGTTTCTGATATCACGCGAAACCTTAAGCTTATGGCTAAAGACCTCAATATTCCCGTTGTTGCCTGTTCACAGCTTGCCAGAGTTACAGAGGGCAGAGGTAAATCTCACCGTCCGATGCTGTCTGACCTGCGTGATTCAGGTTCAATCGAGCAGGATGCCGATATCGTTCTTATGCTCTACCGTCCTTTCTACTATATAAACGAAAAAGACGGCCCTCTTACCGAAGAAGATCTTGCAAAGAAAAACGAGGCAGAGCTTATAGTTGCGAAGAACAGACACGGTCCTCTCGAAACCGTACCGCTCCATTGGAACGGTGCGTTCACTCTCTTCTCAAATGCGGAGAAAACTCGTAATGAACCTTAAAGTAAAGCAAACAATTGAGCGTCATCATATGCTTATCCCGGGGGATACCGTTCTGGTAGCCCTCTCGGGCGGAGCTGACTCGATGGCGCTCCTTAATGTTTTATACAGCCTTAAAGATGAATACTCTCTTACCCTTTGTGCTGCTCATTTCAACCACGGTATCCGCGGTGAAGAGGCAAAGCGCGATGAAAATTTCTGCGTTGATATATGCCGTGAAATGGGCGTACAGCTGTTTGTCGGCGGTGCGGATATTCCTGCACTCTCCAAGCAGAAGGGCATCGGTGTAGAAGAGTGTGGCAGGCAGGAGAGATACGCTTTTTTTGAGAGTGTCGCTCCCGAAGCAAAAGTTGCGACCGCACATACTTTATCTGACTGTGAGGAAACATTTTTGTTTAATCTTGCAAGAGGAGCATCGCTTAAAGGTCTTACATCAATTCCTCCTGTCAGGGAAAATATAATCCGTCCGCTTATTGACTGCTCGCGTGCTGATATTGAGCATTATTGTGAGCAGAATAATATAGCATATGTTACGGATAGCACTAATCTTGAAGACGTGTATACACGCAACCGACTCAGGCACAAGGCGGTGCCCGAGCTTAAGAGAATCAACTCTTCCTTTGATTCGGCATTTTCTCGCTGTGTCAATTCTCTTCGCGAGGATGAGGAGCTGCTTTCAATGCTTAGCAATGCGGCTGTTGAGCGCGCGAGACTTGCCGACGGATTTCTTGCCGAACCTTTTTCCGTGCTTCATCCGTCGCTAAAGCGCAGAGCGGTTACTGCCGCAGTTGAAGAACTGACAGGTGAAAAATTGCAGGCTCATCATATCGAAGCAGTATGCGGTATAATCGAAGCAGGCGGTGACACTCAGATTACGGGCGGAGTATCGCTGCGTGTCAGCTCGGGTGTACTGAGCAGAGTTAAGCCTAAAAGCGAAGAGTGGAGCTGCGAAGCGCGCTTCGGGCTCAACAAATTGCCACACGGTGACATAAAACTTGAGCTTTTTGTCAAAAATAACAAAATAAATATACAAAAAATTAACAAACACCTATTGGATAATGCTTTAAATTATGATAAAATAAATGATAAGCTGTTTTTCGGTTCTATACGTGAGGGCGATAAAATACGACTTCGCGGAAGAGGAGTAACCAAACAACTCAGACGTATATTCAATGAAATGCATATTGAGCCCGAGCTCCGGTGCAGCGTACCCGTTCTTCGCGACGGTGAAGGTATTGTATGGGTTGCGGGCGTTGGTGTTGCCGACAGAGTCGCTGTTGACAGTGATACCGACAGCTTTGTTGTAATAACGGTATGATAATTCAGTTTAAATAAAACGAAGGAGTTAAGAAATGGACGCAAACAAGAAAAGAAAGCTGAGGACAGCGCTAATATATATCGCTGTGCCGCTGCTTATTGTTGGTATTGTGTTTTATTTTGCGAGCTCGTCTACTCCGAGTAAAAAGACACAGTACTATGAGATAGTTGCCAAGTTTGAAGCGGGCAACGTTACCGAGTATAATCTCAATCTCAGCTCGGGAGCTCTTGTGTACAAAGAAAAGGATAATGATGTTGCACAGAAATACACGGTGCCGAATGTGCAGATTTTTGTCAACGATATTCATCCGCTTGTTTCCGAGTATAACAAGACCAACCCCGATACGCCTATCAAATATGATTATGAGCGCGGCGGTGAAAATTCGTGGGTGCTCAATGTTTTGCCGACCGTGATACTTATGGTCGTGCTCGGCGTTGTGATGTTCCTTATGGTCCGCCGTATGGGTCAGAGCTTCAATAACGAAACCAACAAAACGCTAAGCTTCGGCAAGGCAAGAATCAAAAACGCCAAGGACGAAAAGCGCAAGGCAACCTTTGAAGATGTCGCAGGTGCTGACGAAGAGAAGGAAGAGTTGGCAGAAATTGTCGATTTCCTCAAGGATCCGGCTAAGTTCAATGACCTCGGCGCAAGAATTCCCAAGGGTGTGCTCCTTGTAGGCCCTCCCGGTACAGGTAAAACTCTGCTTGCACGTGCTGTAGCAGGTGAAGCGGATGTTCCCTTCTTCTCAATTTCAGGTTCAGACTTTGTCGAAATGTATGTCGGTGTCGGTGCTTCACGTGTGCGCGACCTTTTCGACCAGGCAAAGAAGAACTCTCCCTCTATTATATTTATCGACGAAATAGATGCTGTCGGCCGTCACAGAGGTGCCGGTATGGGCGGCGGTCACGACGAACGTGAGCAGACACTTAACCAGCTCCTTGTTGAGATGGACGGTTTTGGCGCAAACGAAGGTGTTATCATCATCGCTGCAACCAACAGACCCGATATCCTTGATCCGGCTCTTCTGCGTCCCGGCAGATTTGACCGTCAGGTTACGGTCAACTATCCTGACCAGAAGGGCAGAGAGGCTGTTCTCAAAGTACACGCAAAGGGTAAGCCGCTTGCGCCTGATGTCGATCTCGGCGTTATTGCCCGCTCTACAGCAGGCTTTACGGGTGCTGATCTCGAAAATCTCCTTAATGAAGCCGCTCTTCTTGCTGCAAGGCAGAATAAAAAGGCAATCACAATGAAGGAAATTGAAGAAGCAACAGTTAAGGTCGTTGTCGGTACAGAGAAGAAGTCTCATAAGATGACCGATAAGGAAAAGAAGCTTACGGCCTACCACGAGGCAGGCCACGCTGTTGCTACCTTTAATCTTGAGTCGCAAGACCCTGTACACGAGATCTCAATTATCCCCAGAGGTATGGCAGGCGGCTATACGATGTCAATTCCTACTGAGGATAAGAGCTATACAACCAAAAATGATATGCTTGACAATATCGTTACACTCCTCGGCGGACGTGTTGCAGAGGCCATTATACTCGGCGATATCTCAACAGGTGCTTCTAACGATATTCAGCGTGCAACCGAGATAGCAAGAGGAATGATCACAAAGTACGGTATGAGTGAAGAGCTTGGTCCGATTTCTTTCACCTCCGGTCACAATGAGGTGTTCCTCGGCAGAGATTACGGACAGACACGTAACTATTCTGAGAATGTTGCAAGTTCTATCGATTCGGAAATGAACGCTATCATCATGGGTGCATACAAGCGCTGTGAGGATATCCTTACAACTGATATTGATAAGCTTCACTCTGTCGCACAGTACCTCATCGAGCATGAGAAGATGAGCGGCGAAACTTTCAAAGATATTATGACGGGTGCATATCAGCCTGAAGAGCAGGTAACTGATACAGCAGAAGAAGCTGTTGCTGAAATCCCCGAAGAAACAGAAGAATAAAACTAATTATTTGCCGACACGACTTTGGTGGTGTCGGCAAACTGT
The DNA here is from genome assembly GCA_045544155.1 of Acutalibacteraceae bacterium. Lineage (GTDB taxonomy): Bacteria > Bacillota > Clostridia > Oscillospirales > Acutalibacteraceae > UBA8612. The sequence continues at coordinate 175,014 of JAZPYN010000002.1, forward strand.
GGTAAAAAAGGCAATCCGATATAATTCAGTAATTACCAAAAGAGAGGTAAAACAAATGCCGAAAAAAGCAGAATACGGAGTAGAAAGCATAAAAACCCTTAAGGGTGCCGACCGTGTGCGTCTGCGTCCTGCCGTTATATTCGGTTCCGACGGTATTGAGGGCTGTGAGCATTCTATTTTTGAAATTATCTCAAACTCGATCGACGAAGCTCGTGAGGGCCACGGCGATAAAATTATAGTCACCCGTTTTTCGGATGGCTCTGTTGAGGTGCAGGATTTCGGCAGAGGTATTCCCGTTGACTATAATCCCAAAGAGAAGAAGTTTAACTGGGAGCTTGTATTCTGCGAGCTTTATGCGGGCGGTAAGTACGATACCAACGACGGCGGCAGCTATGAGTTTTCTCTCGGCCTCAACGGTTTGGGCCTTTGCTCTACTCAGTATGCTTCCGAATATATGGCTGCAGAAATCAAAACAGGAGGCTACCGCTACGAGCTTAAGTTTAAAAAAGGTAAGCCTTCAGGGAAAATGCTCAAGGAAGAATATACAAAAAAAGATACAGGTACACGTATCCGTTGGAAACCCGATCTTGAAGTTTTTACCGATATTGCGGTATCGCTTGAATATTTTCAGTCAACTCTCAAGCGTCAGTCAATAGTTAACCCCGGTGTGCGCTTTATTCTCCGTAATCAGAAGGGTAACACCAATTCGTTTGAAACATATGAGTATCTTTACGAAAACGGAATAAAAGACTATGTTGATGAAATAGGCGGTGACGGTGCGCTCAGCCAGACTCAGCTCTGGACTGCGGAGCGTGTAGGCCGCGACAGAGAGGACCAGAAGGATTATAAGCTCAAGATAAATGTTGCACTGCGTTTTTCAAACAAGGCTCAGCTCAAAGAGTATTATCACAACTCAAGCTGGCTTGAATACGGCGGTGCACCCGATAAGGCTGCAAGAAGTGCGTTTGTTTCGCAGATTGATGCTTACCTTAAGCAGAATAACAAATATACAAAAACTGATTCGAAAATCAGCTTCCAGGATGTTGAGGATTGTCTGATACTTGTTATTTCGTCTTTCTCTACACAGACTTCATATGAAAATCAGACAAAGAAAGCTATAAACAATAAGTTCATTCAGGAAGCTATGACAGACTTTTTGCGTAAACAGCTTGAAATCTATTTTATTGAAAATAAGCTTGAGGCAGAGAAGATCTGCGAACAGGTGCTTATCAATATGCGCAGCCGTGTCAGAGCTGAAACAACAAGGCAGACGATCAAGAAAAATCTGCAGACCGGCAATGATATGGCAAACAGAGTGCAGAAGTTTGTTGATTGCAGAAGCCGAGACGTTAATATGCGTGAGCTGTTTATCGTTGAGGGTGATTCTGCTCTGGGTGCCTGTAAGCAGTCACGTGACTCTGAATTCCAGGCAATTATTCCTGTCAGAGGTAAGATTCTCAACTGTCTCAAATCCGAATACGACAAGATTTTTAAAAGCGATATAATAACCGATCTTATAAAAGTGCTCGGCTGCGGTATTGAGGCAAAGGGCAAGCACGCGAAAGATCTTGCAAACTTCAGCCTTGACAACCTCAAGTGGAATAAAGTTATTATCTGTACCGATGCCGATGTCGACGGCTTCCAAATAAGGACTCTTATTCTTACTATGATCTACCGACTTATGCCTACTCTTATTGAAGAGGGCTATGTGTTTATTGCGGAGTCTCCGCTTTATGAAATTTCTTATAAAGACGAAACCTGGTTTGCCTATACCGAAAAGGAGAAGGCAGATGTGCTTGCCGAGCTTGAGGGTAAAAAGTTCACCATTCAGCGTTCGAAGGGTCTTGGTGAAAACGATGCGGATATGATGTGGCTTACCACAATGAATCCCGCAACCCGCCGACTTATCAAAATTGAGCCGGATTTTGCCGAGGCTATGGCAGAAAAATTTGACCTGTTGCTTGGTGATAACCTTGCAGGCAGAAAACAGTACATCGCAGAAAACGGCCATCTTTATATAGATATGGCTGATGTAAGCTGAGAAAGGGGAGATATTAAGTGGCAAAGAAAAAGACAGAAAAAAAGCCGAAGTCCGATATCAACCCCAACGCACATATTATAGGTGCGGGTGAAGTTGTAAATCAGCGCATTACAGATACGCTTGAGGTTAACTATATGCCTTATGCGATGAGCGTTATTATGTCCCGTGCGATTCCCGAAATTGACGGTCTCAAGCCTGCTCATCGCAAGCTGCTTTATACAATGTATAAAATGGGGCTGCTCAGCGGCTCACGTGTAAAGTCGGCAAATATTGTCGGCCGAACAATGCAGCTTAACCCCCACGGTGATGCTGCTATTTACGATACGATGGTTCGTCTTTCACGCGGTTACGAGGCTCTTCTTCATCCGCTTGTAGACTCAAAGGGTAACTTCGGTAAGGCATACTCACGTGATATGATGTGGGCTGCTTCCCGTTATACCGAGGCAAAGCTTGAGCCTATCTGCTCTGAGCTTTTCGGTGATATTGATAAGGATACCGTTGATTTTGTCGATAACTACGACAATACTATGAAGGAGCCTACTCTTCTTCCCGTATCTTTCCCGAGCGTGCTTGTCAACGCAAATACAGGTATCGCTGTCGGTATGGCGAGCTCAATCTGCTCATTCAATCTTGAAGAAATCTGTAATACCACGATCGAGCTTATCAAAGACCCCGATTACGATGTTTCCGAAATCATAAAAGCTCCCGACTTTATCGGCGGCGGTCAGATAATCTATAACCGTGACGAGATGATGAACGTCATCAACAACGGCAGAGGCAGTATCAAGGTAAGAGCTAAGTATAATTACGATAAATCAAATAACTGTATAGATATATATGAAATTCCGCCTACAACTACGGCGGAAGCCATAATCGATAAAATTATCGAAAAATTCAAGGCAGGCTCTCTCAAGGAAATAAGCGATGTGCGTGACGAAACGGATAAGAGCGGCCTTAAAATTACAATCGATCTCAAGCGTGGTGTCGATGCCGATAAGCTCATGCTCAAGCTTTATAAGCAGACTCCGCTGGAGGATACATTCTCATGCAACTTCAATGTGCTTATTGCAGGTATGCCTCAGGTGCTTGGTGTAAAACAACTCCTTAATGAGTGGATTGCATTCCGTACCGAGTGTGTACGCAGAAGAACATTCTTCGAACTTCAGAAGTGCCGCAACAGACTTCATCTGTTAGAGGGTCTGCAGAAGATACTTCTTGATATTGATAAGGCAATAAAAATTATCCGTAACACCGAAGAGGAAAAAGAGGTTGTTACAAACCTTATGATAGGCTTCGGTATTGATGAGATTCAGGCAGAGTATGTTGCAGAAATAAAGCTCCGTCACCTCAACCGTGAGTATATCCTCAAGCATACAAAGGATATCGAAAGCCTTAAAGACACGATAAAAGACCTCGAAGAAATACTTGCAAAAGGTCAGCGCGTAAAGAAAATAATTATTGCAGAGCTGCAGAATGTTGTCAAAAAGTTCGGCAAGCCTCGCAGAAGTGAAATTATCTATCAGGCTGAGATTGCTGAGGCTGAGGCGGAAGAGCCCGTTTCCAACGAGCCTGTACACATCTTCCTTTCGCGTGAAGGATATTTCAAGAAAATCACACCTCTTTCACTGCGTATGAGCGGCGAGCAGAAAGTTAAGGAAAATGACGAAATTATCGCAACGTTCGATACTACGAACGATGTCGAGCTGCTTTTCTTTACCAATAAGCAACAGGTTTATAAGGCAAAGGCAGATGACTTTGATTTTACAAAGGCGAGTGCGCTCGGCGATTATGTGCCGTCAAAGCTCGATATGGAGCCTGAGGAGACCGTAGCTTATATGGCTTTGCTTAAGGAATATAACGGTTATATGATGTTCTTCTTTGAAAACGGCAAGGTAGCAAAGGTCGATATGGCCGCTTATGCCACTAAGACCAACCGTAAAAAGCTGATAAAGGCTTACAGCGATAAATCTCCGCTTGTTGCAGCTCTTTATATTACGCAGGATATGGAGCTTGTGCTGGTTTCAAGTGCAGGCAGACATCTGCTTTTCAATACTGCCGCTATCTCTTCAAAAACAACTAAGGATACGCAGGGCGTTGCGGTGTTTACACTTAAGAAGGGTCAGCGACTTATGACCGTCAGACCATATACGGACGGCGAGTTTGCCAAGCCTTACCGTTACCGTACAAAGAATCTTCCGTCAACAGGTGCTCTGCTTAGTGCCGAAGACAGCGGCGAGCAGATGACTCTTATATGATATGTAGCTGTTAATGCAGGCTTCCCCGCCGTTAACAGCCGACGGAGAAAGCACAGAGCAAACGCATTGATTTTAAGTACTTTGTCCGTCTACAGTATTTTTGCCCGTGAGTATTTTTGTATGCGTTGAAAAATTTTCCTCGATATTTGCAGTTTTTTAAAAAAACTATTGCAAAAATAAAAACTATGTGGTAGAATACACAGGTATAAAAACGGAGATTGTATATATTTTTAAAAAGAAAGGGTAACAGACTTGCTTTAGGGCAGGCGTTAAGGTGAATTATTATGGTATGGTATGAAATAGTTTTCGGTGTTGTACTTATTGTTCTTGCAATTGCAATTTCAGCTCTTGTTCTTCTTCAGGAGGGTAACTCTCAGGGCCTTTCCGGTACTATTGCCGGCGGTGCAGAGACTTTCTTCGGTAAGAATAAGGGTCGTACAATGGAAGCTAAGCTTGTCAAGCTTACAAAGATTGTAGGTATCGGCTTCTTCGTAATTGCTTTTGCGGCAAAGGTTATTATAACAATATTCTGATTCGGGTCTAATCTTCAGCCAAGACGAAAAGTCTTGGCTGTTTTTTTGCTTTTTTATTGACTAATTTTAACATTATGTTATTATTTCTTTGTATGTTTTTTGATTAGAGGTCTTATATTATGAGCAATAAACCCGTAACAGCAATTATAGTCGGCGGCGGTCACCGTTCCTTTACTTATGCCGAACTTGCACTCAAATCACCCGATAAGCTTAAAATCGTCGGTATTGCCGACCCGAATCCTTTCAGATGTGAAAAGGCTCGCAAAATGTTCGGCTTCCCGAAAGAAAACTGTTTCTCAAGTGCTGAGGAACTTGCGACTGCACCAAAGTTTGCCGATGCCGTAATCAACGGCACAATGGATCATCAGCACGTTGAAACGGCTATCCCTCTGCTCAAGGCAGGCTATGATATGCTGCTGGAAAAGCCGTTTGCCGTCAATATGGATGAGCTTGAAAAACTTGTTGCTGCTGTTGACGAAAACGGCAATAAGGTTATGATCTGCCACGTGCTTCGCTACACTCCTTTCTACCTTGCTATCAAGGAGCGTGTGCTTGCAGGTGAAATTGGCGATATAATCAGTATCAATACATTTGAGCACGTCAGCTATCACCATGCTTCAACATCTTATGTCAGAGGTAAGTGGGGCAGAAGCGAGGAGTGTAAAACTTCTATGCTTCTTGCAAAGTGCTGTCACGATCTTGATATTATGATGTGGATGATGAACGAGACGAAGCCGAAAACTGTTTCAAGCTGCGGCTCGATATTCCAATTCAAGCCGGAAATGGCTCCCGTGGGTGCAGGAACGAAGTGCCTTGTCGATTGTCCTCACGTCAATAACTGTCTCTATTCTGCAAAGCGTATTTATATCGACCATCCCGATAGGTGGGAATTCTACGTCTGGTCTGCTCTTGAAGATATGGAAAACGCAACTATCGAAGATAAAATCAATCTTCTCAAGGGCGACAGCCCCTACGGCAGGTGTATTTATAAAAGCGGCAACAATGTTGTAGACCATCAGAGTGTTATGGTCAACTTTGAAAGCGGTGCAACAGGCACACATAATATGATCGCAGGTGCTGCAAGACCGCTGAGAAGAATTGAGATCGTCGGCACAAAGGGTGAAATTTACGGTGAGTTTGAGAATAACGATATCCGTGTGCTGAAAATAAATCCTGACCCCGGAAAAGAATATGATGAAGAGGTAATCGACCTTTCTGCATTCGCAGAGGGCGGTGGTCACGGGGGCGGTGATCTTGGTCTTGCCGAGGATTTCGTTAATTATATAAGAGGCGGAAACCCCTCGGTTTCCTGCACTTCAATTTCAGATTCCGTTGCGGGACATAAAACCGTTTTTCTTGCTGATAAGTCACGCGAAAACGGAAGTAAGCCTATGGAGTTTTAAACTATGGAAATCAATAAAAAGAAAGCTATGGGCGGTAATGCCGCACTTTTGCTTGCAGCAATTATCTGGGGAACCTCATTTGTTGCACAGGATGTAGGTAAGGATTTTGTTGAGGCATTTACATATAACGGTATTCGTATGCTTATGGGTACGGCTGTACTGTTGCCCCTGATATTTATACTTCAGGTTAAAAAGCGTAAATCGGACACGCGTACGAAGCAGGAAAAGAAAAAAGATGCGTTTATTCAAGCAAGAAGCGGTATAATCTGCGGAATTTTGCTTTTTTGTGCGAGCAATCTGCAGCAGTTTGCTTTTTACTATATGCCGGATGATGAAGGTGCAGCAGGTAAGATCGGGTTTATCACTGCACTTTATATGCTGCTTGTACCGATCTTTGGCTTGTTTTTAAAACAGAAGCAGCGTTTACTTGTTTGGTTTGCAGTAGTGCTCGGCTGTGTCGGTGCATATCTGCTTTGTGTTGATTCTGTTTCGATGACGCTCGGCTTAGGAGAGTTTCTTACACTCGGGTGTGCAGTTTTCTTCGCTTTTCATATCCTTTATATCGACAGCGTTTCATCAAAGGTTGACGGTGTGATACTGTCTTGTACACAGTTCTTTGTTGTAGGCGTGCTGTCGGTAATATGTATGTTTATATTTGAAACACCAAACATAGCGAATATCAAGTCTGCTATGGTGCCTATGCTTTATTCCGGTGTAATGAGCAGCGGCGTTGCCTATACTCTACAGATTATCGGTCAAAAGCACACAAAACCTGCTGTTGCTTCACTCCTTATGTGCCTCGAGTCAGTGTTTGCTGTGCTTGCAGGTTGGCTTATTCTTGGCGATAGCCTTGAACTTCGCGAATATATCGGTTGTGCAATAATGTTTGTTGCGATTATTCTTACCAATATTCCCGAGCGAAAAAAGAAATAGAATTAAAGGATGTAAAACGCTCAGTTTTTACATCCTTTCAGTTTGTCGAAAAAAGTATTTTTTCGGCAAGCTGTGAGACTTCGGGAAAGGTGACGAGATGCTGTGTTCTTTGCCCCGAAGCTGTACAAAGGTACCGCGAGAGGGCAAAAACACGGCAAACGCACAAAATCTGATATAATAAATATAAACATCAGGAAGATTTACTTAAAAATCCTCCTGATGTTTTTTCGATTTATTCGCGGAACGATCAAAGAACGTTCCCAACATTTTCTTTGTGCGTGTTCTCGGTGACTTTATCGACAGTCTAAAGGATGTAAAACACACAGTTTTTTACATCCTTTTTAAATGTTACAAATTATTAATATGTACTTTTTTCTCTTGCCTTTTGTGACAAGTTTTGATAAACTATACATAGTTTTTGAAAAGGGTGGCTGGGAATTGAACAGAAGATATGACGGTTGCCTTATTTGTACGGATATGGACGGTACATTACTTACTACCGATAAGATGCTCAGCCGCGAAAATGCCGAAGCAATTAAACGCTTCCAGCTCGGCGGCGGTCTCTTTACTGCTGCGACAGGCAGGTATTGGGATTTCCTCGATTCCTATCGCGATGTTTTTGTGCCTAATACGCTTGTTATTTCGCTAAACGGCTGTGTTGTATCTGAGTACGGAACAAACAGAATTATCCGCTGTACCGAGATGGATAGGTCTTGTTTTGATGAGGCGGGATATGTTTTTGACAGCTGTCCTCAGCTTGAAACATTGCTTGTCAACACAAGCGACGGCTTTGTGCCGATAGGCAGAGGAGAGGTTGATAAGATTTACGATATAGACCCAAACCCGGATAATAAGATTTACAAAATGACATATATGGCTGCTCCTTATGAGGAGCTGACTAAAGAAACACGAGCTTTCTTTGTGCCGTTTGCCAAGGGCAGATACAACTGTGAGCGAAGCTGGCCCGGCGGTATGGAGTACTATCCGCTTGACGGCGGCAAGCACAATGCTGTTATGTGGCTTAAAAATCACACACATTCTGATAAACTTATATGCGTGGGTGACTATGAAAACGATATCGGTATGCTCAAGTGTGCCGATATGGGTGTTGCTGTCAGTAATGCACTTGAGTGTGTGCGTGCAGCGGCGGATGTTACACTGTGCTCAAACGATGAGAATGCAATTGCGGCACTCATCGAGCGATTATAAAATTTCTTTTTGAGGGAGAAAAATTATGAGTGTTGTAAAAGATTACTTCTCAAGACTTACGAAAAACGCAAAACCCTGGGAGATCGTATGGTGGTGGATATTCCGCTGCATTATGATTTTCGGTATACTTGATTCACTGTTCGGTTTTACTCAGTTTGGCGGCAGACCTATGATGGTAAAGCAGATGGCGGCTAACCTTGTAGGCATGTTTGCTTGGGAAATCTGTCAGGCTATGAGCAAAAAGAATTTTATGCGTTATCTGCCTTCCTATATTCAGGATATTTCCGTTATAGGCTTCTTTATGGCATCCTTCTGCGGTGCATATCTCAACCTTTATTACAGTTTCCAGTTCTATGATCTTATTTTCCATATATTCGGCGGTGCCGCAGGTGCTCTCTTCGGTTATGAGGCTCTTGTTGCAATGCAGCACCGTGATAAAGTCAGAAGCCATATTCCGTTTGTTGTTATTGCTGCTTTCGGCTTCTCATTTATCTGCGGTAACGTATGGGAAATCGTTGAGTTTGTCCTCGACCAGTTCTTTGGTTCAGATGCTCAGCACTGGTGCTATCAGGAGGCACAGAATGCTGCTGCAACTTACGGAAACGAGTTTCTTGCAAATCCGCATATAATTCCTCATGTCATAAGTGAAAGCCTCTGGGCTGAAGGTTGGACTGAAGCTACCTTCGAATACCGTTGGGCACTTATGGACACAATGGAGGATATTGTCTGTAACACAATTGGCGGTGCAATAGTTTATGTCGTGCTTCTTGTATGGCCCTATCATCACACAGGCAAAAATAATGTTAACAATCTCTATACAGATATAGTTACAGAGAAAAAGTCCAAGAAAAAGGAACCTGCAACCAAATGAGTGATATAAGTTCATTTCTTGAAAAAGCAGGCAAGGTAGTGCCTTCCGAGCGTCAGCTCAGGCATCTGAAGGAAACTCCGTTTTATGCCTTCATACACTTCAGCCCCAACACATATACGGGTCTTGAATGGGGTACGGGTGAGGAAGACCCTGCAATCTTTAATCCTACCGAGCTCGATTGTGATAAATGGGTAGAGGCCATTAAATCTGCAGGTATGAAGGGCGCGGTCATTACCGCCAAACATCACGATGGCTTCTGTCTTTGGCAGACGGAAACAACAGCGCACAGCATTAAGAACAGTCCCTACAAAAACGGTAAGGGTGACGTAGTGCGTGAGCTTGCCGATGCTTGTCGCAGAGGCGGTATCGAATTTGGCTTTTACCTTTCTCCGTGGGACAGAAACTGTAAGTTTTACGGTACAGATGAGTATAACGATTTCTACCGTGCACAGCTTACGGAGCTTCTTACCAACTACGGTGAGGTTTTTCACGTCTGGTTTGACGGTGCCTGCGGTGAAGGACCGAGCGGTAAAAAGCAATCTTACGATTTTCAGTCTTATTTTGATCTTGTACGTAAATATCAACCGAATGCCACTATTTTTAAGGATGACGGCCCCGATATCCGCTGGTGCGGCAATGAGTCGGGCAGTGCCCGTGCGGCAGAGTGGGCGGTAGTGCCGTGGGAGCTTTGCTGCTTTTGTGAAAAGCAGACCGATGGCAAATTGCTTGACGGTGAACTTAAATACATCTACAACGGTGATAAAGATATAGGTACACTTGAAAATATTATGTACTCGAGCGGTCTTGTATTCTGCCCTTCGGAAATTGATATGTCAATACGCCCGGGGTGGTTTTATCATCCGGAGGAAGAGCCGCATTCGCTTGACAGGCTTTTTAATACTTATCTTATTTCCGTTGGCGGCAATACAACCTTCAATCTCAATATTCCGCCTATGCCCAACGGCAGGTTTGACCCTAGAGATATTGCACGACTTAAAGAGCTTGGCGATAAGATCCGTGCGAGCTTTGCGGTTGACCTTTGCAAAAATGCGGTTGTCACACGCAATTCTCTCAGAAATTATCAATGTGAATATCTTGTAGAGCTTGGTGAAGAAAAAAATATTACCTTCTTTGAGCTCGAAGAAGATATTGCAAAAGGACAGAGAGTTGAGTCGTTCCGCATTTTCGCCCGTTTAAACGGCATATGGGAAAAATCTTACACTAACTATACAACGATCGGCAATAAGCGTATAATCAAAGAAGATGTGCGATGTGATGCATTTAAGATTGTTGTTGAGGCTTCAAGAGGCGAAGCGCTTATCAGTAAAATAGCCGCATATTAAGGAGATAAACTATGATACCCGAACTTACCTTTGAATATCTTCTCGGTGCCGTACCTATCTGGGGTAAGCCGAATACATATTTCGGTTCAGCAGCACTCAATCCCGACAGCGGAGTTTTTGATGACCAATTTCGCTACAGACTTACGGTGCTTGTACCTGAAGAGGGCGATAAACAGATTGAGGCACGTTATTATATAGGTTGGAAGGCGTATGATCTTACCGATAAGGAATCAATGACTGTGAAGTGCTTTTCAGCTGATGATGACGGTGCGGCGGCGGCCTGTGCATGGCTTCGTGATGAATTGGCAAAACATACAAAATAACTATTCAATAATAATTAAAAAAATACAAAAAAACACTTGCATTTTACACAATAATCTGCTAATATAATTAATGTTCGTTTAGCTTTAGTTTTAATTAAGGAGGTGCCGCAAATGGCAAAATGTGAATTCTGCGGTAAAGGCGTTACATTCGGTATCCAGGTATCGCACTCACACAGACGTTCCAACAGAACATGGAAGCCCAACATCAAGCGCGTTAAGGCTGTTGTAAACGGTTCACCCAAGAGGGTATACGCTTGCACACGCTGCCTTCGTTCAGGTAAGGTTACACGTGCTGTCTGATCAAGTAAACCGAATTGATTTGGAGACTGTCATTTGCGGCAGTCTCTTTTTCATATAAAAAACAGCTGCAGTAAGCAGCTGTTTAAAAGTAATAATATCAAGTTGTAGGTTTAAGCTGTCGATTGACCGACGGCTTTATTTTTTTGATGTGAGCTTAAATACATCGGAGCTTTTTCCGATAACGACCAGATGGTCATCGGTGGTGAAGATATAATCTCCGCCCGGTAAGGGCTTGAGCACCTCGCCGTGTTTGATTGCTATTATATTGACGTTGTATTCTCGCCTTACATTTACCTGCAATACCGATTTGCCTACCCATGAAGGCACAACGGGTATTTCGAAAATTGAAAAATCGTCTGTAAGCTGAATGTAATCATAAACATTGTCGGCATTGAATCTTACCGCGAGCTTTTCGGCGATTTCTCTTTCGGGGTAAACTACCTCGTCGGCGCCGACACTCTTGAGAAAGCGTGCCTGAATGTCACGGTTTGCTTTTGAAACAACGTATTTTGCTTTCATATCTTTGAGCAAGGCTGTTATTTCAAGCGATGACTGGAAGTTTTCACCGATACAAACAAAGCAGATATCAAAGTTATTTACGCCCAGTGAGCGTATGACACCTTCGTTTGTACAGTCGCCTATATATGAATCGGTGAAAAGGGGAGCGAGCTCCTCGATTACTTCTTCGTCTTTGTCTACAATCATAACGTCGTTGCCGAGCTCCTGCATTTTACGTGCAAGGTGTGTGCCGTAACGTCCCATTCCTATTACAAGTATATTTTTCATTTTTACTACCTTAACCAATTAGAATTTTTTCTGTCGGTCTTGTGAGCTTTGCGTGATCGCGACGCTCTGCAAACGCAACTATTATTGTAAGACCGCCGATTCTGCCTGCAAACATAAGAAGCATCAGAATTATGTGAGAAAAGCTGCTGAGTGTCGGAGTGATGCCTACTGTCAGACCTACAGTGCCGACTGCAGATGCAACCTCAAACAGCACATCGGAAAGCGGCAGATTTTCTATAGATGATATAGCAATAAGCGCAATTATGACAGCTGCCATGTATGCACTTATTATTGCACCAGAGCGTTTTACGGTGTCGTCTTCAAGGCGACGCTTGAAAACAACGGTATCCTTGTCGCCCTTTGCGGCGGCAATAAGCTCAAAAAACATTACCGCAACAGTGGTGGTTTTGATACCGCCTGCGGTTGAACCCGGGCTTCCGCCGATCATCATAAGCACGCTCATAAGCACAACTCCGGCTCCGGAAAGATGATTGAGCGGCACTGTATTAAAGCCTGCTGTTCTTGAAGTTACGGATTGAAAAAACGCAGCGAGTATTTTTTCGCCTGTTGTCAGTGTGCTGAGGCTTGCGTTCCTTTCGGTAATGAAAAAAACAAGCCAGCCTGAAAGTATGAGAGCGGCAGAGGTAGTCAGCACGATTTTTGAGTGAAGTGAATATTTCTTTATTTTCAGCCCATGTGTCACAATATCCTGCCAGACTATAAAGCCTATACCGCCGCATATAATAAGCGCACAAACCGTCATATTAACGGTAATGTCGCTGTAAAACGGGGTAAGGGATGAAAACTCTCCATACCGCCCCATAAGGTCGAAGCCTGCGTTACAGAATGCGGATACTGCGTGAAAAACAGAGTAATAAAGACCTTTTGCCAAGCCCAACTCGGGGCAGAACCTTGTTGCAAGGAGTATTGCGCCTGCACCCTCACATATAAGGGTAACCTTTATTATCTGTTTTAGCAGTCGGATCACTCCGCTTGATCTCATTGTGCCTGCAGACTGCATCAGCAGCTTTCTTTCGTAAAGGCTTATTTTCTTTTTGGCGAAAACCGAGAATGTCATTATTATCGTCATTACTCCGAGTCCGCCGATTTGTATCATTGTAAGTATTACAAGCTGACCGAAAAGCGACCAGTGAGTAAAAGTGTCGCGGACAATAAGACCCGTGACGCAGGTTGCACTTGTTGCGGTGAAAGCAGAATCGAGCAGGGGAGTCCACTCTCTGCTTTTGGATGCAATCGGCAGGCACAGAAGAAGTGTTCCGATTGCAATAACCGCAACAAAAAACAGTGCGATTATCTGTGTGTATGTCAGCTTGGATGCGGAAGCTTTCAAATTATTCACTCCGTATTATTTCATCATATCGCTGATGAGAGCTTTGATTGTGTCAACAACTTCGCCGATTTCTGTCTTCCGGCTGATCGTTTTATCCCTGCTGACAATTTCGCATACGTTTTCTTTGAGATTTCTCGGGCTTGCGATAATTCTCAGAGGTACACCGAGAAGGTCAGCGTCAGAGAACATAAAGCCTGCGCTTACCTTACGGTCGTCATAAATTACTTCGATACCTGCTGCCTGAAGCTCTTCATAGAGCTTGTCTGCGCATTCCTTTGTTGCGGCATCGTCTGAACGTACGCAACAGAGGTGCACCTGCCACGGTGCGATTGACATCGGCCAGATGGGACCGTAATTGTCGTGATATGCTTCACATACGCTTGCGGCAAGTCTGCCGACACCGATACCGTAGCAGCCCATAATCGGGTACTGTTCCTGACCGTTGGCATCAAGATATGTCATACCCATTGACTTTGTGTACTTTGTGCCGAGCTGGAAGATGTTACCAACCTCGATACCTCTTGAAAGAGTAACGGAGTGCTTGCCGCACTGCGGGCAAATGCCGCCGTCCTTAATTGCGGCAACGTCTGCATACTCTACCTCACCGAGGTCACGCTCGATGCAGAGACCGGTGTAGTGGTAGTCGAGCTTATTTGCACCGCAGGAGATGTTTGTTGTGCCTTTGAGTGAGCCGTCTATAATAACGGTAATACGCTCGTCCATATTGTAGGGGCCGATAAAGCCTGCAAACAGACCGCAGCCGTCAGTAATCTCTGCAGGGTGAATCTCGCAACCGACTGTATTGCGGAGCTTTGTTTCGTTGACCTCGAGGTCACCTCTGACAAAAGCAACGATGTATGTGTCATCAGCATTTCTTTGGTAAACAACAGCCTTGCAGGATTTCTCAACGGGTGCGTTGAGAAATGTGCATACCTCTTCAATTGTGTGCATATCGGGTGTGTGGACGAGAGTAAGCTCTTCGACTACTGCATCCTTTTCGTTTTCGACGATGCAGGGTGCAGCCTCGATATTTGCTCTGAAGTCACACTCACTGCAGACTGCAATACTGTCTTCACCTGCGGCTGTGAGGAGCATATATTCGTGAGAAACACTGCCGCCCATCATACCGGAGTCAGACTTGACGGTAACGACCTCGGGGATACCGCAACGTGCGAAAATGCGATTGTAAGCCTCGTAGCAGCGGTCATAATACTGCTCAAGGTCTTCCTGTGAGGTGTGGAAAGAGTAAGCATCCTTCATTGTGAATTCACGTACACGGATAAGACCTGCTCTGGGTCTGCCCTCGTCACGGAATTTGGTCTGAATCTGGTATATCATAAAGGGATACTTGTTGTAGCTGTTTGCATAGTCACGAACAAGGTGAACAGCAGCCTCCTCGTGAGTCATACCGAGGACCATCGGGCTCTTGTTTCTGTCGCTGAAGCGAAGAAGCTCACTGCCGATTGAGTCGTATCTGCCGCTCTCCTCCCAGAGAGTTGCAGGCATAACAACGGGGAACTGGACCTCCTGACCGTCGATTCTGTCCATCTCTTCACGGATGATGTTTTCAATCTTCTTTGTGATTCTGCGCATAGGCATATAAGAAGAGTATATGCCGTTTGCAACGTTTTTAATATAGCCGCCTCTGACAGTAAGAGCGTGGCTTTCGATTATACAGTCTGACGGCTTCTCTTTAAATCTTTCGCCGACGAGCTTATCAAGTTTCATTCTTTAAAACCTCCGAGATTAACTTAAATTACAACATCCTCTATTTTACATATATATTATAAAAAAGTCAACTTTATAAAAAGAAATAGCCCCGATTTGTAGGGTAGTACAAATCGGGACGAAATTATGAGTATATGTTTGTTTTAAAATGCGAAGTATTTCTCTCTCTGGCGCTTCATTCTGCCCTGGATTGCCTTGAGCTGAGCCTTGGCATCCTCTTCGCCGGTGACGTATTTCTTCATCAGCAGACCTTCTTCATAGCAAAGCTCATCGTGAAGCGGGAAGAAGTTTTCGTAGAGGAAGCTCGCATAGCGTACAAGTCTTAAATCGCCGACCATACGGTATTCGGCACTGATTGTGTCTACTGCAACACTGTAGAAATCTTTGATTGAGCTGATGAGACTTTCTCTTGTGTTCTGCGGTGCAAAAACTATTGTTGAGCAAATGAATGCGTTGCGGTTGTTGAAGCTGCTGTGGCTGTCTGTGCTGCCGACGATCGGATACTTGTTTCCTTTTGCACACTGCTCATAGTAATAGATTGACTGGAAGCCGTTCTGCTCAAAGTAGTTTTCGCCGCCGAGTACTTCGAATGCATCAAACGATCCCTTTTCAAACATAGCGTCTGTGAGCGAATCCGGCACATGGAATACATCTGCAATCCAGTAGGGGTGAGCAAAAATACTTAAGCCTTCTGCCTTGCGTATCTGTTCTGTGATCCATGTACAGCAGGCAAAGGGGAATCTCTCAACTCCTTCGGGGATATCAAGTGTATCTGCATATGCGTCAATGGTTGCCCAAAATTCTTCCTTTGTTATCGGGTCAGGGCAGTTGCCGTCGATACTGCGCTTGTCTTTACTGTCGCCGACATCTGCAATGTGTGAGCTGGCGGTTGTGAGTGCGTTGATGCTGTATTTGCCGCCGAAATTTACCATATGTACGTCGTTGATGTGGTCAGGTTCTCCCTTGGGCAGGTGAACCTCTTCACCGGGAATGAGTGTGTATTCAAGCTCAACATCTTTATATGCGTCGATAGCTTCAAGCGAGGGGTAGTAACGCTGGTGGTCAGTTATAGCAAGGAAATCGTAGCCGTGTCTGCGGTAATTTGCTGCAACGATCGCGGGTGATTGGTTGCCGTCTGAACGGAAGGTATGCATATGAAGATCGCCCGCAAAAGGGTATCTGCCTACAAGGTCTTCGCTGACCGAGTATACGGAAAGCTGAAAATCCTTTCTCATATCGTCCTTGAGGAAGCGGACATAGTGCTCCTGCTCACCGCGGAATGTGTGCTTGATGCGGATACAGCCGTCATCATCGGGCTTTACGGTGAACTCCTTTGTAGCAAGTGAGGTGTTGGGATATGCCCAGAGCGGACCTGTTGTAAGGGGTAAAATCTCCATATAGTACTCATCCTTTGTAAATGCGGCATGAGCACCGAGAGGTTTTATTGTAATCTCAACCTCTTTATCCTTTGGAAATACCTTGGGGAAAATATCGTAATCGTGAAGCTCGTTTTTCATTATCAGTTCTCCTTTGCGAATGTGTCTGGAATTTTCTCGCCGAATATTGTATAGGGTATATCTTTTCTGCTTTCGTATTTTATGTTTGAAGTTTCAGCGGTAAAGCTGACCTCATAGTATGTTGAAAATTCCGGAGAGAGGTACTGGATATAATATGTGTTTTTATGCTCTCTCATTGTGACTATGAAGTTTGTTTTTGCTTCGCCGTTGAACTCCATTAAAGAAGTAACCCTTACAGAGGATGTGCTTTTGTCAAGCTCAACCTTTTGTGTGAAGCTCTGTGCTTTGTAGATGTAAACACCGTCTTCCTCTGTGATTTCAGCGGCTTCGGGCTGAGTGCCGTCGGTAATATAATCAAACACGCTGTTGAGATAGTTTGAAGAAGTGAGCATCAGTGATATGTCGGGGAAGGGTGCGTTTTTATCGTCCTTAAAGCAGGTATCGTAAGCCGCGGAAAACTCGTCATTAAACCACGGCTTTAATTTTGATTTTGACATTCCGCAGGATGCAAGAGTAAAAACGAAAGCAACCGCGAGAAGAAGTGCAGTTAATTTTTTAAAGATTTTCATTGTATCATCCTCCTTATAATCTGCCTTTATTTTACACTTGTCAAAACAGTGTGTCAACATAAAATTGACATAAGTAAGGCGTTAATGATATAATTAATTATTCTTTTTGGGCGGTGATATTTTGGAAGAACAATATATGCGTACGGCAATGCTTGTAGGTGAGGACGGCATAAACAAACTGAAAAGCTCATCCGTATTGCTTTTTGGTGTCGGCGGTGTCGGTTCTTTTACGGCTGAGGCACTTGCAAGAGCAGGTGTCGGTCATATCGGCCTTTGCGATAATGATACTGTATCGGTTTCAAATATCAACCGTCAGCTTGTAGCGTTAAACAGCACCGTTGATAAATTAAAGGTTGATGTTATGCGTGAGCGTATTGAGGATATTAACCCTGATGCAAAGGTTACGGTTTACCCTTGTTTTTATTCAGCAGAAACTGCAGGGGATTTTCGCTTTGACGATTACGACTATATAATAGATGCGATTGATACGGTTACCTCAAAGCTGCTCATCATAAAAACAGCAAAGGATAAGAATATTCCCGTTATCAGCTGTATGGGCACGGGCAATAAGCTCGACCCGACTGCTCTGACTGTTACCGATATAAAAAAGACGAGCGGCTGTCCGCTGGCACGTGTTATGAGGCGTGAGCTTAAAAATATAGGTATTGATTCGCTTAAAGTTATTTATTCAACCGAGCAGCCGATAAAGCCGCTGTTTCAGCCGGAGGATGAAAGCAAACGCTCCATTCCCGGCAGCGTTTCATTCGTACCGTCTGTTGCAGGTCTGATTGCCGCAGGCGAGGCAATAAAAGAACTCATTAACGGTTAAGGGAATGAAATATAGTGAGTAAGTATTCAAAACGAAAGCCTGCTTATACAAGCAGTGTAAGCACAAAGAGTATTATTGGCTCTTTTGCAGTTGTAATCGTATTTGTGGCTTTGGTTGTAGTTTTTTTGTGGGCTTTATCGACTGAACCTAAAGTACCTGCTACCTCAGAAGAAGTATGGAATCTTATTAAATTACAAGGGTATGAACCTGAAGATTATACCGAAGAATATCACAATTCAGATGTTAGCTTTGAGCTGTCGTTGATAAAATGCGTTGGTTTTGAGAAAGATGATATATGTTTTCAGTTCTTTGAATTTAATAACAAAGATAATGCAATAGATATTTACGGTCAAGCATATCAAAAAATAACGCAAAGATATAATTCTTGGCAAAAAACAGAAATATCTCATCACAATAAAAATTACAGTTTGTACTTTTTAGATTCTATGGGGAAATATAATGTAGCGATACATGTTGAAAATACAGCAGTATATGCGTATTGTGATTCGGAAAATATGAGCGAAATAGATAGTATTCTTGCGAAAATTGATTATTTAGAATTCGGCAACAACAAAGAAAAAACTGAATAAGTCCTAATGGCAGGGGCTTGCCCTGCCGAATTTATTATTCCTACTATGAGCAGGAACTTAAAATTAAGAACTATTCCGTCAGAAGAGATGCTACAATTTCGTTTGCTGATTTTATACCTGAAAATACAAATATTGTTCGTTGGGAAAGCAGCAACGAAGATGTGGTTACTGTTGACAGCAATGGTACGGTTACCGGCCATAAGCTCGGTGAGGCAACAGTTCGTGCATATCTTAAAGATGGCGAAAGCTATTCTTGGGTTGTAGAAACCGAACTGAATTGGTGGCAGACAATACTTGTTACATTTGGCATAGGTTTATTCTTCTTTCCTTTCTGGGTAGCTAAATAACTGTTCAAATTTAACAATAGATAAGGAATGAAATAATATTGAGTAAGTATTCTAAACGCAAAACTGCTTATACAAGCAATGTGAGCACAAAGAGTATTTTAATTTCTTTTGTAGTTGTAGCTTTTTTTATTGCATTTTTTATATTTTGTTTTATAACATTACATTCAGAACCCAAAACGCCTGCAACATCGGATGAAGTATGGAATTTTATTGAATTACAAGGATATGAACCAGAAGACTACACCGAACTTTATCATCAATCTGATGTGAGCTTTCAAAACAGTCTTAATAAATGTGTTGGTTTTTTACACAACGATATAAGTTTTGAGTTTTTTGAATTTAATAACCAAAATAGTGCCGAAAACATTTATTCGCAAGCTTATCAAAAGATTACAAAGAAATACAATTCTTGGCAAAAAAATGAAATATCTCATCACAGTCAGAATTACAGCTTGTACTTCTTAAATTCTATGGATAAATACAATGTTGCAATTTATGTTGGAAATACAGCGGTATATGCGTATTGTGATTCAGAGAATATGAACGAAATAGATAGTATACTTGATAAAATTGATTATCTGACATCCGGCAACAACAAAGAAAAGACAGAATAAACCCTAAACAAAACAGCGAGCAAGGAATGAAATATATTGAGTAAATATTCAAAACGAAAGCCTGCTTATACAAGTAATATTAGTGTTAAAGGTATAATTGGAATTTTTGCTGTTATAGTTGTATTTGTTGTTTTTGCTATAATGGCATTAGATGGTTTGTTTGCGGGTTCAAAAATCCCAGCAACATCTGATGAAGTATGGGCAATAATTGAAGAACAAGGTTATAAACCTGAAGATATAACAGATAGATATTATCAAAATGATTCCGAAGCTTTTCTGTCACTTATCAAATGCGTTGCTTTTAAAGAAAATGATATTGAATTTCAATTTTTTGAATTCAATAATAAAAACAGTGCAATTGATATATATGGACAGGCATACCATGATATAACAACAACTTACAATTCATGGCAAAAGATGGAGATTTCACATGAAGCGAGTAATTACAGTTTGTATTTTTTGGATTCTCTTGGCAAATATAATGTTGCTATTTTTGTAGAAAATACTGCCGTATACGCAACTTGTAATTCTGAGAATCAAAGCAAAATTAACAGAATACTCGATCCTATTGACTATCTTCAATTTGGTAACAACAAAGAAAAATCTAAATAACCCCTAAACAACAAAAGCGAGCGGCACCCAATTTGGATGTCGCTCGTTGCATTTTTAAAAGCCTCCCTTGCCTAAAGGGAGGGGGACCGCGTTAGCGGTGGAGGGATTTTTTGACAATAGCATCAATATATTCACAAATGCCTTCGAAATTATTAAAAATTTCGTTATTGGGTATTCGTATAACTGTCAAATTACGGGATTCTATTATCTCTGTGCGGATTTTATCCTTTAATAAACCCTCTGTGCTGTAATGCTGTGAGCCGTCAAGCTCAATGATAAGCCGTGCATCGTGACAGTAAAAATCAACAATATAGTTGTCTATGACTTTCTGCCGCAGAAATCTTACAGGATATGAGCGAAGAAAGTCATACCATAAATGCCGCTCTTCTTTTGTCATGTTTTTGCGAAGTGCTTTTGCATTTTCAGTTAATTTGGGATTGTGCTTTCTATCCATTTTATCCCCCTGTCAGTCTGACGACTGACATCCCCCCTTTAGGCAAGGGGGACTTTAAATCTCTTTAAATATTGCTTTATCTCTTCAAAATTATTCTTAAACTGAAAAGCTTTCATTCCGGCTTTAATTGCACCCTCGACGTTGTCTGCTCTGTACAGGCATTCCTCTGCTTTTAAATTGTATTTTTCAAGCAGATATTTATAAATTTTAATGTTGGGTTTTACGGTGTGCACGTCTGCGGAAACAACAACGCCGTCGAAAAAATCAAGGCTAAAATAACGGGGGAAGTAGCTGTAAAAACTTTTGTGTGCATTGGATAAAACGTAGACTCCGAAGCCTTTTGATTTTACAAACTCGCAGAAATCCTTTGCACCCTCAACAGGTACCATACACACGTCCCAACCGTCGATACACTTGCGTAAATCCGTGTGATATTCTTCGCGTACCCTTGACTTTATGCTATCGTATGCCTCATCAACGTTGATGAGGCCGATGTCGAGCTGTATCCATTCGTTGCCGCCGAAAAGCTCTTTGAGAATAACAGGGCGTGCCGCTTCTTGTATTCCGAGCATTTGCATTGATACCTGCGGGTTGTAATCAAGCAGTACGTTGCCCATATCAAATATAATATTCTTTATCATAAAAGATAGTTCTTTGTCCTCTCAATAAACTGTTTTGTATCGATTGCATCGAGTCGGTGAGCATCTGTGCCGATGTTGAAGTATACGCCGACCTCTCTGCCGATGTTGTACATTCTGCGGCAGAAATCGGGATAGCCTGCCATTGCGTTGAGGTTAAGCTCAAATGCTGTTTCGTGTTCTCTGCCGAGGGTGAGCAGGTCGCCTATTTCGTTGTCGCTGAAGCACGAAGGGACACTGCCTGCCTCAAAGCCGACGTTAAGCCTTTTTGAGTTTGTGAGGTATCTGTCGTGGAACGGATGGGCGATACAGTCGGCTCTGTCGGAATTTATAAGGTTTGTAAGTGTTTCGATAATGTGGTTTTTGTATCCTACCGGGCTTGTATCCTCTGGCTGAATCCAACTTGAAACGTGGTAGTGGTTCTGTGCCCAGAGTCTGTAATCGAGCTCGATATCATTCTCAGGGAAATTAAAATTATTGACACCGTATGCCGAAAGCTCTGCACCGATAAGTACACGCACGGGTGACTCTATCGTTTTAGCCTGCTCTTTGAGCATTGATAGGCATACTCTGAATTCATCCTCGGTGTCAGCTTGGACGTGGTCGGTAATTGCTATCATCTCAAGCCCGTTAAGCTCAGCAGTATGAACGATATCGTGAAGTGTCATTTCGGGCTTTGCACAGCCCGAAAAAGATGAGTGTATGTGCAGATTTTGTCTGCAGAGTATGTCTAAATCGTATGTAGCTTCATGAAAATACATAAGTGACTGCTCCTGTAAATTATGTTTTTAGCGGGCGATTCGTGAATCACCCCTGTAATAATAATCTTTAACTAACATATAATACCTTATTTTTCGGCAAAAATAAAGACAATATGTTAAATTTAAAAATTTTATTTTATTTTCTTAATAGGAATAATAATTTGACAAGACTTAATTATAATCGCATTTGGACAAGGTTCGTCATATTTCTTCCTCAAGGGAGGTTATTTTATGTCATTTATGAATGTTGCTACGCTTTTCGGAGGCCTTGCGTTCTTCCTTTACGGTATGAATGTAATGGGCAATGCACTCGAGAAAAGTGCGGGTAATCAGCTCAAAACAATACTGGGTAAACTTACTTCAAACAAATTCAAGGGCTTTTTGCTCGGCCTTGCAGTAACGGCTGTTATTCAGTCGTCGTCTGCAACTACAGTTATGGTTGTCGGCTTTGTCAACTCGGGTGTTATGCAGCTTACTCAGGCTGTCGGCGTTATTATGGGTGCAAACCTCGGTACGTCGGTTACCTCTTGGATTCTCAGCCTTACGGGTATCGAAAGTGATAATTTCTGGGTTTCACTGCTGAAACCTGCTACATTCACACCGATACTTGCTCTTATAGGTATCATCCTCAATATGTTTTCCAAAAAGGCAAAGCGTAAGGATGTAGGAGTTATTCTGCTCGGCTTTTCAATATTGATGTTCGGTATGGAAACAATGTCCGACGCTGTAAAGCCGCTTACTGAACTCGACGGCTTCAAGAATGCACTTGTTCTTTTTTCTAATCCCGTTCTTGGCGTAATTATGGGTGCAGTTGTAACTGCTGTTGTTCAGTCTTCTTCAGCTTCTGTCGGTATTCTTCAGGCTCTTACACTTACGGGCAGAATCAACTATATGACTGCTGTTCCGATTATTATGGGTCAGAATATCGGTACCTGTATAAGTGCTATTATCTCCTGTGCAGGTGCAAACAAAAACGCAAAGCGTGCCGCTTTTATTCACCTTTATTTTAATGTTATAGCTACAGCTATTCTGCTTGCTGCTTTCTATGCAGTAACCTCTTTTGTAGAAATACCGATTCTTGACGAGGCTGCTAATCCTTTAGGTATAGCGGTTGTTCATACGGGCTTCAAGATCGTTGCACTTGCAATTCTCTTCCCTGCATCAAATCTTCTCGTCAAGCTTGCAAATCTTACTGTTAAAGATAAGGGTGAAGACGAAAAGACTCAGCTTCTTGATGAGCGTCTTTTCAGTACACCTGCAGTTGCTGTTGAGCAGAGCCGCAAGGTTACGGCTATAATGGCTCAGCTCAGCAAGGATACGCTGCTCGATGCAATGCAGATGCTCTCTGCTTATGATGATAAAACGGCAGAGCGCATACGTAGAGGTGAGAAAAAGGCCGATACCTACGAGGATACAATAGGCGATTACCTTGTAAAGCTCAGTGCACGTGACCTAACGGATGAAGACAGCCGTGAGCTTACAATGCAGCTTCACCTTATAGGCGACCTTGAGCGATTGAGCGACCATGCACTTAATATCCTTGAGTCGGCAGAAGAACTGAAGGATAAGAAGATGTCATTCTCCGGTGCGGCACAGAAGGAAATGCAAAATATTGTTGCTGCTACAACCCGTATTCTTGAGCTTTCGGTTAATGCTTTTGTGAACAATGACCTTGAAAGTGCAAAGCTTGTTGAGCCGCTTGAGCAGGTTATAGACGTGCTTAAAGAGGATATGAAGCACGGTCATATTGAGCGACTGCGTAAAAACGAGTGTACTATTGAGCAAGGCTTTGTTTTCAACGATCTTGTTACAAACCTCGAGCGTGTTTCTGACCACTGTTCAAATATTGCCGCCTGTGTAATTGAGACGGCTCACGCAAGATTTGATATGCATAAGTTTGTAAGAAGCCTCAAAAAAGATTCTGAGGAATTCGATGAAATGTACACCAAATTCCTCAAAGAATACACAGTATAAAGTTTATACAATCACACCTTCACAGTCGTCATCATTGGCGGCTGTGATTTTTATTTTGTAATAATCTCCGCATTCGGCACCGCTCAGGATTCTGACGGGTGTGTAGTTGGCGGTGTAGCCCGTACACACTCCCTTTTCGTCCTTGGTTTCGGCAAGCACTTCTACCGTTTTGCCGATTTGTGATTTCATAAAGTCGGCTCTGATTTCGTTTGTAAGAGCAATCATTCTGTGTGCACGCTCTTCTTTGGTTTTGCGGTCGAGCTGGTTCGGGAATTCTGCGGCACGAGTACCTTTTCGCTGTGAGTAGGGGAATACGTGAACCTTTTCAAATTTTATCTTTTTTGTAAAGGCGAGCGATTCTTCAAATTCTTCTTCAGTTTCACCTGCAAAGCCTACCATAATATCGGTGGTTATCGTGCAGTCGATAAAGCTTTCACGCAGTCTTTGACAGATTTTTTCATATTCTTCAGCAGTATAGTGTCTGTTCATTCGCTTGAGCGTTTCGGTGCATCCGCTTTGCAGTGATATATGAAACTGAGGACAGAGCTTCGGCTGAGTTTTAAGAGCGTTTATCATTTCATCCGTCATGTGGTCAGGCTCAAGCGAGCCGAGTCTTACTCGACGGATTCCGGGAGTTTCACATACTGCTGCTACAGCATCGGAAAGGGAAAGCGAGCAGTCTGTGCCGTAGGATGAAAGGTTGATGCCGACAAGCACGATTTCGGTGTATCCGTTTGCGGCAAGTGAAGCGGCTTCTTTCTTGATTTCGTCAAGCGGCTTTGAGCGGACTCTGCCTCTTGCGTATGGAATTATGCAGTAGGAGCAGAAGCGGTTACATCCGTCTTCAATCTTGATTGCTGCTCTCGTTCTTTCATCAAAGCTGCTGATACTGCACGGTACGAATTCATCACCTGTGCTGTGCTGAATAATATCCACACTGCGGTTGCGGTTTTGGAGATATTCCTTTATCATTTTCGGAATATCTATATTGTTTTTGTTGCCTGCGACAATGTCTGCCGCATCAAGCTCACTTGCAATCTGTGGGTAAGCCTGCGGCATACAGCCTGTGAGTACAACTATGCTGTCTGGGTGAAGCCTTTTGAAGCGTCTGACAGCCTGCCTTGTTTTTTTGTCACTCTCTGCCGTAACAGTGCAGGAGTTTATGATGTATACATCGGCATCCTCGTTTGAAGGTACAATCAGAAAACCCTCGCGCATAAGTGCTTCGCTGAGAGCCTGGGTTTCGTATTGGTTTACTTTACAGCCGAGTGTATAAAAAGCCGCTTTCATAGCTTTGCTCCTTAGATTTATTGTCACTGAAAATAAATTATAACCTAAATTTCTCATTTACGCAATATCGTATACTGTAATTTATTTATTTAACGTCTCATAAGCTTGATATGAAAGGGGAGATGTAAATTGAAAAGTAAGCTGTTAAGAATGCTGTCGGCAGTTCTTTGTACAGTGCTTGTTTTTTCTTTATCTGCGGTAGCGGCTGAAAGTGAAAGCCCCGGTATGCCCGTTACGGTCAATGCGAAATCGGCTGTACTTGTTGACGTTTCAAGCGGTCAGGTGCTTGCGGCAATGAATGAGCATGAGCGGCTTTATCCTGCTTCGGTTACAAAAATTATGACGCTTCTGCTCGTTATGGAGGCTATTGATTCGGGTAAGCTTAACCTCAACGACACGGTTGTTGCAAGCCCTACTGCGGCTGCAAAGGGCGGATCGCAGATATGGCTTAAAGAGGGGGAAACGATGACGGTTGACGAGCTGCTTCGTGCAACAGCTATTTACAGTGCAAACGATGCTTGTGAGGCTCTGGGCGAGCATATTGCGGGCAGTGAAGAAGCGCTTGTCGGAATGCTCAACAGCAGAGCGGCTGAACTTGGGATGAAAAACACGCATTTTGACAACTGCACAGGTCTTGATGATACGAGCGACACACACCTGACAACGGCGTATGATATAGCTCTTATGTCGGTTGAACTTCTCAAACACGACCTGATAAGAAAATATACAACTGTCTGGATGGATTCACTTCGTAACGGTGCGACTCAGCTTGTAAACACAAACAAGCTTGTACGGTTTTATGACGGTGCAACAGGCCTGAAAACGGGTACAACTTCAAAAGCCGGGTGTTGTGTGGCAGCTTCGGCAGAGCGTAACGGCACACATCTTGTTGCAGTGGTTATGGGAAGCCCTACGAGTGACGATCGTTTCGGTGCGGCAAAGGCACTGCTCAACTGGGGCTTTGCAAACTATGAAACAGTGACTCCTGCGCCCGATACTTCACTGATTACCGATGTGGCTGTTATAGGCGGATACAAAGACAGTTTTACGCCGACAATTGAAGCACCGCAGGCAATGCTGCTGAAAAAGGGGAGTGCAGATAAGCTTGAACAGGCGGCGGAGCTTGCTGTTGATGTGAAGGCACCTGTAGCTGCAGGCGAAAGAGTGGGTACGCTGACCTTTAAGCTTGACGGCGAAACTGTCGCCGAATGTCCCATAGTTGCACCTGAAGAAATAAAAAAGCTCGACTTTCTTGAGGTTTTACGGCGGTTTTTAACTTCTTTTGCAAGCTTGACAAAAGAGACAGAATAAATACTGTTAAAAAATATTAAAAATGTTAAAAAAATTAACGTTTTTGTATTGCAATAAGTTTAATTTTCGGTTAAAATAATCATTAATAATATTCTACTTTTAAGGAGAGTCGGCATTATACGCAAAATGCCGCAAACAGCAAAATCTATGGCAATCAAGTTGAACAGTTCCTATGCAGGCGAAAGAGCTTCAGCCTGCGAGCTCGCAAAAATCGAAGCAGAAATCGTAAATGCACACAAGATGCTTCACGACGGCACAGGTAAGGGAAGCGATTTCCTCGGCTGGGTCGATCTGCCCGTTAACTACGACAAGGCAGAGTTTAAGGCTATTAAAAAGGCAGCCGAAAAAATCAAGTCCGATTCACAGGCTCTTGTTGTTATCGGAATAGGCGGCTCCTATCTCGGTGCACGTGCAGCTATTGAGTTCTGCAAATCCTCCAACTACAACCTTCTGGCAAAGGATACTCCTCAGATATTCTTTACAGGCAACACAATCAGTTCTTCTTCTGTTGCCGAGGTTATGAGTCTTGTTGAGGGTAAAGATTTTTCGGTAAACGTTATTTCTAAGAGCGGTACTACCACAGAGCCTGCCGTTGCTTTCCGTGTATTCAAGGAGCTTCTTGAGAAGAAGTACGGCAAGGAAGAGGCGGCTAAGCGTATATATGTAACAACCGACAAGGCAAAGGGCACTCTCAAGTCCCTTGCAGACAAAGAGGGCTATCAGACATTTGTCGTGCCAGACGATGTCGGTGGACGTTACTCCGTTCTTACAGCTGTAGGCCTGCTTCCCATAGCAGCCGCAGGTATAGATATCGACGCACTTATGCAGGGTGCGGCAGATGCCAGAGAAAAGTATTCCGTTCCCTCACTTGAGAACGACTGCTACAAGTATGCTGCAATCCGCAACCTTCTCTACCGTGCAGGTAAAAAGGTTGAGATGTTTGTTGGCTACGAGCCCTCCTTCACACTTATGTGCGAATGGCTCAAGCAGCTCTACGGTGAGAGCGAAGGTAAGGAAAACAAAGGCATCTATCCTTCTTCCGCGATTTATTCTACTGATCTTCATTCACTCGGCCAGTATGTTCAGGAAGGCGAGAGAATGCTGTTTGAAACAGTGGTTTATTTCGATAAAACAAAGGCTGATGTCAACATTGAGGTTGACCCCGAAAACGTTGACGGTCTTAATTTCCTCGCAGGCAAGACGGTTTCGTTCGTAAACCGAAAGGCTTTTGAGGGCACACTCCTTGCACATACCGACGGTGATGTTCCCAACATCGTACTTAAGGTTGAGCAGATGGATGAGTATAACCTCGGTGAGCTTATCTACTTCTTCGAAAAAGCCTGTGCAATTTCAGGCTATGTGCTCGGTGTAAATCCCTTCGACCAGCCCGGTGTAGAAAGCTACAAGAAGAACATGTTTGCGTTGCTCGGCAAGCCCGGCTACGAAGATATGAAAGCAGAGCTGGAAGCAAAACTCAACAGATAAACAAATATAAAGGAGCGATTACAATGGTAAAACTTATTCTCGGTCACAAGGGTGCAGGCAAAACAAAGAAGCTTATTGAGCTTGTAAATGCAGCAGTTGAAAGATCCAACGGTAATGTTGTATGTATAGAAAAGGAGTCCGCACTTACTTACGACATCACTCACCGCTGCAGACTCACAGCGACCGACAACTATAAAGTAAGCGGCTACGATGCATACTACGGTTTCCTCTGCGGTATCTTCGCAGGTGACCACGACATTACAGACGTATTTGCTGACGCTACTCTCCGTATCGGCGGCAGAAACTACGATGATCTTGCAGATTTCCTTCTCAAGGTTGCTGAGCTTTCCGCTAAGGAAGAGAAGGATGTTGTCTTCACAGTATCCGCTGATAAGGAAGAAATTCCCGCAAAGGTCTTCGAGGTTTGCGAAGTACTTTAAAAATTAAATTTTTTTCTTGACAAAGCGCAACTGAAACGATATAATAATCTTTGCGTGTTATTCGGCACGGTGCTCGTGTAACCTTTACGGAGGTATCAACAAAGGTGTTTATAGAGCTTGAACCCATTTTTAACAACATAGGCGAAAGGTTGGAGTTCGATTACGACCTTGATTTGTCCGATATCGACGTTTCCACTTTGTATCCCTTTGCCACACCCGTTAAGGTCAAGGGCAGCGTTTTTAACAAGGCGGGCATTGTTCAGCTTAAGGCTGATACAGCTTTTACTTATTCCGCGCCTTGCGACCGTTGCGCACAGCACACAGAAAAAAATCTTTCTATCCCCGTTGACCATGTGCTGGTCACTTCGCTCAACGATGAAGAAAACGATGAGCTGATTCTTGTCGAATCGCTTCGTTTCAATCTGGATGAGCTTGTTACGGAGGATATTTTGCTCGGCTTGCCGACGAGGCATCTGTGCAAGGAAGATTGCAAAGGTGTTTGTCAGTATTGCGGCAAAAACCTTAATCACGACTCATGCAGCTGTTCTGCACCGATAGACCCACGTCTTGCGGCATTGCAGCAACTGTTAAATAATAACGATGAGTAGAAGTTACACACCAGCAAGGAGGTTCCAAAATGGCAGTTCCGAAGAGAAGAGTCTCTAAGGCAAGAAGAGACAAGAGACGCAGCAGCGTATGGAAGCTTAATGCACCTGAGCTCGTCAAGTGCCCCAAGTGCGGCGAGTACAAGAGACCGCACAGACTGTGTGCTAATTGTGGTTACTACAATGGCAGACAGGTAGTTGAAACAGAGGCATAAGCTTTAGGCTTTAAGGCAGAGAGGTGATTCATATCCTCCCTGCCTTTTGCTTTTAATTTTGGACAATTTCGTCGTCGCTTCAGGCTCGAAATACCTTTGTATTCCGTCGCCTTTGCGCCTTGAACTCACACCAAATTATAAAGCAAACTGATTTTGAAATACCGGTGACTTTGCGTTGTTTGGGATTCGAAATACCTTTTCTTCATAGGTGAAAATAATGAGTATATTCTGTTGGGATTTTGACGGCACGCTTGCCTACTGCAATCATTTATGGAGCGGCAGTGTTTTTCGTGCACTTAATGAAACTGTTGAGAATCATACTGTTACTTTTCAAGATATAAGGCGGTGCAATGCAACCGGTTTCACGTGGCATACTCCCGAAAAGGATTTTACCGATCTGGTTGGTGAAAAATGGTGGGAGTTTATGAATGCTCATTTTTTCAAAAGTTTTGTTTCGCTCGGTATCAACGAAGCACAGGCAAAGTTAGCTAGCGAAAAGGTCAGAGAGATAATAATGCTTCCGTCAAACTACAACTTGTTTGACGATACGGTTTCTGTGCTCGGAAAAGCAAAAGAAAAAGGACACACCAATATAATCCTTTCAAATAATTATCCTGAATTGCAGTGCATAACGGATGCACTCGGTATTACGGATTTTTTTGACAGATTGATTATTTCGGGTCTTGTCGGCTACGATAAGCCGAGAATAGAGATATTTGATATAGCAAAATCATTTTATCCCGATGAAGATTTTGTTATGATAGGGGATAATCCCGTTGCTGATATTATCGGCGGCAAAAACGCAGGTATGACAACGGTTTTAGTCCACAAAGGCTTTGATAAAAACGCAGATTATTGCTTTGATAATCTGCTTGATATATGTTCGATTATGTGATTGATGAAATGTGTCTGCATTGTACTGCTTTTCAATCCTCCGTCATTGCTTTGCAATGCCACCTCCTTTAAAAAGGAGGTAAATGTTTGGCAAACAGCATTGTAAATTGCTTTGACAAAAGCTCCTTTTGAAAGGAGCTGGATTTTGCGTAGCAAAAGACTGAGGATTGTCAAATGTTAACTTTTAACTTTTATATCATTTATACGGTGTTCGAACAGAATTTTCTAATTTACAAGTAATGCAGGTGAAGAGTTTTTTGATTATACGTAATATAGTTTTGGATGATTACGATTCAATGATGAAGCTATGGACGAGTTCTCCGGATATCGGTGTTAATCCTGATGATACTGAAGAATACATTGAAAAATTTCTTTTGCGTAATCCTTGTACAAGCTTTGTTGCTGTTGAAAATGATGAGATTATCGGTACTGTAATGGCAGGACATGACGGCTATAGAGGCTATATACATCACACCTGTGTTTCGGAGAAATTTCGCGGAAACGGTATAGGTGCTTTGTTGGTTAAGGCTGCTGTGGATGCTTTAAAAGCAGAAGGTATAAATAAAGTGTTTTTAGTTGTTTTCAAGACGAATGAAAACGGAAATGCTTTTTGGGAAAAGCAAGGCTTTAAAATACGTGAGGATCTATACTATCGAGATTTGAGGCTGAACAGTTGAAAACAACGTAGGGAACGGTCTTGACCGTTCCGAAAGGTGAAAATATGGAATTGCCTAAAAGAAAACTGCCGAGACTTCAAGGTTATGATTATTCCAGTGAAAATTATTATTTTATAACGATATGTACACACAATAAAGAGTGTATATTCGGTATGCCGGATTTTCCTACTGTTTACGGGATAACTGCCAAAGAACATTTGTTAAATATAGAAAAGCGATATGATGGAATCTATATTGACCGATATGTCATTATGCCCAATCATATTCATGCTATAGTGGTAATCGGGTGCGACCCTAAGGCGGAACGGTCAAGACCGTTCCCTACACTGGATACGGTAGTCGGGTTGTATAAATCTGGAGTTTCTCGGGAAATACACAAAATTTCTCCCGAACTTAAAATATGGCAAAAATCGTTCTATGATGAAATTATAAGAAATAGAGAAGCTTATACAGAACTTTGTCGATATATAGAAGAAAACCCTTTGAAATGGGAAGTTTCTATAGGTGATAACCATTAATTTTTATTTCTTGTATAATTGAAACGTAGGGAACGGTCTTGACCGTTCTGAAAAAATAGAGGTAGGTGATAAGCATGTCAGTAAAAATTACCGATGTTGAGCCGGGCTCAATATGCTACAAAAAAATATCGGGTGGTGAGACACTTATATCCGTCAACTCTCACGATATTAACGACGTGCTTGATTACCGTTTCTATTGCAGTGAATGTAAGCTCAAGCTTGAAATTGAAAATGAAAAAGGAAAACGCCGCACTGTTAAAATCAAGAAAGATGAATATGACGATTTGGGATTGTGCTTTGAAACTTACCTTATGGACAAGCACCATTCCTGCAAAAACAAGTGCATATTCTGTTTTATCGACCAGATGCCCAAGGGGATGAGGGAGAGCTTGTATTTTAAGGATGACGATTCGCGTCTGTCTTTCCTTTTCGGCAACTACGTTACCCTTACAAATCTGACCGACCGTGACATTGACAGAATTATTGAGATGCATATAAGCCCCGTCAATGTTTCGGTGCATACTATGAACCCGACTTTGCGTGTGGAGATGATGAAAAACCCGAATTCAGGCACGTCTCTGCGTTATCTCAACCGCCTTGCGGATGCAGGTATAAAGCTCAACACTCAGCTTGTGCTTTGCCCGGGTATAAATGACGGCAAGGAGCTTGAATTTAGCTTGAGTGAGCTCGGTAAGCTCTATCCTGCGGTGCAGAGTATAGCCTGCGTGCCTGTGGGTCTTACGAAACATCGTGAGGGTTTGTATCCGCTTGAAGCCTATAACGAAAAAACGGCAGCCGCAGTTATTGATACGGTTGACGATTTCAATGCTCATTTTAAGTTTTTCAAAGGCGAAACTATCGCTTTTGCAGCTGATGAGTTTTATCTTTGTGCAGGCCGTGAAATTCCCGATGCAGATTATTACGGCGAATATCCTCAGCTTGAAAACGGTGTCGGAATGTGGCGGCTTATGGAGGATGAGTTTAAATCTGCCCTTGAGGACAGTGAATATGAGCTTGCAGATAGCAGAAACATAACTGCTGTAACGGGTGCCGCGGCATATCCCCTTATAAAAAAGCTTGCACTCTCGGCAGAAAAGAAGTATGATAAACTGAAGATAAATGTAATTAAGATAAATAACGATTTCTTCGGCGAAAGCGTTACTGTGGCGGGTCTGCTTACGGGACAGGATATTCTCGCACAACTTGAGGGCAAAGACCTTGGCGACGAGTTGATTATACCCGATTCTGCTCTGCGTGACGGTGAGGAAGTATTCCTCGACGATATTACGGTAGCTGAACTTTCGCAGAAACTCGGTGTGCCCGTAACATCCTGTGTTGCGGACGGATACGAGCTGTTAGATAAATTTTTAGGAGGCGAGTGATAGTATGGCAAAACCTATAGTTGCCGTTGTCGGCAGACCCAATGTCGGCAAATCGACACTTTTCAATAAACTTTGCGGTAAAAGGCTGTCTATTGTTGATGACACACCCGGTGTCACACGTGACAGAATTTTCGGCGAATGTGAATGGGTCAACAGAAATATGATTCTTGTCGATACGGGCGGTATTGAGCCGTATTCAGACGATATTATTCTTTCGCAGATGCGCCGTCAGGCACAGCTTGCGATTGACAGCGCAGATGTTACAATCCTTGTCTGCGATGTGCGTTCAGGCGTTGTTGCGGCCGATGAAGAGGTTGCAGCTATGCTACAGAAGAGCGGTAAGCCCGTTGTGCTTTGTGTTAACAAGTGCGACTCGATAGGTGAGCCTCCGCTTGAGTTTTACGAGTTTTACAATCTCGGTCTCGGTGACCCGATTGCTGTTTCTTCGGTACACGGTCACGGCACGGGCGATCTTCTTGACGCAGTACTGTCGTATATTCCTGAAGAAGAGGAGCAGGAAGAGGAAGACGACACGGTTAAGGTTGCTATTATCGGCAAACCCAATGTAGGTAAATCCTCACTTGTTAACAAAATTTCGGGTGAGGAGCGTGCGATTGTATCAAATATTGCAGGTACGACACGTGATGCGACCGATACACATATTGAGAACAAATTCGGCAAATACGTGCTTATTGATACCGCAGGTCTCAGACGTAAGAGCAGGGTTGACGATGCTATTGAAAAATATTCTGTACTGCGTGCCAAAATGGCTGTTGAGCGTGCAACCGTATGCGTAATTATGATTGATGCTCAGGAAGGTTTTACCGAGCAGGATTCAAAGGTTGCGGGTATTGCTCACGAAATGGGTAAGGCCTGTATTATAGCGGTAAATAAGTGGGATGCAGTAGAAAAAGACGGCAAGACAATGGACTCCTACCGTAAAAAGCTGATGAATGATTTCTCATTTATGTCATACGCTCCGATTATCTTTATCTCTGCTAAAACAGGTCAGCGACTTGACAGACTGTTTGAGCTTATCAATTTTGTTGACGAGCAGAATGCGATGCGTATACAGACCGGTAAGCTCAACCAGGTGCTTGCCGATGCAACAGCAAGGGTACAGCCGCCTACCGATAAGGGCAAGCGCCTCAAGATTTACTATATGACTCAGGCATCGACACGTCCGCCGACGTTTGTTTGCTTTGTCAACAAAAAAGACCTTTTCCACTACAGCTATCAGCGTTATCTCGATAACCAGATTCGTGAGGTTTTCGGTCTTGAAGGTACTCCGACACGCTTTGTAATACACGAGCGTGACGAAAAGAAAAAATAATTAGAATAACTTTCTCAGCTCAGCACCGAACTTTTCAGTGCTGAGCTGAATTGTTTCCGCTTCTTCGCCGAATACGGTGTGTGCACCTTTTTCCTGTACGGTAAGCACTCCGCAGGTGCTGAATACTGCAAGTATTATTAAAAAAACTATTATAAAATAGTATTTGACAATGTTTTTCAAAATCTTCATCCTTTGCTTTGGTCAAGCAGTTTTACAAGTGCAGTGCCCAGAAGTCTGCCTGAATAGGCAGCTTCCTCGAGGGTGTTTGCACAGCTGCCCATTTCTATGAGCAGGTTGTTGTGAGACAAATCCATATTATATTTACGCTGGCAGAAGTAAACGGGTCGCATAAGTCCCGGGTACATTTCTTCGCATACGCTTTGTAGGTTGAGTGCAAAGGTCAGGTTTTGTTTCCAGTCGGGGAATGACGTTACCTTGCCTTCTTCACAGCCTGTTATTATCATCATCTGTGCTGCTTTTTTGCCGAGAACGGTTGCAATGGGCTTTATTCTTGTGCCGTTGTTCTCCTCAATTGCATCACGGTGAATATCGAGCACTATCTGAATGCTCGGATACTGTTTGAGGTATTTCTCTACGCTTTTGCGTGAATGGTCGTATGCACCTGTATACTTTACATCGTGAATCTCTGTATCATGTATTACATTGTAGCCTGCAGCTTCAAGCTGCTCTTTGATTTCGATTCCGACCCTTACCATATTGCGGTCGGATGAATTGCTTCGGGTGATATAATCCTGCGCATACCAGCCTCTGTCAAGTATTTCGTAACTTTCGGTAGTATGGGTATGAAACAGCAACACTGTCGGCTGAGATTTGTCGGTTATATTAATATCGGGCTTGGCGGTAAGGAATTTACTCAGGTCGAGCTTTTGCTGTGTGTCTGTGTTGTTTCTGACAAGTATATTTCCTACAGCGGTTGTAACATTGCTTTTGCCGTACTGCTTTTCGCTTATTTTGCCGTCCTCGACATCGTCTGCGGCACCTGCTTTGGCTGAGTCAATAAGCGACTTTATATCTTCAGGTGTTGCAGTGAGGCTGTCGAGCGGATTTGATGCAAAAACCGTACGGTCAGCTGATTGCAGATTATCTTCGCCGTTGGTATTGCTGTCAAACAACAGGTTGAAGTATTCTGCTGTTGAGGCTGTTTTTTCTGAAGCTTTATTTAAAATTTGGACAATAGGTGAGATTGCTTTGCTTTCTATACCGGCAGTGAGAGCGGCAATAAGGATTATCGCAGTGACTGCAGAAAAAACATCGTAAACGGTATCAAATTTTATTTTCACTTGAAATTCCTCCGCTGTCATATTATTATATCAATATATATGACAGATGAAGACATTTTATGATACCAGTGAGTAAAGCTCCTCTGCGTTCATATCGGGCTGTAATGCAGAGTTAATTGCTGTTGCAACGAGCTTTGATGCACGCTCGATTATCAGGTCAATTTCACGTGGCGTTACCATCATTTTTTCTCCGCCCTTTTCAAGGTTACCCGAGGTACCCGTAAGGTCATAGGCGAGGGTTGCAGCATCAACTACAGTCGGAACTCCGAGTGAAATTACGGGAACTCCCATTGTATCACTGCTGATTTCTGCTCTTGCGTTGCCTACTCCTGAGCCGGGTGTTATACCCGTATCGCAAAGCTGTACGGTGCAGCCCAGACGTGAAAGCCTGCGTGAAGCGAGCGCATCTACTGTTATAATTGCGGCAGGGTCGACCTGCTTTATTATGCCTGCGAGTATTTCGCCGGTTTCGATTCCGTTCTGACCGAGCACACCGGGTGCTATTCTTGCAACGGGTCGAAGAGATTCGAAGCCTATCGATTTCTGCAGCTCCTTGCCGATATGTCTTGTTGAGAAAATCAGAGATGCACATTTTGGCCCTAATGCGTCAGGTGTTATCTGTTCGTTGCCGAGACCTGCAACAAGTATGAGACCTTCCGCAGGCAAAAGCTTTTTCAGCTCGGAAGCTACGGCTTGCATTCCGTCACCGAAAATGTCTGTTGCAGACCCGAAACCCGGCAGCTCGACAGTGATGTATGTGCCGATTTTTCGCTTAAGCGTTCTTTCACCGTTTTTGTTTGTAATTTTGATTTCGGTTGTTTTCACTTCACCCGATGAACTTTGCTTTTTCTCGATTCCGTCAGGTGCAGATTTGCTGTTAATTTCGTGCTGTTCGAGTGCTAAATCCGTGCGTAAGTCCATAAGTTTCGCTTCCTTTCACGAATAGTATGTGATATTTAAATATTTTTAAACTTTTCTTTAAAAATAACTTGCAATTTGCTTTAATAAATGATAATATACATAGATGTGTGATAGTAAAAAGGAGGTGTACTCAAATGCCGAACATCAAATCAGCAAAGAAGAGAGTTCTTGTCAACAAGACAAAGGCAGCTCGTAACAAGTCTGCTAACTCTGCACTCAAGACTGCAATCAAAAAGGCTAACGCTGCAATCGAGGCTAATTCTGCAGATAAGGATGTCCTTGTAAAGGCTGCGATCAAGAAGATCGACCAGGCTACAGCAAAGGGCATTATTCACAAGAACAATGCCGCAAGAAAGAAGTCTGCTCTTACAGTTAAGGCAAACAAGGCTTAAGCAGCTTTATTCGAGGCCGATGTATTTGCATCGGTCTCGCAGACTGCCTTTGCAGTCACTGCGGCCGACCTGTGTCTCTCACTTTACGGGGGAGGCAGAGGTCGGCCGCATTCTTATGCAGTTCAACTAATAATTTTGGTAAAAAGTATTGACTTTGAGTAATAATGTAGGTATAATTTTAGTAATAAATAAAGAGGAGGATATCAAAATGTGTAAAAAGGTACTTAAGATAGTCGGTATTATCGCAGCTGTTGCTGCTGTTGCTGCAGGCGTTTTCTTCGCTGTTAAAAAGATCAAGGAGAAGAAGGCTGTTGAGGCAAACGATGAGGAGAACTATGTTTCCTGCTCATGCTGCGAGGCTGAATAATTAATAGTTACTTGAATAATCAGAGGTACGGTTTGTTAACGCAAACCGTACCTCTTTTTTGCTTATTTCAAAAATTCTTTCGGATTAGACTTGATATATTCTCCGCCTGCGGCAAAAAGATTTTTACCGGCCGTAAGGTCGCGGTATTCACCGTTAAGTCTGTCAATTTCGTGAGGAATAACGGACAGCTCCTCGTTATTCTCATCATATCTGTCGAACATCATTTTGATTACCTTATATATTTCGCTGTCAAGTATTTTTTCTGCCGCTTCTACCGCATCGCTTGTGAGCGGTCTGTAGCTTGATTTAAAGAAGGCTGAAAGGTTGCCGTCGGATGCGTCTGAAATCAGATAGTACAGTGCATAAACGTCCTTTTCGCCCTGAGTCATTGACTCATAGAAGTTGTTGGTATCTTCGTTTTTTTGACAGATGTATTCAAGACAAAGCGCAGTACCCTCAAAAAGTGTATCGGCAGGGGCAGATGCTATTATTTCTTCCGTAAGGTTTGAGTAAGCATCGCGAAGCTCTTTTGCACGCTTGGCTTTTGCGAGATTTTCGTTAAATTCCTTACTGTGTTTTGATGCTGCGCCTATAGCTTTTTTAAATACGAATACCGTAAGAATGATCAACAGGGCAAGCAGCAGGTAAAGATACCAGAAATGTTTTATGCTTTCAATAAATCCGTTCATTTTAATCTTCTCCTCGGTCTATCAGAATCTTGTAAATATCGCCTTTTTTGAAGCCTGTTGCCTTTGCGGCTAACTTTGCCGCTTCACTTGCTGAAACGCCTTTTTGGAGCTGTTTTGCGGCAAATTCAACAGCTTCTTCTAATGTTGACGGTGTTTCCTCTTCTTCGGGTGCACCTTCGATTATAAGTACGATCTCTCCCTTAAGCTGACCGTCGGCAAAGTCCTCAGCCGCTTGGCAAAGAGTTGAATGGATTACCTGCTCGTGAATCTTTGTTATTTCACGCACGATTGCTATTTTACGGTCGCCCAGTGTCTGTGCCATATCCTTTAGTGTTGCGGGCAGCTTGTGAGGTGCTTCGTAAAAGCACATTGTGCGTTTTTCGTTTTTTATCTGTGCCAGATGTTCTCT
Organism: Acutalibacteraceae bacterium; assembly: GCA_045544155.1. Lineage (GTDB taxonomy): Bacteria > Bacillota > Clostridia > Oscillospirales > Acutalibacteraceae > UBA8612. Next base: position 213,224 of record JAZPYN010000002.1, read on the forward strand.
GCGGCTGACCTTGTTTACACTTAAGAATCCCTCGAAGGTGAACCGCTTTGCGCTCATTCCCGAAAGTGCAAGCGCAGTGACAAATGCACACGGACCGGGCACGGATGCTACGGGAATATTCATCTCGTGGCAAAGTCTTACAAGGTCTTCGCCCGGGTCTGACACCGCAGGCATACCTGCATCCGTTACAAGACAGCAGTTTTCACCTGCGGCTATTCGGTTTATGATCTGACCGCCTCGCTGAGTGCGATTGTGCTCGTGGTAGCTTACCATCGGCTTTTTGATTTCAAAACGGTTGAGGAGCTTGAGAGTTACCCTTGTATCCTCTGCGGCTATGAAATCACAGCTTTCAAGTGCTTCTATCGCACGCGGCGAAAAATCGCCGAGATTGCCGATCGGCGTGCCGACAATATAAAGTGTACCTGTTTTATTATCAGTTTGCATAGCCGCCGTATATCCTTTCGAGTTCTTTTTCGTCATTCATGTAAAGTGTTTTTTCTGTGTTGAGTGAGGCTTTAGCATCCTTTTTGCCCTCGATGAGCACAAGCCAGGGTGCACTCTTTTCGTTTTTGGCGACAAATCTCAATCTTTTCGGTTCGATTTTATTTGCTCTCATAGAGCAGATTATATCCGTCAGCCTTTCGGGGCGGTGACACATACACATTCTGCCGCCCGAGCGCAGAAGCCACGCCGACTGACGTACGATGTCGTCAAGTGTGCAGCCGACCTCACTGCGTATAAGTCTGTGCGGCTCGTCCTCACAGTCGTAACCGCTGCCGACGGGGAAGTAAGGGGGATTTACCGTAATGAGGTCAAATGCACCTGCATCAATATCTTCTTTGAGCTCTTTAAGATCTTTGTTGAGTATGTTAAGCTTGCTTTGAAGACCACTCAGCTCAATGCCTTTTTGTATAAGCTCGCAGGCATCCGGCTGGATTTCAACTGCCGTTACGGGGTGTTGCTTTTCTTCCCTTAACATAAGCAGAGGTATAATTCCGCAGCCGCTGCAAAGGTCGCATATTTTTTCCCTGCTTTTAGCGGCCGCAAAATCGTACAGAAGAAAAGCATCCGTGCCGAAGGTATGTATCTCGCTGAGTACGGCAAAAACACCGTTGCCCAGTGACTCTGTTTTAAATTCAGCCATATCTTTTCTCCTTTCAATGCATATTTATATTATTATAATACAGAATTCGATTTCTTGCAAGTAAAAAACCGCTGCTCGTTTTGAACAGCGGTTTGATGTTTTTTATCAGCCTATAGCTCTTGCAATCTCCTGGAAGAGAACGTAGAGTCTTGTATCCTTGAACCATGCGAGGAATTTTTCGACAAATGACATCTCGGTGTTATCCTCTTCCCAAGTGAGAGGAGCACTGCCGTCGTCAATTACGAAAGCCTGAGTCAGGCACATACCGCCTTCGCCGAGAAGCTCTGCGCGGATGTATGTGTAATCTTCTGCACCGTCGATTGTGTCGAGGTCAATTGTGTATGTACCGTTGCCGTTTACAGCCTGCTTAGCGATAACCTTACCGTCTGCTATCCACTGAATCTGCTTTGCATCGGAATAATCAACGCTTACCTTGTGACCGTCAGTGATGACATTTGAGAACATCGGATATGGAAGACCCTGGTTATCGACTCTGAATTCTTCTTCCGGACCGATTGTGTCATTGGGGCGAAGGATTCTTGTAACAGAGAAGAAAGCACCGCTCTGCATTGTCTCTTTGACCTGAGCCATTGTGTTTTCTTTCATCATGAATACCATGAAGGATGTATCGATTGTGTCAAGCCAGTGCGCATCTGTATTGCTGTAGCCGATAACGTTTTTGCCGTAGGGCAGGCAGTACATAAGCAGGTTATCCCAAAGGATTCTGTCGTAGCCTGTTGTGCCGTTTCTCTCGTTGAAAACCTCTGTGCCGAGGCAGGAATCATACTTAAGGAGAATATCGCCGAAATACTTGATGTTTGCAGGGTCATTTACTGCATCGGGATTCTGGTTAGTCTGAAGCCAGTCGCCGGGATGGTTGATGTGGGAAAGACCGCCGTTTTCGTCGACAAACTTAACAGCCTCTTCAAATCCGTTTTCGCCGCCGTCCCAAGCGTTACCTACGCTGGGATCAAGGAAATAACCGTTTACGTGGCTCTTTGTGAGTGTTATGTAACCGAGCTCGTTAGCACCTGTAACACAAGTCATACCTGTGCCTCTGGGCTGTCCGTTCTCAAGCGGATATGTACCGCTGATGATGCCTTCGTACTCTTCGTCTGTAAGGTGATTGACCTTGTTGCCGAGAAGGTACTGATAAAGATAAAGGATAGGACGTGCAGGCTCTTTATTCCATTCAACACCTGTAACGCCGTGGTCAGCGTTTGCAACGAAATCGAAGCCGCGGTTGTAGTAGCCTTTGATCATTATGGGAAGATCAAGCTCAGCATCGCTGTAAGTTGTGTGAGTGTGAAGTGTGCCTTTGTATGCACCCCATGCTTCGTCGCCTTCCCATACAACATCGTCGTAGGGAGAAACAATTGTGTAACTGTTTTCTGTGGCAAAGGCCATAAAGCCTGCCTGCATAAGAATAATTGCTGTGAGCAATATGCTCAGAAGTTTTGTGCGATTTTTCATATGCTATAACCTCCAAAAAATTTTATATATTATCTCATATTTTATTTAATTTGTCAATTGGAATCGGACAAAATAACTGCCGAATATGCAGGGATATCAACGCTTGTGTGGTCTATACCGTTGCCGCCAAGTAACAATTTTGAACCATGCCAGTCTTCAGGTAAGTAGTATGTGATGGGGTGTACGTTACGGTTTGCAATAAGCATAATGCGGTTGCCATAGGTGCTTCGGACGTATGCTATACAGCCCGCCGCTTCGGATACGGGATGAAAACTGCCGTCATAGAGTGCAGAGTTTTCTTTGCGTATTTTTCCGAGTGCTCTGTACCATTCGATAAGCTCGCGGTTTTCGTTGCCCCAAGGGTAACAACCGCGGTTAAACGGATCTTTGTATCCGGTAAGACCTGCTTCGTCGCCGTAATATATACTCGGTACACCCGGTAAGGTGAACTGTATTGCGGCGGCGGTTTTGAGCATCTGAACACCGATTTCATACTGTTCATCGCTCAGCTTTTGTTGAGCCTGCCAGCGTCTGTCACGTCCCTCACAGCTTTCACCGACGATTGCTGTTATTGCACGCATTGTGTCATGAGTGCCGATATGATTCATCAGCACGGGTATACACTGGGGGGGATAGTTTTCGAGAATTGTGAGAATTTTGTCGGTAAAGCCGTTGGCGATACCCGTACGCATAAAGTACATTATGGCATCGGCAAACGGATAATTCATAACAGAATCAAGCTGACCGCCAAGGAGATATCTTCTGCGTTTGTGGTAGGAGAGCTTGTTTGATGCATCCTCCCACACTTCGCCGATGATTACTGCGTCTTGTTTTTCGCTCTTTACGCAGGCGTTGAGCTTGTCGAGAAAATCGTCGGGCAATTCGTCCGCAACGTCAAGTCTCCAACCGGATGCACCGAGCCTGAGCCATTTGCGTATAACACCGTCATCACCGAAAATAAAATCGCAGTAGCTTTCGCTTTTTTCGTTTACATTCGGCAGAGTGTCAAAATCCCACCAGCACTCGTAGTCATCATTCCAACGGCGGAAGGTGTACCACGAATAATATGGTGAACTCTGCGAATTATAGGCACCGGATGTCGGGTATCGGTTCTTTTTATTGAAATATATACTGTCGTCACCTGTGTGATTGAAAACACCGTCGAGAATTATATCAATACCTTTTTCTTTTGCCTTATCGCAGAGAGATATAAAATCGCTCTCACTGCCGAGCAAGGGGTCAATTTTGGTGTAATCAGCCGTATTATAGCGGTGATTTGAGTGAGCCTCGAAAATGGGATTGAGATAAATGCAGGTGACACCGAGAGAGGCGATGTAGTCGAGCTTTTCTTCAATTCCCTTGAGGTTACCGCCGAAGTAATCGTTGTTGAGCACTTTGCCGTCTATGTCGGGTCTCCATTCGGGCTGTGCGCCCCAGTCTTCACGCAGTATACGGTCATTCGGAATTTCCTGAAGCACAGTTTCTGCTTTGTAAAATCTGTCAGGAAAAATCTGATAAATAACGCCGCCCTTGAGTGAATCGGAAGTTTTGAAATTTTTCTGATATACTGTCAGCTGCCAATTTTCACCGTCACTGCAGAATTTGCCGACATTGTTTGAGACTTTGCGGATTTCACCTTTGCCGTAAGGGATATCGTACTCGAAATGATACCAATAAAGACCCGGTGACTGCGGAGTAAAGTTTATTTTCCACCATTCTTCGCTATGTCCCTCCATACATTCCCAATCAAGTGAGCATCTGTTTTCACATTCACCGTCACGGTGCCACACAAGTCTTACACCGCTGCACTGCATATCACGCGGAAGAATTACACGTAAACAAACGGTGCAGCCTTCACAGATTGCACCGAAAATGTTTTTATGATAACTGAGACGGGGATTGTAGGGGATATAATGCATATAAACTCCTTTTTAAAAGAGAAAAGTTTTTGCAAGAGCAAAGTAGATAACAAGTGTAACGATATCGACAAGTGTTGCAATCATCGGACCTGCCATAAGAGCAGGGTCAAGTTTTACGATCTTTGCAAAAATCGGAAGTGAACAACCGATAAGCTTGGCAACGACGATTGCGATAAACATTGCAAGAGAAACAACAAGGTACACCTCAATTGTGCCCTCGCTGAAGAGATACATTCGCAGTATATTTGCAAGACCGAGCACAACACCGCACACAGCGGCAACGCGAAGCTCTTTGAATACGATTTTAAAGTAATCTTTTATTTCGATTTCGCCTACGGCAAGACCGCGTATGATAAGGGTTGAAGCCTGGCTGCCGGCGTTACCGCCTGTACCCATAAGCATAGGCATAGAAGCGGTAAGAGCGACAAAACCCGAAAGCAGGGTTTCGTAGCCCTCGATAATCATACCTGTAAACGTGCCCGATATCATAAGGATAAGCAGCCAGACGATGCGGTTGCTTGCAAGCTTGAATACACCTGTTTTAAGATACTCGTCATCTGACGGGGTCATAGCCGCCATCTTTTCAAAGTCCTCTGTAACCTCTTCTTCCATAACGTCGACAGCGTCGTCGATTGTGACAATACCGACAAGTCTGCCCTCGTTATCGGTTACAGGCACACTCAGAAGATCGTACTTACGGATAATATCCGCAACATACTCCTGATCATCAAGAGTGTTTACACTGATTAGTGAAGCATCCTCTTCCATAATATCGCTAAGAAGAGTGCTGTCTTCATTAAAAATAAGTTCGCTCAGGTTGATTGTACCGAGCAGGTGGCGTGCTTTATCGATACAGTAACAGGTGTAGATAGTTTCTTTGTCGATACCTGTGCGGCGGATGTTTTCTATTGCCTGTGCAACTGTCAGATTGTCGTGAAGCTGCACCATTTCGATTGTCATAATACTGCCTGCGCTGTTTTCGGGGTAACGCAGGAAGCGGTTGATAAGCTGCCTTGTTTCTTTGTCCGCAATTTTGAGAACACGTGTTACAACGCTTGCGGGCACTTCTTCAAGGAAGTCAACCGTATCATCAAGGAAAAGCTCATCGACAAGCTCACTGAGCTCTCGGTCAGTAATTGAGTTAACAATGTTCATCTGGTCTTCACTCTCAAGGTAGGCGAAAACCTCAGCTGAAATGTCCTTTGGCAGTATGCGGAAAACAAGAAGCTGCTGTTTGGGTTCGAGCAAACTGAAGAATTCGGCTATGTCAACCTCGTTCATTTCAGAAAGCTCTGATTTTAAAGTACCGAACTTTCCTGCACTCAGCAACTCGAAAAGCTCGTCAAAAATGTTTTCATCCATAAAAAATACCCTTTCTGCATATCGTTCCATGCAGAAAGGGCAATGCAAACTAAATCGGCTCTCTGTTACCCGATAAGGGCGAGGAGGCCAATGCACGCTGAACCGAGGGCACGGAACGGATGCTGTTTTGTTTTAAAAACTGAGCAACATAAAGGTATGCTGTCCTTACTGTCCAAAACAGTTTGCCTCCTTATAAGAGAGAATTTGAAGCGATAAAGCTTCATCTATTCAATTTTAGTATTATAAAATCTCTTTGTCAAGATTTTATTTGCTTTTTTTAGCGGGAGCTTTTTTAGTTGTCTTTTTTTCTGCAGTTTTTGTTGCAGTTTTCTTTGCCGACTTCTTTTCTGACTTAGCTGCGGGCTTTACTGCAGGCTGAGTATTCCAAATGTTTGCGGCGTATTCGTTGATTGCTCTGTCAGCGGCAAATCTGCCGGCACCTGAAATGTTCATAAGTGACATTCTGTTCCAGGTTTCACGGTCTTTCCAAAGTTCCTCAGCCTTGAGCTGAGCCTGACGGTAGTCGGCAAAATCAGCAAGCACCATATAAGGATCGTGGTAGATGATTGATGAACTGACGTCGGGGAACATCTTTCCGTTGATACCCTTGTTGACAAAGTCGATAACCTTGTGGATCTCGCTGTTGTTTTCATAGTAGGTGCGGGGATTATAATTCGGTTTAAGCGCATTTGCTTCGGGTGTTTTCATACCGAATATAATGATATTCTCTTCGCCTACTGCATCATGGATTTCAATGTTTGCACCGTCCATTGTGCCGAGTGTGACTGCACCGTTTAGCATAAGCTTCATATTGCCTGTGCCGCTTGCCTCGGTACCTGCAAGTGAAATCTGCTCACTGATATCTGCAGCAGGCATAAGTGCTTCAGCCATCGTTACGTTGTAATCTTCAACAAATACAACCTTGAGTCTGCCTCTTACATCGGGGTCAGCATCAATAAGCTTGCCGAGCTCACAGATGAAGTTGATGATTCTCTTTGCAACTATATATCCGGGTGCAGCTTTTGCGGCAAAGATATATGTGTGCGGTGTGAAATCGCCGTCGGGATTTTCCTTGATTGCAAGATATTTAGAAACGATGTGAAGTGCGTTGAGGTGCTGGCGCTTATACTCATGCAGACGCTTTACCTGAACATCAAAAATTGAATTCGGGTCAATTTTTACACCCTGCTTTTTGAAGATAAGCTTTGCAAAACGCTCTTTGTTTGCGAGCTTGATGCTCTCTAGCTTTGCAAGTACATCTTTGTCATCCTTGTATTCACGAAGTTTGATGAGCTCATCAGCATTGTATGTGAAGCCGTCGCCTATAAGTGAGGTAAGGTAGCCTGCAAGCTCGGGGTTTGACTGGTTGAGCCAACGGCGGTGAGCGATACCGTTTGTTACATTTGTAAACTTTTCGGGTGTATGGCGGTAGTAGTCATTGAATACGCTGTCCTTGAGAATCTGGCTGTGAAGTGCGGAAACACCGTTGACGCAGTGGCCTGCAACAACGCAGAGATTAGCCATACGTACAGAGCCGTTTGCGATAACAGCTGTACGCTCAACATAGTCTGCATCCTGAGTGATTGACCATGCATATCCTCTGTAGCGGTTGTCGATTTCTTTTGTGATCTGATAAATTCTGGGAAGCAGACGGCGGAACAGGTCTTCGCTCCAGCACTCGAGAGCTTCCTTCATAACTGTGTGGTTGGTGTAGGCAACCGTGTTGCTTACAATTCTCCAAGCGTCGTCCCAGCCGTAACCGCATTCGTCGAGGAAAATTCTCATAAGCTCAGGAATTGCGAGTGTGGGATGAGTATCGTTAATATGGATTGCATTTTTCTCGGCAAAGTTGTCTATTGAGCCATAGGTGCGAAGATGACGTGCAACAATATCCTGTATAGAAGCGGATACGAGGAAGTACTGCTGCTTAAGACGCAGGCTCTTGCCCTCGGGATGATTGTCGGAGGGGTAGAGCACCTTGCTGATAACTTCAGCCATTGCGTTCTGCTCAACAGCCTTGAGATAGTTACCCTGGTTGAAGTTTTCCATATCAAGACCGGGTGCTTTTGCAGACCAAAGACGGAGCACACTTACCGCTTTACCGTCCTTACCCGGTACAAAGAGGTCGTAGGGTACGGCCTTGATGGGTGTATAATCTTTGAGCTCGACATGGTGATAGTGGGTGTCCCAGAAGTCCTCAACTCTGCCTTCAAAGCGGATCTCCTGCGCGCTTTGAGGACGCTCAACAAGCCAGGCTTTGCCACCGGGAAGCCAGAAATCGGGCATCTCTGTCTGCCAGCCGTCGATAATTTTCTGCTTGAATATACCGAATTCATAGAGAATCGAGTAGCCCATACCGTTATAGCCCTGGGTTGCAAGGCCGTCGAGATAGCAGGCTGCAAGTCTGCCGAGACCGCCGTTGCCCAGACCTGCATCAGGCTCGCAATCGTATAGCTTTTCAAGCTTGATGCCGAATGAAGAAAGTGCTTTATCTATAGTATCGGTAAGGTTGAGGTTGAAGAGGTTGTTCTTGAGAGAACGACCCATAAGAAATTCCATTGAGAGGTAGTAGATGCTCTTGGAATCGGTTTCTTTAGCCTCGTGTGCAAATTCCGCTCTGCCCTTGGTGAGCATATCTCGTATAACCATTGCAACAGCCTTGTAATAATGCTCGTATGTTGCCTCTTCGGGTGTTACGCCGAAGAAGTGTGAAAGCTTACCGGAGATAAGTTCCTTTGCTTGTGCCGTAGTTAATGAATAATTCATACAAAACCTCCAAAAAAGTTGGTGAAAAACTATGTCTTTTATGACATCTATGTACATTTTATACTAAAATTATGCTGATTTCAATACCTAATATAAAAAATATTGAAAAAGATTGATTTTTTTAAAAACCAATCTTTTTCATGAAATATTTATATACTTGCGACGCCGCTGTCCAGACCGAAGCTGACACTTAGTGCTTTGTTTATACGGCTCATATCTACAGCATCAAGGTTTCCCATTTTTTCTTTAAGACGCCTTTTGTCTATAGTTCTTACCTGCTCAAGCAGTACAATAGAATCTTTTGCAAGGCCGCAACCGTCTGCATTTACCTTGATATGAGTCGGCAAGCCTGTTTTATATTTCTGGCTTGTTATTGCAGCGGCTATTACGGTCGGGCTGTATCTGTTGCCGACATCGTTCTGCACTATAAGTACGGGTCGTATTCCGCCTTGCTCAGAGCCGACGACGGGGCTTAAATCTGCATAATATATTTCTCCTCGTTTTACATTCATAAACTCACTCTCCGATTAATATATGCGGTGATACCGCTTGTAAAGTTATTTTTGCCGCCAAGCGGTGTACTTAATCATCGGGGAGCTGATTTTTTACTATATTATACTATGTATTCTCTTTGAATTTGACAGTGATATCCTTATCTTCGTACTCAATAAATGTTGGAGTAAAATTCTCTTTATTTAAATACATTATGTAGTTACCGTATTTAGATGTGCCTTGCAGTATATACGTCTGCTCGTTTACGGTTGCGCTTTCGGGGAGAGATACTATGGCTGAATATATGGCGTTTATCAGCTGTGTCTGGTTTTGAGTTTCATCGGCTGTAAATTCAAGCTCACCGAGTGAGTATGTGGTTATGTTACCGTCAGTTGAAAACGTAAGGCCGCTGATCTCCTCGGGCGAAGAAAAAACAGCGCTGCAGCCGTTTTCATTGACTGTGAAATCGGCTGTATACGCTGCTTCGTTAAACTGAATATCAATTTCGGCGTTAAAAACGCGGTTAACACATATTTCGGCAGGCTCGTTATTCAAACTGCAGGAACAGAGCAGAATAACAGGGAGAAGAGCCGATAATGCGATGATTTTTTTCAAGCGGCTGTCATCCTTTCCGAAAAATTATTCGTAGTCAGAAAGCAGCCTCGGTAAAATTTTAATCATATCAGTCGGAGTCATACCGGCTTCGGAGAGTGTTTTTGCTGCAACATCACCGCAAGTGCCGTGGATGTATGTGCCGAGCATTGCCGACTGCATAGCAGAGTAACCCTGTGCGACAAGACCTGCGATTATACCTGCAAGCAAATCACCGCTGCCGCCGCGTGCCATACCTGCGTTGCCTGTGCGGTTTACATAAACCTGCTCGCCATCGGATACAACAGTATTTGCACCTTTAAGCACAACTACAATGCCAAACTGTTTTGCTACGGCTTTTGTGAGCAGAATTCTGTTTGACTCTACCTGTTCTACACTCAGTCGCAACAGCCTTGCCATTTCTCCGGGATGAGGAGTTATAATCGCTCTTCCTCTGACTGCTTCCAGCATATTTATATTCGCAGATATAATATTTATGCCGTCAGCATCAATAACGGTTGAGCAGGTAGTGCTTTTGAGAAGCTCTTCGACAACACTTGATGTGCCAAGTGTTTTGCCCAGGCCGCAACCAACAAGCATACAGTCTGATATTTCTGCGGCAGGAATGAGCGAATCAAGAGCACCTCTTGCAAGAAAGCCTTTCTCACAGCAGGGGAGCGGCATCATAATAGGCTCATTGAGCTTTGGTGCTATTGCAGAATAAGCATCAACGGGGAATGCACAGGTGACAAGACCTGCACCTATTCTCACAGCACCTGAGGCGGCGAAAAATGCCGCGCCCGGATATTTTTTACTGCCGCAAACGCTCAGCACCTTGCCGTAGTCGCCTTTGTTTGAAAGGGGATTGCGTCTCTCAAAATTTGGCTTAAAGCTTTTGGGCAATACAAAGAATTCTTCTTGTACTGCAGATTCGTCAAGACCTATATCAACCGTTTTCACCTTGCCGCAGAAAGAACACGCAGGCTTTAGCACGTGCGCAGGCTTGCGGCAACTGATTGCAAGCGTCAGGTCAGCTTTTATACATTCGCCGTTTACCGCACCTGTGTCGCACTCTGCACCGCTTGGCAGGTCGATTGACACAACTTTTGCTTTTGAAGAATTAACTGCGGCGAAAATCTCGGCTGTGCTGTCGTCTGCCTTGCCCTTGAAACCGAAGCCGAATACGCTGTCAATAATAACGTCGGCTTTTCTGATAAATTCAAAGGATTTTTCTTTTTCTGTCAGCCAATCAGTAACAGATATACCGTTCATTCTGCGGTACATCGTAACAGCATCGTCAGCAACAGGCTTACCGCAGGCGAGAATAACACTTACGTTATAGCCTTTTGAGCGAAGATACTCTGCGGCAACAAAGCCGTCACCGCCGTTTTTGCCCTTGCCACAGATAACTGCGACCTTTTCGTTCATTGTAAGATATGCTTTTTCAGTAAGGTTTGCACAGGCGACACCTGCACTATACATCATATCAATGTAGGCATAACCTTTTTCGTTGGCAATTTCCTCAATCTGTTTCATCTGAGCGGAAGTGTAAATTTTCATACTCTTGCCTCTTGTTAAGAGAGTTGACTATCCGATTCGGGATTAGTCAACTCTCAAAGATTTTTATTTTACGATACCTTCAAGGAAGTTGACCTCGTCAACTTTGCCTTGAGCATCAATACGGAATGTCTTTATTTCGTGCGGCAGGAAGTCAACCTTGAATGCTGCATCGAGCATATCACACATAATGTATGTGCGGGTCTTTTTGCCCTGGGTTTCAAAGCATCTGATGATTGCGTCGCCTGAGCCGTCCTCACAGAATTTGAATGCTGTTGCGATAATGTTGTCTGCAGTAATTTCAAGGAAGCTGTCTTTCTGCGGTCTGCCGTTGCCCTTGTGGTAGCTTTCGCTTACCGTAACGGGTCTGCAGTTGAATTTAGCGGCAAGCTTCATAATTTCTGTGTTTTCAACCTCACCCTCATGCGGGAATATTGCATATTCAAATCTCTGCATACCTTCGTCTGTAAAGTTGAAGTCTGCGGCAGGTCTGTGTGAGTAGTGGTCAGCAAAAATAACGTTTCTGATAGCTGTCATACGCAGCGTTGTATCGGGACAGTCGTAGCTGTACTTACCGTCATTTATAACTGCAATACCTGCACGCTTACCACCTATTGTTGATGTGATATCAGCCCACTGCTGAGTCGGCTCTTCTTCACCGTTGCAGGGACGCTTGATGTAACCGCAGGGAATTTCGTAAGTAGAAATTGGATCAGTACCGCCGATGTTAAAGGGAATCTTAAGCATTGTAAACTGCTCGCTCCAGTTAGCCTTGCACTTTACTCTGATAACCTTTTTGCCCTCTGTCAGGCAGAATTCCTGAGTGAGTGTTGAGGTGTTGAATGTGTATTTTATTCTTACGCTTGCGCGAAGCGGACCCTGCTCAACAAGCTCGATGGATTTTACATCCATAAGACCCTTTATCTTGTTAAACTTGAATACGTTGTGAGCCCATGTGTCTGTTTCGTGGTCGTCAATAACAAACGGCATAGCAAGGAAAGAATTTTCAGCATAGTTGATGCCGCTTGTCTTATCAACAAGCTTTGAAATACCGCCTGCTTTTTCTGTGAATTCAACTCTGATAAGGTCGTTTTCCATAAAGAAAACATCATCAGACTGACCGCAGGTAAGAGCACTCTTCAGTTCGGGCATCTCTGCTTCAAAGCTGAGCCAGTATGTAGCGTAGCCCATTGCAGGAACTTTAGCCATAAACAGTGTGTCAAGATGGCTGTCGTTAGAGCGTGATGAGCGGATATTCTGGAAAAGAACATCGTTACCGTCGCTGTCTGTTACTTTTTCGCTCGGATGATAAACGCGTACGGGCATATCAATATCAAATGAAAGGGGATTGAACACAACTATAGGTCTGGGGAAGTCGCGTCTTGCACCGAGGTTGCGTACCTCTGTGCAAACCGGGTCGGATACACCCTCAACCCATGTATCAATCTGTCTTGCAATCTTGATAAGCGCAGTGTTGTATATTTTTGATGCAACGTCGAGTGCGTAGCCGCTGCTCTCCTTTACATCTTCATAGGCTTCCATAATTGAACAGCCGCAGAGAATATCGTGGAACTGATTGAAGCATACATTTCTCCATGCTTCTGCAAACTGCTTTGTTGCGGGTGTTGCACCTGCAACCTTTGAAGCTATTGTATTGAACTTTTCTGCTGCTGCAAGCTGATTTTCGCACTTTCTGTTGAGCTGCTTTACAAGTGAGGTTGCTGAGTAGCAGCCGCTTGCGTGGTGCTGAAGGTCGTCAGTCCATACAGGAATATCGAGCGGAGTGATGAGCATCTCACGGAAGTAATCGTCGGGATTGGAGAATTCAAGCTCACAGAATTCTTCCTTCTTCATTTCTTCCATAAGGTATTCAATATCGCCTCTGGAAGGGCCGCCGCCATGGTTGCCGATACCATAGAAGAGCATCATGCCGTGACCGGAATTATCCGAACGTTCTGCGTATTCCTTGATTTTTTCTTTAAGATGTTCGGGACCGCAGTGGCCGTAGCCCTCGGGAATGTGGTAGGTGAGTACTCTTGAGCCGTCGGGGCTGTCCCACCAGAAAGCATTCTGCGGAATTTCAGCATTTTCGTGCTGACCGGGACGCATCATAACGTATGCACACATACCGCCCTGACGGAGAAGCTGGGGCATCATTGCGTTGTGACCGAAGGAGTCAACATTGTAGCCTGTTTTGCAAATTTTGCCGAATTTTTCGTAGTAGTAGAGCTGGCTGTAAAGAGCCTGTCTTGCAAAGCTCTCACCGCTTGGCATATTGCAGTCGGGCTGTACCCACCAGCCGTTGACTATGCACCAGCGACCTTCTTCAACTCTCTGCTGAATCTCTTTGAACATATCGGGGTCGATTTCCTCAACCCAGCGATAATATGCGGCAGAGGAGCAGGTGAAAACAAAGTCGTCGTATTCGTTAAGTCTGTCGAGTGCTGAGCGGAATGTCTGCATTACCTCGTTGCAGCCTTCCTGCCAGCGCCAGAGCCAGATGGGGTCAAGATGAGCGTTACCGATAAGATGTACTTTTGCCATTTCTTTTCTCCTCCCTTATTCCTCAATAAATCCGTAATACATACCGATCCAGTATCCGAATGTGTATACGTAACAGCTTTCAACAACGTAAATTCCGCCGGAGTCCTCGTCTTTGAATTCCCACGGATTACGGTCGAATTTAGCAATAAAGTGCTCATCGGGCTGAAGCTTTGCCGATGTTTCGATATAGTCGTAGCACCAACGGTGTTTCTTAGCAATGTCAAAGCGTGTGTCCATACTGACGCCTGCAGCAAGTCTGCTGACGTTGAAGCGCTCAAACCACTTTGCATTCTTATCAAGGTCAATACCCTCTGTGCCTACGCTGAGTGCAAAGGGATACTCGTATCCGGGTGTGTTTTCACGGCATACTGTACCTCTCCATGTATTGAAAGCACGGGTGTAGATGTCAAGAAGTTTTTCGTCTTTTTCGAGTGTGGCAAGCATCCAGAATGATGATACGGCAAGCATATTGTCGCCGTACATAAGCTCTGCGGCAATATCGTTGCCCTCGAAGAGTGAGGTCTGGAATGCTCTGTCATAGTGTTTGAGCGTAAGGTCGGCATAGCCCATATCTATGAGCTTGTTGTATTCGTCTGTCCATTTGCTGTCGCCTGTGATATACTCGGTAACCTTGAGGTAGGCGAGAAGCTCTGCAGAGTTAAGGCAGGCATCAGTCCAACCCATAAAGGTGTTGAAATAGTCAAGGTTCCACTTTGCCCATGTTGTCGGCTTACCGTCGCATTCGACAAGCTGATATCCGCCATCGACAATGTGAGTCATTAGTGCGGTTGCAGTCTGCTTGATAAGCTCATCAAGCTCGGGATCGACATCTGCAAGGAACATATGTGCAAAGAGCATCTGCATAAAGTGAGCGGTAACCTCGTCACTGCTTGTGTCGCCCTTGTAAACCATACCTTCTTCAGTATAGCCGTGCTCTGTGAAGCAACGGCGGAGTCTTTCGGGAATTGGAGCACTTGCGTCTATTTCAAGGTTTGCAATGCCTTTTTTCTTTGAGAATGATGTTTCAACGCAGGTAGCCTTGTCGCCGTGTACACGGTAGAAAAGACCGTCATCGGGAATCGGTTCGTCGTGCATCATATAGCTTCGTGCGGGAAAACCGTTTCCTCTCTTTGAAATATGCATGAAAAGAAGGCAGGTTTCACAGGTGCGTATGGCAAGCTCTTTTGCTGCAACTGTTTCGGGTGCAGCGTCGCCGAGCTCACGTCTGAGTGTTGCGTAGCGGAAGAGTGTGCCGACAGAGAACCACGATGTGAAGCCGCCGTCATTATCACAATGACCGTAGGGTACTTTGGAACTGAAATCTCTCGGGATTGCGAGATCCTTCTGGCTCATCATACCGCGTCTGTTGACGATATCGAGTGACTCCTGAAGAAGCATTTCAGCCTTTTCTCTTGTTGAAAGAGGCTTCATTTCTATATGTACAACGCCTGTTTCGGTCTGTACCCAGCAGCCTTTATCGCCGTCGCTGATTATTGAAACAACAACGTTGTCATAGAGATAACGGTTTGCCGTAAAATGCATAGCCTTATCCTCATCGTCCTCTTCTGCGGGACACCAGCGAGTTACACCGCCGTTTGAGCCGAGCCACATTGTGCCGTCTTCATTGACAGCGTGGCAGGTGTAGTCTTTCTTACGTGAGGGCAGGGGGATTTTGACGGATGAGAGGTCGGGCTTTACCGACTCTGCCGAAAAGAGCTCGGCAGGCACTGCCGCATCATCCTTTGTGTAGAATGTGCAGAATCTGTTGAGTGTGGTTTTAAGCTTGATAGTTTTCATCTTGTCCTCCTTGAAAGGATTTTATGTATTGACTTTTATTTTAAACGTATTAAAATCTACTTAAATTGACGATTGGAGTTTTAAATAATGAATATTGAAAATAAACAGCTCAGAGAAGCTCATGCTTTGCTTGAAAATACAACACCGTTAGGCAGAAACGACTGCGGAAGTGTGTGCGATGCATACTGCTGCAGTGATGCGCTCGGCGACAGTATGGAACTTTTTCCTTATGAGAAGGATATTTTTGAAAAGCTTGATGGATTCGAAGTGATTGACGGCGAAATCCCTGCTGTTAAGTGCAGCGGCACTTGCAAGCGTGAAAACAGACCGCTTGCCTGCAGGATATATCCGCTTTTTCCGCTTGTTGTAAATGAAAACGGTCAAGAGCGCATCCGCGTGATTTATGACCCGCGTGCAACATCTTCCTGCCCGTTGTGTGCGCATAAAGCAAAGCTTGACAGGCGCTTTGTGAGAGCAGTGAGAAGAGCGGGCAAGTATCTGCTCAATGACGAAAAAACTGCCGGGTATCTAAGAAAGACAAGCGAATATCTTACTGAACTTATCGAGCTTGAAATAAAGCTGGGCTTATAACCAATGTATGTAAAGGCAGCAAAAACTGCCTAAATATTTATATAATTTTATCTATTTTATATTATCTGTTTGTTTTTTTCAAGGTATTTAACAAAAAATTCATTCTTCAAGCGGTTCTATTCCGCCTTCAATAAGTGTACGGAAGCAGACATCGCGTATTTGTGACTCGAAGCGTATGCCGTCAATATGCAGATACCTTATATATGTGTAGTCATAATCGCTGAGCGGTCGGTCAAGGTAATCGTCTGAGTGAGCGGCTATCAATATTTCACCGTCATCCTTTATGTCGGTTATTATAATTGTGTGGTAGAATGTGCCTTCCTCGTTGCCTAGCTGTATTACATCGCCCGGCTCCATTTCTTCACGTGTTGTTTCACGCGCAAACGGCCCCTGCTCCTTATTGTTGATTATAAAATCATAAAAGAATGCGACTCCGCTCCATGAGGGTGTTCTGTCATTTGATGATATATAATACCAACCGTAGGTAGGTGTGTAGTTCATAACACAGCCGCCTGCAAAAATGCACTGTGAAACAAAGTTTGTACAGTCACCGCCGATTCCGTTGAAGCTGAAAAACAGCGGATTGCGGTCAAGTGCCCAGCGGCGTGCATATTCAAGTGCATTTTTCCTGTTATATTCTTTGGTTACAAGCATATACGAAAACCTCCTTGTGTTATTTTACGCTCAGTTTTATGCTTAGTGCTTGTATCTTGAAAGATTTGGTGATATAATATTTCGGATTTCTAAATTATTCTTGCTTTAATAAGAAGGCGAAGCTATGGAAAAAATTCTTTCCCTTACCGGCTCTTTTATAAATGTTGCTCTGGTCCTCATAGGCGGTGCATTGGGCTTGCTGCTCAAAAAAGGGTTGCCCGAGCGTGTGTCTGACGCAGTGATGAAGGCGCTTGGTCTTTGCGTGCTGTACATAGGTATTGACGGCTGTCTTGAGGGCAGTAATGCGTTGATAGCTGTTATTTCTATGGCAGTAGGCACGATATTCGGCAGTGCGGTCGACCTTGATAAACATATGAATAACTTTGCTTCAAGGATCGAGAAAAAGCTCAGCAAAAAATCCGACGGCAAGTCAAATATGGCTCAGGGCTTGGTTTCGGCAACGCTGCTTTACTGTGTCGGTGCAATGGCTGTTGTAGGCTCACTTGACAGCGGCATCAGCGGCGATTACAGTACGCTTGCCACAAAATCCGTCATAGACGGTGTTTCTTCGATAGTGCTCGCATCAACACTCGGCTACGGTGTGCTTCTGAGTGTAGTGCCGCTGTTTGTTTATCAGGGTGCGATAACTTTGCTTGCGGGCTTTGTCGCACCGTTTCTCAACGACTATACTGTAGCACAGATGACCTGTGTCGGTTCTCTTCTGATCATTGCAATAGCACTCAATATGCTCGGTATAACAAAAATCAAGGTTATGAACAGCCTGCCTGCCGTATTTTTACCCGTTATTATATGTCAGTTCATAACATAAAAGTAAATTTATACGGTTTGTTATTATTTTTTTGTTGACTCTTACCTATGTTTTTTGGTATAGTGTATAAGGATACTTTCAATCAGATCCTAATTTACAAAACGAAATGAGAGGGAAAACCAATGAAAAAAGCACTTTTTTCAGTTCTCGCACTTCTGCTTGCAACTGCAATGGTAGTATCTTTTGCAGCTTGTGGCGGCAACGAAGAGCCCGAAACCACAACTGTCCCTAATGTTGAGGCTGATGCAACAGAAAGCGGCGACATTGTTGAAGGCGATACAACAGCAGCTGAAGGCGACACAACAGTTGCAGATGAAACTACAGCAGTTGATGCGACAACAGTCGCTGATGCAACAACAGACGCAAACGCAACAACAGTCGCAGGTGAGACCACAACCGCAGCAGGTACAGCTATTCCTCAGGGTCCTGCAGCTATCGTAGCTCTTTACAATGAGGCAACAGCAAAGGCTGTTTCAGCAAAGCCCGGTTATAAGAAGACTGTTACAACAAAACTCAATGACCTTAAGATGGGTGCACTTGCAAAAATTGACCTTGTTCGTGAAACAGTAGGCGATTTCCTCGGCGAGGGTACAGAGACTGCAACTGTTGCCAAGGGAAAGGCAAGTAAAGAAATTGTTAAGAGCACACTCACAGCAGCTGATGTTGCAAATGCTACCTGCAAGCTTTCAGCAGACGGCAAATATTATGAAGTAACAATCACTGTTAAGAACGAAAAGAACCCTCTTAAGGGTAAGAGTGCTCTCAACAGATTCACAAATGACTATAAAGATATCAACGAAATGAGAGCCGGTCTTGAGGATGCAGGAGCTGCTGTCGAAACTATTGATATCACTGTAAAAACCGCTACTATTAAGGCTAAGATTGCTGTTGATACAAAGGCTTTCAGCTCTGTTGACTACACAATCAGCTCTGATGCTTACCTTACAAATGTTAAGTATACAATTGCTAAAGTTAAGGTTGTTACAGGTAACATCTACACAACAGTTAAATATTCAGGCTTTGCATATTGATCAGATTGTAAATAAAGGTCAATATCAAAATAAATTCATTAACGAAAGGAATTTTCACCATGAAAAAGCTTTTAGCTCTCCTTATGGCACTTGTACTCACACTCTCACTTGCTGCTTGCGGCGGCAACGAGACACCCGAAACAACAACCAACCCCGATGAAGTAACAGATGCTGTCGATGCAACAACAGCAGGCGATGTTGCTGACGACACAACTGCAGCAGAAGGCGATACAACTGCAGCAGAGGGTGACACAACAGCAGCAGAAGGCGATACAACTGCAGCTGATGCTACAACAGACGCAAATGCAACAACAGTTGCAGGCGATACAACTGCAGCAGCTTCATCTGATATGACTGCAGCTGAGTTTGCAGCATTCTTCAATGCTGAAACAGCAAAGATCGCAAAGAGCGGCAAGTATTCCTACAACAGAGTTTGTTCATACACAAAGAACATCGACCTCGGCAGCTCACTTGCAACAAATGCTATCAACGGCGTTATTACCGCTATTGATAAAAACTCAAGTCTTGATACAGTTGTCGGTGACTTCCTCGGCATCGGTACAAAGAAGGGTACACTTCCCAAGGACGATGTTGACAGCGATTACAAAGTAAAGGCTGCTTCTCTCAAGCCCGCTGACCTTGGCTCATTCAAGGCTTCTAACGGCACATATACATTCACACTTGCTAACGCTACCAATCCCAAGAAGACGGGTGCAACTCCCTTCTCAAGATTTACAAACGACTTCATCACACACGAAGAGGTTGTTGACGGTATCGCCGGCTTCACAACAGCTATTAAAGTAAACAGCACAACTGTTAACTATAAGAACATCAAAGTTACGGTTACTGTTGCAAACGGCAAGATTACATCTATCAAGTATTCATATGCATTTGATGCACAGCTTGCTCTTAAGGTCGGCTTTGCGATCAACGGTTCAGGTGCTGCTACAACAAATGCAACATTCTCAGCTATCAACTATTAATCAATAGGTTGTAAATAAATTTTGCCTCCGTGTCAAAAGATACGGAGGCGTTTCAATAACAAAGGAAAATATATTATGAAAAAGTTTTTAGCGTTAATTCTTGCAATTACTCTTGTGCTTTCTCTTGCAGCCTGCGGCGGCAATGAAACACCGGAAACAACAACCGTACCCGGGGTTGAAGCTGATGCGACAACGGGTGAAACTGTTGATGAGACAACAGCGGCAGAAGCTGACACTACAGCAGTTGATTCTACAACAGCTACAGACGAAACTACAGCACCTGAAGCTACAACAGAGGGCGACACAACCGTTGCTTCAGCTGATATGACAAAGGCAGAGTTTGCCGCATTTCTCAACACTGAAACAGCTAAAATCGCAAAGAGCGGCAGCTATGACCTTGTAAGAAAGTGCTCATATACGAGAGCTGTTGATATAGGCGGTGCAACCGATCCGATCAATGCCATTATCAAAGCTATTGATGAGAACTCAAGCATTGATTCCGTAATCGGCATCTTCCTTGGTATGGGTACAACTCAGGGTAAAATTCCGAAAGATGATATAAAGGGCGATTACAAAATCAAAGCTTCATCCGTACGCGAGAGTGACCTTGGCTCATTCACAGCTTCAAACGGTGTTTATACCTTTACTCTTGCAAAGGTAAGCGACCCCAAGAAAACCAACGCAACACCTTTCGCAAGATTTACAAACGATTTTGTTACTCAGGAAGAGGTTGAGGCAAGTATTGCCGAGTTTACAAGCGCGATCAAGGTTAAAGAAACGGCGGTTAACTATTGGAATATCAAGGTTACCGTTACTGTCAAAGACGGTAAAATTGCCGAGATGAAGTATTCATACGACTTTGATGCAATGCTTGCTGTTTCGGTTGCTTTTATTACCGTACCGGGTGACGGCGCCGCAGTAAATAACACAACATACTCAAATATCAGATATTAAGCAGATAAAGCAAAAGCCTGCAGTGATGCATTGTCACTGCAGGCTTTTTTCTGCTTTTAATTAACCGAAGAGACCTTCAAAAAGAGGAATATCGTAGCCGAGCTGAGTGTTGTCATAATATCTGCCGATATTGTTGAAGAAGCCTGCAATAAAGCCGATTACCTCAACAAGCGGATAGTACCACTTTGCAGGTGTTTTGTATACGTGACCGCCTTCGTCTGTAGTCTTTTCTATTGTGATACTGCCGATTTTTTCGTCGCTCTCAAGCACGTAAGAATTGATGACAATTGAATCTTCACTGAAATCAATAAGGTTGTATATCTTTTCTTCCGTAAGGTAAGCGTGGCCTATATTTTCGCTAAGACCTACGTTTTCATCGTTGCGGGGGTTGTTGATTGAACCCGATACCATATAAACAGTACCTTCGGGGTTTGTTACTGTGCCGCCGTTTTCTGTTGCAGCTACTGTTTTGTTGTTATACATTACGTTTGAAATTGTGTAGTAATGGCTGTGACCGAGAAGACAAAGGTCAAGACCGAATTCATCGGCAATGGGTGCCCACATCAAACGAAGCATTTCGTTTTCACTCTCGCGGCTGGGGATTCTTGCACTGTAGAGGTCGTGGTGCATTACGGCAACTCTCCACTTTACGTCGGGGTTGGCTTCGACTGCAGCTTTTACAAATCTGCGATGATCACCCATGCTGATGTTGTTACTGTCCATAATAAGGAAAAGCACATCGCCTTTGATAAACCAATAGTCTGTGCCGACGTAGGATTTGAGTCGCATTTTTGCTGTGTTAGGCTGGAAAGTGAAATAGCGGTAGTCAACACTTTTTCTGTCGTGGTTGCCGATTGCCGTTGCAAATGGAATTGATTTTATGTAAGGCGTTGAGCAGAGACCTACATATTCATCCCTAAGTCCGTCGGATGCCTGGTCGCCTGCTGAAAGTATAAGATCTACAGTGTTGCCGTTCAGTGCGGCTTTTGTTACAGCGGCGGTGATTACAGAGTTTAGATTGTATGCCTTGTCACGAATTGCGTTTTCATCAACGTCGCTTTTGGAAATATGAATATCGGTAGTATACATTGCAGTGAATGACTTGTCGTTATTTGTGGTGAAGGAATATACGTCGCTTCTGAAATCACCTGACTCACAGTAGTAACTGTATGCTTTGCCGGCTTCAAGGCCGCTTATTACTGCACCGAGTCTGTGATCACCGTCGGGTGTTGCTTTTGCGGTTGCTGTGAATGTACCCGCTTTGTTACCTGTGGCATCAAGCAATGTTACACTGCCTCTGTCAACATCGGAGTACCATGAAATGTATCTTTCTGTTTCATTGCTGCCGGGTGTCATCATAACGGCCGCATCGATTATTTCGGTTGATGCCGCGTAATATGAATCCCAAGCGTCTTTGGTGAACCCCTGTGCACCGGAAACAAATGCGTTACCTGTAATGAGTATTGCGAACGCCATTGCAAGTGCTGAAAGTCTGCGTAATTTTTTCATACTGATTCTCCTTGTAGAACAAATTTAAGTAATTATATATCTTAATCAGAATAAAAGTCAAGCAGCAATGCTAATTTTTAATGTCTTGTTGACCGCAGTTGAAGTATGTGGTAAAATTATTTTATAATACTTTTTAGGAGTGTGTTATAATGTCCGATTTCAAACCTGTACTCAGATTTATCGCTTCAAGCGATATTCACTATAACCGTGAAGACCCGTCAAGGCTTCGCAATTACGAGCATGGCCTTGCTCTTGCATACGAGTATGCTGCAGGTCAGGAATACGATAAAATTGATGCTCTCTATGTTGTGGGTGATTTTGCTGACAGCGGAAGTGAAGAGCAGTTCAACGATTTTCGTAAAACCCTCGATACCTGCATCAGACCCGAAACAAAGTGGATGCTTACAATGGCAAGCCACGAGTATTTTTCAGATGGTGGTGAAGAAGGTGCACTTAAAAGGCTTAAAGAAATTATGAAGCAGGAGCCGGATAACCACATTGTTATCAACGGCTTTCACTTTATCAGCGTTACCACAACACGCGGCTGTAAATTCAGCGACGAAAAGCGTGAATGGATTAAGAAAGAGCTTGCTGCAGCTGCTGCGGACGATCCCTTCAAGCCGATTTTCTTCTTCCAGCATCCTCATATCCAGGGCACTGTTTACGGTAACGTATACTGGGGCGAAGACGAAATTACAGATATACTTATGAATTATCCGCAGATTATCGATTTTTCCGGTCACTCCCATGCTCCGGTCAACGATCCGCGTTCGATTCATCAGCAGCACTTTACCTGTGTAGGTACAGGCAGCTTCAAGTATTTTGAGCTTGATGAGTTTGACAAGGTTTACGGTACTGTTCCTCCTAATGAGCAGAATGCCGCACAGTTTATAATTGTCGAGGCTGATGCCGCAGGCAAGGTTGTTATCAGACCTTATGATGTTATTACAGAGAGGTTTTTCGGTTACGAGTGGACTGTGGAAACACCATGGGATCCCGATAGCTTTAAATATACAGATGAACGTTACCTGACCGATGTAAGACCGTATTTTGCTCTTGATGCAAAGCTTGAGCTTACGGTTGACGGCGACAGTGTAAACGTTAAATTTGACCAGGCAAAGATTGAAGAAGACAGAGTTAACGACTATAAGGTAACTGTCAGACGAAAGTCGGATAACGCTATCGTCAAGCAGGTGTGCTTTTGGTCAAGATACTATCTCAACGATATGCCCGAAACAGTCGAGCAGAAGATAACAGAGCTTGAGGCAGGGGAGTATATCGCAGAAATTACCGCACAGGGCTTCTGGAAAAATAAGTCAATCAACAAGCTCTGCGGAGAGTTTACAATTAAATAATATTTACCGCCCTTCTTTCATAAGATTAGGAAGGGCGGTGATTTTATTTATGCTTACCGAGGTGCTCAAGGCGATTTTTCTCGGCATTGTCGAAGGTGTAACAGAGTGGCTACCCGTCAGCAGTACGGGTCATATGTTGCTTGCAGATGAATTTCTGACACTCCATTTAAGCAAAGAATTCAAAGAAATGTTTTTTATAGTGATACAGCTCGGCGCGATTCTGGCGGTCATTTTACTGTTTTGGAAAAAGATGATTCCGCTTGATTTTTCAAACGGAATCAAGCTTAAAAAACAGACTTTATCGTTATGGTTTAAGGTTGCACTCGCTTGCGTGCCCGGTGCCGTAATAACTCTGCTATTTGACGATTTTATTGAGTCACATCTTCACACACCTGCTGTGATAGCCTCTGCGCTTGTCTTTTACGGCATTGCTTTTATTTTGGTTGAGCTTAAAGCTGAAAATAAAACGGTGAAAACTCAAGCATTGGAAGAGATTTCATATAGAGAAGCGCTGCTTATCGGTCTGTTTCAGGTGCTTTCGATAATTCCGGGTACATCACGTTCGGGCGCTACAATTATCGGTGCACTGATTATAGGTGTGTCGCGTGTTGCAGCGGCTGAGTTTACTTTTTTCCTTGCCGTGCCCGTAATGTTGGGGCTGAGTTTCATAAAGCTTTTAGGCTTTGGATTTGATTTTACAGCTAAGGAAATTGCCGTGCTTGCCGCAGGCTCACTTACAGCTTTACTTGTTTCGCTTGCGGTTGTAAAAGGTCTTATGAATTACGTTAAACGTAAAGATTTTAAGGTGTTCGGATATTACCGCATTATACTAGGTGCGGTAATTCTGGCGTATTATTTACTTTGGGGTAATATATAACAAACCCCGGCAGATATTTGAAATCTGTCGGGTGGTTAAGTTTATGCGTTGCGTTTTTTTATTTTCGTCACAATTACAGAAATGCAGCATACCGCAAAGGCGGCAATCGTAAACAGTAATATACATATAAACACATCGTTCCAGCCCTTGGTGTCTGCGATTTTGCCGAGAAGTGAAGTGGCAAGCGTACTGCCGACGTAACAGAAGGTATTGAGCAGACCTGCCGAAAGACCAGAGTCGATTTTATCACGTGAATAAAGCGGCACAACGCTTGTTATGACATTGTTTATTGCTGACATAAGGCAGGCAATACCGCCGAAAAGTGTGAGGGTAAGCGGAGCGGATCTCAGATTTATCGTGAGTATTATAAGAGCTGCCAGTACAGTTGATGCTGAATAGAATATACTGTTGAGCACATTTTCGTTTTTGTATTTTTTATGAAGTGTTTTTACAAGTGATGCACCGAAAATTGAAAGCACGGGAAGAAGAAGAGTGACGATAATTGAAAGTGAAGCAGGGACGCCGAACTCTTCTTTTAGTATTGACGGTACCCATGTGGTCACACCGTCCTTGATAAAGCCGTTTGTTACTGCAGAAATCAGAATTACGATAACAGTAAACACAAAAACGGGAGTAATTCTGAGCTTGCCTGTCATTTTTGAGCTTGAGGCATTCGTTACATTTTGATGCTTCTGTATGGTTCCTATACCTGTAAACCAAAGTAACGCCATAATACCTGCAAGTGCCGCGGCAACATAAAAAATTGAAGTCCAGCTCATCTTAAGTGCGGAAAAAAGCGCTGAAAGACCGTATGCTGTGAATGTACCTGCCGCTACAGTCGTGCTCATTGCCATTACCGCCTTTGAAAGCTTGCTGTCAGCAAGATTGTCCGATAAGGTTTTTATGAGAGACGACCAGAGTATCGACTGGAAAATACCATTTAGAAGCCAAAGTATTTTCATTGTACCGATACCGTTGCACCACGTCATACCAAGATTGATAACACACGAGGCAGCAAGAGCTATAGTTACGGAATATTTTGTATTGTATTTCTTTGACAGCAAGCCGTTGACAAGCTGACCTGCACCGTAAGCAAAAAAGAAAAATGAGCTGACGGTGCCTGCGGCTTCTTTGGTTACATTCAACTGCTCCAGTATTTCAACCATAGATGCGTTGTAGTTAAGCCTGGCAACATAAGCGGCTGTATATGCCGCCCAGCAAAGAAATATTAGGAAATTTGATTTTTTGTTATTGAGTGAGTTGTGCATAATAAATCTTTTCTTTCGTTTTACGTTACAAACCCTCGGCTTAACCGAGGGCTTGATTTTTATACACTGTATTTTTCTTTAATTTCCGCTGCTCTGCCGCAGGTGAGTCTGCCTTCGGGGCAGTAGCCTTGTACATAACAGCTCGGGCCGTAGTAGCGGAAAAGCTCGGGCTCTTCATTTCGGAGTATCTTGAGCATTTGGTTTGCGTAAATCCGGATTTCCCACTGTGCTCTCGTACAGCTTCTCAGCTTCATAAACAGCATAAGCTCTCTGCCGTTCATTGTTGATACAATGCTGAGGGTGTTGCCGCTTAAGATAAGGTAGGGCAGTGCCTCTTCTTCGCCTGCGGCTTTCAGCTCCTCATAAAGCTTTACACTGTTTTCAAAGCAAGCATTATATGCACCGAGTATTTCGTCGTCTGAAGTTATACTTCCGGGCTTGACCCAATCGTTACGGTCAACGGTACTAAGAGAGGGAATCTGGATTGAATGAATTCTGTGTCTTGCAAAGTGGGTGAGAGTAGAGAGCGAAACCTTGTTGAGTGCGAATGTGAACTGTACGCTCTCGAGTGCTCTCGGGCGTGAACATTCGGTAACAGCCTTGATGATTTTTGCTCTTGTTTCGCTGTCTTCAACCGATTTTTTTACAGTTTCGGCAGAGTAAATGTTTGCTTCAAGCATTGCCGCCGTTGCAACAGTCTTTGCCGCATCCTTACTGCCGCTTATGTATTCGACAAGCTCATCGGGTGAAGCCTTGCGGTCTGCCTCGATAAAGCTGAAGTCAAGCACGTCGGATTTTTTGGGCTTACGCTCCTCAAATCCTGTAAGCACACCGGGTGCAATCTTATTTACCTGCTCAAAAAGCTGTTTGCCGAGTGCATAAATCTCTGGTACTTTACTGCCTCTGCCGTGAAGCATTGCATGAAGCACGTGCAGCATCTCTCTGCCGCCGATTGAACAGAAGAAATTGCTGTAGAAGCAGTAGGGAAGTACAAAGCGAGCATCTTCCTTAGGTACGCCTGCATCGGTCATCTTTTTGTAAGTTTCAAAAAGCGATGTGATGTGAGAAATGTATTTTGCTTTGTTTTCTTCACTTTTAAATTCGGGTACATAAAAGCCTGCATCGTAGAAGTCAACATATCTGCGTGACTTGACAGTAAAGGATGCAAGCCTGAATTCGATCATAAACTGCTCGACAATAACAGAAACATCGTTGAAAGCGAGGTTGAACATAATGTGCTCAACGGTTGAGTTGTGACCTGAGCGTGTAACTTTATCTATGAGATTTGCGTTTTTTTCATTATCCTGCGACTTTTCCCATATGCCGAGTGCATTACCGGGCTGGGTGGAAATTCTTCCTGCTGCGGCACACATTTTTTCGCCGCAGTTGCTGTAGCCGAGTACGTATACGCCGGATTTATATTCCATATCTGAAACCTCCGAAAAAGAGTGGATTTAAACATATTTATACTATAATAAAACATTTATAGGTCAAAAGTCAAGAAAGCATTTTAATTTAAGTTGTTGGATCGGCTATTGATACTTGGCTTAGTATATGATAAAATTGTTTGAACGATAAAAAATTTTGTTAAGAGGGTAAGGATATGGAAAAGCTTGATTCGTTGCAGATAGTTTTTATAAGACACGCAGAAACAAACTATACCGATATCGGTGACCGTGACCCGAGTGATGGAGAGCTTACCGCTAAAGGTGAGCAGCAGTGCGTTGAGCTGGGAGAAAAGCTTAAAGAGTTGCCGATTGATGCATACTTTACAAGCTCTCTGCTCCGCAGCTTTAAAACGGCTGTCGGAGTCTGTAACGCAAAGGATGAAGTACCCTTACTTGAAATCTGCCCCGAGCTTGTGGAATGCGGCTGTACTCCCGGATATTACGGCTGCAGTGAAAAATATCTTCAGCGGTATTATAAAAACACAAAAATGTGCGATAAGCTTTTCGGTACTGTAAACTATGATTTCGGTTGTGAAGCTTTTGAAGATAACGTTATCCGTGCCGAAAAAGTGATTTCTTACATCAAAAACAGATTTACATACGGTGACCGTGTTGCCGTTTTCAGCCATCATGGATTTCTTGAGTATCTTATTCCTACGGCTTTGGGAGTTGATCCCCATATATTCAGGTTTGCTCTTGATAATACCTCAATTACGGTTGTTGATTTCTGCCGTGACGGTAACGCAGTGCTCCGCTGTGTCAATAAATAAAAAGCGGTAAATCGCTAATATATATTAAATTGTTTTTCAGAGGTATCTGCTTATGACAACTATACTCCTCATTATAATCTATATTGCATTTATAGGTCTCGGAGTGCCTGATTCTCTTATCGGCTCTGCGTGGCCTGCAATACATACAGAATTGGATATACCTGTTGAGGCTGTAAGTGTTATCACATTACTGATTTCAGGCTGTACGGTATTATCGAGTATGTTCAGTGCAAAAATTCTCAATAAGTTTGGTACTGCGAAGGTTACGGCTTTCAGTACTGCTATGACTGCAGCTGCACTGCTTGGTTATTCTTTTGTACCGTCTTTCTGGTTTATGATTCCGCTTGCGGTTGTTCTCGGCTTCGGTGCAGGTGCGATTGACTCGGGCCTCAATAACTATGTGGCTCTTCACTGCAAGGCAAGCCATATGAATTTTCTTCACTGTTTTTACGGTGTGGGCGTATCTCTCAGCCCTTATCTTATGTCGCGGGCATTAAGCAATATAGGATGGCGAGGCGGTTACCGCTATGCGTTTTACATTCAGGCAGCTATTGCAATAATGCTTATTCTTTCAATTCCGCTTTGGAAAAAGAGCTCTTCCGCTGAACAGGCTGAAGAAGAAAAAAGCATAAACCTTTCTGTTTTGCAAATGGCTAATATGTCACAGGTACGGCTTGTGTGGCTGATTATGCTTGTGACCAATGCAATCGAGTATGCCTGCGGAGTATGGGGCAGTACATATCTTGTTGAAGAAAAAGGATTCGGGACAAAGTACGGTGCACTTGCGTTGACAATATATTATGTCGGTATGTCCATCGGCCGATTTGCTTCAGGCTTGCTTGCCGATAAAATCAGCACGTGGAAGAGAATCGGTATAGGTACAGCTATTCTTGCTCCTGCTGTTATAGTTATGCTTCTTCCGTTGAGTGGCGTTTTTACGGTAATCGGCTTATTCCTTATAGGTTTAGGTAACGGCGCAATTTATCCGAATATGATACACCTCACACCGCACAATTTCGGCAAAGAAATGTCGCAGTCAATTATGGGCTCGCAGATTGCTTTTGCTTATATCGGTGTTATGCTTGCACCCCCGATGGTAGGTCTTGTGAGCGGAATTTTCGGAATAAAGATATATCCTGTTCTGCTTGCCGTGCTTTATGTAACGATGGTTATTGCACTTAAATGTTTTATCGGGTGTTTGAAAAAACAAGGCAAATATGATGCGAAAGTTTAAGTTTTCAGGTGTTGATGATGAATAATAATGAAAAATTTGATCTGAACTGTTTTAAGTTCCCCGATGCTTCTTATTCACCCGTATATATCTGGGTTTGGAATGATATATGCACCCGTGAGATTATAGATGAACAGCTTGCTGAAATGCAAAGGCTCGGCATACGTGCGTTTTATATTCTTCCCGAACCGAAAGAATTCAGACCCGACAGCATGCCCACAAGCCTTTCACCCGAATATCTTTCCGAAGAATACTTCGAGCTTTGTGCTTATGCAATTGACAAGGGAACTGCTCTCGGAATGAACTGCTGGATTTATGACGAGGGCGGCTGGCCTTCGGGAGGTGCCTGCGGAAGGGTGGTTAAAGATCACCCTGAGTATTCTGCGGGCGGCAATTATCCCGATTTGCTTAATAAAAAAGCAACGGAATATTTTATTGAAACAACTCACGAAAACTATGTGTCGGCAACACGTAATTTTTCTGCCGTATTTACCGATGAGCCGAAAGCTCCGTCAAATCCGTTCAGTAAAGAATTAGCCGATAAATATGAAGAAATATACGGGGAGTCATTTTTGCCGTATCTTCCGCTCATTGAAAACGAAGAAATGCCGACAAAAGAAAACATTCATATACTTCACCGTTGGTATGATTTATGCAGCCGTACGTTTTGCGAAAGCTATCTGCTCCCATGCAAAAAATGGGCAAACAAAAACGGTTTTGCTTTTACGGGTCATCTTGATAAGGACCACAGCCCCGACGGTTGTATGAACGGCGGCGGTAACTTCAACCTGATGCGTGCATTAAGGTGCTTTGATATCCCCGGCATTGACGTCATATGGCGTCAGATTTATCCCGAAAGCAAAGTTCATATCAAGGACGATATGAACTGTTATAACGGCTTCTTTCCGAGATATGCGTCATCTGCCGCCGCGCAGAACGGCTCGAAGTTTGCAATGGCTGAGATATTCGGTGTAGCCGGAGCGGCAATGACTTACGATGTAATGCGATATACCGTAGGCTACCTTGCTGTGAGAGGAATAAATATATTTAACCCGTTTAACTTTCCTCTCGGACGTAAGGGGGCACTTCTTGCGCAGGAGCTTCCGGTCTTTACCGAAAATCAACCATATTATCAGTTTCTTGCCGAATTTAACCGTTATGTTGAGCGCCTTTCGTATGTTTGCTCTCTTGGCCAAAGGGTATGTAAAACAGGGCTTTATTATCCCGTTTGCGATTTTCAAGGCGGTTTGAATGCGGAGGCTGCGGCAAAAGAGTTTGATAGCATAGGCAGAGCACTTGAGGATATTAATGTAGACTTTGATGTTGTTGACGATGATGTTATACAGGCATCAAAAGTGTCTGTTGACGGAATAATGAGAATAGGCAACGCAGAATACCGACACATCATTATACCGCGAAACGTTTTTGTTCCGCAGGACACTCAAAGGGTACTGAAGCGTTTTTCTGAGGGTGGGGGAACCGTTTCTCATGAGCTGTCTGAACTTACTTCGGTGATTCGTGCTGATGGTGAAGGCTTGCGTGCGATGCACAGAAAGTGTGAAAGTGCAGAAATATTCTGTCTGTTCCGAGAGTGCGGCGAGAGCGGAGAATATAAGATATATTTACCTTCGTCGAGCGGTTATCTGCTCGATTTGGTAACGGGTGATATACGGCACTTTGAAGCTGAAAACGGAACACTTTCGCTTTCGTTGGCTGTTGGTGAAACAAAGGTAATACTACTGACAGATGATGTTACGGAAGCGGAAAAAAATGAAGAATTTATAAACAAAACTGATATATCGGGCGAGTTTATGTTCGCTAAAGAGCTTGAGCTTGTATGTAATAAAAACGGATTTGAAAATATAAAGCATCACGATGAAGCGGCAGCTGTGGCTCTCGGAGATTGGTCATATCTTGTCGGTGAAGGCTATTCCGGAAGCGGAGCTTATGAAACAGTATTTACTTTATCTGAAGAAAAAGTCGGCAGAGAAGGTATAATTGATCTTGGTGATGTTCGTTTTGCGGCTCGGGTGTATATTAATGACCGTGATTTAGGGACGGCTTTTGTGTGTCCGTACAGAATTAAAATCCCTGCAGGCATACTTGAAAAAAGTAATAAACTGAAAGTAGTTGTTACAAATACATCGGCTAATTGGTATCTTAACACCGATTATTTCGACAAGTGGAATGTGAAGGAATTATCGCCGTACTTTGAAGCTGAGCTTGATTATGCAAGCGATATCGTTTCAGGCGGGCTGTATGGGCCTGTTGTACTGTACACATAATGAGCTTGCGGCTTTGATCTGACAGCCGGTTGATTTGAATTGATTTAAATATTTTAACAGGCAATTGCCTCTCTTCGGTATTGAAACGGGGAGAGGCTGTTTGTTTCACGTGTTTGCTTTTAGATAGAATTATATTTAATTATTACAAATTAATTAAATAATTGAAATATCAGAATTATTGTGCTATAATGCTAGATGTATAATTAGGTGTAGTATTTTTTGTTAAATTCTGGTATGTACGGAGGAAGGCTGTTTTAATACGGCTTATTAAGAGAAAATGGGTAAAATGATAGTAATAGAAGGTCTTGACGGCAGCGGTAAATCAACCCAGATATCACTGCTCAAAGAATACCTTGAGTCAAAGGGCTGTGCTTACAGACAGATTAAGCTGCCCGATTACGAAGACCCCTCAAGCACACTTGTGCGTATGTATCTTGGAGGTGCATTCGGCAAGAAGCCTGAGGATGTCGGTGCTTTTGCCGCTTCTGCATTTTTTGCAGTTGACAGGTTTGCAAGTTTCAAGCAGCACTGGCAGTCCGATTACGAGTCGGGCAAGCTTATACTTGCCGACCGCTATACTACTTCCAATGCATACCATCAGCTTGAAAAAATGCCGCGTGAGGATTGGGACAGCTATATTGAGTGGCTTGAAGATTTTGAATATGTAAAGCTTGGTATACCGAAGCCTGATGCAGTTATCTATCTTGATATGCCTATTGAGATTTCACAGCAGCTTATGTCGCTTCGCAGTGAAAAGACAGGCGAGAAAAAAGATGTGCACGAGGCTGATGTCGGATACCTTTACCGTTGCCGTGAGGCAGCTATGTATGCCGCAGAAAAAATGGGTTGGCACGTAATAAAGTGTGCCGAAGACGGTAAGCCTCTTTCTATCGAAAAAATTGCACAGATGATTATTGATGCATTACCCGGAGAGTTAGTTTATGCTTGAATTTCACCCTATAACGATGCAGGATAAAGCCCGCGCCGAAAAAATTCTGTTTGCAACCGATAATATGGGATGCGAATACTGCTTCGGTACGCTGTTTATCTGGAAAGATGTATACAAAACACAGATCGCTTTTCACGGTGGTATGCTTGTAGCCAAATATTATATGCAGGATGGTGTTAGCTACTGCTGTCCTACGGGCGAGGGTGATTTTGCCGAGATGATCGAGCTTATTATAGAAGATGCACACCGTGAAGGTGTGAAACCGATGATAGGCGGTTGCTCACTTGCCGAAAAGCACAAGTTGGAAGATCTTTTCCCGGGTAAATTTACATTTACCGCAGATGACAGCAGGTTTGATTATATTTATAAAAGCTCTGACCTCGCTGCACTTTCGGGCAGGAAATATCATGGTAAGCGTAACCATATCTCTGCTTTTATCAAGAATAACCCTGACTGGAGCTTTGAGGAGATAAATCCTGCTAACATAGGTCAGTGTGCCGCGATGAATGAACGTTGGCTTATGCTCAACGAGTACAAGGACGAAGAGGCAATTTCAGCCGAGCATAACGCACTCAATGTTGCTATAGCTCATTTTGATGAACTCGGCTTTTACGGTGGCCTTATTCGTTCAGGTAATGAGGTCGTTGCTTTTTCCTTCGGTGAAAAGTTAAAGGACGGTATTTTCTGCACTCATTTTGAGAAAGCGTATTCCTCAATTCAAGGTGCATACCCGCTAATTAACCGCGAAATGGCGATTCGCCTTTGCGAAGAGTATGAGCTTATAAACAGAGAAGAGGATACGGGTGCCCCCGGTCTTAGAAAGGCAAAACGCTCGTATTATCCCGAGATATGGCTTGAAAAATATATTGCCGAGTGTGATTGATTTTGGTTAAGTTTGAAATTGAAGAGTTAAGGCAGGATGCCGTAAAGCTGTGGAACGAAGCGTTCGGCGACAGTGAAGAGTATATAAACTTTTTTCACTATTCTCATGATTCGTGTATTTGTTTAATGCTGACAGATGATGATAAACTTACGAGTGCACTCTATCTGATTGACGGTGAGCTGTGCGATAAGAAGGGCTATTACCTTTTTGCTGCCGCAACTTTTGAAAATTTCAGAGGCAGAGGGCATATGTCAAGTCTGCTGAAAAAAGCAGAAAGCTTCGCCAAAGACAACGGCAAAAGCTTTATTGCACTTGTACCTGCGGAAGCTACACTCTTTGATTATTACTCACGCTTTGGTTACAAAACGGCTTTTTATGCAAAAAAGCAACCGCTGACAGAAAAAATAAATGATGCCGAAAACAGCTTTATCTGGTGCAGTGAGCATACTGAATATATAATGCGTGAGCACGAAAAATACGATACAGATATTTGTGAAAAAGACGGTGTGATATATTCTGTTTTTGACAGCGGATATATAAAGGTGCCTGCAGAAAAAAGTGAGGCTTACCGCTACGGTATGTTGCTGCCGCTTGATGACGGTGCCGATAAAATGACAGAGCTCAATTCATATATAGGTCTTACAATGGAATGAAGGAGGAAGTAAAATGATTTTCGTTTTTCTTGCAGAAGGCTTCGAAGAGGTCGAGGCTCTTGCAACGGTTGATGTGCTCCGCAGAGCAGGACTTGATGTTAAAACAGTAGGTGTTACCGGTGCAACGGTGAGTGGATCTCACTCGATTCCTGTTGTATGCGATACAGTAATCGATGCCGTTGTGCCTGATGACAGCCTTGAGGCTGTTGTATTGCCGGGCGGTATGCCGGGTACACTCAACCTTGAAAAGGATGAGAAGGTAAATGCTTTTATTGACTTTGCGGTTGCAAACGGAAAATATGTATGTGCAATATGTGCCGCACCTAGCATACTCGGCAAAAAAGGTTTGCTTGAAGGTAAAGAGGCTATTTGCTTCCCCGGTTTTGAGGAGTATCTTTACGGCGCAAAGTTGAGTGAAAAATCGGTTTGCGTTGACGGTAAGATAATTACCGCAAAGGCTTGTGGAGTTGCACTTAAATTCGGAAAGGTGATTGCCGAGCAATTTACAGGCAAAGAAAAAGCGGATGGGCTTTGGGAGACTCTTTACAATGATTAAAGATATCAGACCCGAAAAAAATGAACTGAGAGCTTTATCTCTTGA
Source organism: Acutalibacteraceae bacterium (assembly GCA_045544155.1). Taxonomy (GTDB): domain Bacteria; phylum Bacillota; class Clostridia; order Oscillospirales; family Acutalibacteraceae; genus UBA8612. The sequence continues at coordinate 247,740 of JAZPYN010000002.1, forward strand.
GTGGCGCAAAAATCTCGGTCGGAGTGAAAAGCAGCGTATGGATTTTAAAATCCAGAATAAATTCCTCACGCTGTGGAAATTCCGTGAGGTCAGCACAGTTCTGGCTTATTGCTCAAAGCCTCTGGAGATAGATACTTCCTTTATAATTGAGCGTGCGCTTGCAATCGGCAAAAAGGTTGCGGTGCCGAGATGCGTACCCGGTACGCGTGATATGGATTTTTATCTTATCAAGGATAAATCTGACCTTGCTCCGGGAGCATTCGGTGTGCTTGAGCCTGACCCGGAAAAATGTGAGCTTCTTAAGGATTATACATCAAGTGTATGTATTGTTCCTGCTCTTATGTATGATACCGAAGGTTACCGTCTTGGCTACGGAAAAGGATATTATGACAGATTTCTTTCAGGCTACAGCGGAGCGTGTATAGGACTCGGGTATTCAAATTTGATAAAAGATAATTTACCTCACGGTAAATATGACCGTAAAGTGGATATAATAGTAACCGAAAAAGATAACTATTTTTGCTGAGCGTGATTTTGATTACGCTGTTCAAAGGAGTTACATATGGACGATAAGAAGAAGTTTGAAATTGAATTTGACGATGACTTTGATTCTTGGCTTGCTCAGCATGAGCAGGCTACAAAGGATCTTAAGTCTCCGACACCGACACAGCCTAAGCCTGTTGCACCTGCACAGCCTAAGCCTGTTGCACCTGTACAGCCCAAGCCTGTTGCACCTGCACAGACAAGACCTGACCCACAGCAGTTTAAGCCTGTCAGTTCAAACGGCGGTTCGGATATTCCCGTAAGCCGTCGTGAGGTTGTTAAGAATTTTAAGTTACAGATTGACGAAGAAGAGTATAATAAACCGGCATACGAAGAGCCTGCACAGCCTGCAAAAAGGGATAAGTCTATATATTTTGCAGGTCGTAAGCCTTCAAAGGCTCAACTTGAGCGCAGAAACGCTCAGGAAAAGGCGAGAGAAGATAAGAAAAAAGCTGTGGCAGAGCAACGTGCAAAAGATCGCGATAAAGTTGAAAAGCTCAGGCGTATTGTCGTTGTAGTGATAATATTTTTCTGCTCTGCAGTCTTGTCTACCTACGGCATTTCTTGTATCAATGATGTGCTCGCCCTCAACAGGAAAGATGAGCTTGTAACTGTCAGTATTGAAAAGGATGCCACCTATAAAGAAATAATCGATACACTCGGCGATAACGGTCTTATTAAGCATGAGTGGTTTTGTAAGCTTATTACAAAATTCAGAGGCTTTGATGAGAAAAGCTATCTTAACGGTTTGCATTATCTTACGGCAGATATGGGCGTTGAGGGTATGCTTACCGCTATGCTTGAAAATCAGATGTCCGACAAAACTATACGTCTCTCTTTTCCGGAGGGTTGGACGATACCGCAGATCATCAACAAGCTTGACGAAAATAACGTCTGCCCGGCAGAGTATATATATGCGGCACTTAAAGAGGTTGAGTTTGAATACGGATTTGTCGGCTCAATTCCGAAGGACGGTGCCCGTTGCTACACCCTTGAAGGATATATATTCCCGGATACCTACGATTTCTTTGTAAGTGAAAAGCAGAACGGTATAGGTGAGAACCCGACGAGCATTATAAATAAGTTCCTCGGCAACTTTGAATCAAAGTGGAGCGAGGTGTACACCAAACGTGCTGAGGAGCTTGGACTTACTATGGATGAGGTTATTATTATAGCTTCAATTATTCAAAAAGAAGCTGCCGACAAGAGTCAGATGGGTAAGGTGTCATCGGTTATCCATAACCGACTCAATAACCCGTCGTCATATCCGACTCTCGGTTGTGACTCAACAAAGAATTATGTCAATTCTTACCTTGCACCTGTGCTCGGTACTGCAGGCGCAAGCGCATATCTCGGCGGTTATGATACTAACAGCACACGCTCGGGCTTGCCGACCGGTCCCATATGTAACCCCGGTGTTGATGCTATAGAGGCGGCGCTCAATCCCGATGACACAGATTACTTCTATTTCTGCCATAACGAGGCAGGTAAGATATATATGGCCAAAACCTACAGCGAGTTCCAGGCCAACTGGGCACAGGTACTCAGAGATAATGAGGCAGATTGATTATGATTAAACCCGAACTTTTATCACCGGCGGGTGACAGAGAACGTCTTGAAGCCGCCGTATTGTATGGTGCAGATGCGGTATACCTTGGTTCTACAAGCCTTGGTATGCGTGCTGCTCCGCAAAATTTTGATGCTGAGCAGCTCAGGAGTGCTGTTGAACTTTGTCACGGTAAGGGTAAGAAGGCTTATCTTACCTGTAATGTGCTCGCTCACAACAGTGACCTTGCAAATCTTCACAGTGTTATCGACTCTGCTGTCAATGCAGGTGTCGATGCCATGATTATTTCCGATATGGGTGTGCTTTCTGTTGTCAAAAGAATGGCTCCCGATATGGAAATTCATATTTCAACCCAGACAGGTCTTGTGAATTACGAGTCGGCAAGAGCGATGTATGATATGGGCGCAAAGCGTGTTGTGCTTGCCCGTGAGCTGTCTCTTGAGGAAATTTCCGAAATAAGAGCCAAAACACCGTCTGAGCTTGAGATTGAGTGCTTTGTACACGGTGCGATGTGCGTTTCGTTTTCAGGCAGATGCCTGCTTTCCAATTACTTCCTCGGCAGAGATTCCAATAGGGGAGAGTGTGCTCAGCCCTGTCGCTGGAAATACGCTATAATGGAAGAAACACGCCCGGGCTTTTATCTGCCGATAGGCGAGGACCACAGCGGTACATATATAATGAATGCACGCGATATGTGTATGATCGAGCATATACCCGAAATGGTGAAGGCTGGTATAACCTCTTTCAAAATAGAGGGCAGAGCAAAATCATCCTATTACACCGCGGTTATTACCAATGCGTACCGTGCCGCGATTGACGGTTATCTTAAAAATCCCACTGACGATTATAAACCCGAACAATGGATGATTGACGAAACACGCAAGGTTAGCCACAGAGAGTACTGTACAGGATTTTTCTTCAGTGATCCGAGAGACGATGCTCAGATTTTCTATGACGGCGTTTACAAGCGTAACTGGAACGTTATGGCAGAGGTCAACGGTCAGGAAAGCGGCAGAGTGTACGTTACACAGCGTAACCGCTTCTTTGAGGGTGATGAGCTTGAGATAATGGTTGCAGGCTCTGAGCCGATAACGATTTGTGTTGAGGAGCTCAGAAACGAAAAAGATGAGCCGATTGACGTTGCCCCTCATCCAATGATGAAATGCAGCTTTAAGTGTGATATCCCTGTCCATCCCGGTGCACTTGTGCGTAAAATAGCTGACGAAGAGCAGTGATAATAATAATTAAACAGGCGTAGTGTTCATGCTTTTTGAACATTGCGCCTGTTTTTTATATTTTTTTTCAAAAAAATGAACCTTTTGAAAAAAATCGTATCTTAGTTATATAGAGATATGAAATAAATAATGTGATAAAATTGTTTATTATAGTAGACAAAATTAAAGAATGGTGATATGATTGATGCTGTAATACCGTATAACGTCCGTAAAGGATTTTATATAGATAATACAATAGTAATTTTAGGAGGTTCCCAAATGATTAAAATTGCAAAAAGAGTAATTTCGATTTTGTTAGTTGCAGCAATGCTTGCGCCGACAATATCTTCATGGAATGCTCTGTCTGCCGGTTCAGTGTCCGATGCTTTGGTTGAAGTGAATGTTTCAACAGACAAAGCATATTACGGCGCTCTTGAAAAGGCAAGAGTAAAGGTTGAGGTTAGAAATGTAGGCTCAACTCCGATTTCAAGTATAGTAGTGTCTGCAGTTTCAGATGATCTTATGATGATAAACAACGGTTCACAATCATCAAAATATATATTCAGCCTTGGTCCGGATTCTTCTCAGGAGTATTCCTTCGATGTTATTTTGTCGAGAAGTTCACCGAAAGTGGGTTTTATATATAAAATTCTCCTTTTCTTTAAAACGCTTTTTATGAACCTTTCAAAGCTCTCTGCTGTGGACACAGGTAATGAAATAGCGGCTGAAGAAACAGTTATTCCTTTTGGCTCGGTTAAATCTGAATTAACCGTGACTGTTACACAAAGTGATCCTGATACAATAACCGATGCTGAGCTTGCTGAAATGAAAAAAGTTGATGATGAAATTGATAAGTTAATTTCAAATTCTGACTTCAAATCGTATAATGAAAAACAAAAAGAAAATGCCATCGTTGGATTGCTTGAGGATTTCGAAAACTCGCAAATAACAAATAACTCGATTTCTTTTGATAATAATTCTCAAATGTGTACTTTTAGTTATGCCAACGGCATTTTTGGCGGTGTTTTCTTAGGTGACTTTTCAGATAATTCAAATGGTTTGGAAGATCCGGAGTTTTCAAATGCAGAGTTGATTAATGATAATTCGATTGATTTATCTTCCAAAGATGCACTTGTTCTCTTTTCCTTCAATTTTTCTTCTGATGATCCGAGTTTCAGAGAGCCTTTTTATTCTCGGACAGAACAAAGTTGGGAATCATACGGATTGAATACGGTTGTTGATAAAACTGTTACTGTAAAGGATTTAAAGAATCTTGACAGTGATTATGAAATAATATGCTTCAGCGGACACGGATTGGTTTACCAAAATGCTCCTGCTATGGCATTGACTGAAAGAACCACAGATGCAAAGAATAAAGAATATTCACTTGAATTGAAAAGAAATAATATAGCTATTGTTTCATACGTAAGTGATCCTTATAACAGCTATTATTTGGTATTGCCTTCTTTATTTAAGAGTGCATACGGCAATAATGGCCTTGACGGAAAATATGTTTTCTCCGAAACGTGCTGTTTCTTAGGTGAGTTTGGTAGATACAATTACTCCTTAGCTGATACATTGGTAGGTTGCGGTGCTGAAGCTGTTGTGGGTTTTCATAATTCGGTAATGGCAGTTTATTCACGCGATTTTATGAAGCATTGGGTAGATAATTTGTGTGATGGTAAAACAGCTGAACAAGCTTACAATCTTTGTGTAAGTAAATACGGTTCGGACGATGGTCAAAATATGTATGCAGCAGTTCCCAAATTGATAGGAAATAAAAGTGCCAGCTTAGTTACTGCTACTTATACAGTAAAATATGACGCTAACGGTGGTACAAATCCGCCTGCAAGTCAGACAAAAAATCAGAATGTTAATCTTACATTAAGTTCGCACAAACCGACTCGTAGCGGATATAGCTTTGTTGGTTGGTCTGAGTCTCCGTCAGCAGCTACCCCGACATATTATGCAGGAAGTACATACAATAAAAACGCATCGGTTACGCTTTATGCAGTATGGGCAAAGAATACTTATTCTGTTTCGTACAATGCTAACGGTGGTGCTAATGCGCCTGCAACTCAAACAAAGATACACGGAACAAATCTAACATTAAGTACATCAAGCCCTATGCGCGACGGATATCGATTCCTTGGTTGGTCGACTAACAGCGGTGCTGTTTCTCCTTCATATTATCCGGGCGATATATACAGCTCTAACAGCTCGATAACTCTTTATGCTGTATGGTCAAAGTATGAAATCAGGTTAAGCAGTTACAGCGGAAGCGGTACTCAGAAAGCGTCGGCTCAAAATTTATATACATTGGATATGTGGGTTTCAGGAAGCGATCCGGGTTCTTGGGATTTTGGTAGTACGTATAAGGGATTTCGTGTAAAGCTTCCCGATGTAACTTATTCCAATACACCCGGAACCGGTGTAGCGGGTTGGACGGTTTACAGTGGTAATTGTGTTGTAAATGGTGAGTATATATATATTTCTCAACCCGGTACGGTTAAGGTGCGTTACTATTCCGGTGGTATGTACAGTGAACCGTATACATATACTTTGTCGCTCGAAAAAACTACAACAGATGTAAATAACATCCGAAGCAACACTAATAGTTCAGCAACTATATTAGGTACAGTTCCTGCAAACAAGACAGTAGCTATAACTTCTATAGATTGGAACGGATCATATAAAGTCAATGGGGTCACATACCCAGCGGCATGGGGCAAAGTGAACTATGGCGGAAAGACTGGATATATAATACTTTGGTATACTAAAACAAATTAATAAAAAAAACACCGATGCTCTCCAAATGGATAAGCATCGGTGTTCATTTATTATAATAATTATATTACATTGTAGAAAGGTCGTACGGTGTACGCTGGTAAACAAAGTAATTCAGCCAGTTAGAGAACAACAGCATGCCTGCACCTCTCCATTTTATTATCGGCACCTTTTCGGGGTCGTCATCAGGGAAGTAGTTGACCGGCACATCAATTTCAAGTCCTGCTTTTATATCTCTGAAATACTCTCTTGCCAATGTGTCACGGTCATATTCTGCGTGACCGCAGGCATAGAAGTTACGGCATTGCATATCGGACAGCAGATGAACGCCTGCCTTAGAGGAGTATGCAAGTATCTGCAGATCCTTAATAAGGGCTATGTCGTCCATTCGTACTTCCGTGTGTCGTGAGTGCGGCACATAAAACTCTTCGTCAAATCCTCTGAGCAAAGGATGGTACAGATCAAGTGCACGGTGCTTAAATACGCCGAACATTTTTTTGTCAAGCTTGTGCTTCTTGAGTCCGTATCTGTGGTAAAGTCCTGCCTGAGCACCCCAGCAGATATGGAAAGAAGAGTAGACATTTTTGTCTGCCCAGTCAAATATAGTGCATAGCTCATCCCAGTAATCGACCTCTTCAAAATCCATCTTCTCAACAGGGGCACCGGTAACTACCATACCGTCATATTTGTTGTCTTTAATTTCGTCAAAGGTCTTATAAAACGCGAGCATATGCTCAGCGGATGTATGTTTGGATTGGTGAGTCGCAGTCTGAAGCAGTTCAATTTCAACTTGAATAGGGGAGTTGCTTAGAAGTCTGAGAAGCTGTGTTTCAGTCTCGATCTTTGTAGGCATAAGGTTAAGTATAAGTATTTTAAGCGGGCGAATGTCCTGTGTGACAGCTCGCTCATTTGTCATTACAAATATGTTTTCACTCTCCAGGCTGTTTTTAGCCGGCAGATTTGCGTCAATTTTAATCGGCATTTCAGTTTCTCCACATATAATAAGGTAATAAATATATAATATAATAGCAGAAACCATAAAAATATACAAGACTCTTTGACTAAAGTTTTGATTTATGGGTAAAATTAATAATATGTTAAAAATGCCAAAAAAATTAGTAAAAAGGTGTTGACATTGACGGAACATTATGTTAATATAGCAAAGCACTCGAGAGAGTGCAGCACAACTTAACAACTGAGCAAAAAAGTTGAAAAAAAGTTGAAAAAAGGTGTTGACAAAGTCAAAACGCTGTGATATAATACAGAACGTTGCGGCGAAAACGCAACACCGAACGCACCTTGAAAATTAAACAACGATTGAAAGAACAAACCCTTGAAGATTCTTTTACGAAG
>JAZPYN010000003.1:0-13161 GCA_045544155.1 Acutalibacteraceae bacterium
CATAAGCTAGTAAGACCCCTCATGGACTATGAGGTTGATAGGCTGCATGTGTAAGCGTAGTGATACGTTCAGCTAGGCAGTACTAATAGGTCGAGGGCTTGAACCATTTTTCTCACTTTGGTATTCAGGTTTTTCTAACCATCTCCACATCACTAAATTAGCTTTGTTCGGTTTTTAGGGTACAATCCCAAAGAGCTGTATCGTTTGATACAGCTCTTTTTTTGTCGTTCTGTGTGATAAGTGTGACTGAGGATTGTTGTGTGAAATAGAATTGTAGCAATCCTCCGTCACGGCTCACGCCGCGCCACCTCCTTTGAAAAGGAGGTTTTATAGTGCACCACCGCAAAGTGTTTCATTCTGAACGTGAGCGAAGAATCTTAACGTTTGGAAGCGGACGCCGATGGGCGCCCCTACGATGCTTTTTATATGTTAGTGAATTTGTTTGTCAAAAGCTCCCTTTGACGAGGGAACTGTCGAGCGTTTAGCGAGACTGAGGGAGAGACAAAAAGCAAACGGCTTCAATTTTTTCTCTCCCTCCGCCAAAAATCAAAGATTTTTGCCACCTCCCTCATCAGAGGGAGGCGATAATGAGATAACAGATAATATTGAACAGATGAAAGATAAGAGGTATCTTTTGAAATGTAGGGCAGAGGCTTGTCCCTGCCGTTTTTACCGGCATATATTTTTTATGGCGAAACGTAGGGAACACTCTTGAGTGTTCCGTAAGGTCGGATGTAACCTTTCGGAATGGTCAAGACCATACCCTGCGATGAGTGATGAAAAGGGGTGTCATTCTGAGTGTGAGCGAAGAATCTTTACGTTTGGAAGCGGACGCCCGATGGGCGCCCCTACGCTGCTTTTTATATGTTAGTGAATTTGTTTGTCATAAGCTCCCTTTTAAGGGAGCTGTCACGAAGTGACTGAGGGTTGTTTGTAAAAAATAAATTAATATATATTTTTCAATCCTCCGTCACGGCTCACGCCGTGCCACCTCTGACTGAGCCGTCCCCCTTTGTCCTTCGGACATTTCCCCCACACTGGGGGGGAATCTTCCTTTCAAAAGGAGGTAAAGCTATGAGGAACAGCGATGTGAAATAAAAAAGCTCCTTTTGAAAGGAGCTGTCGAGCGTTAAGCGAGACTGAGGATTGATAATAAAAATAACACTTGCAAAACATAAGATAATATGATACAATGATTTGGATTTGAATATTAAACGCTGTGAAAAAGCACAAGTAAGCACTGTGTAACAATACAGCCAGAGAGCCCGTGTCGCAGGCTGGAAGCACGGACGGTATTGACAGATTGCCGAATTTCACTTTGGAGCGGTACGGCTGAAGGAAAACTGCGTAGGCTGTGACGGATTGCCTCCGTTAAAGGGCAGTAAAAGTGTCCGTTTGAATAAACGGAAATACGGGTGGTACCGCGGAAGTAATTACAGCTTTCGTCCCTTATTCGGGGCGAAGGCTTTTGTTTTTCTTTCATCTGTTTTTGGCGTAATGTATTGAACATTGATGTCATTCTGATTGAAAGCGAAGAATCTTTACGTTGAAAGCGGACGCCCGATGGGCGCCCCTACGAATAATTGCTAATTGCGCATTACGAATTGCGAATTGATAAATGTATATTAACCGAAAGGATGATAGATTTTGAAAGAACAGTTAAATGCAATTGCTCTTGAAGCTAAGGCTGCTGTCGAGGCTGCGTCTTCCAACGCTGACCTTGAAGCACTGCGTGTTAAGTACCTCGGCAAAAAAGGCGAGGTTACTGCTATTCTCAAGCAGATGGGCAAGCTCTCTGCTGAGGAGAGACCCGTTGTCGGTCAGCTTGCTAACGAAGTAAGACAGGCTATCGAGGCTCAGCTTGAAGAAAAGGTCTGTCAAATTAAGACTGCAGAGCTTCAGGCAAGACTTGTAAGCGAGACTCTTGATGTAACAATGCCCGGTGAGAAAGTAGCTCTCGGCCATAAGCATCCGCTCTCAATAGTTCTTGATGAGGTTAAGGAAATCTTCCTCGGCATGGGCTTTGAGGTTGCTACAGGCCCTGAGGTTGAATGGGATTACTACAACTTTGAGGCTCTCAATATCCCGAAGGAGCACCCTGCACGTGATACTCAGGATACATTCTATATCACTGAAAATATGCTTCTTCGCACCCAGACTTCTCCTGTACAGATAAGAGTTATGGAGAACAAGAAGCCCCCGATCCGTATTATTGCACCCGGAAGTGTTTACCGTTCGGATGCTGTTGACTCAACTCATTCTCCCTTCTTCCATCAGATTGAGGGTCTTGTAGTTGACAAGGGCATTACAATGTCCGACCTTAAGGGTTGCCTTCTTGATTTTGCCAAGAGACTTTACGGCGAGGACACAAAAGTCCGTCTTCGTCCCCACCATTTCCCGTTCACAGAGCCCTCATGTGAAATTGACGTTACCTGCTTCCGTTGCGGCGGCAAAGGCTGTCCTTTCTGTAAGGGTGAAGGCTTTGTTGAAATCCTCGGCGGCGGTATGGTTCATCCGCAGGTTCTCAAGAACGGCGGCGTTGACCCTGAGGTTTACAGCGGCTTTGCATTCGGTGTCGGCCTTGAGCGTCTTACACTTTTCCGCTTCAATATTGATGATATGCGTCTGCTGTTTGAAAATGATATGCGTTTTCTCGGCCAGTTCTAATAAAGTAACCGCTGAGTTAAATCGGACTCACGCTTCTCAGCGGCTATTTTCCCGCCATAATTATTCAAAAATGCTCGTTAATACACAAAGTATTGCCTGTGCTTTTTGAATATTCTGACAAAAAACTATCTCGCTGATAATCGCAAACCGATTTAATCAGCAGTTACCTTAAGGAGGAATAGAAATGGTTTTATCTAAAAGATGGCTTCAGGATTATCTGAAGCTCGATGTTTCCGATAAAGAGTTTGCTTCCGCACTCACACTCTCAGGCTCAAAGGTTGAGGGCTATGAGACAGAAGGTGAGGAGCTTTCCAACATCGTTGTCGGCAGAATAGAGTCACTTGAAAAGCACCCCGATTCCGACCACCTCTGGATTTGTAAGGTCAATGTCGGTGCTGAAGAAAATCTTCAGATCGTTACAGGTGCACAGAATCTTAAAGAGGGTGACTATGTGCCTGCTGCGCTTGACAACTCTGTTGTTGCAGGCGGCAAGAAGATTAAGAAGGGCAAGCTCCGCGGTGTTGAAAGTGCAGGTATGCTCTGCTCACTCGGCGAGCTCGGTCTTACAGCTCACGATTTTCCGTATGCTATTGAGGACGGTATTTTTGTACTCGGTGACGATTGCGACCTTACTCTCGGCAAGGATATCTGCGAGGCAATCGGACTCAACGACGTTGTTACAGAGTTTGAAATTACATCCAACCGTCCCGACTGTCTGAGCGTGCTCGGTCTTGCACGTGAGGCTGCAGTTACCTACGGTATGGATTTTGAGGAGCCGGTTCCCTCTGTTGAACCCGGTGAAGGTGACGTAAACGACCTTCTCAAGGTTTCAATTGAGGCACCCGACCTTTGCTACCGCTATGTCGGCGGCGTTGTTAAAAACGTTAAAATCGAGCCGTCACCCCGTTGGATGCGCGAGAGACTGCGTGCAAGCGGTGTACGCCCGATTAACAATATTGTCGATATCACAAACTTCGTAATGCTTGAGTACGGACAGCCTATGCACGCTTTCGACCTTCGTTACCTTGACGGTAATGAGGTAATTGTCAGAAATGCAAAGGCAGGTGAAAAGATTACAACACTCGACGGTATTGAGCGTGAGCTTAATCCCGAAATGCTCGTTATTGCCGATGCAAACAAGCCCGTTGCTGTTGCAGGTGTAATGGGCGGCGAGTACAGCGGTATTATGGACGATACAAATACTATCGTTTTCGAGTCCGCTTGCTTCAACGGTCCCAGCATCAGAATGACTGCAAAGGCTCTCGGTATGCGTACAGAGGCTTCGTCACGCTACGATAAGCAGCTTGACCCCAAGGGTTGCCGCAAGATTCTTAACAGAGCACTTCAGCTCGTACAGCAGTTGGGTGCAGGTGAGGTTGTAAACGGTGTTGTCGATTGCGACTGCTCCGATAAAACAGATTTCACACTTGCTTTCGAGCCCGATTGGGTTAACGGCTTCATCGGTATTGATGTAAGTGCAGATGAGCAGAAGATAATTCTTGAGCGCCTCGGCTGCAAGGTTGAGGACGGTGTAATCACTGTGCCTTCATTCCGTGGCGACCTTCGTCACAAGGCTGATATTTCAGAGGAAATTGCACGTTTTTACGGTTATGACAATATCCCTGACAGACAGCTTGCAGGTGTTGCAACGGCTCAGTACACACCCGAGCAGAAGTTTGAGCGTCTTATGAATGAAACAATGCTTGCTTGCGGACTTTCAGAGCTTTGCACATTCTCGTTCATCAGCCCCAAGAGCTACGATAAAATCTGTCTGCCTGCAGACAGTGAGAAGCGTAACTGCGTTGTTATTACAAATCCTCTCGGCGAGGATACAAGTGTAATGCGTACAACACTTCTTCCTTCTATGCTCGAAACACTTTCACGCAATTATAACAACCGTAACGCAAAGGCTTACCTTTACGAAATCGGTAAAGAATATATCACAAACGGTGCAGATAAGCTGCCCGATGAGCCCGTTATGCTCTGCATGGGTATGTACGGTGCAGACTGCAATTTCTTCACAATCAAGGGCGTAGTTGAAGAACTCCTTGAGAAAATGGGTATTGCAGATTATGATGTAGAGGCTGTAAACGATAATCCCTCTTATCATCCCGGCAGAACTGCTGTTATCAGCAAGGATGGCGTTAAGATCGGTGTTGTCGGTGAGGTTCATCCGCAGGTGCTCGGTAACTACTCAATCGGTGTCAAGGCTTACGCTGCAGAAATCAGCTTTGCAGCTTGCTTTGAGCTGAGTAACCTCAAGCGCACATACAAGCAACTTCCCAAGTTCCCTGCACTTACACGTGACCTTGCATGCGTATGCGAGAAGTCAATGCCTGTTCTTAAGCTTGAGCGTGCAATTTCCGGTGCGGTAGGCAACACACTCGAAACAATCGAGCTGTTTGACGTTTACGAGGGCTCACAGATACCCGAAGGTATGAAGAGCGTTGCTTTCAGCCTTAAGCTCCGTGCAGCAGACCATACAATGACCGATGAAGAGGCAGATGCAGCTATGAAGCGTGCAATCAAGGCTCTCGATAAGCTCGGCGTTTCACTCAGAGCTTAAATTATACTCGAATTTATCGGAGGTGCTGTTATGAAAGAAAAAATCAAGGTAGCTGTTATCGGCTGCGGTACAATTGCAAATTCCGCACACATCCCTGCGTATATGGCTTCTGATATTGCTGAAATAAAGTATTTCTGCGATATTATTCCCGAAAGAGCTGACGCTGCTGTCGAAAAATACGGATGCGGTAAAGCTGTTTACGATTATCACGAAATTCTTGACGATGCTGACCTTGATGCTGTTTCCGTCTGCACTCATAATGATATGCACTCGGTTATTTCTATCGACTTTATGCGTCACGGCAAGGATGTACTCTGCGAAAAGCCTGCTGCAAGAATCCTTTCCGAAGCACTTGAGATGGAAAAGGTTTCATACGAAACAGGCAGAATTCTTTCAATCGGTGTATGTAACCGCTATGCAAATTCAGTTAATCACATCAGAAAGCTGATTGCTGACGGTGAGCTTGGCGATGTTTATCACGTTTACGCAAGCTTCCGTGCACACCGTTCAATTCCCGGCCTCGGCGGTGATTTTACAACAAAGGCTTGCTCCGGCGGCGGTGCACTTATTGACTGGGGTGTTCATTATATCGACCTTATCCTCTATTGTCTTGGCGACCCGAAGGTGCTTACCGCAAGCGGCGAAGCATTTTGTAAGCTCGGCAAGGATATGAAAAACTACGTTTACGAAAGCATGTGGGCAGAGGATACCAAGAATACAGAAACAGGCACCTACGATGTTGACGATTCTGTTGTAGGCATTGTCCGTACCGACGGCGCAGTAGTCAGCTTCAACGGTGCGTGGGCACAGAATATCGGCGAAAAAGAAACCTTTATCGACTTTATGGGCGATAAGGGCGGTGTCAGACTCGATTACTGCGGCAACTTCCGCTTCTGGACAACCAAAAACGGTATGCTTACCGAAACAATACCTGCATACAAGACAAACGATATGCATCGCAGTGAAGTGCTCGATTTTGTTGAGTGCGTTGCAAAGGGTGAGAGAAACCGTAACGATATAAAGTATGCCGTAGGTACATCTAAAATCCTGCAGGCTATTTACGATTCTTCCGAGGCACACGCTGAAATTAAAATCGATAACTGATATCTAATCAGGTTTATAAAATGAACAGCGGCACACTTTACAAAGAAGTGTGCCGCAATATATTAAGAAGAAAGATTTATGCCGGATCGTGACGAATATTTGAAACAGTGAGTTCGCTGTCTGTTATTTTGTAATAAACGTAACATTTTTCAAGATAGGTGTAATCTGCATAGGCAAAATATGCAGAGCAGTGACCTTCTTCTATATCCGAGGGTAGGGCAACCACCGTAAAGGTCTGCGTACTGTTATCGGTCAATGGCTGATAAAGAACATTTCCGCTGCTGCCGCTGTTGCTTGTTGTGCTCCATACAGCACCGTCGATCGGTGCTTGGGCAACGCAGGTGTACTGAGCGGTTAAGCATTCCTCGGCAGGATAGAATTTAGGTTTGTTCAGTGTTATGCCGCTTTCCACGTAGTATGTTTTCCTGTTGCCGTTTTGGTCTGTGAATACAACGTCCATAATCGTGCCGGCGTAAGTGTCGTTGCCTGTTTTGGAGGTTATTATGTCAAAGAGCTTTTCAATAAGACTCTTATCACTCTCATAGGTAAAGCTGAAAACCTGCTCATCACGTTCAATAGTTGTTTCAATAAGCTTGATATCGGGGTCGTTAACGTCGTCATAAGTCCACACAAGTGATTTGTCGGGGTCATAAGGCAAACGGATTTCGCTTTTTTCAGGGCCGTTGATTGCTATGCCGAGCATATTGAAAGCGAGTGATATTGCAATAAACGGAGCCAGAAAGATCAATAATACAGAAGAGCCCATAAATAAAACCTCCTTTATTTGGTGAGATTATTATACTATTGGTGCGGTGTTTTGTCTATCAACTTGACTTTACATTATTAAAATTTGAATGCAATGTTTAGTTGACAATAAAACTGAAATCCGTTTTGGCTTACAAATAAAGAAAAAAGGGTTGTATTATTTAAAAAATTAGTATATAATAAACTGTACTACTCAATTCGGAGGTGTCATAAATGACAGATAAGACCATTAAATTTGATTTCGTCGACGACCATGATGCGGAGATGCGCCGCACATTACAGGCCGTATATGACGCCCTTAAGGAGAAGGGGTATAATCCCGTAAGCCAGATCGTAGGCTATATCCTTTCCGAAGACCCGACGTATATCACGACTCATAAAAATGCCCGCAGTATGCTCAGCAGGGTCGATCGTTACGATTTACTTCAGTCACTTGTCCAAAACTATATCACGAAATAAAATAAGGAGGGGAAACGGCAATGGCGGAAAAGAAAAAAGCGAAGTTCCTCAGCTACAAGGGTAAGCCTCTTGTACGTTGCGGCAATACAATCTACTACGGCAATATGAGCGACCCGTATGTAGTTCTTCTCCAGATAGTAAGCTCCAAGAAGGTCAATGACCTTGATGTTGCAGATAAGGTTACGGTACAGCTTCTTACTACCGATCCTGATGCACGCCCGAAGGACAGAATCATCAAGAAGAGTGAGAAAAAAGGTCTCTACCAGGCTATGGATATCGGCTCTATCTGGCTTGAGCTTGCACTTAAAGACAGCAAGTAACAAATAAAAAATCGCCTCACTGCATACAAATGCGGTGAGGTGTTTTTTATGGTAGTAAAGTTGAAATACGGTTTATTATATCTTGTGCTGTGTGCTTTTGTTGCCGTTACAGGTGTTGCAAAGCTCGGCACTGCCGCTGTAAAAACTTCTTCCGAGCCGGAAAATGTTGTGCTGCCTGTTGTAATGTATCATCAGATTACAAAAAATTCCGCGCGTGCAGGCAAATACTGCGTTACGCTTTCCGAGCTTGAAAATGACCTTGCTTATATCAAGGAGAGAGGATACAATACAATAACCGTAGGTCAGCTTATAGACCACGTTTATGATGCGCAGCCTTTGCCTGAAAATCCGATAATAATTACCTTTGATGACGGCTACGAAACCGTTTACAGCTATCTTTTGCCACTGCTTGAAAAATATGATATGTGTGCTGTTGCTTCGGTGGTAGGTGCTTATACCGACCTTTTTACTCAGCTCGACGACCATTCACTGAGCTATTCGTATATGAACTGGCAGGAGATAAATGAGCTTGCAGGCGGCGACAGAATTGAGATACAGAATCACAGCTATGATCTGCACAAGCTCAATAATTCAGGCCGTAACGGAGCGAAAAAGGTGAGCGGTGAGAGCGTGCACGAATACTCGGCTTTTCTCAATTATGATCTCGGGAAAATGCAGAGCCTTACAGAAGAAAAAACAGGTTACAGACCGAGGGCTTTCACATATCCTTACGGCTGTTATTCAAAAGAGTCGAAGGATATCCTTAAAAGCATGGGCTTTGAGGCAGCACTTGTCTGTGAAGAGAGAGTGAACTATATAGACACCGAAAATACAGACTGGATGTACCGCATAGGCAGATTTAACCGAGCTCACGGTGTTAACAGAGCTGAGTTTTTTACTAAAATGGGAATAAAGTGATTGATATGTAATTTTATTTGTTGTATGATGTGAAAAAGAAAGGGGTGCATGAGCATGACATTTAAAGAGCTTGAGGCGCTTGCTGAAAACGGAGACACCAACGCACAGTTTCGTATCGGAAAGTGCTATGAATTTGGCAAGGCGGGGATAGAAAAAAGCTTTGAAAAGGCTATAGAGTGGTATGAAAAAGCGGCTGAAGCAGGCGATGCAGAGGTGCAGTATTACCTTGCATATTCGTACGAGCATAACCGACTCGGCGGTTTTCGTTATGAGCGGGCAATGGAGCTGTATAAAAAAGCAGCCAATCAAGGTTTTTCAAAGGCACAGTTTCAGCTCGGTTTTCACCTTGAACAAGGAATACTTGTCGACAAAGACTTGCCTGCCGCAATAGAGTGGTATAAAAAAGCTGATGCGCTGGGTAACAAATCAGCAACCCTTAGACTTAAAGTTCACAAGGTGATATAAAAATACAGCAGGCAGCAATTTCGCTACCTGCTGTATTTATTTTTTCTTATTCTTCGTCAAGAAGCTTTTCAAGTGCGGCAAGCTTTACTGCAAGGCAGAGGATAACCATTGCCTCGCGAAGTTCGTCGAGTGAGGGGAAGGACGGGGCGATACGGATGTTTGTATCCTTGGGATCCTTGCCGTAGGGGTAGGTTGCACCTGCGTTTGTGAGTACAACACCTGCGCGGCGGCAAAGCTCCACAACACGCTTTGCACAGCCCTCCATAACATCAAGGCTTACAAAGTAGCCGCCTTTCGGATTTGTCCATGTTGCGATACCGCATTCGCCGAGGTCCCTTTCAAGAGTTTGAAGTACGATGTCAAACTTCGGCTTGAGTATAACTGCGTGACGCTTCATATATTCGCGCAGACCGTTTGCATCCTTGAGCACACGTGCGTGACGGAGCTGATTTATCTTGTCGTGACCGATAATTTGGTTGTTCATACGCTCTTTAATCATGCGTACGTTGTTTTCGCTTGCAGAAACGACTGCAACACCTGCGCCGGGGAAGCTGACCTTTGATGTTGAAGCAACCTCGATGATCATATCTTCAGTGCCTCTCTTGGCGGCTTCGGGGAAGATGTTAAGCAGCGTGTCGCCCTCTTCATAAATATCGTGTACAAAGTAGGCGTTGTCCCATATTATTCTGAAATCCTCAGCAGCGGGCTTGAGTGCCGCAATGCGCTTAACAGTCTCGTCTGAGAATGTGTAGCCCTGAGGGTTGGAGTACTTCGGTACGCAGAACATACCCTTGACAGAAGGATCCATAACGAGCTCTTCGAGCACATCCATATCAGGACCTGTTTCGAGCATAGGTACGTTTACCATTTCGATACCGAAATACTCAAGTATTGAGAAATGTCTGTCATAGCCGGGTACGGGGCAGGCAAATTTTATCTTACCCTGGAGCATCCAGGGCTTGCAGCCGTTGCCTGTACCGTGAGTCATACACTGTGAGATGTAGTCAAACATTATATTAAGACTTGAGTTACCGCAGACAATGATGTTGTCGTTCTGTACGCCGAGAGCCTGCGCAAATATTGTTTTACATTCTTCAAGACCGGTCAGATTGCCGTAGTTGCGGCAGTCTGTGCCGTCCTCTGCACTGTAGCCGTTGAGAGCGTTGACACTGTCGAAAATATCCATCGACATATCAAGCTGTGTGGGGCTCGGCTTGCCTCTTGCCATATTGAGGTCGAGACCCTTGGCCTTGAACTCTTCGTATATCTGTTTTGTTTCTTCGTATTTAGCGTGAAGCTGCTCGGAAGAAAGCTTACTGTATAAAACCATTTTATCACCTATATATTATTTATATTATACATTATTACATATCGGTTACTTATTCTACTATATTGAAGCGTTTTTTGCAAGTTTATTTTCGTTTTCCTTCACTTTTGTTGCAAGTTTGGGGCTTTTGTGGTATTTTTATGGTAGGTGTCAAATAAATTTATGCAAGACGGACAAACCGACTATTCATTTTGAGGTGAGATTACTTGAAACACAGGTTAAAGACGCAGGAAAGCCTGCGCCTTTCGGCTGCAAAATGGTTACTTGAGCACGATAAGCATTATATATGCTGTGAAGGCAACGAGCTCGGCAAAGAATTTATCGAGAGCTTTGAGCTGCCCGAGCTTGAGGAAGAGCTGATTGAAACGCTTGTCGGAGAAAATGACGAGATCACGCTTGTTTTTCAAAGCCGTATTTATCTTTCAGCGCGTCAGAGCGTAAACGGCAAGCCTTCCTCATTCATTATTGTACGCTATGTGCGCGCACTTTATGACGATTTCGGCAATATATACCGCTATGTTACGTTAGGGTATAATTTCTGATTTTTATCAAGTGCACATAACGCAGGGGACGGTTCTCTGTGTTGCCATCTGATACAGATATTTGATATAATTTTTAAGGGTGATAATTATACCAAGGCAAGCGCGAAAGAAAAGTGAATCCGGAATATATCACATAATTTTGCGAGGGATAAACGGACAGCAAATATTTGAAGAGCAGGAAGATTATGACAAGTTTCTGCAAATTATAAAAGATTACAAATCCATAAGCGGATACAAGGTGTATTCGTATTGCCTTATGGGTAACCACGTGCATCTTTTAATGCAAGAGGGTATTGAGCCTATAAGTTTATTTATGAAACGTATTGCGACCAAATTTGTTTATTGGTGTAATATAAAATATCAGAGAATAGGTCACTTGTTTCAAGATCGTTTTAAAAGCGAGCCTGTCGATTCAGATGATTATTTTCTGACGGTATTGAGATATATACATCAGAATCCCGTTAAAGCAGGCCTGTGTAAAAGTATAGAATTATATAAAAACAGCAGTTATAATGAGCTTTTCCCAAAGTCCGATTTTATAGATAACGATTTTATATTCGGGTTAGTGCCATCGGATGAATTGAAAAAGTTTATCAAATATGAGAATACCGACAATTGTTTGGATATAGATGATAAACTGAGAGCTATGGTAACTGATGAACAGGCTCAGTATATAATTGAGTGTATAACAAAGTGTAAAAATGTTTCAGAGTTTCAAAAATTAGAAGTCGAAATTCTTGATAAATACTTGAAAAAATTGCGCGAACAAGGTTTGTCTATAAGACAAATTTCAAGGTTGACGGGTGTCAGTATAAATGTTGTAAGAAAATTCTAACCACACAGAGAACCGTCCCTTGTGTGCCAATTAATGATTTAATGGCTTCAATTTAAGAACTTTTAGGAGTGTCGGATATGCGGAAAATTAAATCTCTTATTTGCGTATGGATGGTGATGTTGATATCGATTAATTGCATCTCTGTTAGTGCATATGAAATGGATCCCTACTATTATTCTCCAGAGTTTTATTTTTGTGAAATAAAGAAGGTTGATTATAACGAACTTCATTTTGAGTCAATCGGGGACATGGATTACATCTATATGGTTGAAAACGATGAAGCATACTTGATGAATATCCATTTTGGTACCAGGAACAAAAAAGAGAGAATTCTGATTTTGCCGGAAAAACTTGGAGGTTATCAAGTGGTGGCATTAGGTCACCCGGACTATTCTGTCTATGTTTTTTGGTTTATATCATACGGTGAATTTCCTGAAGATCTGGATAAATATTATCCTTATCATCAAGGTCAGACTCTCTATGATTATGATCCGGAGCTGGATAATGTTAAAAAAATAATAATTCCGGAAGGATACAGGAATATTTATACTCAAGCACTTGTTGGATATGGTGGAGCTTTTGAATTTCCGAAAAGCTTAAGATTTATTGAAAATTATGAATATTTAGGTGAACATATCACTGGTGTTGATTCTTTCTTGGGTGAAAATACTTTTATAACACCTGATTGTGAATTTGGAACGAATTTCTTTTATAAAATTCGATTGAAATGCGATAACTACATCTGCCAGTCAAGATTTCCGAGCTACACTTTTGATACTTCATATTCTATTCCTAAAGCAATCTGTGTGCCGTACAATGTAACGGAAAAACAAACTGAAAATGCTTTGTTTAATTCAATAAATCTGCCGAAGCTTGCAGGCAATACTGTTATCTATTGTGCTGATGACAGCCCGACATATGCAGCGATTCAAGCGAATAAAGCTCTTGGCGAATATCAGGTGGTAACTGATATCCCCAAAGCTGAATACATATCATTCCCGTCAGAAACGGTCAATGTTTATGTCGGCGATGTTGTAGATCTTGAGGCTAAAACATATCCGACCGATGCTATATGGACAGCGTGTGATTACACTGTCAGTGACCCGAGTATAGTTAAGATTGACGAGTATTCGGGAAGAATCACTGCACTCAAAGAGGGTACTGTAACTGTTACCGCCACACACTGCGAGCGT
>JAZPYN010000004.1:0-199983 GCA_045544155.1 Acutalibacteraceae bacterium
GTGTGATAATGTGAAAATAGAAAACATCGATAACGGCAATGCTTTTGACTTTGGCAAAACCTCTGCCGAATACGCAAAGTACAGAGATA
Source organism: Acutalibacteraceae bacterium (assembly GCA_045544155.1). GTDB lineage: Bacteria > Bacillota > Clostridia > Oscillospirales > Acutalibacteraceae > UBA8612. Next base: position 90 of record JAZPYN010000004.1, read on the forward strand.
TTTATCCCAAAGAGTTATATGATAAGCTTTATGAAATCGGTATAGGTCACAAGAGTTGTTCTTGGCTTGATATCGGCACGGGAACAGGCGTTTTACCTCTTAATCTGTACTCTTACGGAGCAGACATAAAAGCAATAGATATTTCTGAAAGTCAGATTACCGCCGCTAAACTTTTGGCAAATGAAAAAGGTGTTGATAATATTGAGTTTTCTGTGTCACCTGCAGAAAAAACACCATTTGAAGATAACAGTTTTGACTGCATTACTGCAGCACAGTGCTTCTGGTATTTTGACCGTGAGAAGATTATAAATGAGATAAAACGACTATTAAAACCTGACGGCATTTTCGTAAAAATTTATGTGAGCTACACACTCGATGATGAGATAGCTAAAAGGTCACACGAGCTCGTTAAGAGAATTAATACAAGTTGGACTCCAGGAGCATCAGGTTCAAAAGATATGTACAATCATCCTTTTGAAAACGGTCAGCTTGACATTTTCGAATGCAAGCTACTGTTTACCCGTGAAAGCTGGCACGGCAGAATGCTTGCCTGCCGAGGAACAAAAGCTTCTATGGATAAAGAGACATTAGCTAAATGGGAAAAAGCACATTTGGAATTGCTTTCGGCATATCCGGAAAAATTTGAAATTAATCACAAAATATATATCGCATCGTATACTGTAAAATAACAAAAGCGGTATAGCCGAAACTATACCGCTTAAATGTAAAAATTTTAGGATTGAAGTGCTTCTGTGATTGCCTTAGTATCTCTTGCGATCATAAGCTCTTCATTGGTCGGGATAACATAAACCTTGACCTTTGAGTCGGGGCCTGAAAGCTCACCGCCCTTGCCTTTGATAGCCTTAGTATTTTCTTCAGCGTTAAATGTTACGCCGATATAACCGAAGCTCTCGCAAATGTTCTGGCGAAGGGGCTGTGAATTCTCACCAATACCGCCTGTAAATACAATAGCATCAACACCCTGCATAGCAGCAATGTATTGACCGATATACTTTCTGATCTGATACCAGAGCATCTTTTTTGCAAGTTCAGCTCTTGCATCGCCTTCAGCTGCAGCCTTAAGAATATCTCTGTCGTCGCTGTATTTTCCGGAAATTCCGAATACGCCTGACTTCTTGTTGAGGATTGCGTTAGTTTCTGCAGGTGTCCAACCCTCTTTTTCCTGAAGGAATGTAACGACAGAGGGGTCAAGGTTACCTGAACGTGTGCCCATAATAAAGCCGTCAAGGGGAGTGAGACCCATTGATGTATCAATTACCTTGCCGCCCTTAACAGCTGTAATTGATGAGCCGTTGCCGAGGTGGCAAGTAATTATTTTGAGGTCCTTGATATCCTTACCCATAATTCTTGCACACTCAGCACTTACATACCTGTGTGATGTGCCGTGGAAGCCGTAACGGCGAATTTTATATTTTTCGTAGTATTCATAAGGAATACCGAACATATATGCTTCTTCGGGCATAGTTGAATGGAATGCATTGTCGAAAACAACGACTTCGGGAACATCCTTGCCGAAAACATCCATGCAAGCGTTAATACCCTGAATGTGTGCAGGATTGTGAAGGGGAGCGAGGTCACAAAGGCTCTTGATACCTTCAATAACTTCGTCTGTTACAAGTGTGCTTTCCTTGAAAATTGAACCTCCCTGAACAACTCTGTGACCGATAGCTGAAATCTCATCAAGTGAATCAATAACCTTTGTTTCGCCAGAAATAAGAGCCTCTTTAACAACCTGGAAAGCGGCTGTATGATCGGGCATTGCTACTTCCTTTTCAAACTTGCCTTTTTCTGTTTTGATGTCAAATTCGCCCATCTCAGAGCCGACTCTGCCACAGGTACCTTTAGCTATAACAACTTCACCGTTCATATCGATAAGCTGAAATTTGAGCGATGAGCTACCGGCATTGATTACAAGTACTTTCATTTGTTTTTCCTCCGATATATGTGAATTAAATTTTTATCTTACTTCATCGAGAAGCGCATAGAATGCTGTTGCAAATGCTGAACCCGCTGCCGGACCTGCTGTAACGATTTCCTCATTTTCTACAAGGAATGAACGCCAGCTGTTATCGGTAAGCTGATAACCAACCTGGTCATTTGTGATGCCGAATACAACAAGTGTTCTGTCACCGACGTTATCGCAGATCGGCTCAAAATCCCATTCTTCGCCGTTCCATGCTTCTTCTGCTGTTGTTGCACCGCCGTAAGCAATTTCGGGAGCAAGCTCACCGCCGCTTATTGCAACCGCAACTTCTTTGCCAAGCTCCATATAACCGCATTCAGTAACAATGCTGTATTTCATAAAGCCGGATTTAACAACTGTATTTGTAAGCAGACCACCCTTGGCAGCAAGCTGGAGAATGCTGTTGTCAACAGGGCAGGTATATGTCTTTGTAGCATAGTTAAGAATAGGATCAAGCTTAATGCTGTCTTCAATGGAGCAGGTGAGCTCACCGAGCTTTGCACCGTAAGCAGCCATTCTTGCATAGCCTTCGTCATAATCTTTTACAAGATTTTCATCAACAACAAGGTTTTCACCGTACTCGGAGGATATTGCAAGTTCGGCACCCTGAATCATAATGAAGTTAGCATTTGCATTTTCGTTGATGTATTTTTCCATATAGTAGGGGTAGTCGCCGCTGACAGTTGTACCGCCTGCGCCGAGACCTACGCAGTGTATACCTGCATTCACAAGCCAGGTTTCCTTGCCGCCGTCAGCAGGGACAAAACGGAAACGGTTGATGTTGGGGTCGATAACCTGGGGGTCACGCTTGTCGCGGATGTATTCGGATGCATCAACAGCACCGTAGTAAAGGTCGCCTTCTTCCATAGACTCTACAGCACCTTTTACTGTTGACTCAACCTTATTATAAAGGTTTGCCATAAACTCATCGTTAAGACCGCTGGGATTTTTAATGCCGAGAATATTTCTGATCGGGCTGAGGAAAAGTGCAGCAACGATATCGCCATTAAGACCGAGAGTATCTACACAGCTGTGCTGGTGAAGGCAGGAAATATTGATACTTGTGATATTCTTTTCTTTTGAGTAATCAGCAAGCATATCTCTGATCTTGTAAACCTCAGAGCTTGCAAGACCGAACGCATCGAGAGAAACAAAGACCGTAATACCTCTGCCGTCGGATATTGCCATTGTACGTACGCGCTGGTCATCCCAAACTTCGGTAGCAAGCTTTTTGCTTACTGAAAGGCTGCCGCCGACATAGCATTCGAGCTCGTTACCGGTTTGAAGTGTATCACTTGCATAGCCGACATACCAAGCTTCGCCATTAGCTTCATCAATAAATTCAGTTGATGTATCGTAAAGCTCAGTCTGCTCAAAATATTTGTCTTCAGATACCCAGGAATATGGAGCCTTGATAAGAGCGGAAATTATTCCGACAAGACCCTGGATAGCTTTTTCGCCGATAGTATTGAGTGTGATTTCAGATGCAGTAAACTCATCTGCTGCAAGTGCGGGTACTGTTGTTGCCGAGAAAATAAGAACAACAGAAAGAAGTAATGCAATAAAACGTTTTTTCATAGGTTTGTACCATCCTTTCTTAATACAGAATTTTAACATATTTTGCTTACAAATGCAACAAATAAATATTTATATTTAAATAAAAATCAGCCTTACAAAAATGATAGGCTGATTTTTATAAGGGTTAATATTTTTCCATGCTGTTTACATCAAGCACAAATACCGTTGCGCCTCCAACTTTTACTTCGGTTGGAAGGGAATTATTACTGAGTCCTGCACCGAAGGAAGCGGTTGAAGGATTTGTTGCTGTACGTGTTTGAGAGTATTTTTTAATTATTTCTTTTACTCTGGGAATGTCGTTGTCTTCAGCACCGATAAGAAATGTCGTGTTGCCAACCATCAAAAATCCGCCTGTTGTAGAAAGCTTCGTTACTATAAAATTCTCGTTTGTAAGTGCTGAAGATACAACTGCACTGTCATCATTATTTACTATTGCAATTATTAATTTCATTGTAAATCTCCTTAAATTGTATTAGACATCGGGAAGTATTAATTTAATGCTGCGTTTATCAAGAGCGTAAAGATCGGGTATCTCATATCGGTTATCATTACCGTCTTTAATAAGTATACGTCCGTCATATAAAATCTTGATACTTTGATAGCTGTTGATAATCTCAAAGGTGAATTCGCCTCTGTCGGTATCAACTGTCCACATCCATATTTCAAATTTTTCGGTACGCTTTATAAGTCGAGTGATTTTGGGAATCATATATCTTTCATTAAGACAGCTAAGCAAAGCTTCTTTTGATTCAGGCATAAGCCTTTCGATATCCCTTATTATCATTTGCTCGTTGCCGTCTTCATCGAGAAGAGATATGTACTTCATCAGACCGCTGACAGGGAAGAGGCGATGCGGCTCAAGTATAGTGAATTTTTCTCCGGTATAAAGCTCAACGTCAACATATATCTTATCGTTGACGGTTAACTTTATTGCGTGTTCATCAACAAAATTTCTGGACATTGTGTCGCACCTCCTTACTCAAAATTTTCAGCCTGCTTATCTGCGGCAACCTTTTCGGACATAGATTGAATCTGAATCAATTTGTAGTATTTTCCTTTAAGAGCCATAAGTTCATCGTGTGAACCATTTTCAATAATTCTGCCTTTATCGACAACAAGTATTCTGTTGGCTTTGCGCAGAGTAGAAAGTCTGTGAGCTATCATAAACGTTGTTCTGCCGCGGATAACTCTGTCAATTGCATCCTGAATCAGCTTCTCAGTCTCAGAGTCAACGGCTGAAGTTGCTTCATCAAAAATCATAAGATTCGGGTTTTTAAGAACAGCTCTGGCAATTGAAAGTCTTTGCTTTTCACCGCCCGAAAGACCTACGCCACGTTCGCCGAGTGTAGTGTCATAAGCATCCGGAAGGCGAGAGATGAAGGTGTGAGCGTTGGCAATATCGGCTGCATTAATTACCTGGTCAACGTGAGCACCCGGCAGCGAATAAGCTATATTATTAAATATTGTGTCGCGGAACATTAAAGGCTCCTGTTGAACAAAGCCGATTTTTGAACGGAAGAAATCCATATCAATATCTTTTATATTTATATCATCAACAAAAATTTCGCCTTCATAATCATCATAGAATCTCATAAGAAGATTGATAATTGTTGACTTACCCGAGCCGGTCGTACCGACAATACCGACTGTTTCACCGGGTTGAATAACAAAACTTACATCGTTGAGAATTTTCTTTGAACGGTCAAATGAGAAATTTACGTTTTTGAATTCAATTTTACCTTCAAAAAACTTGGGCGAATTACCCTCACCAAAGTTGTGTTCAGGCTCAGCATTAATAATATCGAGAATTTTTTCTGTTGAAGCCAGTGCGTTCTGATAACTGTCGCTGAGGCTTGCAAAAAAGTTTACGGGAGTGTAAAACATACTGGCGTATGAAATAAACGATACAAGTACACCGAGAGTAAGATCAGTGCTGTCATTAATTACATAACTGCCACCGACAAACCATATGACAAGTGAACCGCAGGTTACAAAGAAGGTGATTGCATTCGGGAAAATGCTCGAAATTTTTGCGGTCGTTTTATCCTCTCGCATCCAGTCATCAACATACCTGTTAAATTTATTAATGGCATTATTTTCATTGGTAAATGACTTAATAACCTTGATACTGGGAATAGTGTCAGAAAGTATAGTGGAAATTGAACTCATTCTTCTCCACAACCTTCGGTACATGGGACCAAGCTTTCGTCCGAAGAATCTGCTGAGTATTGCAACAATCGGTACGGGAATCAATGAAAACAGAGCAAGCTTCCAGTTCATTATAACCATGATGACTATAATACCGATCATCATAAACAGCTGCACAACTGCTTCCTGAGTAATTCTGAGCATAAAATTCTGAAGCTGAGTGGTATCGCTGTTTATTCGGTTAATAATTGAACCGGTAGAAGTTTTATCATAAAACTTCATTGGTAAAAACTGTGCTTTGGCGTAAATGTCTTTTTTTAAGTCTGCAATAATTTTATCACCGGCAAGTCTTAACAGATATGCTCGCAGAGCACCGAGGCTGTATTGGAGCAAATAAACACCAAGCAAGGCGACAATTGTATATACCAAAAACTGCATATTCTTTTGTGGAATAATATCATCAACCATCATTTTTGTTATATACGGCGGTACTAATGCCATTGCCGTAGTAATAACAGAAAGTATAATACTGATGATAAGCATTTTTATATGCGGTTTAACATAACCGTATAAGATGTTTACAATTTTACTCTTACCTTTACAGTTAAGACAGTCGGCATTAGGAGATGCCAGCTTTCGACCGCATTTAGGGCAAAAGCAACGAAGATTATCATAGGTATTTCTTACAATATCAAGTTGTTCTTCTACATCATCACCGTCTTTGATGTGCTTGATAAAATCAGCAACAGCATCGCAAAGGTCAGTAGCTGAATAAGTGAATCTTATAATATCAACGGTTTTGTCTTCCTTAGTTTTGACGCGAAATACCGCATTGCCGTAAAGTCTTTTGACTTCGGCTTTTTCAATATCCTCAAACAGCAGCATAATTCCGCCATTATTGTGAAGGGAATCGACAGCAATCAATCTGTCAGCACATACCAGCAGTAATGATTCACCGTACTTACCGTCAAGCTTGAGGTCGCCTACAACTGCCATAAGCGGTGTTGCACCGCACAGTAATTTGTTGGCACACATTTCAAGATCAGGTGGGATAGGCTTGTTTGTCAGTAATTTTTTTACTTCCTTCGTATTGATCACCTCATTCATATGTTTATTCGCTGTTATTTTTGCAGTAATTTTTTTAATTGTCAATGCTTTTTTTAAAAATTTTAAAATAAATCTAAAAAAAAATAAAACCGCCGATAAATCGACGGTTTTACATAATCAATATCAGTTGTTAGAAATGTTTTCGTTTGCATTATCAACAGTTTCCTGCATGAGTTTACGGCGTTCGTAAAGCTCGCGGTACATTCTGTCTTTCTTTTCGCCCTGAAGGTCGTAGAAGAGCTGAGGAATAACGCTGAGAATACCTGTAACAACAGGAAGGAGAGTACACATCCAGAAAAGTGCGTGACGTGCTCTCTGGGTCTGATTACCGACTGTAGCGTTGGGATCATAACCAAACTGCTTGAAGAGCAGAGGCTGGATAGCACCCTTAGCGGTACCGACCATCTTGGTAACAAGACCCTTTGCAACACCGGTCATACCTTCGGTTCTGAAGCCATTCTTCCACTCACCGTAGTCGATAGCTTCGTTTCTCATTTCCTCGGGAATAACCTTACGGATACCCCAGAAGAACATCCAGATAGTTTCACGCAGCATAAATGCGGGAATCATAACTGCAAGATTTTCGTAACCCTTCTTGCCCTTGACGTTGATCAACTCACCCGCTGCATAAACACCGAGCATAAGGACGCTGTCAACGTGTGAGCCTGCGATCCAAAGTGCTTTTGTTGAAAACTTCTTACGTGCCCACGGGACATAAGAATAGGAGAGGGGAGATACAACAGCACCGGGGATACCGACAACTGTTGACATTGATGCGAAATTAAGAACATTGATGTAGTAAAGGTTTGTACCTGAGTTAAGGCTGAATGCACCAAGGAACTCAGAAAGTGTGATAAGAAGAAGCGGCTTGTTTGTAATGACAGATTTGATACCGCCGAAAATACTCGGACGCTCAACAGTCTGCATAACTCTTTCTTTAGCAACAAATGCATAGAACAGAGCAAACAAACCTGATACAACAGCAGTAATAACACCGCCGAGTACAAACATTCTGTTGTAGCCGTTCTGCCATGCAATGTTGTTTGCAATCTCAAGTGCTTGGTTTTTATCGCTGTTAATATAAAGGTCGATAAGAAGACCCATAAGAATTTCAGGTGCTTTCTCGATAAAGCCTGAAAGAAGGTTTGCCATTGTGATGAGTCGGGTTCGGTCAACAATATTAGGTGTAATTGTTGCAGTCATACCCTGACGCACGATTGCAATAAGAGAAGTTGCAAGGTTAGAGAAAATCTGTAAAACAAGATAAATCGCAAATCGCGACATGTTTGAGCCGACACCCTGTGTGCCGAAAAACATAGGTAAAGCCCAGTAGACGACTGTTAAGAATACGCCGGGTATTGCGTAAATAACAAGCCAAGGTTTAAATTTGCCCCAACGGGTACGCGTTTTGTCGACAATAGCAGCGAGCAAAAGATCGTTGATGATATCCCAAACACCGATAACGCTGTTAGTGATTGACTGTAAAACAAGATCAATCTTGAGGATGTTCATTTTAAAAACATCATCATACTTACCGATGTTAAAGCTTTGAGCAATGTCATCAAGTATGTAGGCAAAAGTTTCTTTTGTGCCTACATAGCGCCTGTTTAACGACTTTTGTGCTTCAGTTGCAGTTGTGTTGTTTGCAGGTTCAGCTGACATCTGTAAACCTCCTATTTTGCATTATTATTTTGAATTATACCATACTTTGTTGTTTATGGCAATAGTAAAAACAAAATATGTAAAATTTTTGTCGTATTTAATGCCAAACAGCATCGCCGACCATTAATTTGAATTCAAAATCATTGACATTTGTAGTATCATCAATAACTACACATTCAATACCGGCCATACGTGCAAAGTCTATAATATGTTCTTTTGTCAGTGAGTAGCTTAGTACTGAGTGATGTGCGCCGCCTGCGAGCAACCAGGCCTTGACACCGCTTTTAAAATTTGGAAACGGCTTCCACATTGCACTGGCTACAGGAAGATTGGGCATTTCTTTTTCGGGCTTGATACATTCAACCTCAGCACATATAAGTCTGAGGCGATTACCTATATCTACAAGCGAAACGGCAATTGCTTTACCCGGTTTAGCGTTGAATATAAGTCTTGCAGGAGGCTCTCTGTCGCCGATGCCAAGCGGTTGTACATCAAGTTTGATTTCTCCATCGGCAATTGTCGGGCAAACCTCAAGCATATGAGCACCGAGTATTGACTCATTACTTTTAGTGAGGTTGTAAGTGTAATCCTCCATAAAGGCAGTGGAATCGTTGTCTGCCATTGTTTTGAGAGCTCTGGTAAGTGCTGCTGTTTTCCAATCACCCTCAGCACCGAATCCGTAGCCTTTTGCCATCATACGCTGTGCACTTAAGCCGGGAAGCTGCTTCATACCGTGAAGGTCTTGGAAGTTAGTGGTAAAAGCAGTACAGCCCGTCTTATTTAAAAATCTTTCAAGAGCAATTTCATATTTTGCCTGTTCTTTGATTGCTTCAAAATCATCGGTAACAACTTTGTATTCAATTTTATAGTTTTCGACAAGTTTATCAGCTTCATCGTCAGAAACAGCATTGATTTCTTCAACGAGATCACCGATACCGTAATAATCGACACTCCAACCAAGCTTAGCCTGTGTTGTTACTTTATTACCTTCGGTTACCGCAACATCTCGCATATTATCTCCGAATCTGCAGACTTTTAATTTGCTGCCTTCAGCAAATGCTTTTGCAGCATTTACCCAGATTCTGATTTCATTAATTGCATCTTCATCTTGCCAGTGACCAACAACCTCTTTGCGACTTTTACGCATAAGAGCATAGATGTGGCTGTGCTCTCTGTCACCGTGAGCAGACTGATTGAGATTCATAAAGTCCATATCAATAGTCTCGTAGGGGAGAGCTTCATTAAACTGAGTGCTGAAATGAAGAATAGGTTTATCAATTGTTTTAAGCCCATCAATCCACATTTTGGACGGAGAGAAAGTATGCATCCAAGTTATTATACCTATACATTCTTCATCAGCATTTGCATCACGCATTACTTTAGTTATTTCCGGTGCAGTAGTGACAACAGGCGTACAGATAACTTCTGCACCGATCCTGTCGTTGAGATAATCTGCGATAATTTTGGAATCTTCGGCAACTTGTCTGAGTGCATCATCACCGTAAAGATGTTGACTTCCTGTTATAAACCAAACATTACTCATAATAAAATCTCCTTATTTCTGACCGTAATAGGCATTGGCACCATGCTTACGGTTATAATGTTTATCAAGTGTATATCTGTTGATAGGCTTTGATTCGGGATTTATCGTTTTCATACTAATTGCCATTTTTGCAACTTCTTCCATAACAACTGCATTGTGTACAGCTTCAGCAGCATCTTTACCCCAAGCAAACGGACCGTGATTTGCAACAACTACTCCGGGGATTGCGACAGGATCAAGGAGTTTAAATGCCTCAACAATTACCTTGCCCGTATTAAGCTCGTAATCACGTTGTGTTTCGGCGGCAGTAAGCTCACGTGTGCAGGGAATAGAGCCATAGAAATAGTCGGCATGGGTTGTACCGTAAGCTTCTATAGGCATTCTCGCCTGAGCAAAAGCAGTTGCATAAGTTGAGTGGGTATGTATGATGCCCCCCGCATCTTTGAAGTTGCGATAGAGATATAAATGTGTCGGCGTATCGCTTGACGGATTAAGGGCACCCTCAATAATGTTGCCGTCAAGATCAACAACAACCATCTTGTCGGGGGTAAGCTTGTCATATTCGACACCTGAGGGCTTGATTACAACATAACCGGTTGCTCTGTCGATTGCAGATACGTTACCCCATGTAAATGTTACAAGACCGTATTTAGGAAGCATCAAATTCGCTTCACATACCTGTTTTTTTAGCAGTTCTAACATTTAATTAACCTCTTGAATTTTATTTTTGGCATAAGCCATACGGCATAAAGACCAATTTAGCGAAGAGCTTTTCACGTCATTGGCAATTGAATGTAAATTATCAGTTATTCTTATTTCAATATTTCTATTTATAAGTTCTCCGAATAAATCTTCAATAACGTATTTGGCAATAGGTTTTTGAATGACCGTCGAAACATAATAACCTGCAGTTTTATCTTGTAACTTGAAGTTTGAGCAGTCAAATTCATAGATATACAGCTTTGTTTTCTTCATTATTTCATACCAATTATTTTCAATTACAACAGCATGATTAACCGAAGGTGAAGAAAAGAATTTTTGCGAATCTTCCTCAGTAGTGTAGCTGTTTTTATGATATGTTACCCGTGGACAGTTTCTTGGTGTAAGAAAATTCGGTAGTCTCTTTTCATCAATAGCCCATACTAATCCCACTGATTTATCCAAATCATCTCTGTCAGGTATTCTTGGTATAAAAATCTCAATATCAGATTCTTCGCTGACATGAAATAGTCTCATAAACTCACCGCATATTTATCGTATTTGCCCGTTGCCTCTGATAACAAACTTTGTTGTTGTAAGCTCGGGTAAACCTATCGGTCCTCTGGCATGTAGCTTTTGTGTTGAAATTCCGATTTCCGCACCGAATCCGAATTGGCCTCCGTCGGTAAACCTTGTGCTTGCATTGACATACACAGCCGAAGAATTTACAAGCTTTGTAAATTTTTGTGCGGAGGTATAATCGGAAGTAATAATAGCTTCGCTGTGACCTGTAGAGTATGTGTTGATGTGTGTTATTGCTTCTTCAACACTTTCAACTGTTTTAACAGACATCTTGTAGTCGAGATATTCTTTTCCCCAGTCTTCTTCAGTGGCAAGTGAAATATCAATTATTTTTCTAGCATATTCGTCGCCGCAAAGCACAACGTTCTTTTCATCAAGCTTTGCTTTGATTGCCGGCAGTGCTTTATCAGCAATATCTTTATGTATTACAAGACTTTCTGCGGCGTTGCAAACAGAAGGTCTTGATGTTTTAGCGTTGAAAATAATATCGGCTGCCATATCAATATCAGCAGTTTTATCAACATAGATGTGGCAATTGCCGACACCGGTTTCAATAACAGGCACTGTGGCGTTCTGAACAACGGAATTAATAAGACCTGCACCCCCGCGAGGGATAAGCACATCAATATAGCCGTTGAGTTTCATCAATGCATTTGCTGTCTCGCGGGAAGTATCCTCAACGAGCTGTATACAATTCTTGTTAAGACCAACAGATTCTATAGCGTTACGCATAATGTTTGCAGCGGCAATATTGGAGTTTATTGCTTCCTTGCCGCCTCTGAGAATTACTGCGTTGCCTGATTTCAGACAAAGAGCAGCTGCATCAATTGTGACATTCGGACGAGCTTCGTAAATAACGGCAATCGTACCCATAGGAACGGCAACTTTTTCGATATTAAGACCGTTTGGTCTTGTAGAGCCGCTTTTGATAACACCGACAGGGTCGGGAAGTGCAACTATTTCAAGCACACTGTCAGCGATATCTTTAATTCTCGTTTCGCTTAATGCAAGTCTGTCAAGCAAAGAATCGGACATACCATTGGCTTTGCCGTTTTCAAGGTCAAGTGAATTGGCTTTAATAATTTCATCTTTTCTGCTGACAAGTGCATCAGATATTGCAGTCAACGCTTTGTTTTTAAGAGCAGTTGAAGCATCAGAAAGTGAAGTTTGAGCAACTTTTGCATTTTTTCCTAATTCAATAATATACTCCATTGTGTTATGCCTCCGCTTTAACAAAATGTGTACCGACCTTATGTCCGTCTATAAGTCGGTAAATATCATCGGGATTTTCGCCATTAATAATATAGGTATCGATATGTGCGGCTGTAGCTTCCTTGGCGGCGTGGATTTTTGTTATCATTCCTCCGGTGCCTCTGTTGGTGCCGCTGCCGCCGGCGAGCGCTTCTATTTCACTGTCTATTTTCTTTATTACGGGTATGAGCTGAGCATCTTCGTATTCCATAGGATTCTTGTCAAACAGTCCGTCAGTATCGGTAAGAATTATCAGTTTGTCCGCTTTAATAAGCTTTGCAACCTGAGCTGAAAGATTGTCGTTATCACCGTAAACGATTTCATCAACAGCAACTGAGTCATTTTCATTAATTATCGGGATGGCACCGTACTTGAAAATATGTTCAAATGCATTGACCAGATTTATGCGGCGTTCATCGTTTTCAATATCACTTTTGGTAATAAGAAGCTGACCGACTGTGCAACCGAGTTCGCCGAAGAATTTATCGTACATAAACATAAGCTCACACTGACCGATACAGGCTGCTGCCTGTCTTTCGGGTGTTGTTTCCGGTCTGCTTTTCAGCCCTAATTTACCTACACCTACACCGATAGCACCGGATGTAACAAGCACAATTTCACATCCGCTGTTGTGCAAGTCAGCTAATGTACGTACTAAAGTCTGCATTCTGCGGATATTTGCCTTACCTGTTGAATATGTAAGGGTTGATGTGCCGACCTTTATTACTATTCTTTCTTTTTTGTTCATAGCATAACACTTCCTTTAGATTATCTTTATAATTATATCATAGCAGTTTTCCTTGTCAATCTTTTACTTTTTAATAAATTTAAAAATTTTTCATTCTGTTTATTGACAAGTAAATTAATATCGTTTTATAATTATTTCAAAATGAAAGGGGATAGTACCATGCGTGAAATTTTAAGATCCGATAAACTCCAGAATGTTCACTCCGATATACGAGGTCCTGTTTTCGTTGAAGCTATGAGAATGCGCAAAGAAGGCATTGATGTTCTTCGACTTAATACAGGTAATCCGGCTACTTTTGATTTCAAAATGCCTGATAGTGTACGTAATGCTCTCATCAACAATGCGGACAAGGCTGTAGCTTATTGCGACCTCAAGGGTATGCCCGATGCTCGAGAAGCTATTTGTGATTATCATAAGGGTAAAGGAATCGAAGGTATCACACCTGATGATGTTTTTATCGGTAACGGTGTAAGTGAGCTTGTTACAATGGCACTTACGGCACTTCTTAATTACGGTGATGAAATTCTTGTTCCTGCTCCTGATTATTCACTTTGGACAAATTCTGTCTGGATAGCAGGCGCAAAACCGGTTCATTATATTTGTGATGAACAGGCTGACTGGTATCCGGATATCAACGATATAAAATCTAAAATCACGCCTAAAACCAAAGCTCTTGTAATTATTAATCCCAATAACCCCACAGGTGCACTTTATCCGAAGGAGGTTCTTGAGGAGCTTGTTCAGATTGCACGCGAGCACGAACTTGTAATTTTCTCTGACGAGATTTATGACAGACTTGTTATGGATGATCTTGAGCATATTTCAACCGCAACACTCGCACCCGATCTTCTTGTATGTACGATGAACGGTCTTTCAAAATCACATATTGTTTGCGGTTTCCGCTGCGGTTGGATGGTTGTCAGCGGTGCTAAAAATAATGCAAAGGATTTTATTGCAGGTCTTGTTCAGCTTTCTGCTATGCGTCTTTGTGCAAACGCACTTATGCAGCTTGTAATTCCTGCAGCTCTCAATGATCCTGAAAGCACTAAGGCAATGATAGTTCCGGGCGGCAGACTGTATGAGCAGCGTGAAGCTACTTGCCGTGAGCTTGCTAAAATTGACGGAATTTCTTTTGTCAAGAACAGTGCGGCTTTCTACCTCTTCCCGAAGATAGATGTCAAAAAATTCAATATTACAGATGATCAGCAGTTTGCAATGGATTATCTTCACAGCAAAAACGTTATGATCATTCCAGGCAGAGGCTTCAGTTGGAAAGAGCCTGATCATTTCCGAATCGTTATGCTTCCGGAGCCTGAACAGATTGCTAAGGCTATGCGTGATCTTGGTGACTTCCTTAAGGATTACCGCCAGAATTAATCGTATGCCTCAATAATTTTCTGCAGCTCATCTATATCATATACTACTATACCTGTCGCCAGTGCTTCAACAGCATCCGGCGGCAGGTCTTTTATTAAACATTCAAGTGTTTGGATTGGATGCTCGACCCCTTTTTGAAATATTGCAACTTTGCCGTCATATTCTTTAACAATATATATTTTATTTCCAATTGTGCTTGTGCTGATATTTAAGTCTGATTTTTCTATTGTACAGCTTGCAAGAATTAACATGGTTATTATTGCTGAAAGATACAGAATGATTTTTCTCATATCCATCTCGTCCTTTCAATTAAATTATTGTCTAAATAATTATTACATATTCATTAAAATATAAAAAAGCCTTTATTTTTTCCAAAAATATGTTATAATACATTGTGTAAAAAAAGATTATTATGTAATTGAGACAACATAACCGAGGTGTAAGCAATGGACAAAAAAAGCAAAAACTCAAAAAAGGGAGGCAGTTTAGCTGCAGCATTATTTAATAATGTCAAGCCTAAAACAGTAGTCATTTCTGTTTTGGCTGTGATTGCCTTGACCGGTTTTATTATTGTCGGCTATATCTTAGGATATATGATATCCTTTACTAACGGTGATATCGCAATTGATCTTAATGAATATCAGGCTAATCAGAGTCAGACCTCAATAATTTACGCCTATGACAAAAACGGTCAGGTTTTTGAGCTTCAGCGGCTGCACGGTGATGAAAACCGAATATATGTCGGTCTTGATGAAATACCCAAGCATCTGCAAAATGCTTTTATTGCTCTTGAAGATGCCAGATTCCCTAACCATAAAGGTGTCGACTGGATTCGTTTTGTTGCAGTTTTTGTAAAAGATAAGCTTTCTACCGGTGGTTCGTCAATAACTCAGCAGCTCGTAAAAAATATAACAGGTGAAAGAGAAGCTAACTTTGTAAGAAAGTTTCACGAAATATGCAATGCATTGAATCTCGAAAAGAATTTTGACAAGGATGAGATTCTTGAAGCATATCTTAATACTTTGTATCTCGGCAGTGGCTGCTATGGTGTAAAAACAGCTTGTGAGAAGTATTTTGGCAAAGATGTTTCTGAAATCAATATTGCAGAAGCTGCATGTATTGCATCGATTACAAAGGCACCGTATACTTATAATCCTCTTGTTAATCCCGAAAAAAACCGTAAACGTCAGGTTGAAGACTGTCTCCAGGCAATGCTTGATGAAGGTTACATTACTCAGGTAGAGTATGATGAAGCTGTTGCTTACAAGATGGTGTTCACGAACAGTCCTGATTATGTTCCTGACGAAGAGGAAATCGAAGAGGAAACAACACAAAACGAGCTTTGGAGCTTTTATGTTGACTTCATTGTTGACACACTTGTTGATGAGTTTATGACAGAATACGATATGTCTGAGCGTCAGGCTACTCAGAAGATTTATTACGGCGGTCTTCAGATATACGCTGCTCTTGATGTTGCTGCACAAGAAGCGCTCGATGATGTTTATACTAACAGAAAAACATTTCCTGATGAATCAAGAAAGGACGTACAGTCACAGTCTGCGATGACTATTATGGATTATTCGGGCAGAGTTATAGCGATCTGCGGTGAAGCCGGTGAAAAATCCGGTAATCGTTGTCTTAATCGTGCGGCAGATTCTCCGCGACAGCCCGGTTCATCAATAAAACCGCTCAGCACATATGCACCCGCTATTGAGGAAAAGCTTGTTACCTGGTCAACACGTATACAGGACAAGGCTTTCGCTTATAACGGTACTCTTTGGCCCAAGAATTATACAGGCGACAAAGGTACAGGCGCTTATGTTACCGTTCAGAATGCACTGGCACGTTCGCTCAATACCGTTCCTGCAAGAATCGTTTACAATAATCTCGGTCTTAAAAAATCATACGGATATCTTGTAAATTCATTCAACATTTCAACAACCGTTGAAAAATATGATGTTGCACCTGCACCTCTTGCTACCGGTGCAATGAGATACGGTATTACAACGCTTGAGATGGCAGCTGCATATGCCGCATTTGGTAACGGCGGCAAGTATTATGAGCCATACTGTTATTATAAAGTAACCAACAGTGACGGTTCTGTGGTTTATTTTGATAATGCTTCTGCCGAAGGTAAGCAGATTATTGGCGAAGATACTGCTGATATTATGTGTGAGCTTCTTCAATCAGTAACAACCGACAGTGTCGGCACAGGTAAACCTTATAAGGTAAGCGGTTTTCAGACAATGGCAAAAACAGGTACAACAAGTGACGATTATGACCGCTGGTTTGTCGGCGGTACACCGTATTATGTCGCAGCTGTTTGGTACGGCTATGATCTGAATAAAACAGTTTCAAACGTAAGCGGCAACCCTTCGGGCAAGATTTTCAAAAAAGTTATGGATGAGATACATGAAGATTTGCCTGATAAAGAGTTCCCTAAATCAAGTATTGTCAGCGAAAAGAAATATTGTCGTGTAACAGGTCTTATTGCCGGAAGTAATTGTTATTCGACCGGTACAGGCTGGTATTCTCTTAAAAATATGCCGCTTACTTGCACATCATGTTCAGGCGGACATAAGCCTGCTGCAACCGAACCGAATGAAAATGAAAATGCACAAACCGATCCGGTAACCGAAGCAACAACAGGCAACAATATGGATCTGCCGGGTACTTTTGAAGAATTTATACCGGACGTACCTGACTTAATGGAGTAATATATTTATTGAAAGGACTTAATCGGCCGATGGTTGGCATGATCTATATGTCACCGTCGGCCGAGGTTTAATTATGATTATATTAGGTGTTGATTACGGCGATGTAAGAACAGGAGTTGCAGTGTGTGATAAAAATGAAATTCTTGCTTCGCCCATATGTACAATTAAAGAGAGCTATGTTCCTAAACTAATTGATAAGTTAGTTCATATTATTAATGATAAAAAGCCTGAACTTATCGTAGTCGGATTACCTAAAAATATGGATGGTTCACTCGGATTCCGTGCACAGGCTTGCACTGAGTTTGCGAATCAACTTAACGAAATTTGCAAGATTGAGACGGTGCTTTGGGATGAAAGGCTTACAAGTGTTATTGCTCACAGACATCTTCAGTCAATCGGCAAACGTGAAAAAGATCATAAGAATTTTGTTGATGCTGCAGCCGCAGTTGAGATTTTGCAAAGCTTTATTGACAGCAGAAAGTAACAAATTATGAATATAAAAAAATATATATCTGTTTGGCTTCAGTCTGTTGTTTGCGGTGCAGCCTTCATATTGCTGAGTATTCCTGTTTTTAATATGACAGGCAGCATTTTTTTGCCGTTATTGATATGCTTTACAGGTACGGTTTTAATTTGCTTTTGTGCGGTAATTTTCCGTTTTTCAGTACGCATTATCGGCAATTCATTACTGATTTTGATGTTGTTTTGGCTTGTTTTTGCACTGATAAAAGAAACAATTTTACAGATTGAGGCAGGATTCGTATTTGATTGGATAGATTTTTTTTACTTTGATAAGTTACTTATGCTTGGTACAATATGGATTACCGCATCATTGTTTTTTGCACTAAAAAGGCTTGTGTCAAAAGAAACAAACGAATCTGAATACACCTTCTTTTTCAAAACTGCATCAACAGCATTTTTGGTTTTTTATGTCTTTTTGCTGGTATATTCATTTATTCTTATACGTCTTAAAACCGGATCCTATCCCTTTAGATTTCAGCCTTTTGTCACTATCAGAGAATATTTATATGATTTCAATACCATACCCTATGAAGTATTTATGATGTTTTTCGGCAATCTTTTCTACTTTACTCCACTTGGGTTTATTGTAAGCAGATCTGTTCGTGCTAAAAGAAAATCTGTCCGAACTGTTGTTAATTTGCTTTTTCCGATAATTGCTTTTACCTTACTCGAGCTTTCTCAGTTTATTTTTCAAAACGGATACTGCGAATTTGACGATATGATGATGAATACACTTGGATTTTGGCTGGGTAATCTGATGTTTATTGTTTTAAACAAAGCAGCGGTATTTATGAGTAAAGGTAAATATTCCACTTTTTGGTATTGATATAAAATTTTATCATCCGGCATAAACTTCATCGGAGGTGTCGGGTGATGAATCGATTTATATTTTCGTTTCTTGCGTTGCTTTTTGTTGTTTTTACTTTGTTAATTACTTGTCTTTATTTTGATAATAAAATCAATTTAGCTTCTGCTGCGGCAGAGGGAGCTGGTTTTTGTATTATTATCGACGCAGGTCATGGCGGAGAAGACGGGGGAACAACCTCTGAAGACGGAACTCTTGAAAAAGATATTAATCTATCGGTTGCAAAAATACTTGAGTCTATGCTGTCATCTGTAGGGTATGACACAGTTATGACAAGGTGCGATGACAACCAGCTTGGTGATACATCATTATCCACTATTCGACAGCGTAAGATATCTGATATAAAAAAACGTCTTGAAATAACGCAGGCTAACAACAACGCGATTTTAGTAAGTATTCATCAAAATCATTACACTTCATCGAAGTATAACGGTACACAAGTTTTTTATTCACCTAATTCTGAGCTGAGTCCGATTCTTGCTGAGTCAATTCAAAATATGGTTGTAAAGCACATTCAACCTGAAAACACTCGAACCGTAAAGTCAGTAGGTACTAATATATACTTATTGTATAATTGTAAATTGCCAGCAGTAATGGTGGAATGTGGTTTTATGTCAAATAAATATGAAGCAGAAAAATTAAAATCTGAGAATTACCAAAAACAGATTGCGTTTTCAATAATGTGCGGAATTCAAAATTATCTGGAGGAAAGAGATGGCTAAAGCAAAATCACTGTATATTTGTTCGTCATGCGGCTACGAGTCTGCAAAGTGGTACGGTTGTTGCCCGGGCTGCGGTGAGTGGAACACAATGAACGAAGAGGCGATAGTGCAGCATTCTTCTTCGCGCAGCTCCTCAACCATTAAACCTGCTGTTTCACTTACACTTGATAAAATCGTTAATGACATCGGTGTCAGATATAAAACGGGACTCAGAGAGCTCGACAGAGTTCTCGGCGGCGGAATTGTTAAGGGTTCCCTTATCCTTTTAAGCGGTGACCCTGGTATTGGTAAATCTACCATTCTTCTGCAGATTTGTCAGTATCTTGACAAAGCATTAAACATTCTGTATATTTCCGGTGAAGAATCCGCTCATCAGATCAAAATGCGTGCAGAGCGATTAGGTGTAAATAATCCCTCTCTTTCAGTTATGTGCGAAATTGATGTAATAGCAATTACCGAGTATATCCGAACTCATAAACCGGATATCGTAATTGTTGACTCCATACAAACAATGGATTATTCAGAAGTAAATTCTTCTCCCGGCAGTGTAACTCAAGTCAGAGAATCTGCTTCAGTATTTATGCGTACTGCCAAATCTCTCGGTATACCGGTCATTCTTGTAGGCCACGTCAACAAAGACGGAAATATTGCAGGGCCGAAAGTACTTGAACATATTGTTGATGCTGTTCTTTATTTTGAAGGTAACAGAAATTTTTCTTATCGAATACTGCGTGCAGTAAAAAACCGCTACGGTTCAACCAATGAAATTGGCGTATTTGAAATGTGTGAGCATGGTCTTGTTGAGGTTGAAAATCCATCATTAATGTTGATTTCCGGTAAGCCTAAAAACACTCCAGGTTCTTGTATTGCTTGTGTTATGGAAGGCTCCAGGCCGATCATGGCGGAAGTTCAGGCTCTTGTTACACCAACGGGTTTCGGAAATCCTCGTCGTATGTCAACAGGCTTTGATTATAATCGTGTCTCTATGCTTCTTGCGGTGCTCGAAAAACGCGCAGGTTACTTTTTTGGCAATACTGATACTTATATCAATGTTGTAGGAGGGCTTAAGCTTGATGAACCTGCAAGCGACCTTTCTGTTGCAATGGCTCTGATATCAAGCCTTAAAGATGCTGTTGTATCTGATGATACGCTTGCCTTTGGTGAAATAGGTCTTGCAGGCGAAGTAAGAGGCGTAAGTAACTGTGAGCAACGTGTGCGTGAAGCTGTTCGTTTAGGTTTCTCTCGTTGTATAATTCCTCAGCATAATCTTAAAAATCTTTCGCTTAAGATATCCGGTGACACGGAAATAATTGGTGTAAGAAACATCAGAGAAGCATTTGAGGCAGCAAATAAATGATTGATTTTGAACCTATTGCTAAACCTAACTTACCTTCAAAGAATGTGACACATATTGTTTCAAACTGCCAATATCCTCAATATATCAAAGAACTTGAAAAATGCGGCATCAATGTCATACCAACCGATAGATGTGCCGAAGTTATGCCGGCATTAAAATATCATGCAGATATGTTGTTTGGCTACCTTGGTAAAGGTGAGTTTTTGGCTGAAAAGTCACAAAATAAATTAACCCATAAGCTAAAATCGCTCGGTTTTTCACTTGTTGATAAAAACATTATTTTAAGTGATGGTTATCCGAATGATGTAACTTTAAATGCCTGTATTATTGATAATAAAGTTATATGCGGAAAGTCAAATATTCATAAATCATTTAAAACAGGTCGTGAAATAATTGAAGTTAATCAAGGGTACGCAAAATGCTCCGTATGTGTTGTGGATGATAATTCTTTAATTACCGATGATGTTTCAATATACAAAGCTTGTAAAGCTTACGGCTTTGATGTTTTGCTCGTAAGTAAAGGTGATGTAATTCTTGATGGGTTTGATTATGGTTTTATCGGAGGTTGCTGCGGAAAGATATCTTATGATACGATAGCGTTTTGCGGCAATTTAAACACCCATTCTGATGCGGCAGACATAAAATCTTTTTTATCACACCGTAGCGTTTATCCGCTTTCTCTCGGTAGCGGTAACTTAACGGATATAGGGTCATTATTACCTATAGCTCAGAAAACAGATAACCGTATAAGGAAGCTGTAAATCTTTTGTTTTTACAGCTTCTTTTTTATTTGCTTTTTATTGCAATAAAATAGTTATAGTGTTATAATATATAATTATTAAATCTTTTATGGAGGTGAGCTCAGTGAGCCGTAAAAAATGGGTTGTAAATAAGGTCAACAAGTCTCTTGCTGCAAGTCTTGCGGAGAAGCACACTCTTTTTGCAATTGCTGCGCTCATTGCCTCTTCTCGCGGTATTGATACCGACGAAAAAATACGTGCTTTTTTCTATGATGATGCCGCATTCTCTTCTCCGTGGGATCTGCCCGATATGGATAAAGCTGTAAAAGCAATTAATTACGCAATTGACAGATTTGACAGAATCGCCATATGCGGTGACTATGATGCTGACGGTATTACTGCATCAGCTTTACTCTATTCTTATTTGGAACAGCAGGGTGCCGATATAATATGCAGGATACCGGACAGATCTGAAGGTTACGGATTAAAAAAAGAGGCCATAGATTATTTTGCTGAACAGAACGTTAAACTTATAATAACTGTTGATTGCGGAATAAGCTGTATTGAAGAAGCTGAATATGCTAAGCAAAAAGGTATTGACCTTGTTGTTACCGATCATCATCGCGTAGGTGATATCTTGCCCGATTGTATAGCTGTTGTAGATCCGTATCGCGATGATTATACCGGTGAATTTAAAGCATATGCGGGTGTTGGAGTTGTTTATAAACTTATTTCTGCACTTGAAGGGGACAGTGAAGCGATATTAGAAGATTATGCAGATATTATTGCACTCGGTACAGTTGGAGATGTTATGCCGCTTATTGATGAAAACAGGCATATTGTTCGCAAGGGAGTTGAAATGATCAATGCATCCGACAGACCCGGCATTATCTCATTACGTAATGTTGCAGGTCAGACAGGAAAGATTATATCAGCCTCTAATCTTGCTTATACACTTGTTCCGAGAATTAATGCTGCAGGCAGAATGGGCAGCCCGACAAGGGCACTTAATTTGCTGCTGTGTGATGATGAGAGTATTTGTGATGATATTGCTGCGGAAATTGATTCAGCAAATGTTAAGCGTCATAAAACCGAGCTTGAAATTCTTGATGAAATAAAGCAGAAATTCAAAGAGGATACTTCGCTCAGATACAACAGAGTTTTAGTTGTTGACGGTGAGGGCTGGCCCCATGGAATTATAGGAATAGTTGCTGCAAAGCTTGTTGAGATTTTCGGTAAGCCTGCTATTGTTATTTCAAATGACGGCGGTATATCACGCGGTTCCGGCAGAAGCTTCGAAGGTTTCTCGCTTTATGATGCAATTAAATACTGTGCAGATGTTCTTGAACATTTCGGAGGGCATACTCTTGCTGCAGGAATTGGTGTTGATTCTAATAAAATATCTGTTTTTAAAGAAAAAATTAATGAATATGCCCGTTTGATAGGCTTTGTTCCTCATCCAGTACTTAATATTGATTGCAAGCTTAATCCTGTCGCTATCAATAACGAATTACTTGATGCTCTTTCAACGTTGGAACCTTTTGGTGCAGGTAATCCTGTTCCTGTTTTCGGGCTTTACGGTATGCATATTGATGCTGTTCAGGCTGTCAGTGAAGGTAAGCATATACGTTTGATTCTCTCAAAAGATAATTCTCGTGTTTCTGCAATGCGTTTCGGTGTTTCTCCCGATGTATTTGCGTTTAAAAAAGGTGATATAATTGATCTTGCAGTTACTGTTGAGCGCAATGAATATCTCGGTGAAATAAAGCCGGGTATTCATATAAAAGCGTTACGTGCTCATGGCAGTGATGATGAAGAAGTATTTGCGGGACTTGATCTGTTCGAAAAAATAAAACGCGGTGAAATTCTTTCCGATCAAGAGAAAACCGCCGCTTGTCCTGATCGTAATTTTATGCTTAATGTTTTCAAATACATAAAATCAGTCGATGTATGGAAACATGACTTTGAAGTACTTTGTTTAAGACTCGGGTTGCCTGTAAATCAGATTTGTAAGGTTGCGGTATCTGTTGAGGCAATGCTTGAACTTGGTGTTTTGATACGTGATGAAAACGGCTATATTACATTACCGGATTTTTCTGTTAAAGTTGACCTTAACTCGTCAGCTTTGCTTTCTTCCTTAAAGCAATAGGGGGTGTACCTTAATGTGTGAAAAAAGATCTTATGATGAAGTTGAGCTGTTGTATACTGACTTGTGCAATACGATAGCAGATAATTTTAATGATGAGCAAAAAAATTTGATTGACAGAGCTTATGAGCTTGCATACAATGCACATAAGGGTCAATTGCGCAAATCCGGTCAGCCCTATATAATACATCCTCTTTCAGTAGCTATCATACTTGCTCAAATGGGTATGGATTCCGCTTCTCTTGCTGCAGCTTTATTACATGATGTTGTTGAGGATACTGATGTTTCTAAGGAAGATATTGCTAAATCCTTCAGTGAAGAAATAGCTACACTTGTTGACGGTGTCACTAAGCTCGGTAAAGTTTCCTTATCAAACAAAGAGGAACAGCAGGCTGAAAATATCCGTAAAATGCTCATTGCAATGTCGCATGACATACGAGTAATCATTATCAAGCTTGCTGACAGACTTCATAATATGCGTACACTTCAGTTTATGAAAGAGCAAAAGAGGCGTGATATTGCTAAAGAAACTCTTGAGATCTATGCTCCGATTGCTCACCGACTCGGTATAAGACCGGTCAAAGTTGAGCTTGAAGATCTAGCTATAAGCTATCTTGACAGTGTCGGCTATAAAGAAATCGAAGAAAACCTTACAAGTCAGCTTACGGCAAGAAACGAATTTTTACAGGAAGTAAAAGAGAGAATCGTTGACAGAGTCGCAGAAATAGGTATTAAAGCAAAGGTAGACGGCAGAGTAAAAAGTGTTCACGGAATATACAGAAAAATGTATATGCAGAATAAGACCTTTGATGAAATCTATGATATATATGCCGTGAGAATAATTGTTGATTCAGTTATTGACTGTTATAACTGTCTCGGAGTTATTCACGATATGTTTACACCTCTGCCCGGCAGATTTAAGGATTATATATCTACGCCCAAGCCGAATATGTACCAATCCCTTCATACTACGGTTATCAGTAAAGAGGGGATACCGTTTGAGGTGCAGATAAGAACTTGGGAAATGCATCATACTGCCGAATACGGAATTGCCGCTCACTGGAAATATAAACTGAATATGTCCGGTGGAAGCAAGTCATTTGATGAGAGACTTGCTTGGGTTCGTCAACTTCTCGAAAGTCAGGACGAAGCAGCCGGTGTCGATGAAATAGTCAGCACTATAAAGAGCGACCTTGTTCCCGATGATGTTTATGTTTTTACTCCGAAGGGCGATGTTATAAATTTACCTATGGGTGCAACAGTCATTGATTTTGCGTATGCAATTCACTCTGCTGTAGGTAACAGGATGGTCGGTGCCAAAGTTGACGGAAGAATGGTTTCCATTGACTATAAAGTTAAAACAGGCGAAATCGTCGATGTTATTACTGCTTCTCAACCCGGTAAAGGTCCAAGCAGAGATTGGCTTAATATTGTCACAACGAGTGAAGCTCGCAGTAAGATTCGTTCCTGGTTTAAAAAAGAACGTCGCGAAGAAAACATAGAAGAGGGTAAGGCTCAGATTGAGCGTGAATTTAAACGTTCACTTATTCGTTTCCCGGAAGAGGAGATGGAAAAATTCCTTCTTAAAATTGCTGAAAGACAGCGTTGCAAAACAATTGAAGATTTTTATGCAGCTATAGGTTATGGCGGTATTTTATTAAGTAAAATAATGCCGAGAATTAAGGATGATTATTCTAAACTTGTTTCAAGTAAACAGGTAAAGCCGCCTGTTGAAATGCCTCAGAAGAGGATCAAGAGCAGTGAAGGTGTTGTGGTAGAAGGAATTGACAACTGCCTTGTTAAATTTGCCCATTGCTGCAATCCGCTGCCGGGCGATGATATTATCGGATTTATTACACGCGGTCACGGCGTTTCAATACATTCACGCAACTGCACAAATGTACCCAAGGATATAGAGCATAGCAGTGAACCTTACCGTTGGCTCAAAGCGTATTGGGATAAAGGTGTTAAAGAGGAGTATAATGCAAATCTTCTCATAAAAGGTATTGATCGAATCGGTATACTGGCTGATATTACGGTTATGCTCAGCAATATACGTGTTCTTATTACAAATATTAACTCTCGCTCACTTAAAGATGGTACATTTGTTATTACATGCACGATTTTTGTTGACGGAATTGAGCATTTAAAGAGTGTTATTTCAAAGATTGAAAAAATTGACGGCGTTTTGACAGTAGAAAGAAAGTGATAATATGAAAGCTGTTATTCAGCGAGTTAAGTGTGCTGATGTAAGTGTTGACGGTAAAACTGTTGGTAAAATAGGTAAGGGCTATATGATACTTCTCGGTGTTGTTGAAGGGGATTCTCTTGCCACTGCGGAGTTACTTGCTTCCAAGGTTGCAAAGCTTCGCGTTTTTGAGGATGAAAACGGTAAAATGAACCTTTCAATCAATGATGTCGGTGGCGAAGCGCTTGTTGTTTCTCAGTTTACTCTATGTGCTGATTGTAAGAAAGGTAACAGACCGTCTTTTACCGCATCAGCAGCACCTGATATCGCCAATGAGCTATATATTAGCTTTTCTCAATTATTGAGAGATAACGGAATTAGTAAAGTTAAAAACGGTATTTTCGGCGCGGATATGCAGGTTTCACTTGTTAATGATGGTCCTGTTACAATAATATTTGATACCGATACGTGGAGGAAAAACTAATGGATATAAAATGCTTACCGCTCGGTGACTATCAAGCTAACTGTTATATTGTTGCTGACGATAATTCTATGACAGCAGCTGTTATAGACCCCGGTGTGCCGTCTGATGAATTAAATGAACTTCTTAACGGATATGAGCTTAACTATATACTTCTAACACACGGCCATTTTGATCATATATATGGCTGCGATAAACTTAAAGAGTTATATCCGGGGTGTAAGATCTGTGTTCACCGTGCAGATGAAATATGCCTGAATGATAAGCGACTTAATCTTGCTGGTGATTATGACGGTTATTTGCCTGAGATATATGCTGATATTGTTTTTGACGGTAACGAAGAGCTTGAAATTATTCCGGGTGTTATCGTAAAGGTTTTACACACACCGGGTCATTCGCAAGGCTCAGTATGCTATGTGGATTTCAATAACGGTTTTATGTTCAGCGGTGATACTCTTTTTTGCAGAACAGTGGGTCGTACAGACTTTGTTGGCGGCAGCTTTGATCAAATGATGGATTCGATAAAAATGCTCTCAACACTGAATGAGAGTATAAGAGTATTTCCGGGCCATAACCGCTCGACCACAATAGGGGAAGAAAAAATTAAAAACAGATATATGAGGAAGCTTTGATGATTGTATTTATTTCAGGGCATAAATTTCATTTTGAAATTGAAAATCTTTGCCGTATGTTCTTTCCGAACAGCGAAATAAAGCTTGTTTATGAATATTTTGAAACAGACGAAGACTGTCTTTATACATCACTTATTCGCCGAAATGCTATAACAGAGCTTAAAGCTGAAATAAAGATTGGTGACAAAACAGATTTATTCTCAGATATGTTGACTGACTATACTGACAACGAGGCTGAATACAGAATTGCTCTCTGTGTCTATAAATGTTTACACTCTGTTACCGGCTATATGCCTGCATGGGGCCTTCTTACAGGTGTCAGACCTTCAAAGCTTATGAGCAAGCTTATCGAACAGCTCGGAGAAGTAAAAGCAAAACAATACTTCACAGAGAAATTGCTTGTCAGCGAGCAAAAAACAAGTCTTGCCGCAAAGGTTTCTGAAATCCAGCGACCGATCGTTGCTGAAAATAAACAAAACTCTTTCAGTCTTTATGTTTCAATACCGTTTTGTCCGAGCAGGTGCAGTTATTGTTCTTTTGTTTCTCACTCAATCGCAAGCGCTAATGCCAAAAAACTTTTCGTTCCGTATCTTGATAATTTAAAAAGAGAGTTAGAGATCACGGGTAAGATAGCTGCTGATAATTCCCTCAGATTAGAAAGTGTTTATTTTGGCGGTGGTACTCCCGGTATTTTAAGCGCTGACGAATCGATCATGCTGACCGATGCCGTAAAAAACAGCTTTGATCTTTCGTTTTGTCGCGAATACACTTTTGAGTCGGGTAGGGCAGACGTAATAACAGCTGATAAGCTTTCAGCGTTAAAAATCAACGGTATTGACAGAGTCAGCATTAATCCGCAAACGTTTGATGATTCCGTGCTTGAAACAATTGGTCGTAAGCACACTGCCGAGCAAGCTTTATCCGCTTTTAACCTTGCAAAAGAAATTGGCTTTAACAGCATAAATATGGATCTTATTGCAGGTTTACCGGGTGATACGGTTGACGGATTTAAGTTATCAGTTGATACTGCAATAAA
Organism: Acutalibacteraceae bacterium; assembly: GCA_045544155.1. Classification (GTDB taxonomy): domain Bacteria; phylum Bacillota; class Clostridia; order Oscillospirales; family Acutalibacteraceae; genus UBA8612. The sequence continues at coordinate 28,175 of JAZPYN010000004.1, forward strand.
ACATCGTCCTGAAAATATTACTGTTCACTCTCTTGCGCTTAAACGATCAAGCACGCTTGTATCAAAAGAAAATACTATGCTGGCTCAGGATGAGGCAGCTGCACAGATGATTGATTACGCAAATTTGTCTCTTCTTCATGCAGGATATCTTCCTTATTATATGTATCGTCAGAGCAGATGTGTCGGTAATCTCGAAAATGTAGGTTGGTGCCTGCCCGGTAAAGAATGTCTTTACAACATATATATGATGGAAGAAATTCACACTGTACTTGCCGTAGGTGCCGGTGCCGTAACTAAGCTTAAGCAACCCGACGGACCTTATATTGAGCGTATTTTTAATTTTAAATATCCTTATGAATATAATTCACGTTTTGACGAATTACTTAAACGAAAAAGCAGAATAACAGAGTTTTATTCGACATACAATTAAAAGTGAATACAGACTAATCATTAAATCAAGGGAAGTGTTTATTTGGAACAGCAAAAGCAAATCAAAGGACAGTCAATGCTCAACGGCGCAATCGTGCTTGTTGCGGCAACTATGCTTGTCAAAATTATCGGCGCTATCTATAAAATACCGCTTACCGCTCTTATCGGAGAAGTCGGCAGGGGCTATTTCAGTTCGGCATATGAAATTTATACGCCTATTTACGCCATTTCAATGGCAGGTCTTCCGGTTGCCGTTTCAAAAATGGTATCTGAAAATGTAACACTCGGAAATTACCGTGATGCGAGGATGATTTTCGGTGTTGCAAGAAGATTATTTTTGCTTGTAGGTGTAGTCGGTACTCTTCTTTTGATATTGATTGCATTTCCTTATGTCAAATTAGGCAACTGTGAAGATAACCTCTGGAGCATACTTATGATCGCTCCTTCAATCTTCTTCTGCTGCGTTATGTCTACATACCGCGGTTATTATGAAGGCTTGCGTAATATGACACCAACTGCAGTGTCGCAAGTAATTGAAGCACTAGGCAAATTAATTCTCGGTCTCATTTTTTCAAAGGTAATAATGTCATACGGTATAAATCGCTTTAATAACGGACAGACGGTTTTCGGTCAGCAGTGCGAAACTGAAGCGCAAGCTTTGAGTGCTGTCTATCCGTATGCTGCTGCGGGTGCGGTTTTTGCGGTTACGCTCGGTACTGTTTTCGCGCTTTTATATATGATAATTCATAAGAAGGTTAAGGGCGATAACTTTAATCGTACGATGCTTGTCAATTCTCCGCGGCCCAAGTCTTCTACTGAAACAGCAAAAACAATGGTTACTATTGCTGTACCGATGGTCATAAGTGCATTAATTACAAATGTAACTAATCTTATAGATAATTTTACTATCCGTACGAGACTTGCACATGCCGTATCGGAAAATATTGATTATTTTAAAACTGCATTTGCTGCATCTCTTCAGGGTTCAGGTACTCTTGATAAGGATATCGGAACTTATCTTTACGGTTGTTATTTTTCTGCACTGGATTTTAAAAATCTTATAACATCCATCACCATGTCTCTCGGTGTAAGTGCTATTCCGGCTCTTGCTGCTGCAATAGCCTTGAGAAACAAAAAAGAGGTAAGCTCAACTATCAATTCCGTCATTCGTATTTGTATGCTGGTAGCTGCTCCTGCCGGACTTGGCATAGCAGCACTTTCAAAGCCGATAATGACTCTTTTATATGGTGGTACAGCTGCAGAAAATCTTATACCGATATCTTCTCCGATTGTTGCAATTTACGGTGCTGCAACCTTTGTTATGGCTTTGTCAACACCGCTTACAAATGTGCTTCAGGCAATGGGCAGGGCAGATATTCCCGCTAAAACAGTTGCTATTGGTGCGGTCATAAAAGTTGTTTGTAACTTTATTTTTGTCGGTATTCCGGAGCTGAATATTTACGGTGCGACGATAGGTACAATAATTTGCTATACATTTATAATAGTTGCAAATATTTATTTTACAATGAAAGTATCTAAGTGCAGAATAAACTTTATGTCTACAATTATTAAACCTATGCTCTGTGCGACTGTTTGTGCGCTTTCAGCTTTTGCCGTACATTCTATATTCTCAAATCTTCTTGCATTTGGTGATGCCGGCAGTAAATTTAACGGATATAATCTTTCAACCTTAATTGCAGTAGCAATAGCAGTAATTGTTTATGCTGTTTGCTTACTAATTGTCAAGGGCATAGCTTATGATGATCTTGTTATGCTTCCAAAAGGCAAAAAAATTGCAAAAGCACTTGCAAAATATGGCTTAATAGGTTAAAATAAGTAAATGTGAGTCATAATGGCTTTGATGAGGTGTTTATATTGGTTACAGGTTTCAAATTTAAAAACAGTTACGAATTTAATGACCTTGTAGAGATCGTAGCAATACTTCGCGGCGAAGGCGGTTGCCCGTGGGACGCAGTACAAACTCATTTCACAATAAAAAAAGATCTTATTGAGGAAACCTATGAGGTAATTGAGGCAATAAATAAAGATGATAAAGCTCTGCTTTGCGAAGAGTTGGGAGATCTGATGCTTCAAGCTGTTTTTCATGCACAAATCGAAACCGAGCAGAATTGCTTTAATATTGATGCTGTTTGTGACGGAATCTGTAAAAAGCTTATTGAGCGTCATCCTCATGTTTTTGGTGAAATAAATGTCAACGGTGTTGATGATGTTTTAACAAATTGGGATGATATAAAACGCAAAACCAAAAATCAGAAGACGACAACTCAGGCTATGCAAGCAGTTCCGCGTGAACTTCCCGCACTTATGCGCAGCACAAAAATTCAGAAAAAGGCAGCTAAGGCTGGCTTTGATTGGAACGATGTAGCAGGCGCACTTGATAAGCTTGAAGAAGAAATCGGCGAATTAAGACAGGCAATAAATGAATCGGATGATGCAGCTTCGTTTGAAGAGTTGGGTGATGTTCTCTTTTCTGCAGTAAATGTTTCTCGTTTTATCGATGTCGATGCGGAAGAAGCACTCACGTCAGCAACAGATAAGTTTTTTAACCGTTTTTCCATTGTAGAGCAACTTGCACAAAAACGCGGCATCGATATGAAAAATACATCTCTCGATGAGCTGGACAAGCTCTGGGATGAGGCCAAACACAGTTAATAATACTAAATGTATTATAAATATTCAGGAGGTTTATTAAAATGAACAAAAATGAACTCATCAGCGCAGTTGCTGAAAAATCAGGACTTTCCAAGAAAGATAGCGAAAAGGCACTCAATGCTGCTCTCGAAACAATCACAGCTACTGTTGCTGCAGGCGACAAAGTACAGCTTATCGGTTTCGGTACATTCGAGCTTCGTGAGCGTGCTGAGAAGCAGGCTCGCAACCCCAGAACAGGCGAAAAGATGACTGTTCCTGCTTGCAAGGCTCCCGCTTTCAAGGCCGGCCAGGCTTTCAAAGACGCAGCAAAATAATTAGGGTTAAACTGAGCTGCCTTTTTCGGGCAGCTCTTTTTATTGAAAGAAGGTGTTTTTATGAGACTTGACAAATATCTTAAGGTTTCAAGAATAATCAAAAGGCGAACTGTCGCTAACGAAGTATGTGATGCAAAACACGTTACGGTTAACGGTAAAATTGCCCGTGCTTCACTTGAAGTGAAAGTAGGAGATGTAATAGAAATACAGATGGGTTCAAATCTTACTAAATATGAGGTTCTCAATATCAGTGAACATGCAACAAAGGAAAATGCATCTCTAATGTTTCGCCAACTTAATTAATTCATAACTTCATTCTTTTTTTCATATTTATTATAAAAATGAAAAGGAGAATGTCTATATGGACGAGAAAAAAACACAATCATCTTTACCGCATAACCTTGTACTTGAAAACAGAAATACCCTTAGTGTTTCTTCAGTTCAAGAAGTAGACAGTTTTGACGAACAGAACATTGTAGCATCAACTTCTTTGGGCGAATTGACAATCAACGGAACAGACCTGCATATCAACAGATACAACACAGAAGAAGGGGAGTTGGCAGTAGAAGGAAATATAAACTCAATTAGTTATTCCGATAATGTTCAACCGTCTGGCGGATTCTTCAGCCGGATTTTTCGATGACTTATGTATGTTGATGATGCTTTTCAGCTGAATATTCTTCTTTATTCAGTCGGATTCGGCTTTTTTTTAGCATTTATTTATGATGTCTTTAAAGTTTTTAACCTGTACTTTTGCAAATCGCATCGTTCATTAATTATAAAGGACGTTTTTTATGCCTTAACATTTTCATATTTATTCTTTATTTTCACATTATCAATAAATAACGGAAAAATAAGAGTTTATATTGTATTAGGTATATTATTGGGCTTTATTTGTTGGTTTATGTCGTTAAGTATGACTTTTTTAAGATATTCAGAGCAGTTGTTTAAAAAATTCGTTTCAATTTTAAATTTTGTTTCAACCGTTATTTCTTTTCCTTTTAGCTTATTCTTTTCTCTTTTGTCCAAAAAAATTATTAAATTTAAAAGAAATAAACCGAAAAAATTTGATAATATAAAAAATAAATTAAAAATACACTTGAAAAAACTTTAAATTATGTTATATAATATATTGACTAAATATTAGCAGGTACATTTATGAATAAGAAAAGCGGCAAAAAAGTCAGTATAATCGTTATTCTTGCCATAGTTGCATTGGTTGGTTATCTTATTATTGACTCAATAAAGTTAGGCATGGATAATAACAATTTAAGCGATAAATATAATAATTTATCTGAAGCTGAATCTGTTCAGGACGAAATGAATTCTGAGATCGAAAATATGATTCTGGATGAAAATGAGTCAAAACAGCTTGAAGATCTTGCACGCGAAGAACATGATTATATCTATTCAGATGAAAGGGTATACGCCGACTCGGCTAACTAATAAAAAATAAGGGAGAAACAGCAATCGTATGCAGTTTGAAATCGGCTCAATTATCGAAGGCAAAGTAAGCGGTCTTACAAATTTCGGAGCATTTATCTCTTTACCGGGCGGTGCTACCGGAATGGTACATATCTCCGAGGTATCCAACACTTATGTCAAAGATATCCATGAACATTTAAATGAAGGTCAAGATGTTAAGGTTAAGGTTTTATCAGTAAGTCCCGAGGGAAAAATCAGCCTTTCTATTAAGCAGACCGAATCTCAGCCTACTGCCTCTGTTGTTCCCTCACAGCGTCCGCGCAGGTCACAGTCAAGGCCCAATGTTTGGCAGGGTCAGCCTCAGGCTGCTTCAAATGAACCTGCTTCTTTTGAAGATATGATGGCAAAATTCAAGCAGGTCAGTGATGATAAGTTTTCTGACCTCCGCCGTTCTAACGACTCAAGATACAGTCAGCCATCAAGGCGTGGTAACAGAAAATAATAAAATTCTGCACCGTAAAGTTTTTCTTTGCGGTGCATTTGTATTAAGGGTGGTATTCAAATGAGAGAAATAAATGTAAAGGATATAACAAATATTGTTGCTGAGATGTGTATTGATGCAAATAAAAAATTACCGCTTGAGCTGGAAAATTTGATCAATAACAGCATTCATGATGAATCCACTGAGCCGGCACACAGCGTAATGTGTGATCTGAAGAAAAATATAGATGCTGCCGTAAAGCTTGATCTGCCGATTTGTCAGGATTGCGGAATGGCTGTTGTATTTTTAGAAATAGGTCAGGATGTTCATCTGGTAGGCGGTAGTATTAAAGATGCTGTTAATGAAGGTGTACGTCAAGGATATTTGAACGGCTACCTTCGCTGTTCAGTTGTATCTGACCCTCTACTCAGAGTAAATACCGGTGATAATACTCCGGCGGTACTGCATATTAATATTGTTGACGGTGAAAATATAAAAATAACTGTTTCACCCAAAGGGTTCGGCAGCGAAAATATGAGCTGTATTAAAATGTTTACACCTGCAGCGACACGTGAAGACATTATAGAATTTATTCTTGACTCTGTTCTGCGGGCAGGCGGAAATCCTTGTCCTCCTATAGTTCTCGGTGTCGGAATCGGAGGAGATTTCGAGCAATGTGCATACCTTGCCAAAAAAGCTCTTTGCCGTGATGTTAATATAAGAAATAACAATGAATATTATGCTCAAATGGAAGATGAAATACTTCGCCTTGCAAATTGTCTTAATATAGGCCCTCAGGGATTCGGCGGCAAAACCACGGCACTCGCAGTTAATATTGAAACGGCACCTACTCATATTGCCGGGCTTCCCGTTGCTTTAAATTTCGGCTGTCATGTTACAAGACATATCGCGAGAATAATCTGATTATATATTTTAAATAAAATTTATCTTAAGTATTTACAAAATATGTGCACTATGCTATAATTGATATACGATAAAGGGTAAAACCTACTACCGATTAGCATACAAAGGGGATGTAAATATGAAAATCACAACTATCGGTCGCAAATGCACTATCAGAGATTCTTTTAAAGAGCATGCTGAAAAGAAATTAAGAAAGGTTGACCGCTTTTTCGGTAATGAAGCTGAAGCCAAAATAACAGCAACTGTCGAAAAGAATTGTCAGATCGTTGAAATTACCGTTATCAATAACGGTATGGTGTTCCGTTCTCAGGAGCGAGCTGATAACATGAATGATGCTCTTGACCTTTGTGTTGATTCGCTCATCCGCCAGATCCGCAAAAATAAGACCCGCCTTGAAAAAAGAATCCGCGAGGCATCATTTGATGATTTTATTGATGAAATGCCTGTAGAGGAAGATAATTTTGAAATAATCAGAACAAAAATAATCGACCTTCGCCCGGAAACCGTAGATGAGGCAATTCTTAAAATGAATCTTGTCGGTCATAAATTTTATATGTTCCTTAACGCAGAAAACGGTAAGGTTTGTGTAGTTTATGTCAGAAATGACGGTGGCTACGGCTTGCTTGAGCCGGAAATGGATTAATTTTTTATTGACTAATTTATTATTTATATTATAATATTAGGAGTGGAGCGATCCACTCCTTCTTATTATTTTTTGAAAGGTTAATTTATTTGATGACAATTGATTTTTGTATACCGTGTTTGCTCGGTATGGAAGGCTTCATTGCAGATGAGGTTCGTGCTCTTGAAGCAGAAAATGTTTGCGCTGAAAATGGCAGAGTGCTCTTCTCCGGTGACGAAAATATCCTTGCACGCGTTAATATTTGTTCAAGATTTGCAGAGCGTGTGCAGATTGTTGTCGGTTCTTTTGTTGCTGAAACATTTGAAGAATTGTTTCAGGGAACTAAATCACTCGAATGGGAAAAATGGATTGGCAGCAGAGATGCATTCCCGGTTAAAGGTTACTCAATAAATTCAACGCTTTTCAGTGTACGTGACTGTCAGTCTATTATAAAGAAAGCAGTTGTGGAAAGGCTTAAGAGCAAGTATAATATTCAATGGTTTGATGAAACGGGTCCCATTCATCAAATTCAATTTTCTTTTAATAAAGATGTCGTTACTCTTTTGCTTGATACTTCCGGTGCAGGACTTCACAAAAGGGGATACAGACCGCAATCTAATGCAGCGCCAATCAAAGAAACTCTCGCGGCTGCTCTGTGCAATGCATCAAGGCTTCGTAATTATCATACGCTTTATGATCCGATGTGCGGATCAGGTACAATACTTGTTGAAGGCGCCTTGATGGCTATGAATATAGCTCCGGGACTTAATCGTAATTTCTCTTGTGACCGTTGGGACCAACTTGATCGCTCTATATGGAAAATCGAAAAAGAGCGTGCAAGAGACCTTGAAAAGCGTAATTGTGACTTTTTTGCTGTCGGTTCCGATATTTCTTCCGAAGCTGTTGAATTAGCCAAGCTTAATGCATCACAGGCAGGTGTTGCAGATAAAATTAAGGTATCCGTCGCTGATATTCGAAACTTTAAGGGTGAAACAGAAAAAGGCACCTTGATATGTAATCCGCCATATGGTGAAAGATTGCTTGACATCGAAGAGGCATCAAGGTTATACTCAGTAATGGGACGTGTGTTTGAACGCAAGCACGGTTGGTCATATACAATAATCAGTCCTTCTGAAACATTTGAAAAAGATTTCGGCAGGCGAGCCGATAAAAGGCGCAAGCTATACAATGGTATGATAAAGTGCCAGGTTTATATGTATTTTAAATAATTGAAAAGAGATGAGATCAAATGAAACACGTATTTATTGTTAATCCTTGTGCAGGCAAAGGAAAAAACAGAGGTCTTTCATATATAAAACCTATGATAGAAAGCTTTTTTTCAAGATATGATGAGCCTTTTGAGATTCACGAAACTACTGCTGCATATGAAGGAATTGACTTTGTCAAGAATTATCCTATTGGTGATGATACAGTCCGATTTTATGCATGCGGCGGTGACGGCACTCTTTTTGAAGTTGTCAACGGAGCATACGGTAAACCCAATACTCAAGTTGCAGTAATCCCACTCGGTTCCGGTAACGATTTTATTCGCCTTTTCGGTACAAAAGAGCAGCTTATAAATATTGAAGCTCAGGTACAGGGTACACCGATTCAGCTTGATGTTATCAAATGCCTCGGAAAAATTGCTATCAATCAGTGTTCAATGGGACTTGATGCTGAAGTTTGTGCAGGTCAGGCTAAGTTTAAGAAGATTCCGTTTATGGGCGGCGAAGCTGCATATACCGCATCTTTGCTTTATTCGTTTATCGGAAAAATGAAAAGTACGTTTACTGTGCAGTTTGATGACAAAGAGCCTTTTACTGCACCGACACTTTTTTGCTATTGTGGCAATTCCCGTTGGTATGGCGGCGGATATATGGCAGCACCTCACGCAATGCCTGACGACGGTCTGCTTGACTTTGTTCACGTAAAAAAGAATATGCCGAGAGTAAAGCTTTTAGGTCTTATTAATAAATATAAGCGTGGAGAACATCTTGATTGGGATATAACAACATTTGAACGCGGCAAGAAGCTAACAATTCATAGTGATAAACCGGCAGCAGTCAACATCGACGGTGAATGTGAGTATGTAACCGACTGCACATTTGAAATCGTTGAAAAGGGTATCACATTTGTAGTGCCTACATCTTCATGGTATTTCGATAAAGTAGAAGCAGGTATTATTTGTGATAATAAACCAATGAAATAAATAGCATAAATAAGAGCGATGAATTGTCATCGCTCTTGATTTATTTCTATATAATTAGTTATCATAACACCTGCGGAAAGTATGAAAAAAGATGTTCTGAGCAGTACTATTAATTCTGTACTTAATAATCTGAAATCGTAAAAATAACAACTTAAATCAGCAAATATAAAACAAATAAAAGAAACTGATACTAGTGTAATTGAGGCTGAAATTAAAAAGTGCAAAAAAGTACGTGAATTATCTGATAAATTATGATATAATTCAAATAAATATTTCATAAACATCACCATATACAATAATAATACATATTTACTACTAATTCAAAGGCAAATATATGGTAACAGGGGAATGGTATCTAAATGATAACAGGTATGTCTAGCTCGTGCTTTTACCCGAAAGAAACTGAAAAATCGTTAATTAATTGCGGCGAACTTGGTTTTACAAACGTGGAGATATTCATTAATACGTATTCCGAGCTTATAAAACCAATGCGTAATGAATTTAAAGCTATAAAAGAACATTACGGATTAAATATATGTTCAATTCATCCGTTCACTTCCTTTGCTGAGTCAACTGTACTGTTTGGCACATATCCGAGACGTGTAGATGACGGCATGGAGTTTTATAAACATTACTTTGATTTTGCCGCTTTTCTTGAAGCGGAGTTTCTTATTCTTCACGGAGCAAAAATCGGTCCGTATGCCGATAATGAAGAATACTTTGAAAGGTATGCCAAGCTTTACAGAATCGGTAAAGAGTTCGGTATCACCGTATCACAAGAAAACGTTGTGCGTTACCGTTCTCAGAGTCATAAGTTTATAAAAAAAATGTCCGAATATCTCGGAAGCGAATTTTCTGTTACACTTGATTTAAAGCAATGTCGAAGAGCAGGGGAGAGCCCTTTTGATTTTATTGAAGCGGCAGGTAATAAAATTGAGCATATTCATCTGAGTGATTCTGACGGTCACTCTGATTGTTTGCCTCCGTTTGAAGGTAATACTGATTTTGATACTTTGATATCAAAACTTAAATCAACAGGCTACACCGGTAAATATATCATAGAGCTTTACAGTAAGAATTTTCAGAAACCGCAACAAATTGCGGTTGCAGCTGCTAAATTTGACAAATTATTGTTCTAATATGCTTGCAAAAGAAATTTATTGTGTTATAATCTAATTAATAAAAATAGGAAGTGATAAACAATGAAGTGTCCTTTTTGCGGCTTTGAAGAAAGCAAAGTTATCGATTCAAGACCTACAGATGAAGGCGAGCGTATACGCAGACGCCGTGAATGCATCAAATGTGCAAAGCGTTTTACAACATATGAAATTATTGAAAGTGTTCCTATAATTGTAGTTAAAAAGGATAAGTCACGTGAACCGTTTGACAGGCAGAAACTGTTCAACGGCTTGCTTCGAGCCTGTGAAAAACGACCTGTCTCGCTTTCTCAGATCGACGGCGTAGTTAATGACATTGAGCTTACAATTCAAAATTCTCTTGACAGAGAAGTTACCTCAGTATACATCGGAGAGCTTGCAATGGACAAGCTTAAAGGTCTCGATGAAGTTGCGTATGTACGTTTTGCTTCGGTCTACCGTCAGTTTAAAGATATAAATACATTTATGAATGAGCTTTCAAAGCTTCTAAGCGAAAAATAAACAGATTAAAACCGCCGATATTTAGGCGGTTTTTTCTTTTGATATATTGAGCAGGGCACTTGACAACAAAAAATATATATGCTAAACTAAAATAGCGACTTGCACAAAATAAATGTTTTGTGCAAGTGAGGGGATTCAAAACATAATTTTATCCATTAATTAAGCGTTTAAACAATAACTTATAAAATTTTATAGATTTATCAGAGGTGTTAGTTAATGCGCAAACAAGACATTTATTTATTACCGGAGCTTGTCCAAAGCTTTATAAATTATCAGCTCACTGTTAAAAATAAATCTCAATTAACTGTGCTTGAATACGGTTCAGATCTTCGTACCTTCTTCAGATTCCTTAAAATGAAAAATAATAACATTTCTAATGATACACCATTTAATAAAATTGAAATTAACGATATTGATGAAGATTTTATTAAATCTATAAGAATTACTGATATTTATTCATTTTTGGCTTATTGTCAGATAGAACTTCATAATAATGCTAAAACTCGTTCAAGAAAAGTCTCAGCTGTACGAATGTTCTTTAAGTATCTTTCAAGTCAAGGAATTATAGATAATAATCCTGCAAAAGACCTTGATTCACCGAATGTGAATAAATCTCTCCCTAAATATCTTACACTTGAACAAAGCCAGGATTTACTTGATTGTGTTGACGGACAGTTTTTTGAGCGTGATTATTGCATTTTGACTTTTTTTCTTAATTGCGGAATGCGTTTGTCTGAATTAGTCGGTTTGAATCTTAACAGTATAAGACCGGATAACAGTGTCAGAATTATCGGTAAAGGAAATAAAGAGCGAATTATTTATCTTAACGATGCTTGCATTCATGCACTTAACCGTTATCTTCAAGTAAGACCTCGAGACGGTTTAAAAGACAGAAACGCGCTGTTTATCAGCCGACAGAAAAATCGAATCAGCCGAAGAAATGTTCAGTTTATTGTTAAAAAATATCTTGAAACCGCAGGAATAACCGAAGAAGGATATTCAGTACATAAACTTCGGCACACGGCTGCGACACTTATGTATCAACACGGTAATGTAGATGTAATGCTTTTAAAGGAAATTCTCGGTCACGAAAATCTTTCAACAACTCAGATTTATACTCACGTCGCAAACGAGCAAATTAAGCAGGCTGTTGCTTCAAATCCTCTTGCACAAAAGAAAGGAATAAAGAAGAATTCAGGCGAGCAATAATTTATTCCACAGTGCCTTTAAAATAATCGTTTGTAAAAAAGATAAAACAACAGTAACGCATATTATTACGGCTTGCCTTGAAAAATATGTCTTTACCTCTCCCCTGTCTCCAATTTCGTACATAAATACTGATCTTGCAATTCTTTTTGAAAAAACTGATGATTCATTGCTTGAAATAATTAACAATATCATTATAATTACCGAAAAAGGAACAACAGACAAAAGTGAAAAAAATACACCATTTAATCTGTAGCTACTAAACGTCCATGTGTTAAAAATGCCGATAAATATACACGATAAAAAAGGACTTATTATAGTTAATGGTGTGCCAAAAGCAAAAAAACCGTTTAAAAATGATATTATTATCGGTAACAAATTAATAATCAGAATTAAAACGAATAACTTTCCCAGACTTTGTTCTTTAATAATATCTGCATATTGCAGAAGAATTGTGTCAATTGCTTTTTGCTCACTTATAAAAATTCTTGTTCCGCACCACAAACCGAATACAGAAAGAACCGCCAAAATTAATTTAAGACGGTTCATAATAATAATTTTATAATTATTATTAATATTGATTTTTAAATCTTTTACGTTTAATGTAATTGCTTTTTTCATTTTTTCTCCTTTATCTTTTTTTACTTTTTGTTTTTATATTTACACCGGCTACTCCGCCGAATGTTCCCGAAGCAAATAACAGAATTTCCGGAATTAACATATATAAATCAAAACCTTTATTTGCAATTATCATTGTTATCAACAACACACTTGCTGATATTATACTCGATATCAATCCTGTTAAAAGTCCATTTCTTTTGTATTTGGCAACACTTATATAACCGGACGAAAATCCGCTTAATATAACGCAAAATGCCATCAGTATTTTATAAAAGCCGTCTTTAATTTCAGTTTTGTATAGTATTAAAGCAAATATTAAGACAGAAATCAGCAGAATCAGTGTTCCGAATATTGCACCTTTCAAAATTTGCAAATATCGTTTTTTTTCATTTTGTTGCATAAAGAAACCCCCATATCTCCTTGATAGAAGATATGAGGGTAATTTGTTTTTTATAACTTGCCGGAAGATTATTCATCTTCTTTTTTTGATCTTTTCTTTTTCTTTGCGTGTTTTTTGCCTTCTTCTTCGATTTTAGCGTTTCTTTCAGCCTCTTGAGCTGCCTTAGCTGCTGCACGCTCTGCTTCAGCTTTTTCGGTAGCTGTGTTGTTGGTCTGGATTGCCCAACGCATAATTTTGATCTTATTGCGATCAGCACCTGTCTCAATAATAATTGAGTCATCCTTGATTGTAACTACACGGCCTACGATACCGCCGATCGTCGTGATCTCATCACCAATCTGCAGGCTGTCACGCATCTGCTGTTCTTCTTTTTGCTTTTTTTTCTGAGGACGAATGGTAAAAAAATACATAGCGGCAAAAAGAACAGCCATCAAAACGATCATTGTAATGGGACTTCCGCCTGTTGCACCGCCTTCAGCACCTGCCGTAGGCATCATTAAATAAATAGGGTTCATTACAGATATACCTCCGATTTGTCAATTATTTCAATTATAGTTGATTTATATCCTTGTGTCAAGTAAATCGACGTATTTATCATGAAATTCTTTAAATGTACCGTTGTCAAGATTTTCACGAATACGCTCCATAAGCGTATTATAAAAATGAAGGTTGTGCATAACGCAAAGTCGCATAGCGAGCATTTCTTTTGCTTTAAAAAGATGATGGATATAAGCACGTGAATGGTTGCGGCAGGTAGGACAGTCACATTCAGGGTCAAGCGGCTCTGTGTCTTTTGCGTACTTGGCATTGTTCAAATTACGTATACCTGACCAAGTATTGATGTGTCCGTGTCTTGCATTTCTGCTTGGCATAACGCAATCAAAAAGATCTACTCCCCTATTTACTGCTTCGAGGATATTACCCGGTGTGCCAACACCCATAAGATAGCGTATTTTATGCTCCGGCATATATGGCTCAACAGCTGTGATAATGCGGTACATATCCTCTTTAGTTTCACCTACAGCAAGACCGCCGATTGCATAGCCGTCAAGGTCAAGCTCTGCAATACGGCACATATGCTCTACGCGAAGCCTGTCATATGTACAGCCCTGGTTTATACCGAAAAGTAACTGTTTCCTGTTGATTGTATCGTGTAATGCGTTGAGTCTTTCCATCTCTTCTTTGCATCTCATCAGCCAACGTGTTGTACGTTCGCAGGATGCTTTAGAATAATCGTATTCAGCGGGGTTTTCTACGCATTCATCAAAAGCCATAGCGATAGTTGAGCCGAGATTAGACTGAATCTGCATACTTTCTTCAGGACCCATAAAAATTTTACGTCCGTCTATATGTGAAGCAAAATAGACGCCTTCTTCTTTGATTTTTCTGAGTGATGCAAGCGAAAAAACCTGAAAACCGCCACTGTCAGTAAGGATAGGACCGTTCCATCCAGTAAATTCATGCAAACCGCCAAGTTCTTTAACGAGCTTATCGCCGGGTCTGAGATGAAGATGATAAGTATTGCAAAGCTGTACTTGACAGTGAATATCCTGTAAGTCATATGCACTGACTGCACCCTTGATTGCACCGCAGGTCGCGACATTCATAAATGCAGGAGTCTGTACTGTGCCATGAACAGTTACAAATTCGCCTCGCCTTGCTTTTTCTTCATTTTTTATCAGTTTATACATTGATTGAATACCTTTCTGTTAAATAAGGTCAGTAAACATTGATGAATCGCCAAATGAGAAAAATCTGTATTTTTCTTCAACGGCAATCTTATAAGCATTCATCGTGTTTTCGTAACCTGCAAATGCACTTACGAGCATAATAAGCGTACTTTCGGGAAGGTGAAAATTAGTTATGAGCGAATCAATACACTTGAATTTGTAACCGGGATAAATAAAAATACTTGTCCAGTCGTCATCCTCAATAATTCTACCGTGTTTTGTTGCAACAGATTCAAGTGTTCTGCAGGTCGTTGTGCCGACAGCGAATACTCTACCGCCGTTTTCGTGCGTTTCATTTATCAAATCTGCAGTTTCCGCGGGCAAATGATAATGCTCAGAATGCATAAGATGGTTTTCGATATTTTCCTCTTTAACGGGACGGAATGTGCCCAAACCAACGTGTAAAGTGACTTTACCGATTTTTATACCTTTCTGTCTGATTTTTTCAAGCAGATCAGGTGTAAAGTGAAGTCCCGCAGTAGGCGCTGCAGCTGAGCCTAAATTTTCTGAATAAACAGTCTGATAACGCTCTTTATCCTCAAGTTTTTCGGTTATATAATGAGGAAGCGGCATCTCGCCTATCTGATCAAGAATATTGTAAAAATTACCTTCATAAATAAACTTAACCAATCTGTTGCCACCGTCAAGCACGTCAACTACTTCTGCACTCATAAGGCCGTTAAAATCGAAAACCGAACCGGGTTTTGCACGTCTGCCGGGACCGGTTACACATTCCCAAACATCTTTTTCTTTCTGACTGAGAAGTAAAAATTCAACTACTGCACCGGTTTCTTTTACACCGTATATCCTTGCCGGCAGAACGCGTGTATCATTAATGATTATACAATCTTTTTCATCAATATAATCAAGCAAATCATAGAAATGTTTGTGCTCTATTTTACCGCTTTTTTTGTCGACGACCATCATTCTTGAGCTGTCACGTGGCTCAACAGGTGTCTGTGCAATAAATTCTTGCGGTAAATTATAATAAAAATCTGATTTTTTCATTGCATTTCCTCGAAGTATATGTTATTATTACTTGTATTATATTGCAAAGTGCGGCTTTATGCAAGCTATTTGCAGATTTTTTTCGGAGGTAAACACAAATGAAAAAGTATAAGGTTGGTATTGTAGGCGCAACAGGTATGGTTGGTCAGCGTTTTATTACACTTCTTGACAATCATCCCTGGTTTGATATTACTGCTCTTGCAGCAAGTTCACGCTCAGCAGGTAAACAGTACAAAGAAGTTGCTGCTAAGCGTTGGATGATGGATGTTCCCTACTCAGAAAAGGTCGGCGAGATGGTTGTTATGGATGCAACAGCCGATGTCGCAAAGATCGCTTCTATGGTTGATTTTGTTTTTTGTGCAGTAGATATGAAGAAAGATGAGATCAAAGCTCTTGAAGAAGAATACGCAAAGCATGAGTGTCCTGTTGTTTCAAATAACTCTGCTCACAGACATACTCCCGACGTTCCCATGGTTATCCCGGAGCTCAATCCCGAGCACACAGCGGTTATCGAGTCACAGCGCAAACGCCTTGGTACAAAGCGCGGTTTTGTAGCCGTTAAATCAAACTGCTCACTTCAGAGCTATGTTCCCGCAATATTCCCCCTTAATAAATTCGGTGTCAAGGATGTTCTTGTCTGCACATATCAGGCTATTTCCGGTGCCGGTAAAAACTTCGAAACTTGGCCCGAAATGATCGACAACGTAATCCCCTTCATCGGTGGCGAAGAAGAAAAGTCTGAAATTGAGCCACTTAAGATCTACGGTAAGGTTCAGGGTGATGAAATTGTTCCCGCAACAAGCCCTGCATTCACAGCACAGTGTATTCGTGTTCCCGTAACTAACGGCCATATGGGTGCAGTGTTTGTAAGATTTGAGAACAAACCCAGCAAGGAAGAAATTATCGAAATTTGGGATAATTTCAAGGGCGTACCCCAGGAGCTTGATCTTCCCAGTGCACCTAAAAAGTTTCTCAACTACTTTGTTGAAGATAATATGCCTCAGACAAAGCTTCAGCGTGAGCTTGAAGGCGGTATGGCTGTTTCAATTGGCAGACTTCGTGAAGATACACAGTACGATTATAAGTTTGTCTGCCTTTCTCACAACACACTCAGAGGTGCTGCAGGTGGCGCTGTTCTTCTTGCAGAGCTTCTTTGCGCACAGGGTTATATGGACTGATTCTTTAGGAGGAATCCGATACTATGAAGAATACAATTTTTACAGGTGCAGGTGTCGCAATCGTAACACCGTTCACCGAAGATAACAAGGTTAATTTTAAAGAACTTGGCAGAATCATTGATGATCAGATCGAAAACGGTACCGATGCTATTGTCATCTGCGGTACTACCGGTGAAGGCTCAACTCTTACACACGAGGAACATGCAGAAACTATCGACTTTGCAGTAAAGCACACAGCAAAGCGTATTCCTGTTATAGCAGGTACCGGCAGCAATGATACTGACTATGCCGTAAAGCTTTCAAACGAAGCAGAAAAAAGCGGTGTTGACGGTCTCCTTATGGTTACTCCTTACTACAATAAAACTTCGCAAGCTGGTCTTATAAGACAGTATGAGTATATCAACGACCGTGTCAGCACACCTATTGTTCTTTACAATGTCCCCTCAAGAACAGGCATGACGATCAAGCCTGAAACTTATCTTGAGCTTTCAAAGCTTAAGAATATTGTTGCTACAAAAGAAGCTAGCGGCGATATTTCTGCGGTTGCACAGATTGCTGCACTTTGCGGTGACAATCTCGACATCTACTCAGGTAACGATGACCAGGTTACAGCTATAATGTCACTTGGCGGTAAAGGTGTTATTTCCGTCCTTTCAAATGTTGCTCCGAAGATTGCTCACGACATCCCAACTCTTTATCTTAACGGCGACTATGAAGGCAGCAGAAAACTTCAGCTTGAATGGCTTGACCTTTGTAATGACCTTTTTGTCGATGTCAATCCTATTCCCGTAAAGGAAGCTATGAATATGATTGGCTGGAATGTAGGCTCCGTACGTATGCCTCTCGCTCCGATGAACGATGCTTCTCGTGCAAAGCTCCGTGCAACTCTCGACAGACACGGTCTTATTAAATAAACCTTATGTTAAATTCAGCCGGTTCACAGCAGATGAGCCGGCTTTATACTTAGAAAGGAAGAAAAAATATGCTTAAAATTCTTCTCAGCGGTTGTAACGGTGCTATGGGCAAAGTAATTACCAACTGTGTTGATGAGCGTGACGATTGCTGTATTGTTGCAGGCCTTGATGTGAACACTGCTGAAAACGGAAAATATCCTATTTTCGGTTCATCAGATGATATTAATGTTGAAGCCGATGTGATTATAGATTTTTCGCATCCGTCAGCTCTTTCAGGTGTGCTTAAATACGCACTTTCAACTAAAACCCCTGCTGTTATTTCTACTACAGGATTAAGTGAAGAACAGATCAATTCTCTTCGCCTTGCATCATCACAGATTCCGATATTCTTCAGTGCTAATATGTCACTAGGCGTTTCACTTGTCAGTGAGCTTGTAAAGAAGGCTGCAAGTGTACTCGCCAATAATTTTGATATCGAAATTATTGAAGCACACCACAATAAAAAGATCGATGCACCAAGCGGTACAGCACTTATGCTTGCTGACAGTGTAAGTAAGGGGCTTGAGTATCAGCCTGTATATGAATATAACCGACACGCAAAACGCGAAAGAAGAACAAAGAACGAAATAGGTATCCATGCGGTGCGCGGTGGCACGATCGTTGGAGAACACGAGGTAATTTTTGCCGGAAACGATGAAATAATAACAGTATCACACAGTGCACGCTCTAAATCCGTTTTTGCAGTCGGCTCTATTAACGCGGCAATCTATCTCAGTAAAAAAGAGCCCGGAATGTATTCAATGAAGGAGCTTGTAGCTGAAAGCTGAGTGAAAGGATGATATTAATGCTGAACAGAATATCTTCATTCATATTTATGCTTATTCTTACGCTTTCTTCGATATTTGATATACCGTTGTACGGTTATGAATCAAAACAGTTATTCAAAGACAGTGAATTTAAAAACGGGTTTTATGTTCTTTCTCAACAAACTGAAAATAACACCTCAGTAAAACTTGGCGAGTTCAATTATTCTGAAACTCAGCACTCCCCTTCCTGGATGATTGCTCAATGGAATTCGGGTCCTTGTCTATGGACTGAAAGAGTCGAAAGTGACAAATATACGATTACTGACGGTAGAACGAAGTGGGTTACATATAATCCTGATGAAAACTCTGTTTCTATGAGACTTAATGCCGCAAATGTATATAACGGCGCACCTGCCGATGATGCAGCTTGGCCTCATCTTTTACTGGAACAGTCCCCTATTCTTGATTACTCCGCTTTGAACGATGATGAAAAAGCATTTTATAATTGTGATGCGGACAGATTGGTGCTTTCTCTTGATATTAAGCTGAGTGAGTTTATTGACACAACAAACTCATCGGGAATTAATGCAGTGCAGTATCTTGCGTATTTTTATATGTCTGCGGTTGATTCAAGCAATTTCATCTGGTTTGGTGTGAATCTTTTTGACTGCAGAGGTTATCAGGATACATATTGGGCGCCTGACAGTGTTGGCGGTCTTATGATTTACAGTCTTTCTACTAAAGATACTTATGTTACCAAAGGCAGATCGCTCTTCAGAAACGGTAAACCGTATGTCAACGATGAATGGGTACATATAGAGATTGACCTTGCGCCGCACATTGATAAGGTTATTAAAAACGCAAATTCATCCGGTGTTTATTCACAGAAACTCAGTGCAGACGATTTTTATATAAGCGGTACAAATATCGGTTTTGAAATTCACGGTAATTATGACAGCACTGTTGAAATCAAAGATTTCAGGTTAACTTCATATAACAGAAAATAACAAAAAGCTCACTTGAAAAATTAATCAAGTGAGCCTTCTTTATTTGTACGGGATTTTGCTAAGGAGAGTATAAAATTTATTAATAGTAATATCGATATCAAAGCACCTGTAGCTGTAATGTATTCGATTCCGTATAGCATCGGCAGTAATGATGTAAATAAAGCAAACCCTGAAATAATTTTAAACGAAGCACTGATTTTCGATTTTTTCAACCAATTTATTAAAGATAAAATTATCAATATAACTGTAAATAAAGCAGTAATTAAAGGTGCAAAATTTGCATAACCGAAAGGCGTAAGACTGAAATAGGAATAAGTTCTGCGCCAGGCTTCACCTTCGGGATTGGCAAAATTCAATGCTGCTCCATTGGGTAAAATCTCAAGAATTAAAGTTATAATAATCAACATGAGCATTATAATTCTTTTAATCTTCACATCAGCACCTCCGAATCTTTCATTATCAACATCTTTATTATATCATCAAGGAGATAAACCTGTCAATAAAAAGCGGATTTGCCTAAAAGTAAAAACACTTGATGAGTTAATTGAATATTTCTTCTATCAATGAATCAGTCAATTGGTTGATCCTATTAAAATCAATGGCTGAAATATAATATTTTTCCAGCTCATCATGAACGGATTTTGCTTTATTGAGTATCGTAATTGCTTCAGATAAAAGATTTTCTGATATTTTATTGTTGAATATAATTCTGTTTTTGTGTGCTTTAAATACCGAATCGTCAATAAATCTTTTTGCATTAATATTTCGTAAAGATAATGTCTTAAAGTTATATACTGAGTCAGAAGTAAAAAATCCGACTTTCTCTTTATCCAGAATAATGTGACGAGGATTGCCGTGCGGATCAATAGGATCAAGACATGTAATAACGTCAACTCCGTTAGAAAGGGCAAAATTACGCAGTTTATTCATTATAAGCCCTGCAGTTGCTGAGTATTCATCGGTAACTGAAATAATTGTATCACATTTATTAATTGCTGTTTCAAAAAGCGTTACTTTACCCTTAGGGGTAACAGCATCAATTAATACCTTTTTCTCCTTACCGTAGGAATTGTTACAATCAGCATATCTCGAAATATAACGCGTTACAAAGTTGTCTGCCTTTTCGTCAATAAGTGCAGATGTAAATATTTTCAAGTTTTCTTTAAACGATGAATACGCGGCTGATACATAACGCGAACTTCGCCTGTGAAGTGCCTTATTGCAATCAGTCAGTGTTATAATATGTTCAGCGTTATTCTTAAGAGATTTCTCATCCCAGTATGCGCTAAGATTTATTATCGTATCAGCAACACCCGGATATTTCGGTTCAATTATGTGAGGTGCAGTACCGTCAGCAATACTGATTTTAAGTTCCGGAATAATAACACCGTCAAGTGAATCCGGATCGCTCGAACAAAAGATTTTCTCACAGTAAAAACCATTTGATAAAGCTGCTTGTGCAATTCTTTTCATAATTGTAGATTTTCCTGTACCGGGACCGCCCTTAATTATATACAATCTCCACCCTTCGTGCGGTGAATAAATTTGATCAAACAGCGAAAAAAAGCCTTTACCGGAATTTGAAGCAAAGAAATAAGAAGCGTACATATTTTCCAAAGAATCATCTCCAATACTTTTACACCATATTATGCAGATCAATAATGAATGTGAAATTAATAAAGAAATAAACATAATATTAAAAACCAGTTGAAACTTTTGCAAACATAATATATTATATAATTAAAAGAGCAAACAATTCGGAGGTAATCATTATGTCTGATTTTAAATTTGGCGTATGTATCGGGTATAATGAATATGAAAAGCTGTTAGCTGCCAAGGATGCGGGCATTGATTTTTTTGAATTTAATTTTAACGCACTTTCAAAGGCTGATAAATCTAATATCAATGATCTTAAATGCTTTCTTGACGAAATCCAAATCCCCTGCTGTGTTGCCAACGGAATGTTTCCCGGGGAAATGAAGATTGTAGGACCTTATGTAAATTATAATGAAATTGATGAATATCTTGATAATGCAAGCGAAGCACTTGCTTCACTCGGCGGTGATACTGTGATCTTAGGCTCAGGAAGCGCCAGACGTTGCCCGGACGGTTGGAGCACTGAGCGAGCAACAGAGCAAATTGTAGAGCTTTGCCGCGAGCATATTGCGCCGTATATGCAAAAGCATAATCTTGTTTGTGCCATCGAACCTTTGCGCAGCGCAGAATGCAATATTATAACAACAGCAGCACGCGGCTTTGAAATATGCCGACTTGCCAACGTTGACGAAGTTAAACTACTGGTTGACCTGTATCATTTTGATTCTGAAAACGAGCCTAGAATAAGCTTGCTCAATTACAAAAACGCTATTCAACATATTCATATTGCAAGTGCAAAAAACAACCGCTTCTATCCAACAGTAACCGACGGGGTTGACTATAAAGAATTTTTTGATATTCTCAGGCAAATAGATTATAAGCCTATGCGCATTTCTCTTGAAGGCAGATGCAATGATTTTGCAAATGAAATAAAATCTGCACTTGATTTACTTAAAACATTATAATTAGGTGATATTATGCAATTACTTGAATCCGGTGAAATGTATCTTGAAACAATATTTATTCTGTCTCAGTCACAGAACTGCGTACGTTCAATTGATATAGCCAACTATACCGGTTATTCCAAACCAAGTGTCAGCAGAGCTGTTAATCTGTTAAAAGATAACGGATATATAAGAATAGATTCAGGCGGCCACATTACTCTTGAACAAAGCGGACTTACTGTTGCAACTCAAATTTTTGAACGTCACACACTTCTTACTAAGCTATTACGCAATCTCGGTGTATCAGATGAAACTGCTTCCGCAGATGCCTGTAAGATAGAGCATGTTATCAGCGATGAAACTTTTTCTAAGATAAAAGAATATATTGCAAGAAATTAAAAAACTCTTGTGTTTCCCGCACACTAAGTCAGGAAATACAAGAGTTTTTTTATCTTTTTCTGCTCCAGAGGCCGGGACTTACAAGCGCAAGTAACGGAAATATCTCCAGCCTTCCCAGAAGCATATCTAAGCTAAGTATGATCTTTGAAAGATAGCTGTAATGAGCATAGTTTCCTGTTGCTCCAACTAACTCAAAACCGGGTCCTATATTATTAAAGCAGGCTGTAACTGCAGAAAAATTCGTACCGATTGAAAAACCGTCTAAAGAAATAACAGCAAAACTCAACAAAAGTATCGCACAGTAAACAGCAAGATAAGCATCCACACCGTTACAAATTGATTCATCAACGTTTTTACCGTCCATAGTTACAAGATAAATCTTTCGCGGATGGAGAGTTTTACCTATCGTACGGCGAATATTTTTTGCAAGCAACAAAACACGCGATACCTTAAGTCCGCCGCCTGTGCTGCCCGCACTGGCACCAATAAACATTAATAATAATAATATCGCCTTTGAAAATGCCGGCCATTGCTCAAAATCAACACTGGCAAAACCTGTCGTAGTCATGATGCTGCTGACTTGAAAAGCTGCATGATGAAAAGCTTCTTTTAATCCGGAATACATATGCGAAATATTAAATGTTATCATTAAAACTGCACTGAAGGCAATTATAATATACGCACGAAGCTCTTCATTTCTGAATACAGTTTTAAACTGCCTAAGAATTATAAGAAAATAAATATTAAAATTAATTCCAAAGAGGAACATAAATACTGTTACCACACTTTGAATATACGGCGAGTATTCACCAATACTTGAATTCAGTACAGCAAAGCCACCGGTACCGGCTGTACCGAATGCAATACAAAGACTGTCAAACAGCGACATATCACCTATTATAAGGAGTATAACGCAAAGTATTGTCAGTAATATATATATACCGTAAAGTATAAGTGCGGTTTCACGTAAATGAGGAGTAAACTTACCAACACTTGGACCCGGGCTTTCCGCTCTCATAAGATGTATGCCTGAACCGGATCCCTTTTTTGCTTGGGGTATAACAGCAATAATAAACACAAGCATACCCATACCGCCAAGCCAATGGCTGAAGCTGCGCCAGTATAAATTACATCTTGACAGTGCCTCTACATCATTAAGGATAGAAGCACCTGTCGTGGTAAAGCCTGAAATTATTTCGAACAACGCATCAATATAATTAGGAATTTCACCGCTCCAAAAAAACGGCAGTGCACCAAATGCGGATATGGCAAGCCAGGAAATACCTGTTGCTGCAACACCTTCCTGTGCATATACAGTAGTTTTGTATTTGCGGGTCAAAAAAACTGTTATAAGACTTATCACAGCCATAATTCCTAATGAGATAAGATAAGCGGCTGCATTGCGTATTTGACCGTCAAACAGAGCAATACCTGCAGGAACCAGCATAAAAATCGAGGTTATTAATACAGCTAACGCAACTATTCTGAAAACATATTTTACATTCATTTTAATTAACCGTCCTCAGGCAAAAATGTCGTTAAACTGTAAAATTGGAGTCTCTCGGTTAGTAATAATAATAACTGTATCACCAATTTCAAATGTTGAATTACCGTCAGGTATAACATTTACTCCGTTATGAGTAATACAAGCTATAAGAATCTTACTTTTAAGCTTAATGCGCTTAAGGGGTAAACCTACAAACCTTGAACGATCGTTTAACACAAACTCAAGTGCTTCGATTCTGCCGTTGGCAATTTTATGCAGTGTTATTGCAGCACCTGCCTGATTTTCCATAGCTCTTACATATTGAACAACGTTTGCACTGCAAAGCTCTTTAGGGCTAACTATTCCGCCGGGTGAAAGGTCTTCTAGCATACCTTCAGTATCCATACGGTTGACCTTAGTTACAACATTAGGAACACCTTTAATTTTACCGTACATTGATGAAATAACATTCTGCTCATCAAGACCTGTAAGAGTTACAAGAGCGTCTGTTTCGGTCAAGCCTTCGCTTTCCAGTACATCCTGAGAAGATCCGTCAGCAAATACAATCGAAGCAGCAGGTAAAACTTGAGCGAGATGCTCGCACCTTACGGGATCGTTTTCAATTATCTTTACGTGAACACCGGCTTCGGTAAGATGCTTTGCAAGATAATAGCATACTCTTCCGCCGCCTATAAGCATGGCATGTTTTATTCTCTTTTGTGTAATACCAAGTTTTTTCAATATATGGGATAAAATAGCGACAGGAGCGGTAACATAAATATGATCTCCTGCTCTGAAAACAGTGTCACTTGTAGGAATAAAAGCTTCTCCATCACGTATAACAGCACACACAAGCACTTTTTTTCCGCCGAGTGCATAATGCATACGGCTAAGTTGTACACCGTCAAGCACACTGCCCTCTTCAATTCGAAGCTCAACTATCTCAACTCTGCCCTTTGCAAAGGTCTCGCGCCTGAGAAATCCGGGAAGCTGAAGTAATCGGTAAATTTCCTTAGCTGCATCTTTTTCGGGGTTTATAATAAGCGACAGACCGAAATCTTCACGCATCTTATATAACTGCTCGGTATATTCAGGAGTACGCACGCGCGCAATTGTATGCAAACGCGGGTTAAGCTTACGTGCCGTAAGGCAGCAGAGCAGATTGGTTTCATCTGCACTTGTTGCTGCAATAAGTACATCTGTCTGTTCGATACCTGCTTCATAAAGAGTATCCATTGTTGCACAGTTGCCAACAACAGTCATAACATCATAGTTCTGAAGTTTATCCTGCAGAACATTTGCTTTTGTATCTATAGCAACAATGTTATGACCTTCCTGTGAAAGCAAACGGGTTATTGCAAGGCCAACCTTTCCGTCACCCGCAACTATGATTCTCATAGTGTCCTTTCCTTTCGGTAATATAAAATTTTTACATTAAGCGCCTGTATTATACACCTAAAGAGTATTTTTGTACAGTGTATAAAGCTTTTTTTGTTAATTGTGCCAAGTTTGTTATGTTTTTGTGTTATATTTTGACTAAAATTTATTTTTCGTTCAAGAAAAGAAAAATTTGTGCCTTAAACTATTGAAAAAACTATTGAAAAATCAAAAAATTAGTGATATAATCATTCAGTTGTTTAAGGTGATACGCATAATAGTCATTTATGCGTTCAATTTTAATTATCAAGGAGTGTCAATTATGAGCCGTATGATCGGTACAGTATCCCGTGGTGTCCGTGCTCCCATCATCAGACAGGGCGATGACATCGTGCAAATTGTTACAGACTCTGTTCTTGAGGCTTCAGCAGATGCAGGATTTAAGTTTAATGATCGCGATATCGTTGCTATGACTGAAGCTGTTGTTGCCCGCGCACAAGGCAACTACGCAACAGTTGATGATATTGCTGCAGATGTCAAAGCAAAATTCGGTGGTGAAACAGTTGGTGTTATTTTCCCGATTCTCAGCCGTAACCGTTTTGCAATCTGTCTTCGTGGTATTGCTAAGGGTGCAAAGAAAATTGTTCTTATGCTATCCTACCCTTCTGACGAGGTTGGTAACCATCTTGTAAGTATTGACGCACTTGACGAAAAAGGCATCGACCCTTACTCAGATGTCCTTACACTTGAAAAATACCGTGAGCTTTTCGGATACGAAAAGCATACCTTTACAGGTGTTGACTATGTAGAGTATTATGAAGGTTTG
This sequence comes from Acutalibacteraceae bacterium, assembly GCA_045544155.1. Lineage (GTDB taxonomy): Bacteria > Bacillota > Clostridia > Oscillospirales > Acutalibacteraceae > UBA8612. The sequence continues at coordinate 54,408 of JAZPYN010000004.1, forward strand.
ATTAAAGATTGCGGTGCTGAGGTTGAAATAATTTTTGCCAATAACCCCAGAGCAATCCTTAACTATACAAAGAATGTTCTCTGTTGCGATATTCACACACGTGCACGTACTAAGAGAATTATTAAGGCAAACGGCGGCGAAATTGTACTTGGCCTTGACGATATTCTTAATACATCCGTAAACGGCAGCGGCTATAATGAGAATTACGGTCTTCTCGGTTCAAACAAGGCTACTGAAGATCAGGTCAAGCTTTTCCCCCGCGACTGCCAACCGATTGTTGAAGCAATACAGAAAAAGCTTTTTGAGGCAACCGGTAAAACAATTGAGGTTATGGTTTACGGTGACGGCGCTTTTAAAGATCCCGTAGGTAAAATCTGGGAGCTTGCTGACCCTGTTGTTTCTCCCGCTTATACATCAGGTCTCGAGGGTACACCGAATGAGCTTAAGCTCAAGTATCTTGCTGATAACGATTTCTCTGAGCTTTCAGGTGAAGCTCTTAAAGAAGCTATCAAAGGTAAGATTCAAGAGAAGGATGATAACCTTGTCGGCAAAATGGCATCTGAGGGCACTACTCCCCGACGTCTCACAGACCTTATCGGTTCTCTCTGTGATCTCACATCGGGTTCAGGCGATAAAGGCACACCGATCGTATTTATCCAGGGATATTTTGACAATTATACAACTGAATAATTGACTTATTTCTTCGGCTGTGATATTATCATAGCCGAAGAGTAAATAAGCCGGCGTGGCGAAATCGGCAGACGCAAGGGACTTAAAATCCCTCGGTGGCAACACCGTACCGGTTCAAGTCCGGTCGCCGGCACCAAATCACAAAAATCCGAACCTGTTTCCTCAATGGAAAAGGCTCGGATTTTTTATTTTCTATGTTTTCTCATTTTATGTCGTGTACTTTTTCCTTAATTCGAACTACACTATAACCGAAAGGAGTGCTACCAATGGATATGAAAAAAACAGGCAGCTTTTTAAAAACTTTGCGAAAAGAGAAAGGTCTTACACAGGAACAGCTAGCTGAAAAACTCGGTGTAGCCGGCAGAACTGTATCAAGGTGGGAAACTGCCACAAATATGCCGGATCTGAGCATACTGATTCAGCTTGCAGAGTTTTATGACATCGAAGTAGGTGAAATTCTTGACGGAGAAAGGAAGAATAAAGCCATGGATAAGGAAATAAAAGAAACATTGAATAAAATCGCAGATTACAGCAAAGATGAAAAACAAAAAGCAGTTGATGTTTATAAATTTTCTCTTATGGCTATGCTATTTATCGGGTTTATAATTGTGTTGACAGAATTTGCTTTGCTTGTAGATTTCAGATATATTATTGCGGAATGTTTGCTCTTAATGATAGGCTGTTGCGCTTGCATAATTTTGACAATAAAAAATGGTTTGTGGGACACTTTCTCAAACAAGAAAATCACGCCCGTAAAAGATGCTGTTACAAGTTTCATTATCACTTCAATTGCTTCAGTATTTTGCTATATTATGCTTTTAAAAAGAACCGAAGACTTAGAGTGTGCAATTATAATTTCATTGTGCTTTTTTGCCGTAACTTTTCTGGTCGGTTTTATTGTTCTCAGGTTATTGGCTATATTAAGCAAGAATAATAATAGGAAAAGCTAATGATAGAAATCACAAACAAAACGCAGTAATAATTACAAAAAAATCAGATATACTATTAATAAGGGAGGATGATTTATGAAGAAATATATTTGTCCTTGCGGATATGTCTATGACCCGGAATCCGGCGACCCGGAAAACGGAGTAGCACCAGGTACTCCTTGGGAAAATGTGCCCGACGATTGGATTTGCCCTGTATGCGGTCTCGGCAAGGATGCGTTTGAAGAAGATTAAAAAACAAAACGGATGCAACATCATATGCGAACATGTGATGAACTGCATCCGTTTTATATATTCAGTTATTAAATTTAATAGGTTTAGCAGGAACACCTACAGCTGTACAGTTTGCAGGAATGTCAGAAACTACAGCAGCACCAGCACCAATCACAGTGCCCTCACCTATTGATACGCCCTGAATTACAGCCGTACCTGTACCTATATTTGCGCAGTCTCCTATCCTAACATTGCCGGATAATGTTACAGCAGGGTTAAGAGTAACATAGTCACCGATAACATTATCATGGCCTATGTTACAGCTTCGGTTACACAGCATAAAGTCTCCGACTTTTATGTTAACTGTAATTATACTGCCGAAACAAATTATATTTCCTTCACCAATTTCAATATAATCAGATAATACTGCATCCTTTGAAATAATATTAGGAAAAATAATATTTTTATTGCTTTTCAATTTTAAAACAATTCTTTTCCTTGCGTTGCTGTCTCCGATAGCTACAGCAACCGCTATAGGCGTTTTATACTCAAGTAACCATTCTATGTTACCTATTACTTTGAAACCGTTTATAACCGTACCGAGCTTATCAACAGAATCATCAACAAAACCGAGAATATTATATTCATTACCGAGCTGAGAAGATATCTGCCACATAAGCTCTCTTCCCATTCCGCCGGCACCGTAAACAACAAGATTCATAGTAATTAAACCTCAATTCGGTTAGGCAATATAATTTCAGATACTGTCCTCTTTGGAACGATATGCTTTTCTTTACCTTCACGGTAATATTTTACATTACCGTCTTTTATATCGACAATTTTAACTGTTTCTTTAGGTCTGCCGAGTGCTATAATGAGTCTCGGCTTAATATTTGCAGGCAGATTAAACAGCTCACTTGCCTTTTGCTTATCAAAGCTGCCTATCATACAAGCACCGATTCCCATATCCATAGCGCCGAGCACAATAGTCTGTGCGCAGATACCGGCATCTATTTCAATTTCGGGAGCAATATCTGTATCAAAACACACTAATATATAACCTGTAGGTACATTTCCGTCGTAAGGCGGCTTATTCTCTTTCAAATAGCCTGCCCAGCCAATCATCGGAAAAATCTTCTCACAAGCAGATTCACTGCAAGCATAAGCAAATTTTATCGACTGAGTATTAGCTGTAGACGGAGTATAACGGCACAGCTCAATAAGCCTTTGCATAACTTCATCGCTCATATGGTATGTCGGATCAAAATTACGAAAGCTTCTGGTAGCTTTAACAAGGTCAGAAAACATATTTATCACCTGAATCATCAGCAACCACGCATCTTAGCAAGGTCACGGTAGTTGATAAGTTTGATACCGAGAGAATCAATGTGCTGCTTTGTCTGAGGATCTGAGAAGAGTTTGTATTCCCATACGCGACGCTCCCAACAACCTGTTGTGCCCTTAAGCTCATCTGTTTCGTATGCAGGATGGATATATGTTTCAATTACGCCTTCAGGGAAGCCACGGTACATTTCATATATGTATTCCTTGAAATTTTCGTAGCTGTCCTTCTGCGGTCCTGACCAGTCACCGGGCATAAGGTAATCGGGCATTGCAACGCCAAGAGCCTTACCTGCAGCAACAACCTTGTCAATAAGACCTTTTACAAGCTCAGGCGGTACCTGAACGTCAAGCATTGTGTTGCTGAACTGATCATCAGTGAAATTCATAGGCATACGCAAAGGAAGCTTGTACTCACCTGCTATACCGATCATAAGCTCGAGAAGCTCAAAACGACCTGTAGCAATACCGTAAAGCGAACCCATGTGGTTATCAAGATGAGAAGGATTGAGACCGAGAGCCTTGAGTTTTTCAATCTGTGCAATCATCTCTGCCTTGACCTCTTCAAGGTCAGCATGCTTTTCAAAATCATCACACTCGTGATAGAAGTAACCGTCTTTGTCACGAAGTGAAGCGTTTGCGCTGCTGCTTACGGGACCCCAACGGTAATTTTCCCACTCGCTTGTTGTTGTAAGATGAACACCGATTGCAAACTCCGGATGCTCTTTAGCAAATTTGACAGCCTCGGGTGCCCAACCGCAAGGAGCCATAATTGTAGAAGAGGTAATACCGCCGGACTTGAGAAGATCAAATACGCCGAAGTTAGCAGCACGGCACATACCAAAATCGTCAGCGTTGATAATAAGATATCTTTCCATAGTTATTAAGTCCTTTCGTTTTGTGTATATTTTGTTTTATTCCCATATATTTATTATATTATCGTATAGAAAAAAAGTAAAGCAGTTTTGAATAATTTTAGATATTATATATTATTATAATGATAAATTAAGCTTTAGCTCTTGATTATTGATATTATTTCTGCTAAAATATATCAGCACCGCAAGAGTCACACGGTTTTTTAAAATTTTATAATTTGCGGGTATGGTGGAATTGGCAGACACGTAAGATTTAGGATCTTATGCCCACAGGCGTGCAGGTTCGACCCCTGTTACCCGCACCAAACCAGAAAAATCCGAACCAAATTTTCCAAATAGGAAATGGGTTCGGATTTTTTGTTTATATCTGATTCACACATAGGAAAAGATTCGTGTTCGTGAAATGTACGATACTTTGTAAAAAAATAGTTAAAAAACCAGTTCAATCCTGTATTGGACTGGCGTTTTTGTTCAATTTACGAAAAGGTTTAATGTGATTAAAGTATTAAACAAATTGAGAAATAACATCGTTATGGTTGTCGTATCTTCAACACTTAAAAATTTGATGTGTTGTAAGATTTAAGCAAGTTATAACAACCTACTGATGAGTACTGGACACCTTAGTAGCTGTGCAAAAGTATTTAGTTCCGATGCTCTTTGCTTTTTTTGATTTTTTTGCAAGCTTCATAGAAGAAAATTGTCTAAAGTATCACTTAACTCCTTAGTTCTTCTACATCATTTTAGTATAATTCTTATTAAAAATAACGCTTACGCTTTATCGTTATCACAAGTAGAATTTTTGGTTATTGTAGATAAAAACAAAAGATAAGGCTCGAAACCCATTCAAGTCATAGAAAAGCTATACAAAAATAAGCGAATGCTCATCAACACGACAAACACTCACTGTGATGTAACTGTTCGTACGACACTTATTTCTTTGTGTTTTAATATATATTTTTCTATTCATTTGTAAAATCACAATGTTTTTTTAAAATGAGTTCACAGATGTCTTCTATGGATTTTTCTAATTTGTTGATTAGCATACTTTTGTCAGAGTATTCTTTATATTCATCAATATTCTTCAATTCTTCACTAAAGCCGGAATAAAATACAACAAAACTCTTTGAATTGTTTTTGAAAATATAGTTTTTAACCCACACCCAACCCGTCAATAGTGTTCCCATAGTATCACAATATAAGTATTCATCTAACCCATCAGGATTCATATTTAAATCTGAAATAATATAATCATATTCTTGATTTTCAATTGCCATATTTGCCTCATAAATGTCATTACATACGATAATATCAACATCTATATTTTGATTGTTGAAATACTCCCACATACCTCGTTCCATTACTTCCGCCGTATATAAATTGTCTTCAAGTATTAATATATTCATAAAACCTCCAAAACGCCTATTCATATTGATACATATTCTTAATTGACATAATTTTTTTTAAAATAATGCCTTTGCTTATAGGCGTAATTAATGAATATGAATCTGTTGGAAATGCTTCTATTCTTTTGGTTATTACGTTTAAATCAAAAATTATTCTTTTTCCATTAATTTCTTTTAATTCTTTCATTTCACTTTCATTAATGCTGTTTGAAAAATCATAGCAGGCTTGTATAGCTGAGTTTAATCTTGGTAAATAATCACATAATAAGACTCTCTGTTTCTTAGGAATATCTTTTTCGTCTGAAAGAACATTTGATATAGAATCAATTAACGAAACTATACTTTGATAGTAATTGCAAAAAGAAAGATCAATGGTTTTTATGTTTTGCTCGTTTATTTTTTTTACTAACCCAATGGTGTTATTCTGTTGAGTTTCTATAATACCTTTGATTTCTTTTGTTTTATTGTTCTCTTTGCAAAGAACTTCTTTCAATTCTTTAGTCTTTTCATTTTGCCTATCTATAATTTTTCTTAGTTTTGATACTTCCTTTTGATTTTTAGATATTTGTTTTTGAGAGGATTTTATGGCTCTAGTATATTTTACGCATTGATTTACATAATATGTACCAACGCCAATTAAAATGCTACTTAAAAAGGTATATAAAAAAGTAAGAATATTGTGTGAAACAGCTGCATATTCAATTTCTTGAAGTTTTTGTAATTGAGTTATAGTTGAATTTACTTTTTCATTCGTTAAATCTATTTGGTTGAGTATTTCTTGTGTATTTGTCCCTTTTTCTGAGAGAGAGTTTATAATTGAATTTAAATCTGACTTAATTGTTAAATTTATAGCTGAAATATCATTGGATAACTTATAAGAATTATATACAAAACCAACAGCAGAAAACACCAAAGTAGCAGCACAAACAAAAATTGCTATTATAAAAAACACGCTTACAATATCTCTTTTAGATTTTTTATTACTCATAGCATTACCTCTAATTTTGTTTGATTTTTTCTATCAGTATGTTGCATAGTTCACTAATATTGTTACCGTTCCTTGTTTTAGGTATTAGTGGTATGGTATCTTTATAATTTTTAATATACTCATCATTCATAAGCAACTCTTCAGAAAAAGCAGAATAAAAAATAATGTTTGTTATCTTTTCTTTAGATAACACGTAGTGCTTTATCCATATCCAACCAGTAATAACAGCTCCAAGTGTTTCATCAAAATATTCTTCTGATAACCCATCAGGATTCATGTTTAAATCTGAAATAATATAATCTAATTTATTATTATTTAACTCATAATTAGCCTCATATATACTACTACATGGAATGACAGTTGCTTCAATGTCTTGGTTAGATAAGTATTTCTCTATTTCTTCCTTCATCATTTCTGCCGTATATAAATTATCTTCTAATAAAAGAATATTCATAATACACCTCCATATATTAAAAAAAGTGTGCAAACGGAAAATTTTTTATTGTAAACTTGACTTTATACGTAGGAAAAGTAATTTGATCCTTTAGTTGTTGGTCTGGAATTCTTTTATAGCCTTTATCTTTATGATAATCCGGTTCAATCAGCATAGCTTGTAAAGTTTCACTGTCTATTGCATTTACAATCTCTTCATAGTTTATTTTTAAATCACTAAAATCGATGCCTCTTTGTTTAGCCTCAATTAAAAATGGAATATGGTAAGCTGAAACTAATTCACATTCATGTTTTAAATCAACATTAAGTAGTTTTGCTATTTTACTTGAAGAATATAAACCAATTCCATCACCCAAGTATTTATTTCTTGCATTTGGTGAACGATAGTACAAATCATAAACTTTGTTACTTTCATCTATAGGCATACCAAAATCTTCAATGGTGATTTTCCCTTGTTTAATTTCAGTACGAATATTAGTTCCCCAATATGAATATTTCACTGCATTATCAATAATATTATACAGTAATAAAACAAGTAAACTCTCATAAGCATATACTTTTATTCCATCATTTGTAGGCTTTGTAGCATTTAATAATCTAATGTTTTTCTTAGGTAGCTCCAACCTAAACATTGCTCTCCATTTATTGAATTCATCTCGGATATCAACATAACGACGTGGTTCTTTAATGCTGTTTATATTAACAGTACCTTGAATAAGACCAATATTCAAAGATAATTGTTGTAGCAAAACAGCGGTAGATTTTATATCATTAAAAATCTTTTTATGTTTTTCATCACTTAATGCTTCATAAGACTCTCTTCTTTCATAGTAATTATTATTATGTTCGATTCGTACTGCTAAATGTTCACATTCGTGTTTGTACATACGCAAAGTAGACTCGTGGTGTATTCTAGTAAAAGTAGAGGCAATGTACTCCATATCACCACATAGACGTTGTATTGAGTCGCCTATCAAGTCAACTAATATATTAAAGTTCTCTACTTGTTCATCAACACCAAATATAATAGCAATATTTTTACACGCAAAAACAATATTAGAATGTTTGTCTATAGGCTTCCCATTGTTTGAAAAGCATTTTATCGGGTTATTTTCGTCAGGTTCATTATAACTATTTTTACAAGAAGAAATTCTTAAATTGCATTTTTTGAAATCACATTTCAGTTCTGAATATGGACAGTCATTTCTATCACTAAATTCTTTAATGATATAGTTTGCTTGAACTATAGGAAGGTTTTCAAAAATTCTGCAATAAGTAAAATTAAAATCGTTTTTTATACCTATTACATATTTGCAAATTTGATAAAACAAATCTTGTACATCTATATATGTAATTTCATTCTTATCACAGATTTGTTTATATAAATTGTCAAAATGCAACCGTTTTTGGGTAATAATATTGTTTAGTAGTTTCTTCTGTTTTTCATTCCAACTGGTTTCAATAAAGTCCTCAAATTCCTTAACTTTATTTGTTGCACTCACAATTAGATTTTGAAATTCTTCATCAGATAGAGGTTCCATTAAGTTAGTCTTTGGAATTTTCAACTCTCTTTTTAATACATTTTCAGCTAATTTGTTATCAGCAGTTATTTTTTCAACCCCTAACATTTTTTTATACGATGGTTTTTTATTGTGTAGATTATAATAATTGCTTGTATAATCATCGAATAATTCTTCGTTTTTTTCTAAAAAACACTTTTGAATTTTGTTAACAGACTTTTCTTTTCCATTTAATAGAAGTTCACCAAGAAACAATACACCAATGATTCTATTTTTAAAATAGATTGGAAAACATAACTCTATAAATCCTAGCATAGGACAATTATATTGAAGATAATTAATTCCATTGCAACTCTTTAGAATTGGCTGTTTGTATTCATCTGAAAAATAATCTGGCAATTGGGGATGATCACCATCGCCTAATATAAGTTTCGCACATAGTTTTGCATGATAATAGTCACAAAGTGTGCAGTTCGATTCACCGATGTATGTCCTTAAGTTCCAACAGGATTTTCTAAGCGCATAAACCGATGCTGTTGAGTCCACACGACATTTTACATCTATTGCCTCACACTCATTATAATTTAAATTTATAATAGTTAATGGATGCATTAAATCGCTACACATTTCGTTGATCTTTATATGAAGTTTTTCTCTGCTCATAATATATGAAAAATCATCTTCACAATAAGGTTCTCCCCACAAATTAGTAATGTTTTTAGGAGATAAACTATTTATTAAATTATTATTCATTGTATTTCCTCCGTTATTTAGTGTTTGATTATCAAAAATACAACACTATTTTCTTGTAGAAAGTCAAGCTTTATTTAATAAAATAATTAAACTTGTCCGTTTTTTTGTTCTCTTTAACTACAAAACATTACAATACCTCTACAGGCTTTCACATTGGTGGGAGTTTTTGCACACCGTACTTTTCAATCACTATTCGTAACGTTTGCTTGTTTATATAATTTTATAAAACCAAAAGATACTATATATACAACTTTTTTGATGCAGATTTTACTTGTTTTTACTAGTTAATATAAATAAATTATCATTTTGTCATCAAAAACTTTTTAACATATATTTACATATTACTCGAATCAATAAAATGCAAATTTTTTTCTTCTCTTAGTTTATCAAATTGTTTTTTTCCGAAAATAGCCACAAGATTATTTATATATCTACCTAATGCATCGGCACTATGATAATAAATCCAAATTTCTTTTGATAAATCAAACAATTCAACTATAATATCTTTATCAGTAATATCTAATGAATGTCCATGAACATATAAAATTGTTTCTTGCCTTTTGTTGTAATTCTTTAAGAATTGAATTTGTTTTATGTAATCCAAGTCGGTTCGATAAATCACTCTTTGATAATATTTTTTGAAGAAAATAAACGAAGTATCAATTGTTTCCAATTCATCGTCTTGATCTGTATTTACTCCTAATACAATATTAGAACCATTAGTTGCACCATGAATATGAAAAATATCTGGTTCTTTATAAGCTTTTTCGATAGAAGCAACAATACTTTCAAAAGTTTGTGTATAATTCAATGTTACAACAAAATCAGCATCTTTCATTCCAGTGTTCAATTCAAATGTGGATTTATTTTTAGCAAAAGGTTTTTCAACGAAATATTTTAGATATAATTTAAGTAATTTAGAGAATTCTTGTAATGCTGCAAATAATTCTTTAAGTATTTTTTCTTTATCGATTATATAATTTTCAGAGCCAAAAGGTTCTTCAAACCTATACTTATCATTTAAAATAATAGTATAACCCCTAATGCCAATCTTTTTAAACAAACGTGTTTGATAAAGTTTACAAAATAATTTGTTCTTATACTTCTTCTTCCAAAAGTACTCAAAACAACTGATAATGTATAATATATCTTTTCTGTTTTTTGGTATTTTAAGACAGTTAATATCTGGTTTGTTGTTATGCTCAAACAATATATGAAAAGCGTTTAAAACCTTGCTAATTTCTTTTTCAAAATCAATCCAACCAACATTGCTTTCAAAAGACTTTAAAAAATAGTTTGCCCACATGTTGTTTTTAGCAATTGATTGCATTTGTATTAATATGTCTTTGTCTATTGTTTCTTTATCGTAGATTTCTTTATACTTTTTGTAGCTATATGTGATTGTTGTACCTTTAATTTTATAAAAGTCCTTGGCTGAAAAGACATCACCAACAGTAAGGCAGTCGCAATATGTATCTTTCAAAAATTTAATTGTAGATAAAAAATCTATATATTTTGTTGGTAGTTTATAAGCCAAATCAAATCCATTACCTAAAAGTAAAATTTTCATTATTACACCTCTTTTGTATTTTGGTGACATATAATCGTCTTCAATGTATAAGTATAAAGTAACATCATTTTCTTAATAAAATAAAACTTTGTTAAAATAAAAAAACACAATAACTACACTTATACATAACCATTATATTACATACAATTATCCGCCTCAATCTTCATTACAAAAACGCTTCTGTTTTTGACAAAAACGCTTATTTTTCGACTTGTTTTAAATCCACACATTCGACAACCTCCCTATAATTTGTACAATTAAGCTACAAAATTAAAGGAGGCTATTTCTATGTCAAATCAAAACACAATCCAACATCGTCAGGTTGGCGATTATCTAATCCCTAACCTCATCTTACCACCCGAAGAAGCAGTCGTAACACTCGGCAAATGGGGAATGATGCACAAAACTTATCTTGAAAATCATAAAAAGGTGATTTTTAGTTTGCTGCTTAGTCAAGGCAAACTTTATCAGCACTGTGCTGAAATAGAAAATCAGGCGCGGGAGATGTTAGACACCCTCATTGAGCAGATGAAAGAAAGCGAATGTGTCACCGAAGAATTAAAAGAGCATAACCAATGGGAATGGGTACAGAGGATGAGCAACATTCAGTAACAAGCAAATGAGATTATAATTAATGAACTAATATATGTATAAGAAAAATCAGCGACAAGACTAAAAATTTCTTGCCGCTGATTTTTCTTATTTCTTATTATTTACAAACGGCACAACAGCCAACAAAGAACTTACCGCAGGTAAAACGCTGAACAGGAAGAACAGCATTGTAAACAGATCTGTATATTCAGCACTTTCTCTTGCTACAAAACCGTTAGCAATATACTCATTCAGTTTTGCTGTTTCGGTACTTGTAAAGCCTATTACCATATATCCCGCACTTGAAATCAACGAAGATACACCACTTTGAATTTTGATGATTGCCGTCTGAAAAGAGAAGAACAATGCTGTCGGCTTTGTACCTGAGAGTTTGTATTCTAATTCTACCGCATCATCAATAAGCAGAGTGCGGATATTTGAAGCAAGACTCAAGAAGCTACCTGATACAAGAGATAGGATGAACATAATCGCAAAGTTTGTAAAAGTGTTCATTGTTGTTTTGTTGCCGAGATATAATACAAAAATCATAATGTTTGGCAATATGGATGCAATATTGCATAATACATATGCTTTTACATTACCGAGTTTTCTTGAAAGTATTGGCACAAGGAATGTTGAAAGCATCAAGCCAACAAAGCTACCTGTACCAAGTAAGAATGTATAAAGAAAAGTAAGCCCCGAATTTTTGCTTGAGAAGTAAAAAGCAACCAATGCAGACAGTACAACACCCTGCAAAGCACTCATTGAAGAGAGTAATCCTGACATAATAATTTTCTTTAAAAGCGGATTAGTGAGAATATATTTACACTGTTGCTTTGTGTTGTTACTTCTCTTTTCGTTATGATGTAATCGTTCTTTTAATACGGTCAACCGATAAAGAATATATCCAACAACAGAGAAAACAAGAGTAATGATGAAAAAGGCATCGCGTTCATCTGTCTGTGTTCCTCCGAGCGCACCCGAAACTGCAAAAGCAAGCGGCTGAACAATCAGGCAACAAATACTGCAAACCATCGCACCGATAGGTCGCAACGAAAGAAGATTTGTTCGTTCTCTTTCATCTGCGTACAGTGCATTCGGATAACTTATCATAGGGATGTCACCAAACGAAAACATAATCTCCCATAGAATGAAAATAGCAAAGCCATAAATAATAATTGTTGCGTTTTCAAGTGTGCTGTTACTGTCAGAATAAATCTTCATCACAAAGCAAATAACCGTTATTATAGCTGTCGGTAAAGGTAAATATCGCAGATACTTTGCTAATGACCATCTGCTTTTGTTGATGAACGCTCCGATAAATGGGTCTTTTATGGCATCAAATATTTTAGCTGTGCTGAGTATGATTCCGAGCCAAAAGGCAGGAATAAGAATAGTAAATTGAAGATAGTAGGCAAAGCAGGACGATACAAGGGCATATAGTATGTTCTGTCCGGACAGACCTAAAAGATAGCGTGTTTTTTCGTTTTGCAGTTTTGTTTTCATTGTGAAACTCCTTTCGTTACATACTCTTGGTATGTAAATGGTAAAATATATTGCCGCAGATGCGGCTTGTTTTTTTGTGCATATTCATACTTTTGGTATGTATGTTGCCTTAATAAACTGCCACCGAGGTGGCAACCTATCATTTTCTGTTATCCATTTCGTTGATTTGCTTGTTCATATTGTAAACCGCCGGATACATGTCAGTAACATCAACACCAAGCATAGACATCATACCCAAGATTACCTGACACTTTTTCTCAATATCTTCATCACTCATTGAGAATACAAGAGGATTGAGCCAAACATTGGCGAGTAAAGAGATAACCTCAGCAAGCTCTTTTGCAAACGGAATTTTGATTGAGCCATCCTTGATACCTTCTTCAAGTACAGGTTTGATTGCATTAGGTGCAATGTCGTTCACAGACCTTAAAAGCAAGTCACTCAACATATGAGGCATATTCTGTAGATGAATACCCATACTTCTGAATTTCTGTTCTTGTTCGTCAACAAGTGATTCATAAAGCATAGCTTTAAGCTTCTCTGCACCATTGAGAGAGGTATCTTCCGCTATCTTATTCCACTTACGAGCTAAAGAGTTTTCCTGAAAAAGCCTTGCGGTAACAGCGTTCAGAATATCCTCTTTTGATGTGAAGTGATGATAAATAGCGCCTTTTGTCAGACCACCTAAATTATCAATAATATCTTGAATTGTCGTGTGTTCGTAACCTTTTTCAAGGAACAGCTTTTGAGCCGTGTCAAGAATCAGGGTTACTGTTTCTTCGGGATATTTATTCCTTGCCATAATTCACCTTACATACTAATAGTATGTTTATTTTAGCATTTGTTTTGGTTTTTGTCAAGCGTTGTCATCTTCCGAACACAGTATATTAATAACATATCCTGCAGGGTACATTTCAATATAATCCTCAATTGGAGGCAAATGCGAAATTACATTATCAACAAAATCACAAAGATAATCAACATCTTCAATAAAATCCCATGCTGTTCCAATGTCACGATATTTAAAAGAATGTATTGCATTTCTTTTATATTGAACGGAATCCACCCAAGTATAATCTGTTGAGGTTTCATCGTTCCACAATTTTCCACAACTGAATTCTTTCAATTTATCGAAGGAAGCTTCTTCAGGTTCCTTGGTTTTTCCCTTGTAGCCTATAATAGGTTCTTTGCAATAATCGTCATAATAGACACAATAGAAGAATTTTAGCCACGACTCTACCACCGCACCAAGATTGGCCCGAGCAAGAATTAACTCTCCTTCGCTCATAGATATTCCTTTTGAAAGCCAAATATCAAGTGTATTTGTTAATTCGCACATCCAGTTTAGCATTGCTTTATCAAGTTTTTTAGCAGCTTCGACAGGTGCTATTCCGTGGACATCTTTCCATAATAATGCAGTATTATTAGTTTTTATTTTTAAAATCTCATATTTTGAACGTTTAGCCATAATTATCTATTCTCCTTAAAACAATTTTTATACTTAATTTGATTTTAAAACATATACTTCGGTTTTTCAATAGACATACATTTATTCACCCTTGAAATACTCCGTATCCTTCAGCAACTCCCGCATTTTTGAATAGGCTCGGTTGACGGTCTGATATGCAGTATCGGGTGAGGATTTTTCAAAGGTGTTTGCAAGGTCGAGGTAGGTCATTTTCTTAAATTTTACCTTTTTAAGATTTCTGTCTTTGTCGGTGACAGAGCTATCCATATAGTAATCCGAAAAGCAATCAATACAAAAGCCTAATCTATTCGCAACCATATACTGCTCGTCATAATACAGTTTGTCAAAAACCTCATGCACCGCCTCTTTACGCATAGCAGTAAGTAACATAGTCAAGGGCTCGGATGATGAATCTGCAATATATTCTTCCTCCCTGACTTCACTTTCATCATCGGCAAGATTTTTATAAAATTCCGTATAATTCATATTACGAAGACCGGCGGCAATTATCTCTGTAATTGTTTTTGGGGTCAGGTTAAGCTCTGCGGAAATTTTACCGATAGTTTCATCGTCATTTCTGTAACCGTTTTCTCGGTAAAGTGCCATAATTTTACGTAGCCGTGCATCCTCATCCTCTGTGGGTATTGTGTAGCCCGTTCTCATAGTACGCACATATTCGTGAACTGCTCTTTTGACATAAAACTCTGTATAGTAGTTTTCAAAAGATTTATGTTTTGAAACATCATAATTTTTCAAGGCTTTTAAGAGAGCAAACACAC
Organism: Acutalibacteraceae bacterium; assembly: GCA_045544155.1. Taxonomy (GTDB): domain Bacteria; phylum Bacillota; class Clostridia; order Oscillospirales; family Acutalibacteraceae; genus UBA8612. The sequence continues at coordinate 69,505 of JAZPYN010000004.1, forward strand.
AGGCTGACTTCAAATCTGCAAAGTGACCGGGCATTGCGTATTCCTGAACAAAGCCTTTAACTGCGTTATTCAGTATCGGCTCGTAGTAGTGCAGAAACCAAATGAGATATTTATCGTCCTTTTCTTTCAGATAAAGTTCAATACATTCCTGTAAATGCATCTTCGGCGGTGCCGGCTTCAGCTTGTAAATATATAATTCTTTTTCCCAATCATTCACGGCACTCACAGTCCTTTTTATCTCAACATATTTTTAGTGTCATAATACAGCTTTTTACGAGTCATATCCTTTGTGTACTGCGTGATAAAATATTCGTGATTTTCCTGTGCCCGAAGCATATTGTTTTTAGCTATGAATGTAGCCATCTTTGCAAACTCTGTCGTTATAGTGCCTCTGCTTTTCTCTGTTCGGATTGCAGAGGCTCTTTTTTCATATATAGCCACAACGGGATTATCCTGCTCCCGTTCCTTACGTTTGATTGATGCCGCATACTTACGACAGGTTGTTCTTTTTCCTCGGAGCATATACGGTGCAAAGCCGTTGCAGTATTTTTGTTTTCGGGCAGAGGTCATAAGAAAATATCTGTTACAGATACCGCATTGCTTCGGGTAATGTCCATAATGTAGCCCCTCAAAGAAATCCGTAACGATAAATGAGTAATAATCTTCAAAGGTCAGCCTTTTTGCAACTGCTACTTCCTTTTTCTTTGTAACGGCAACATATTCTGTTTTGACATTACAGTCTGTTTTACTGAATATATCCATAGCAATAGGCAACAGATGTGCTTCATCAAAACGACCTGCCTCATCAAGACGAAAAATAAACTTTAACAAACACCTGTGTGCCCTCTCCATATCTTCGGGGAGCTTATCATAAAAGTTTATGGTTTCATTTACGCTTTTCAGTAAATCTTCTGCCATTTTGAAAAAAGCTTTATCATATTCAGGCGGTAAAATATCCAACACAGCCTGTGCTGTATCAATGCTCTGCACCTTTGATTTTCGGTGGAAATATTGAGTAATTAAATCTGCATTCGACTTTGTGAAAATACAAGATATTCTTTCTTTTTCGTCTGTGATGTCACAAGTGTTGAAAGGTTTGATATTAGGCAGAGTTTTTAACATCATCTGTATTTCTTCCCCGGCTTTTATAAAGTCATTATCATTCAGATAACCGAGTGCAAGAGTTTCTTTGACATGCCACAGATATTCACGAAAAACTGCAATTCGGGCCGCATTGTCATTTTTGTAATACTGATTGAGCAAGTCCATAGCATAAAAGCCTGCATAATGCCTCTTGTCAATCGTAACTATGCCGTCTCTGTAATCTGCACTGAAAAGCATTCTTTCACCTCCTATAGAAAAATGAATTGAATATATTATATAAGAACAAATGTTCTGTTGTCAATATGTTTTTCTTGTAAATGTCATTATATCAGGCAGTAAGCACAATAAAACGGACTTATATAACCAAAATTATTGTTTTGCTAAAAAATTACGAAAAATTTTTGTTGCAAAAGATATTTATTAAAAAGTAAAACGCTTATATAGGCTTATATATAAAGCTTCACGGTACTGTTGCGTTTATCGTTTTACGGTTGTTGCGGTATTCCGTTAGAAATCTAACTTTTTCCGTATTAAGTATAGTAGAGAAAGGCAAAACGGCAAAGAAAAACTGCCCTCTCGAAAGCGAAGGCAGTCAAGTTATAATTATTAAAAAGTTATCCAAAATCTTTTTAAGTGGCATTTTTCTCCACATTCATAGACAGTTGATTCATAAACACCACCATTTTTTAGTATAGTTTTTTCGCTACCGATATTGTTATCTATGCAAGATATAAGTATTTTATCAAGACCGATTTCTTTACAGTACGGAAGAACAGCTTTTAGCATTGATGTTGCATAACCTTTTCTTCTTTCGTTGGGTTTTATCGAATATCCGATATGACCACCGTATTTAGAAAGATAATCATTGAAATAATGTCGAACCTGTATCATACCTACAAGGCAATTATCAACTTTGCGTATGTAAAAAAACTGTGTTGCTAAAACTAACCCTTCCGGGAGTGTTTCAGTAGATGTATATTTTTTGCACTCCGCAATATACTTTATTGGGTCTTCGCTTTTGCGGAGAGGACCGCAGCCGTCCATTGAGGAATTAATATCTAAACAAGCCTGCTTGTATTTAGCAATTTGTTCTGCATATTCCTCGCTTGGCTCAACCAAGAATAAATCTCCAGCATCTATTTTAATCATACTTCGTCACCTCTGTATCACTTTAACGGAATCAATATAATATGCTTTTCGCTTTTGAAATCACCGATTATCTTTCCACCATTTTTTAGCATTATCTTTACAGTAGCTTCATTTGTTTTCAAAGGAAATAATTTGATTTCTTTATATCCATGTTCTTTGCATTTTTTCAATAATTCTTTAAACAGGATATTTCCATAACCTTTACCACGGTATTCTTTTGAAATACCATATCCAAGATTTCCTGCACCAACAACAGTTTCCAAATATTCAGATGATGAGTGTCTTACTCTGCCATAGCCTACCGGGATATCATCAATATACAAAAAATATGTAGTATAAGGAATCCAACCCTTTGGTAAATCTATGCCTCGTGAATGATTATCTGTTTCTTGTAACCATTTTTGATATTCCTTGTAGGACAAGTTATATGCAGGATTCGTAAAGCCGTTTTCTATATCAAGAATGCCCTGCAACATCTTATACTCTTGTTCAGCCATATTAATATTTAATTGTTTTAACTCTATTTTCATTTCACAACTTCACCCAACAAATTCTTTTGTTTGTACTTAGGGAGCTTGCCAATAACAGTTGCATAGCTATGGTTTGCCATTTCAAAAATTAAATCATCAGGAATTTCGCCAATAGGAAATGAATTGAAATATGGCTGTTGAACCGCAGGACAATGATATCCTCTGACGATAACGCCCGGATACAACTGTCTGTAAAAATCTCCCGTCATTCGCTCGCAATTCAAAGTTGCAGTCTCTTTGCCTTTAAGAACAAACAACTGTGCAAAAATTTTACCTTCAACTTTAATTATATCGCTTTCAGGACCAAACGGATGGTCAATGTATGCTCCGTTTTTTGAAAGGCAATAATTGAGTAATTCTGAATATGTCATTAGAAATCGCCTCAAAAATCATAACATTTTTCGCATAATAACCTGTCCGTTTTCTCTTTTGACTTCAATAAAACCTGCTTTTTTATAAAGTTGCACGGGACCTTGGAAATCAAAATCATCTCTATTTTCGGAAAGTTTTGCATAGCCTTCAACAGTTGCATAGCCGTTTTCTTTTGCATCACTGCATACTCTTTCAATAAAAGCTGATGCAATTCCTTTGCCTCTGTATTCAGGTGCGATTTCAAAGCAAACAATAGAAACAGTCTTTCCGCAAGTATTTTCTTTCGCAAATTGTGGGACAAACCCTGAATAGCTTTCAATATCTGCAGCATTACACCAACCGATAGAAACATCTCCATCAAAGGCTAAATAACCGTGTATTTTATTTTCGTTAAGCATTTTTACAGCATACTTACGGAGTGTTTTCTTAACACCAAAGATTTTGAACTTCTTAACCATCTTTTTAATTGTTGCTTCATCCTGATTCGGAGAAGTGCAATAGCATGGACCGTTAGGATTACCGTCAGTAAATGCACGATTATCAAAAAAATCAAGATAGTCTTTATTCAGTTCAGGAGTTAAAGGTTTTATTGTAAATCTATGCATATTTGTACCCCATAAATTTTAATATACTATATCGGTCAGCCAATGTATTGAATATAACCAATGATGAACAGATGCAGAGGGTAATATATGTAAAACAGCCATTTCATAATTTTGTTTATCTTAGGACTGCGTCCTCTCTGGCCGTTATACATCATAATAACCGGTATTGAAAGGATGATCCCCATTTGTATAATTCCGTAGAGTTTATCAAGTGCAAAGAAATATACAACAGAATAAATAGCTACATAAAAAATCATCCATAACATTTGCTTTTTGAGATTTCCTCTGTTCGTACCGATAGCCATAATACAAAGACTTGCAATGCAACTCCAATCACTCGGAAAGGTAATAACGCAAATAAGCAATACAAGAATAACTTTTATGCTTGCGTTAATTATTTCACTGTTTACAACACGGAGCATTACCAAGCCCCAAGCAAGAGACCACATAACACTTGTCTGATTGAAAATATCACCGTAGTAAAACGGGATAAAGGATTTCCAATCAACAAAGGATGAAGAAGCGAATATGTAAGCAAAATGCGATATAAACGCAAATGCAAATAACCGCATAGTGTATTTATTTATATTTTTGGTGTAGTGATAACCTTCTGCTACGAAATAACACATAATCGGACAAGTAAGTCTACCGATTATATGTAGTATAACAGGGATAAACCCATCATCATATCCCGTGAAAACCAGCCAAGCAACATGGTCTATAGTCATTGCGACAATTGCAATAATTTTTATTGTATTTGAGTTTAGTATCTTTTTCATAACTGCACCCGCAAGGTCTAAATTGCCTGCCTAAATTCACTATTGCTTATGATAATTTACTCAGGTAGATTAGCATTGAATCTTTTGCTTTTAGCTATTTTCCTGATGTCTCTTCTTTCCATAGAATTATCCTGCCAGGTTGAAAGATTTGAAATACACAATTTCAAAAAACCATTCACATACACATCAAAGCATTCTTTTGTGCCATTGAAGTTATAACCGTTAATTGTTGGCTCGTTACCTTGTAAAAATATTTCTCGCATTTCAAATATGTCAATAGGCTTACCGTTTTTATCTGAAAACCAACAACCGAAAGAAGGGTCAAATACGCACCACTTATCAAGCTCTCTTATATATGCCCTGCAAGTGAAATGACAGTTTATTAATTTGGACGACATCATACAAACAGGATAAGCCTTGATTCCGACTGCAACAAGACAGTCAGCAAAAGCAATTGCCTTCCACCTGCAATTGATTGCATTCTTAAAAGATTTACCAAACGCATAGTTTAATATGTCAATCGAGCTGTCTGTCAGCTGATGAAGCTTTGCTCCGATGTAAAAAGTATTGTTCGTAAGCCATTTTAAAACTTGAATTACTTTTTCAAAATCCGTATCGGCATCAGCAATTTCATAAAGTTTATATTTTTCGTTAAGCTTTTTATGAATATCAAAATATTCAGTTGCACTTTCTAAATCGGTTGCTACTAAATCTTTATTGTCGAAGAATTTATCTTTGATGATAACAGGTTCTTCTTCAAGAAGTTTTTTATAATCAACGCTTTTTACAAACTGTTCGTATTTTTTAGGATTAGTCTGTAACGGAAGACATTTAATCAAAGTTTTGATATTCATTCTTTTTCACCTACCGTATAGTTTATGAAATCATTATACCACACCCACATCACAAATTTCAATCTGTTTACATACACCTGTCGCTTCAAAAGCAGCAGGTGTTTTTTTATTTTTTATATCCAAAATCCAAAAGAAAGGAGGCAAGCTCTGTGCAAAAATTAAAACTGAACACGCAGTCGTTCAAGGAAGTTGTTAACCTAATTAAGACTCAGTGCTGTAACTGTTATGAAGAAAACTGCTTACTGCTTGATGACGGAGAAGCTCACATCTGCCCTCAGCTCATAACATCGAGTCATATTATCTGCAGATACTTTCTTGAGTCCGTACTGCCCGGGAACAAGGCGTTAATGAATCGAATAATTGATTCTTAAGACCTGCTGTTTCGGCAGGTGTTTTTTATCGGATTTGCCGTTTAGCCGATAGAAATTGTTTTGTTGGACAAATCATCGTTCGGCAAATTTCCATTCGATAAATGCTCAAAAACACGGAGTTAAGTCCGATAAAAATACGCTTAAAACGGTACACTAAATTTTTTTGAAAGGAGGAAAGAAGTATGCCGAATGTAAAAGAAAACCATTATTGGTATCCGGTAGGAGATGATGAAATGCAGGTTGAAAGCTACTGCAAAGAGCTTAACAAGAAGATTCTTGACTTGCACAAGGAAGCACCTGATGCGGTTTATATTATCGACGATGAACAGCCGGGATTTCTTCGTGCGGCGGTTAAGCTTGAAAACATAACTTTCAAAATCATCAAGCCTCAAACCGAAGAAGCAAAGGAAGCCTTTTCCGAAAACGGTAAACGCAACAAGAAGAATCTTAAATACCAAACCAATAATTAAGAATGCTCTCTTGTCGGACGGTTATTAAACGAGGACGATTGCATACTTAATTTTTATTTCTGTCCGAAGTTTAGCGAGCATTGGATTTTGGTACCACAAAATCCGTTCGGGTGCATCTGCCCCGAAACAAATCAAAGAAAAGGAGGTGAAACATTCCGTGAAGGAAAACAAAAAGGACAGGCTTGTTAAAGCATATCTCAGCGAGAAGGAGTATGAGCATCTGTGTTATCTTTGCGAGAAATCCGGCTTTTCCAAGTCAAAGGTAATTCGGATGCTGATTAATTTTAAAGTGCTCAAGGAAGCTCCGACGGTTGATTATGTAACACTGATAAGAGAGATGCGTGCCGCAGGCAACAGCTTGAATCAGCTTGCGGCGGTTGCAAACTCAAGGGGTTGGAGTAACGCAAATGAAATACGAAATGCGATTCTTTCTCTTCGTGAAACCGAAAAGAAAATCTCATCACAGTTTTCTTCAGAGGATAAAGAAAATTATGGCGGTAACTAAAATATGGTCGATTAAAGGAACGCTGAAAAGCGTTGTTGATTACGCAATGAATCCCGATAAAACGCTCAATGATTATTACAGCAACGACGAACTGCAATCGCTTAAGGACGTTATTGATTACGCTGTTGAAAGCGAAAAAACCGAGATGCAATATTTTGTAAGCGGTATAAACTGCAACCCCGAATTTGCCCGTGACCAGATGACGGAGACGAAAAAGGTTTACGGAAAGCAGGACGGGATAATTGCTTTTCACGGTTATCAGAGCTTTAAGCCGGGCGAGGTTACGCCTGAGCTTGCTCACGAAATCGGAAAAGAACTTGCACAGAAATTATGGGGAGACCGACACGAGGTTGTTGTGGCAACCCATCTTGACCGAGGTCACATTCATAATCATTTTGTTGTGAACAGTGTCTCAATGGTTGACAGAAAAAAGTTCAACGCCTGTAAGCAAAGCTATAACGAAATGCGAAAAGTATCCGATGAGCTTTGCATCAAGCACGGCTTATCCGTTGTTGAAAAGCCGCACAAGGCACCGAGAAGAGTGCAGTACCTTGCCGAGAAAAACGGCGAAAGCCATCAGTACGACCTGTTGAAGTTTCATATTGATACTTGTCTTTCACGCAGTTCAACATTCAGAATTTTCGTGTGGAATATGGAAAAAATGGGTTATCAATTTGATTTCAACCGACCCGAGCCGACGGTATATCACAATAGATTTAAACGCCCCGTATGGCTTTGTGACCTCGGCGAGGGCTATTCCATTAACGATATTGAAGATGTAATTATTACAAGACGGCATTCTTCAAGAAGAGTTGTTCACGATTCGATAACTCTCAAAACCTTGTTCTTCGACGGCAATCCCTTCAACTACAAAAGCGGTATTAACAGCTCCTACACTTGTCTGTGTAAGGGGCTGTTAATTTTTAAGAAGCATCCTCATTGTAACGAGGTTGAAGGTTATCTTGAACAGGAGCTTTTGAAATTTCATCAGCTTTACGAAGAACAGAATTTGCTTTGTGACAACGATGTTGAAAGCTACGATGACCTCGAAGCATTCATCAACAACACCGAAAAAGAATTGCAGGAAATGAACGAAGCAAGAGAGATTTTGAGAAACAAATTAAAGAAGGCTGTGCGTTCAGGTGATGAAAACCAGCAAAAGGAACTGCGTGTTCACATCTCAACGCTCACCGGTGCTATGAGGATTTCAAGAAAGAATCTTAAAATTCTGAACAGAGTAAAATTCAGAGCCGAGGATGTTGTTGCCAAAATGGACAGCATCAACGAGCATTCAAAAACTTATGAGCGTTATGCTTACGACTCAATACGAACCAATACAAACAAAACACATCAAAGAAAATTTGAACGATAATTTTTAGGAGGTATATTTTATGATTAAAGTTAAGGAAGTAAAAATAAAGGATTTAGTTTCCTTTGAGGACAGTCCCTTTGAGTTCAGAGAAGATGAAGGGTTTGCACAGCTTTTTGAAAGCGTATCGGAAAGCGGTGTTATTTCACCGATTGTGGTATGCGAAAAAGACGACAGTTTTGAAATCATAAGCGGATACCGCAGAGTTGAGGCTTGCAGGAGGCTCAACATTGATGTTATCCCTGCAATCATCAAAGACCTTACAAGGGAAGAAGCTATTGTTATGCACGTCGATTCCAACCTTCAGCGTGACAAGGTTTTGCCGAGTGAAAAGGCTTTCGGTTACAAAATGAAGCTCGATGCGATGAAAAGACAAGGTTTCCGTTCAGATTTAACCTCCGACCAGACTGGTCGGAAGTGTGAATCAGCAGAAATTATTGCAAATGAATCAGATGACAGTAAAACACAGGTCAGGCGGTACATCCGTCTGACCTTTCTTATTCCCGAAATCTTAAAGCTCGTGGATGAAGGAAGAATTGCGTTCACACCTGCCGTTGCCTTGTCATATTTATCACCCGAAGAGCAAAATGCAATATACCGATTTTATGATGAAATGGAGGTTACGCCTTCATACTCTCAGGCGGTTGAACTTAAAAATCTTTCTTCGGCTGGTAATCTGAACGAAAGTGTCATTTCCGAAATTATGTCCCGTGACAAACCGAATCAGCAGGAGTTCTTCAAAATGCCGATGGAACGCTTGAAAAGGGTTGCCCCGAAAATCAAAGAAAAGGACTTTGAAGATTTTGTTATTAAGTCCTGTGCGTATTACTACAGAGTATTACAGCGTCAGAAAGACAGAGATGCAAGGTAAGGAGGTAACCTATGAATGATGTTAAGATAAATTTTAGCGAAAGTGAGGTTAATTCCGATAATCTCAGCGGTGTTCTCATTTCAGAGGATGCCGCTGAATCTCTTGTCAGATGTTTTCTTCCCGATATCGTATCCTTCTTTGAAAGTGAAAGTGGTAGAAAAGAGTTCGAGGAATGGAACAAAGATTGGGATAAATTAAAGGATATTGAATAAAGAAACGGCGGGTGCGATATGAAAATCGCATCCGCACATTTAACAAAAACAAGTATACGAATTACAATATTTACAGTAAATCAAAGGAGGTAAAATATATATGTTAGGCGTTATCTATGCAAGATACTCTTCCGACAATCAGAAGGAAGAAAGTATTGACGGTCAACTCCGTGAATGTAAAGCCTATGCTGAAAAGAACGGCATTCAAATAGTTGATACCTATATCGACAGAGCTTTATCTGCCAAGACCGATAATAGACCGAGATTTCAGCAGATGATAAAAGACAGTGCTTCAAAGAATTTTGAGGTTATACTTGTTTGGAAACTTGACCGTTTTGCCCGTAACAGATATGACTCTGCTCATTACAAAAATATGCTTCGAAAGAACGGTGTTAAAGTTGTATCTATCACTGAAACCATATCTCAGGGTGCTGAGGGCATTCTGCTTGAAAGCTTACTTGAAGGTATGGCTGAATACTACTCTGTTGAGCTTGCAGAAAAAGTTACAAGAGGTATGATGGAAAATGCTCTTAAATGCAAATACAACGGTGGTGCCTTGCCGATTGGTTACAAGGTAGATAAAGAGCAGAATTTTGAAATTGATGAGGTTACTGCACCTACGGTAGTTTTGGCTTTTAAGAACTATGCTGAGGGTATGTCTATGCAGAATATTGCAAATTTGCTCAATTACCAAGGTATCCGTACGCACAGAAAAACGAGGTTGGATGTTGATTCTGTCGCTCGTATGCTGCACAACCGAAAATATATCGGTGAATATAAATTTAAGGATGTTATTACACCAGGAGGAATTCCCGCAATAGTTGATAAGGAGTTGTTTGAATTGGTACAGGAAAAAATGAAGCAGAATAAGAAAGCCCCTGCAAAGCACAAAGCGGAAGATGAATATCTTTTGACTACAAAGCTCTATTGCGGCAAGTGTCAGTGTCTCATGGTTGGGGAAAGCGGTACAAGCAGAACAAAGTTTGTACACCGATACTACAAGTGCGTAAGTGTTAAAAACCACAAAGGCTGTGATAAGAAAACAGTTAAAAAGGCTTGGATTGAGGATATTGTTGTTGACAGCATCCGCAGGCTCATTATGAATGATGAAACTATTGAATTTTTAACTGACCAAGCACTTGAAACCTTCAATAAGGAAAGCACTGTTCTTCCCATACTGCAAAAGCAATATGCACAGACTCTGACAGCAATAAACAATCTAATTACAGCTATGGAGAAAGGTATTATTACACCTACTACCAAGGAGCGTATGGAAGAGCTTGAAGTTGAAAAGAGCGAACTTTCAATCAGGATTATGAAAGAGGAAATGTCAAGACCAAAACTGACCCGTGAGGAGATTTTATATTGGTTCTACAAGTTCCGTAAGCTCAATCCCAAGAAGCTCGACCACAGGAGAACATTAATCAACAACTTTGTAAACTCAGTATTCTTATTTGAAGACAGAATGGTAATTACCTTCAACTTCAAAGACGGTACTGAAACCATAACCTTTGCCGACCTTGAAAAGTCGGCATTGGGTTCGGATTTCAAGGTGTCGGGTGCACCAAAATCGACAAGTTTCGACAGAAGCTTGTCGATTTTACTTTTTCAATATTAACTCTTCTCTCGAAACTTGTCGATTAGATAGTAAGTAATAGTAAACAGTGAAGAAGTATTGTTATTTGCTTAACGTATGTTTTTACTTGGTGTGTGATCAAAAAAGAAAAAATATTTTTGTATCGCGTATATTAAAAGCTTATCATGCACATTAAGCACGATAAGCTTTTTAACATTTAGCTTGATTTATTCTTTTTGAAATACCTCATAGCAAAAATTACTATAAACATACCGACCAGCGGGAAAATTGAAATTACAAGCATTCCGGCTTTGAGTCCTATCTGCTCTGTTGTAAGATTGAGTTTTACACTCAGATCTGAAGCCAGCTCGGTAGCTGAAACATTGTCAACCACTATTCCCAAAAGCTGTGGTGCCAGCGAAGCACCAAGGTCACCGCCTGCTGCCATAAGTGCATAAGCAGCAACGCCGATACCCGGCAGATTCTCTTCCATCATTATAAGTGTACCGGGCCAAAGCATTGCGGTAAATATACCCGTAAGAATACATGCCACAAAAGCAAATATAACGTTCAAAGAAAGGCCTGCAACAAGATAGCAAGCAGTTGCACCAACCATTCCGAAAAGCAGCATTTTGAGAATGTTTTTGCCGTATTTTGCGTAAGTGATTCTTGTAATGCCGAGCAGAATTGCAAACATAGCCATACCAAGTATATCACCAAAAGCCTTATCGATATGCAGTGCGTTTTCCATATAGCTCGAAATCCAGCTGGACATCGAGTTTTCCGCACAGCTTCCGAAGAAAATACAGCCAACACAAAGCGCCATACCAACAGCTCGGCGCTTTGTACCCTTAGTGCTTACAGATTCAGAGGATTCTGACATATCGGGCATCGGCGACATAAAAAACAACACAGACGCAATTACAGGTAAGACTGCCCAGAACAAAGTAAGATACATCCAGTTTTCAGCACTGAATATCTTAAGGAAAAGAGTGCTTACCACAACTACTGTAAATACTCCAAAGGCATATAAAGAATGAAGCATACTCATATCTTTCTGAGGATCATCAGAAGGAATTGCTGCAATTACAGGGCTGAGCAAAACCTCAGAAAGACCCGCAGATACAGAAAAAAGCACCGTACCGATCAATAATCCAGGATAAGCAAATTCAGGCATTACATTAGGTAACACAGCATAAATAACAAGGCCTGCAGAAGTCAGAAGCGGCATAGCTCTTACAACTTTTTTTATATTAAAACGCCTTGAAAAAGCTGTAAATACTAAGTCAACCAAAAGCTGAGTACAAAAGTTAGTAAGAACAAGCGAGCCTAACAATGTATAAGAAATATCATACATATCCTGAAGCGTTGCAAAAAGCAACGGCGGCAGACTGAAAATTGATGACATTGTAAAGTAAGCTGTATAACAAGCTAACTTTGTCATTTTATAGTTTTTTACCACTTATTACACCTCATTTTTTCAATTACTCACCATTATAGCCTTCTTATCTTCATTAATCAACAGAATTATAGAATTAATTTAAAATATTTATACTTGAAAAGTATTTCGTTTGTAAGTATAATATAGATGTATAAATCATTTATGATTTGTAGTTAAATCTTAATTAAGGAGCGTTAAAGATGAACAAATTTGTACTTAATGAAACATCCTACCACGGTGCGGGTGCAATCAATGCAATTCCCGACGAAATCAAAGCAAGAGGCTTTAAAAAAGCTTTTGTTGCATCCGACCCTGATCTTATTAAGTTTGGCATAACATCAAAGGTTACAGACCTTCTTGATAATGCAGGTATCCCCTACACCGTATTCTCAGACATTAAACCCAACCCCACGATTGAAAACGTACAGAACGGTGTTGAGGCATATAAAGCAGCTGAGGCTGACTGTATTGTTGCTATCGGCGGCGGTTCATCTATGGATACCGCAAAGGCTATAGGTATAATCATAACAAACCCTGAGTTTGAAGATGTACGTTCACTTGAGGGTGTTGCTCCCACAAAGAATCCTTGTGCACCCATTATCGCTGTTGCTACTACAGCAGGTACAGCTGCTGAGGTTACAATCAACTATGTTATCACTGATGTAGAGAAGAAACGCAAGTTCGTTTGTGTAGACGTTCACGATATCCCTGTAGTTGCAATTGTCGATCCCGATATGATGGCTTCAATGCCCGCAGGTCTTACTGCTGCTACAGGTATGGATGCTCTTACACACGCTATCGAAGGCTATATCACTAAGGGCGCATGGGAACTTTCAGATATGTTCCACATCAAGGCCATTGAAGTAATCGCAAGAAGCCTTCGCGGTGCTGTTAAGAACGAAAAAGACGGCCGTGACGGTATGGCTCTCGGTCAGTATATCGCAGGTATGGGCTTCTCAAACGTTGGCCTTGGTGTTGACCACTCAATGGCACATACACTTTCAGCTTACTACGATATGCCCCACGGTAAGGCTTGCGCTACTCTTCTTCCTGCAGTTATGGCTTTCAATGCACCTGCTACAGGAGAAAAATACCGTGATATCGCAAAGGCTATGGGTGTTGAAGGTGTAGACGCTATGAGCCTTGAAGATGCAAGAAATGCAGCTGTTGAAGCAGTACGTCAGCTTGCAGAAGACGTCGGTATCGTAACAAGCCTTAGGGGTGTTGTTAAAGAAGAGGATGTCAAGGCTCTTGCTGCCGATGCTTATGCAGACGCTTGCCGTCCCGGTAACCCCCGTGACATCAGCGAAGCAGAAATTGAAGCTCTTTACAGAAGCCTTATGTAAAACATACAATAAAGCCAACTCACCTAAAGAGTTGGCTTTATTTTTTTGACCATTTTATGTCTTTTTTATCATAATGTTTCCGCATTTAGGGCAAGTTATTTTTATCTTTCCCCTACCCTTTGGTAAACGAAGTGTTGCTTTACAATTTTTGCAAGTAAAAAATCTGTGAGTTTTTCTGTCGCGAATTTTGTTTGCAAGCTTTTTCAGCTTTGCTTTCGGTCCTTTAATAAACTCAAGAAACTTTAATCTTTCATTATAACGGGCATTTGTATTCCTTGACAATGAACGCCATATTGCAACTATCAAAGGTAAAGGTGCTAAAAAATACAAAAACCACAGTTTATCAATATTTGAGATTACCGAAATAATTAATCCCAAAATAATCAAAGCTAAATTAAGCTCATCTGTACCGTATCGACCGTACATAAACTGCCTGTATTTTGTAATCGCTTTAGTTAATAATGCTCTGAATTTCATATATATCGTGTCTGCTCCCTTCCTGATTTATATTATAACACCTTTTCATTATACTGTGCAAGTCCGATTTTGTTCATTTAGTTGCAATAATTGGTATTTAATATTTCAATCAGCATACAATTTAGCAGAGGTGGTTATATGAAAAACAGAAACATTTATATCTTTTTCATTGCTATTGCGTTGCTTACAGGTGGCTTATCTGCACTGCTGACAAGCGGAAATATGGATTTGTACAGCAGGATTCAGTCTCCGCCGCTTGCACCTCCGGGAATATTGTTTCCGATAGTATGGACTATTCTGTATATTCTTATGGGCATCAGTGCTTCAAGAGTATACATTGCAAACAATAAAAACTGGAATACTTCACTTACAATATGGACAGTTCAGCTTGCAATAAATTTCTTATGGAGTATTATATTCTTTAATTTGCAAGCATTTCTTTTTGCCTTTTTATGGCTGTTGCTGCTATGGACATTGATAATTTTAATGATTTTTATGTTTTACAAGCAAGATAAGCTTGCGGCGTATCTCCAAATACCTTATCTGATATGGGTGACTTTTGCAGGATATTTGTCACTGTCGATATATTTATTAAACAAATAAATTTAAAACCAAGGTTGACTAATTTGACAACCTTGGTTTTTATAATATCAGACTCTGATACCACGGTACAGATCAATATTTCTCATCAGCTCATCGGTGATTTCTATACCGTCCATTTTATATGCAGCAAAAAGTGCACCGCATTCAGCAGGATAATTAAGAAGCTCTATGCGATATTCGGCGCTTTGGGTTACCATTGCTGCTGCAAATTCGTTTCTGAAACGACGGTTATTAATAAAAACACCACCCCACATACCGATAAGTGTATCAACAGGAAGCTCTTTGATTAAGCTCTTGGTTGTTCCGGCTAAAAGTCGGGCGTGTTTTGCAATTATGTCGGCAGCAATCTTATCACCTGCGGAAGCACACGAAAAAACTCGGCTTGCAAAGGCCGAAATCTTACTGCGTTCTGTCACAGGGTCGAAAAATCTGTCGCGGAAATCCTGTGGTGAGTAAATATTAAAGTACTCAGTCATATCATCAAGCAACTTTGTAGGTTCTTCGCTGCCCTCAAAAGCTCTGATAGAATATTTTATTGCATCCATTGCAATAGCGTATCCGCTGCCTTCTCCGCCTAAAAGATATCCCCAACCTCCAGCCTTGTACATTTTACCTTTAGAGTTTCTTGCTGCAACCATTGAATCGATACCGCTGATAACAAGGGCACAAGGGCCCTCATCGAGCATGCATTCCATTGCTGTAAAAACACTGCTTTCCATTATAACCTTATCAGCTTCGATAATATTTGAAATAAGAGCACTTGTTTCTTTCTCTGTCGCTCTTGAACTAAGTGAAGATGAACCAATACAAGCACATTTAAATATATCTTCGCCGGTTTTTGTATAGAGCTCTTTAATAATACTTCTGAGATTATTTCTGGCAACTGTAAGACCAATTGTCTTATAATCAATAGAGGCACCAACTGTTTTAGCTAAAACTTTACCGCTTTCATTTGCGACAATAGCTGTAGTTTTAACACCTCCGCCATCAATACCGAGATATAATGCCATATTTTACCCCTCCATCCTTTTAATTTTTCAGTGAAACATTAAGATGTTTATCTAAAAACTGCAAAACTTTTTTGTCATACTCTTCTTTTGCATCATAGTAGCAATATGCATGAATTGCACCCTCTACAAAAAGCTTATCCTTGTCAACCGTTGTGCAGGAGTTATACAGCTTTTCGCCCATAGCGAAAGGAACTGTCGGGTCTGCTGTGCCATGAATAAAAAGAATCGGGTTTTTTGATTCTTCCATACGCGCGACACAGTCGGCTTTCCGCATATCGTAACCAAAAAAGAGCCTGCAAATAAGTATTATAGCTTTTGCAATATGAGGGCACGGTATACCGATTTTATTTTTCATTGTATTATTCAGTATATCTTCAGCGCTTGTATAACCGCAATCTTCAATGATCGCTTTAACCTGCGGCGGCGGATCGCTGTCATTGGCAAGCATAACCGTAGCAGCACCCATTGAGATTCCGTGAAGTACAATTTCAATATCTTCGCCAAAACGGTCAATAAGATATTTAACCCACAGAAGGAGATTTTCTGATTCATAAGAGCCAAAACCTATTCTTTTACCTTCACTTCTTCCGTGCGCAGCGTGATCAGGTAACAGATAGTTAAAGCCGAGTGTTTCATTATAAAACGGCAGAAGATGACTGCATTCATCAGGACCGTTACATTTATAACCGTGAACGCAGATTACAAAGGTCTTGCTTTCCGCTACAGGTACAAACCAAGCACGAAGCTCGTTACCCATAGGGTCAGTTAAAGCTAAGTCTTCCGGATTCAAATCATATAAATGTTGGTTATTACGTTGTCTGACTTTATAACGGATCTTATGCTTTTCGCTGAGAGAATCATAATCTATACTTGTGTTTTTAGGTCTTGTTACAGACTGGTTTATCGCAATAACCAACACAGCAATAATTGCAATAATCAAAATCAGTAAAAGAACAGCTGACACAACAATAAACCACATATAGTTATCCGCTCCGAGTTAAAAGTTAGCTGAATTCCAGCCCCAATGCTCAATTTCTTCGTATTTAATGTAAATTCGTGTCGGATCAATTTCAAGTTCATCTGAAACGATCTGAGTAAGCTTCTCTGTAAGCAGATCATAAGCTGAGTCACTTGCACCACCGAAAAGCTCGACCTCAAGCATAGCTGCAGGTGAATCATCACCTGCAAACCACATACGCTCTCTATCGGTAAAATTCAGCATTAACCATCGTTCACTTTTGCCTGGTATTACGGAAATCGCGTTGCCGAATTGCTTTTTTAGCAAAGCTTCTTTTTCAACTGAAATAGTAGTATTGGTTTTAGTATGAATATAAGGCATAATTACACCTCTCAATCAAACATATAAACTTTTGTTTCATATGGACGAAGATTAAAGCAATCAAAGCCTGAATTGATGCAATCATAGTTTCCGAGGACTACTCTGCCCTTTGCAAGGTCAAAGCCTTTGGGCGCTTTAAATCTTTCAATCTTATCACTGAATGAGCATATAACAAGCATCTTCTTGTCTTCGTAGTTTCTTTCATATACAAACAGCTTGTCACTGTCATGATAATGCTCCTTGTAATCGCCGTAAATTACAATTTCATTTTCTTTACGGAATTTGAGAAGCTTGCGGTAATAATTGAGAAGTGAATCAGGATCCTTCTCTGCGTTTTCTACATTGACCTCGGTGTAATTCGGGTTAATATAAAACCAAGGTTTTTCCGCGGTTGTAAAGCCGGCATTTTTGCCTCCGGTCCACTGTACGGGGGTTCTTGCGTTATCTCGCGAAGCTTTCATAAGTCGCTTCATAATACTTTTATGTGGGAAACCGAGCTTCTTACAAATATCGTAAGTATTGTATGTTGCAACATCAACGTACATATCAAGCTCAGGAAGCTTGATATTTGTCATACCGATTTCCTGGCCCTGATAAATGAACGGTGTACCGCTCTGACAGATATACATAGTAGCAAGCATCTTACCGGATTCAACGCGGAATTTCTCACTGCCGTAACGACTGATAATTCGCGGCTGATCGTGATTTTCAAGATAGAGTGCATTCCAGGCTTTACCGTAAAGCTTTGTCTGCCAGTTGCTCATAGCCGATTTTAGCTTTTTAAGGCTGAATTTTGTCGTAATAAAGCTTGTGATAATACAGTCAGCTTCCATATGCTGGAAGTTGAACATCATTTTGAGTACCTGCTTTTTGCTGTCGCGCTCGTCAATAAACTTAAGTGCGAGGTCAGGAGTCATCATAGGTGCTTCACCTACTGTCATACAATCATATTTGCTGAGTACCTCGTCATTAAATTCTTGAAGATATTCGTAAAGATGAGGTCCGCAAGTAAAATGCTCCATACCGCAGGCGACGGGAAGCGGGAAACCGTTCGGAAGTCCTTCTTTCTTTGAAATATATGTAATAACATCCTCACGGAAACCGTCAACGCCCATATCAAGCCAGAAACGCATAATATCTTTTACTTCATTTCTGACAGCAGGGTTATCCATATTAAGGTCACATTGCTCAACAGCGAAGAGATGAAGATAGTATTTATCAAGCTCTTCATTATATTCCCAGGCAGGACCGGGAAATGTAGATTTCCAGTTATTAGGTGGATTTTTACCCTTACCTTTACGCCATATGTAATAATCGTGATATGGGTTATCCTCACCCTTGAGGCTTTCTTTAAACCACTCGTGTTGATCTGAAGTATGATTAATAACAAGGTCCATAATAACTTTTAATCCGCGCTCGTGTGCACCGTCAAGGATAGCCTTGAAGTCATCCATTGTACCGTATTCAGGTGCAATCTGACGATAGTCGGATATGTCATAACCGTAATCCTTCTGGGGAGACTTATAAATAGGTGAAAACCAGATAGCATCGACACCGAGACTCTTTATATAATCAAGCTTAGAAAGAACACCTTTGAGGTCACCTATTCCGTCACCGTCTCCGTCGCAAAAGCTGCGGGTCCAAATCTGATAAACAGACATTTCTTTGTACCAATTCTTTTTGATCTCAGGCATTACTATATACTCCTTTAATTAATTTATTTATTTATCAAAAACACCCTTAAAGTCAATGGTTGAGGCAGATTCAAGCGGCAAAGATACAGCACGTTTTTCTTTAGAGGATTTATATATTGCAAGCACAAGCTCAACTGCTTTCTTGCCGGCATACATATCGACATAAGGTGCTCTATCATTATTGACAGCGTCAATCATATCTGCATACAGGGGTGTATGACCCTGACCATAGATATGATCTACTGCAACAGAAAACTCTTTGCGTACTTCATCTTCGTCATCAAGTTCATCGGCAAAGCGCCAATTTTCAATAATGTTGTTTATAGTACCGTCTGCCTTAACCGTACCTTTTTCACCAAAGATACAAAAGGCCTCTTCAAGGTTACCGCCATATATATTAACAGTTCCTTCAACAATACCGTAAGCACCATTTTTGTAACGGACCAAGGCAAGACCTAAATCTTCACCCTCAATATAACTGTGATTGAGATTATCAGTCATAGCCATAACCTCAACAGGCTCTTCGCCAAGCATCCAATTAAGAAGATCAATGTTATGTATACACTGGTTCATAAGCGCGCCGCCATCTAACTCCCAGGTTCCGCGCCAAGGTGCTTGCCTGTAATAGCTTTCTGTTCGGCACCATCTGATTTGAGTAGTCGCGTGAAAGATTTTGCCGAATCTGCCTGCTTCTACAGCGCTTCTTATTTTCTGTATCGACATATTAAATCTGTTCTGATGGTTAGCCGCAACCTTAACACCCATTCGTTCGGCAGACTCAATGATTCTGTCTGCATCAGCTATTGAAAGCGCGATCGGTTTTTCAATTATAACGTTACAGCCTGCATTGATACAATCTACCGCGATATCTGCGTGGCGACCGCTTTCAGTAGCAATTGCAACAAGCTCGGGTTTCGCATTTTCGAGCATATCACGATAATCTTTGTAAAACTTTACATTTTTTATCAGCGGATATTTTTCTTTGAGCTCATATACGGCATTCTTTGAAATATCGCAAAGACCTACTATTTCAAGACCGTTTTTGGTAGCGGCTACTATGTGATTGGGTGAAACTCTGCCGCAACCGATAAGTGCATATTTCATAATGACCTCCTGACTACGATCGGAAAACTATTTGTTACGTTCGTGAATCGCTTTCAGATTATTAAAGCTGACAGCTGCAGAAGTGAGCGGATCAACCTCAAAATTATTATCTTGCTCGTAAACTATATACTTAACTCCCGCATCAACACAGGCTTTATAACAAGCATCCAAATCAATATTACCGCAACCGAGCTCAGTTATTGAACCGGTATTTTCGCCGATAATGACTTTCCAATCCTTAAAGTGACATACTTTTATTCTGCCTTTGAGCTTTCTTAAGTAATCTGCTTCATTGACACCGCCCATATGAATCCAATAAGTATCGGGAATAAAGAAGAATACTTCGGGGTCAGTCTCTTCGATAAGAACATCCATAATCGTTCTTCCGTCTTCAAGGCGTGCAAACTCAATTGCATGATTATGATAAGCAAATGTCAAACCTCTGGCTTTCATTTTTTTGCCAGCTTCATTAGCGAGTGATACAAATTTTTGCACAGCTGCAAGGTCAGTTCTGTATTCGTCAGGTATACACCCAAGACCGATCTGATCACAACCCAACATTATATGCTCTTCCATGAGTCTGTCTAAATCATTAACTATTCTTTCCCACGGCTTGTGCGTTACACAAACGTCAAAACCGTATTTTTTTACAAGTTCAGCCTGCTTCTCAGCCTCAAAATCGCCTATTGCCGATATCTGTACAACATCAACACCGAGCTCATTTTTCAGATATGCAAATGTTTTGTCTGTATCCTCATAATTTTTTATATAATCACGAAGTGTAAACAGCTGAACACCTATTTTTATATTACTCACAGGTATCAATCCTTTCGATAAATATCCCTTTCACACAGATATAATACACATCTGCACAAAAGGCATAGTCTTGATGCACCTTTTCAGATGCATCAAGACAAAAAATATACTCAGATTTCGGGTATCTCGATTTCAATTTCTCTGCCGAGTTCAGCAGACTTTGCGATACCGTCAATGATAGCCTGGTTATAAATAATCTGGCTTGAGGGTACGGGAGGCTCGCCGCCGTTCATTGAAGCGTCAAGGAAGGAACGGATCTTGAGATAGAAGTTATCGTACGGATTCTCAAGCTCGGGAATAACGGTTTCAACCTGCTTACCTGCAACATCGTGGTAAATAG
Source organism: Acutalibacteraceae bacterium (assembly GCA_045544155.1). Lineage (GTDB taxonomy): Bacteria > Bacillota > Clostridia > Oscillospirales > Acutalibacteraceae > UBA8612. The sequence goes on from JAZPYN010000004.1 coordinate 90,442, forward strand.
TCATCGGGCCGCCGATACTGCCGTTCCAGCACTCTGTTGACGGAATACGAAGACCGCCGTGCTTACCGAGGATGATAGTATCGCCTGATGTATCAAGATGCATTGCCCAGGCAATTCTGAAGTCAAGGATAATACCGCCTTCAAGACGGACAAAACCTGCTGCAAAGTCGTCAACACCGAAGATATCGGCATATTCGGGCTTGTTGGAGTACTTTGTGCTCTTGCCGAAGAAGTCAGACTTATAACCTGATACTGTAAGGGGCTTCGGATAACCGATAGCGTTGAGAACCATATCAAGTGAGTAACAACCGATATCACCAAGTGCACCGATACCTGCAGTTTCTTTCTCGATGAAGGATGTGCCGAACGGAGTCGGAATACCTCTGCGGCGACCGCCGCCTGTCTGGATATAGTAAATCTCACCAAGCTCACCGGATTCGACAATCTTCTTGACCATCTGCATATTGGGGTCAAATCTGGGCTGGAAGCCGATTGAAAGAATCTTACCGCTTGCCTTTTCAGCCTTGCAGATTGCGATAGCTTCTTCAAGAGTTACGCACATAGGCTTCTCAAGAAGAACATTGACACCGTGCTCGAGTGCATAAATTGTACACTCAGCGTGTGTTGCATTGTATGTACATACGCTTACACAGTCAAGCTCTTCGTTATCGATAAGCTCTTTATGGCTATTGTAGAAGTTGATACCTGTTTTGTCAACGCCGAACTGATCGCAAAATGCCTCAGCCTTGCCGGGCACAAGATCAGCCATACCGACAAACTGAACGTCGGGGCACTGCTGATATGCTTTAAGATGTGCTTCAGCGATCCAACCTGTGCCGATGATACCGACTTTAATCTTCTTGCTGCTGTCGTATACCTTTTCTTCAACAGCTTCTTCCTTGAATTTATCAAGAATTGCGTTTGCCATAATAATCAAACCTCACTTAAATTTTATATCACCGCTTCAAGCGGAAAGTTACTTTTTACCAACCGAGAGTTTTAAGGTACTCTCTGCCCATTTCAGCAGACTGCATAGGTGTGTGACCCTTTGCAGGTCTGTCTTGCTCAACAACGACCCACTCGGCGCCTGCAGCAATACTTGCTTCAAGTATCGCTGGCATATCCTGGCAGCCACTGCCTACGGGTGCAAATGAGAACGCATCTTCTTCTGCTGTATCAGAATCGTCATCAATACCGATAAGCTCATAAAGCTTGCCGCCTTTGCCCTTCATAACAAAATCCTTAAGGTGGACAACAGGAGCGCGACCGGTGTATTTTGCAATATACTCTGCGGGAACCTCGCCGCCGACGTTAACCCAACAGGTATCAAGCTCAGTCTGAAGAAGATCAGCCGGTACAGAATTATAAAGGATATCCAGTGCATATTCACCGTCAACCTTCAAAAACTCAAAATCGTGGTTGTGATAAAGCATTGTCATACCGAGAACCTTTGCTGCTTCGCAGGTAAGGCGGATATCGGCAATTGTCTTCTCCCAACCGTCTGTGCCGGGGCGTCTCTCTTCAGTAAGATACGGTACAACAACATACTTGCAACCGATTTCAGCATAATCTTTAAGAACGCCTTCGGGGTCAGCGACCATATCATCAAGCGGCACGTGAGCAGAAATCGGAACAAGACCGACTTCCTCACAAAGTGCTTTGATATCAGCTGCAGATTTATCGAAAAGACCTGCAAACTCGACACCGTCGTAGCCGAGAGCCTTTACCTTACGGATTGTGCCCTCGAAATCGGCCTGCATTTCATCGCGGACAGTATAAAGCTGTAATGCAACAGGCAATGACATAAACAATATTCCTCCTATATTACTTTTGTTTAATATTAACATATATAAATAAGTATTTCAATAATTATTTGAAAGTAATTTACGAACAAATGCCAAAAATATACTTGAAATTTTATTCAATATGTCTTAAACTATCATTGGATTTTATTGTTTAAAACAGTATAAAGGCAGTGAATATATGTTCAATTTTTTTGCAGATAAAAATAGCCGAAACGGTGACAAATACCTTATAACAGGCACTGACTACAACCATATCAAAAATGTGCTCCGGATGAAAGAAGGAGATATAATTCTTGTCAGTTGCAACGGTAAAAGCGACCTTTGCAGGCTTGATTCTTTTGAAGCAGACACAGCGATTGCCGTTATAGAAGAAGCCGATTATCAGAATTGCGAATTGCCCGCAAGAATATATCTTTTTCAGGGTCTGCCCAAAAGCGATAAAATGGAGCTGATTATACAAAAATGCGTTGAGCTTGGTGTAACGGATATTGTGCCCGTCGAAATGAGCAGAAGCATTGTAAAGATTGAAGAGAAAAAGAAACAGTCAAAAATTGCCCGCTGGCAGGCAATTGCAGAAAGCGCCGCAAAGCAGAGCAAAAGAAATATAATCCCGGAAATTCATCCGATAATCAACTACAGTCAGGCTCTGAAGACTGCTGAAAATCTTGATATAATTGCCGTACCGTATGAGAATAAAGACGGTATGATTTCAACGCAGAGTTTTCTTGAGCAGATAAAACCCAATATATCAATCGGATTATTTATCGGGCCTGAGGGTGGTTTTGAAGAAAAAGAAATTGAGCTTGCAAAAGCTGCAGGCGCTAATATAATCTCACTCGGCAAAAGAATATTGCGTACAGAAACTGCCGCTATTACAGCCGTAGGTATGTGTATGCTTTATATTGAATTAAACGGTGAAAAACAATGAAGAAATTACCCGAAGAATTTGTTGTTCGTATGAAATCATTGCTCGGTGATGAATATGAGCAATATGAAAAATCAATGGCTGACTCCCCTGTCCGTGCATTCAGAGTAAACACAGATAAGATAAGTGTTGAAGCTTTTGAAAAAATATGTGATATACCTTGCGAAAAAATTCCTTATGTTGAAAACAGTTATTACTTTAATTACGATAAGATCGGCAACCATCCCTTTCATCACGCAGGTATGATTTATGTTCAGGAGCCGGGAGCGATGGCACCTGCGGAATGTATTGAATTTCAAAAAGACTGGAAGGTTCTCGATATGTGTGCCGCACCGGGCGGAAAAAGCACCCAGATAAAAAATAAACTCGGGAAAAACGGTGTATTGGTATCTAATGAAATAATATCCTCACGCTGCAAAGTTCTCACAGGTAATATCGAGAGATTAGGCTTACATAACACTGTAACCACTTGTATGGAAAGCACTAAAATTGCTCAGCTCTACCCTGATGTATTTGATATGATTATGGTCGATGCCCCTTGCTCAGGCGAAGGTATGTTCCGTAAGGATGATACCGCAATCAGTGAATGGAGTACCGATAATGTAACACTCTGTGCTAAAAGACAAGCCGAGATTCTCGACAATGCGGTAAAGGCTCTGAAAAACGGCGGTTATATAATTTACGCAACTTGTACATTTTCACTCGAAGAAAATGAAATGACAGTTGACAGTTTTCTTCAACGCCATCAGGATTTTGAATTGGTTCCCGTTTGTAAAAAAGTTGAAGAAGCAACCTCAGACGGTATTTGTTTCGACGGCTGCAAATGTGAAAACATCCGTTATTCACGGCGTTTTTATCCTCATAAAGAGCGTGGAGAAGGTCAATTTATGGCTGTTCTCCACAACACATTACCCGCAGATTACACCAATGGTACACTTAAAAATCATAATGAAAAAGTCGATAAATCCGTCTTTGATTTTCTTGATGACACGCTAACGGAATACAGTAAAGAAAATGTACGAATGTACAACGGCAAGCCGGTTTATTTTACGCCCGATTTTAATGTTGTAAAAGGCAGTGCTTTTTCTTGCGGTATAACAATAGGTGAAATAAGAAATCACTACATTCGTCCACATCATCAATTCTTTATGGCATTGGGCAAAAGTTTTAAACGGAAGATAGATTTTAATGCTGACTCCGATGAAATTAAACGTTATCTTCACGGTGAAGAAATATCTGTCTCCTGCGATAACGGTTGGGCTGTAATTACAGTAAACGGCTGTGCGGTCGGTGGTGTAAAGGTCAGCAACGGAAAAGCTAAAAACCAGTATCCTAAAGGACTACGCACAATGTATTAAAAAATTAACCCTTGAGTCTCACTTCAATGAAACTCAAGGGCATTTTAATGTTTAGATAAAAGCTTCGATCAGCTTAATTGCTAAAGCTGAAACGTTTTTAAGGATAAGAAGAAAATTGCTGATAAACACCCAAAAACCTGCTTCAAGCTTTGAAACACCGATCGCCTGCGCAAAATCATCATTTGCAAGAGCAAGATCGTTATATGTAATAACCTTAGCATTGTAAGTTGAAGTATCTTCTTCATTTATAACGAAAAGACGGCTGCCTCTTGTCATTTCGTTACCGTAAGAGTGGCATGTTGCACCGGGAGTATTACCTATAATAATGCCTTCATATTCAAGTTCATAGGTATTGATGTGGTCATGACCGCAATAAATGCCGAGCACGTCGCCACGTTCTTTCATTGCATCAAACTGACCGTGATTGAACACACCGGGCGAAGGCTGCTCAAAAAGATGACCTGCAAACACACTAGTGTTTGGAGCAATTATAGGATAGTGAATACCGTTATTGTATGTCTCGACAATGTAAGGAATCTCAAACGGAATCGACGAGAACATTGCATCATAAACTTCGCCAACTACAATGTGCTGAAATGCAAGTGAAGGTACTTTTTCACCTGCTTGTGTTTCAAGGCCCTTGCTGGTTTCTTTATACCATTCTACCTGGTCTGCCGTTACGCTGTCATATCCGAGACGGTTACCGTTTTCATCAGCAACATAGTTACCTGAATCAAAAAGCCATACGTTAAATTTTACTTCATCGGAATTACTTGCAAGCACAGGTAAGTTGTGCGTTGCTGTACCGTGAAGTTCAGGCACAGCGTCATATGCAAGACAATATTCGCCACCGTATTGCTGAAAATATCCAAGTAATGTTTCTTTGTCAACACCCTGTTCATGGTCGTGATTGCCGAAAACAACGGTAAAATATATGCCGTGCTCGACAAAAGGCTTACAAAGTTCTTCAACTTCCAAGGCTTTAGTTTCTTCTTTGCCGATGGAATTGTCTCCGCCGAGAACAACGAGATCCGGTTCGTAAATATCAAGCATAAAGTTGATATATGTCATCATTTTTTCTTCAGCAGGATAATCATCCTGGCAATCGGAAATGTGAAGGATCTTAAATTCGCCGTTCTCATTAAAACGAAGCTCAGATGAATCATCTGCCGCATTTGCGGAAACAGACATAATACTGGTAATAAATAATACAGCTAAAAAGATAGATAAACATTTTTTCATGTATTTAACACCTCCATATTGTTTAATTCTATTATATAACTAAATTCATTTAAAGTCAATCAATTGATTTACTTGAACATATATGATACAATATCAAAAATCTTATTAAAGAGGATAGCTTATGAATGATTGTATGATTTACAAAAACCCATCATATACACCTCAAGAGCGTGCTGAAGATCTTCTTTCAAGAATGACACTTCGTGAAAAAATAGCACAGCTTGATATGAAATTCGGTAATAATTACTGTACTGAAAAGGATCCTAACCACTCCTGCTCAGTAACACCGACAAGTGACTATGATTGGGAAAAATTAAAAACAGACTTTCCGGACGGGCTCGGTTACCTGCACGATAACTATTCCGTTCCGTCTGTGATGAATAAATTGCAAAGATTTTTTATTGAAAATTCAAGACTCGGAATACCTGTAATCTTTACCGGTGAAGCTCTTCACGGTATCAGCGGCACAAGAGGTACTATTCTACCTATACCTACCGCTTGGGCAGCAACCTTTGAACCTCAATATGCATATGATGCCGGCAGAATCATCGCTAAAGAAGCTCGCTCACTCGGAATCTGCGAAGTGCTTGCACCTAATCTTGATGTTGCACGCGATCCGAGGTGGGGTCGAACTGAAGAAACCTTCGGTGAAGACACCTGTCTTTCAACAAAAATGGCTGTAAATATCGTTAAAGGGCATCAAAACGGCGATATATCTGCAAAAGATTCGGTAATATCAGAGCCAAAGCATTACTGTATTCACGGCATACCTGAGCGCGGTATCAACTGCGGAACTGCAAGAGTCGGTATTCGTGAGATTGAAAGCTGTTACCTTCCTGTCTTTGAAGCTGCAATAAAAGAAAGCGACGCATGCGATGTTATGGTCAGCTACAATTCAGTTGATGGTGATCTGATGATGACATCAAAGCATTATCTTCAGACCGTTCTGAAAGAAAGATTCGGACTTAAAGGTATATGCCGTTCAGATTGGGGCGGTCTGCGCAGAGTTCATTATCTTCACAAATTAGCAAAAAATGAAAAAGATGCAATTTATCTTTCAAAAAAGAACGGCCTTGACTGCCAGGGTGGTGACGAATATCCCAATAAATTTTGGATCAATTCGCTTGAGGAGCTTGTCAACGAAGGAAAAATTGACATTGAAAACATAAACGAATCCTGCAGAAGAGTTTTGAATTTAAAATTCAAACTCGGCATCTTCGAAAAACCTTATACTGACGAAGAGGAATATAAGCATATAATCAATTGTCCCGAGCATTTGGACAAAGCTCTTGAAATAGCTCAAAAATCAATTATTATGCTGAAAAACAACGGCATACTTCCCTTACAGCCTGATAAGTATAAAAAGATTGCTCTTATAGGTCCTTCTTCAAATAAGGTTCGTCTCGGCGGATATTCAGCTGTACCTGTCGGCAGAAAGCTTAAAACAATATGTGACATTCTCAAAGAAGCTCTCCCGAATTGTGAGATTTATCAGTGTGACGGTTGCGGCATTAGCGATGCTGAGTTTGAATTTGCTCTTTCTGACCAAAATCATTTAAAAGATATCAAAGCCGAACATCAAACTGAGAACATCGAAGAAGCAATCCGCATTGCCAATGAATGTGACTTGATCATCTTTTGCGGCGGAGATGACAATATTTCAAGCGGAGAAGGAAGAGACAGATGCGAGCTTACACTTTGCGGAAGACAAAGTGAGCTTATAAAACTGCTCAGCAAAACCGGTAAGCCAATCATTTTCTCTATGATTCACGGAAAGCCGCTTGCAATCAAAGAGGAAAGTGATATTTGTGATGCTGTACTTTCGTGCTGGTTTGGCGGTGAAAGCGGGCCACAAGCAATATGTGACGTACTTCTCGGCAAAGTAAATCCAGGCGGCAAGCTTCCGTTTTCACTTCCTCAACGCTCAACTATGATTCCTTGTTACTATTCATTACTCCCCGGAGCAAGTAACGAGTATTACGAAGGTAACGGTGAAGCACTCTATCCTTTTGGTTTCGGTCTCAGCTATACAGAGTTTGAATACTCCGAACTGTCTTTAACAAGAACAGGTAAGACTGATGTCAAAGTAAAACTCAAGATCAAAAATGCCGGCAAAATGACCGGCGACGAGGTTGTCCAGATTTATGTCGAAGACTGCGAAAGCTCCGTTGTCACTCCCCTGCTTTTGCTTAAAGATTTCAAGCGAGTTACTCTTAAATCCGGCGAAGAAAAAACGCTTGAATTTAATCTCGATGATAAAGCTTTTCGTTTGATGGACCGTGACTATAAATGGGTTGTAGAGCCCGGCACATTCCGTATTTGTGCGGCAGCATCCTCAAGAGATATAAGACTTAGTCAAACAATTGAATTAGACTGATAAGAACTGTAAAAGCAGTACCGTCATTACCTTGACAGTACTGCTTTAGTTTATTTCAAATGCTTCAAAGTATGTTCTGCAGCCTTATCTATACAGACCGTATCCACTCCAAAAATAGAAGTATAAATCTTTCCGTTTATCGGCTTACTCCAAGACTCATCAATACATTCGTCAGTACCTCTCATACCGAGAATAGAACCAACCGTTGCTCCGTTGCAGTCAGTATCAAATGCCATTTGAACTGCACAACAGACCGATTTGCCGAAATCACCTTCGCCATACAAAAGTGCCGTTGCTACAATCATTGCATTAGATATTGTGTGACACCAACCGTGATCGGTGTGCTCATCATAGGCTGAATGAATATAATCAAAGCACTCGTCAACCGTCATACCGTTTTTGTATCCGTCAACAATCTTCATTACCGACTCATAAAGTCGTGATGTTGAAGGTATTTGAGAAAGACCGCCGAGAATTATATCCTCAATATTGTCTGTTACAGCCGCACAGGCAATCATTGCCGAAACAAACATCTCGCCGTAAATTCCGTTTTTTACATGTGATATTCTGGCATCGTTATAAGCCATTTTCGCCGCAGTTTCCGGATCACCGGGGTTGATATATCCGAAATAGTCTCCTCGTATCTGTGCACCAATCCATTCACGGCAAACATTCTTGTATATTGCCGAAACAGGAGGTTTAAGGCAGTTTATAAAGTTGATATACGCTATTCGTTCTGCCGTAAAATAAGAGTGTACAGACTGATATTTCAGCCACGCCTGAGCAACATCGTCACTTGCAAAATCTCTGCCGTAATCGTCAATAATTTTCTGCGAAAGAACGACATAATTGGTATCATCATCAACGGGCATACCGTCTACGGTATCAGCATATGGTTTATCACGAAAGCCGAATTTATATTTTTGGTATGTTTCTTCAGAAATATCGGTGCTTAAAATATACCTGAACATCGGATAATTATCGGTTTCTTTAAGAAAGGGAATAAATTCATCGCTTCTTATTCCTTCAACAGGCTTACCAAGTAAGCATCCTGCCGCCCTGCCTAACCACGCGCCACGTATTTTTTTACGAAGCAACTCAGTGTTAGGCATTTCAAATGCAAACCTGTGCTCTTTTCTGAGATTCTTGATTTCACAAAGATTTGATGGTTCATCGTATTTATAATCAGCACGCATATCTGCATTGATAACAATATCAAATATCTTTTCACTGAGCACGGTTTTCTCTTCGCCTTTATCGAGTGCTTCAACAGACTCAAAAAAAGCCTTATGCTGCTCGATGTCAAGACCTTCTTCAATGCTCTGCTGATACTCCATCATAATATCAGACGGATATCTGTTAAACCCGTCTGCATCATAAAAATCACGCTCGATTTTAATACCGTAATTTTTGGCATACATATTGTTAACCTCTCACATTTTTGAAATAAGCTGTTTGATAATATTGAACAAATTCTTGAAAAACTCCGATAAAGCCTCAAAAAACGATACATTCCAATAATCAGTAGTATTGTAATTATCAGCAGTCATTGCTGAAAAAGTATCTGTGTCACAATCGTAAATCAAAAACTGTGGATATGCTGCATCTGAAGCTACCGTAAATCTGTCGTTATTTACTATTTCCGATACAAGAGAATTCATCGACTCAGGAAAATTATTATGCTCTAAATTCTTCACAAACCATGTGGTATCCGGGAAAAGACAAGTTGAAGCATCTATTTGCTTGTCAGGTGAAATATATTTACTGTTTCCGACCTTGTTTGCATTATCAATATAATCACAGGTTAGCTCTCCTGTCACTGACGAAACAGTAGCCCCGAAGCTGCTCTCTCTGACGGTAACCGTACCGTCTGCAAGTTCAGCAGAGCTATCAGTAAGCGGCAGCAGCTGTACACCGTATTTTACAATATTCGAAAACTCAATTCCACGTTCAGCCATAGCAATTGATGTTTCTTCAAAATTATTCAAAACAACTGTTCGGTAATTTTCGATTTTATCAATAAGCCCCTTATATTCGTTTATGTCCGAACCGTAAAAAACCGTATCCATAGCACGTTCATAATCATCAGCACTTACCATACTCCAATAAGACGGGAATGTGCCGAAACTGTTGATCAATATCTCAGGGAAAATATCAAGATAAATGTCTTTGGCAACATTGTTCACAGCCCAACAAGTAATATCAAGCGAATAGTTTTTGTTCATTAATGTTACAAGTGAAGTCACAAGCTCAGTATAATATTCACCCAGACCCAAATCATAACCGTAGGCAAATCGCTCTATACCGTCAGCATCAAGATAAAGATCACCGGTAAACGCTTTGCTGCACTGGTCTGCACCGTAAATACTGCTTGCATAATGTATGACCTCCTGTACGTTTTCTCCGTCATACTTTTGCATATATGCTGCAACTACATTTGAACCAAGGCACCTTCCGTAAAGAGCAACCTTTTCCGCCCCTGTTACAGTCAGCACATCTTCTATATATTTATGTAAAGTGTCCGCCGTTTCAAGCGGATCAAGTCGCCAGTCATAATGAAATTTATATGCAGTCGGGCTGTATTTGCCTTCACTGTTCTTATGGTTACGAAGAGTTTTGATGTTCCAGGTCCAATCAGCTCTTGTGTTGTTATCAGCTTCACCGCTGTTATTAAGTGCGATCGCTTTAAACAAAGGTACGAGTATATTAACAAGGGCGTCGCAAAAGCCGTCCCATTTTTGCGTAAAAAAAGCCTTTGCAAATATTGGAAGTATCTCTTTTGCTTTCTCCTCAATAAATTTATCCTCTATCTTTAACGGATATATCTGCTCTTTCTTTCCGTCAGGCAAATCTTTAACAAGCACTGCACCGTAGCCGCATACGTGAATAACAGGTATATCTGCACCGCTTGCAGCAGAAGAAACAGGTGAAACAATAATTACCGTAGTAAGAATCATAACAATTGAAAGCAATATCGATAATATCTTTTTCATTTTAAAATTATCCTTTTAATTTTGTAGTATAAATATCGATTAAATATAATTTAAAATAGTATTTACGTAAAGTAAATAACAAATTTGTGGGAGAGTTTTCTTTACACCTTTCAAATCCTGTCTTTTTTCACAATGAAAAAAAGCAGACACACAAAAAAGTGTATCTGCTTTTTCATGGCGGAGAGCAAGGGATTCGAACCCTCGAAACGCTTTTGACGTTTACACGATTTCCAATCGTGCTCCTTCGGCCAGCTCGGACAACTCTCCATAAGTCAACGCTAAATAGTTTACATTATATTATAAAAAAAATCAAGCCTTTTTTTAAAAATAATTTAAATTAATTTCGGAGCAGTCAAAATCGAGTCAACTGCTCCGAAATATGCATAATTTAGATATCGCAATTCTTGACTGTTCTCGGGAAAGGAAGCACATCACGAATATTTGCCATACCGGTAAGGTACATTACACAGCGCTCAAAACCGAGACCGAAACCTGCATGACGTGCCGTACCGTATTTGCGAAGATCAAGATAGAAATCATAATCCTCGGGATTAAGACCAAGCTCGTTCATTCGTGTAATAAGCTTATCATAGTCATCCTCTCGCTGGCTGCCACCTATGATCTCGCCTATACCGGGTACAAGGCAATCCATAGCAGCTACAGTCTTGCCGTCCGGATTCAGCTTCATGTAAAATGCTTTGATTTCCTTCGGATAATCTGTAACAAATACAGGGCGCTTGAAAACATTCTCTGTAAGGTAACGCTCGTGCTCCGTCTGAAGGTCGCTTCCCCAATGTACAGGATAATCAAAGTTATCGTTATTCTTTTCAAGTATTTCAATAGCTTCGGTATAAGTTACTCTGCCAAAATCAGAGTTAACAACATTATTAAGGCGCTCAAGCAAACCCTTGTCGATAAAGCTGTCGAAGAATTTCATTTCTTCGGGTGCGTGCTCAAGGACATAATTAATCACATACTTAAGCATATCCTCAGCAAGCTGCATATCATCGTTAAGATCAGCAAAAGCAATCTCAGGCTCAATCATCCAGAACTCTGCAGCGTGCTTAGTGGTGTTTGAATTTTCGGCACGGAAAGTAGGACCGAATGTATAGATATTGCGGAATGCCATAGCGTATGTTTCACCGTTAAGCTGACCGCTTACCGTAAGGTTTGTAGATTTGCCGAAGAAATCCTCAGCAAAATTAACAGACCCGTCGTCATTTTTCGGAAGATTATCAAGATCGAGTGTTGTTACGCGGAACATCTCGCCCGCTCCCTCACAGTCACTGCCCGTAATTATGGGAGTATGAACGTATACAAAGTTACGCTCCATAAAGAAGCTGTGAATAGCAAAAGCAATAAGTGAACGTACGCGGAAAACAGCCTGAAAAGTGTTTGTGCGAGCTCTGAGATGAGAGATCGTACGCAGATACTCAAGGCTGTGTCGTTTTTTCTGAAGCGGATAATCAGGTGTTGAAGAACCCTCTACCTCAACCTCTTTTGCTTGAATCTCAAAGGGCTGCTTTGCCTCAGGAGTTGCAACAAGTGTGCCTCTTACAATAAGAGCAGAACCGACATTAAGCTTTGAAACCTCTTCAAAATTGGGCATTGTATCGTGAAAGACGACCTGTAACGGTTCAAAGAAAGTACCGTCATTAAGAACAATAAAACCAAATGCCTTGGATGCACGAACGCTGCGCACCCAACCACATACCTCAATATCCTTGTCAATATACTGCTGAGTATTTTTAAACAGCTCACGAATGGTGATGATGTTCATTTTTGTATTACACCTTTCAGTTATTTTTTCTCTCTCATTTTGCAGTCCTTTTCATATGCTGACAAAACAGCTGAGTTGACTGCATTTTCAAACCCGTTTTTTTGAAGAGCAACAACACCTTCTATTGTTGTTCCACCGGGAGAACAGACCTTGTCTATAAGCTCATAAGGATGATTGTCACTTGAAAGTATCATTTCAGCACTGCCCTTGACTGACTGAGCAGCAATATCAAGTGCCATAGCCTTAGACATACCAAGTTTGACAGCAGCGCGTGCAAGCTGATCGATATACAAATAATTAAATGCAGGCGAACAACCGCCAATTACGCCAAATACAGAAAACATATCTTCATTAATCTCAAAAACACCGCCAAAAGAACGGCAGAAATCAAGAAGTGTTTCCTTTTCAATATCAGTTACACTATCTTCAACGCATACTGCAGTTGCGGAGCCGCCAACCTGAGCATTGATATTAGGCATAATACGTGCAAGTCTCGCACTATATCCAAGCAATCTTTTAATATAAGCTATCTCAGTACCTGCCGCAACAGAAACTATAAGCGGGTCTTTGCTTATGAAACTCTGAGAATTTTCTTGCAACAATTTCGGAAAATCCTTTGGCTTTACAGCAAGTATTACGGTATCACAAACCTCAACTAATTTCTTTGTGCTTGTAAGAGGAGTTACGCCAAGGCTGCTGATGCTGTCAAGATTAGGCTTATATATATCATATGCAAAAAACTCATGATTTTTAAAGAAATCCGTACACGATGAGCCGCGTATTAATGCGGTAGCAAGATTCCCTGCACCGATAAAACCGATCTTCATTATATATTCTCCGAAATTATTCTACATCAGAAGTACAGTTGGGGCACTTTGTAGCCTCAATATCAATTTCGCTCTTACAGTAAGGGCATTTCTTGGTTGTAGGTGCTGCCTCGGCAACTTCTTCTTTCTTAGAAGCCTTCTCACGAAGCTTATTAATAGTTCTGACAAGAACAAAAATAACAAAAGCCATAATCAGGAAATTGATAACAGCATTAATAAAGTTACCGTATGCAAATACAGCAACACCAAGCTCCTGTGCTTCAGCAAGAGTAGCGCTTGCTTTAAGACCGGCATCAGCAGCGGCAGCTTTATCGATAACGATAAACATATTTGCAAAGTCAACGCCCTTGGTAAATATGCTGATAACGGGCATTACAAGGTCATCGACAAGTGATTTGATAATCGCCTGAAATGCAGCACCGATGATGACACCTACTGCAAGGTCAATGACATTACCACGCATAATAAATGCCTTAAATTCAGAAATAAAACTTGATTTTTTGCTCATAATAACACATCCTACTAAAATTTTTTAGTATTATATCATACATAAAAATACATTTCAAGTTATAATTGACTATTATATTAAAATATGTTAAAAATATATTATCGAGGAGGACTATAAATTATGCTTCTGACTATCGATATAGGTAACACTAACATCACACTTGGTATGTTCAAAGATGAAAAGCTTTGCTTTGTAAGCAGACTTGCAACACAACGTGTACGAACAAGGGACGAATACGCTTTTGAAATGTTAAATATGTTTAATCTTAATTCAATCGATCCCAAACAGTGTCGTGCTGCAATAATAAGCTCTGTTGTGCCCGAAATTACTCGTGATATCGGCAGCGCCGTAAAGCTGACAACGGGCTGCACACCAAAGTATATTGATAATAACATACGTACCGACCTTAAAATTGCTACTCAGATCCCCGGTCAGCTCGGTGCAGATATGATTGTCGGGTCTGTTGCCGCAATCGATAAATATCCCCTGCCCTGTCTTGTAATTGATCTTGGAACAGCTAATAAAATGTTTGTCATAGATAAAAACGGCACATTCTTAGGCTGTACAATTTCTGCAGGTATAGGTCTTTCTCTCAATGCTCTTGCAAGCGGAGCTTCGCAGCTGCCTGCAGTCAACATAAAAGCACCAGAAAAAACTATCGGCACAGAAACAGTAAGCTGTATGCAATCCGGTACAGTCTACGGCACGGCTTGTATGATCGACGGTATGATTGAAAGGTTTGAAGCAGAGCTAGGCTATTCATTTGCTTCTATTGTCGCAACCGGCGGATATGCAAAGCCAATCGTCAAACATTGTAAGCGTGAGATTCTTTTTGACGATAATTTATTGCTTGACGGTCTGAAGAGTATCTACTGCAAAAATGTATAAAGGAATAAATATATGCTTGTTAATATGAAAGAGCTGCTGCTCGCAGCGCAAAAATCCGACTGGGCTGTCGGCAGTTTCAGCGTTTCAAATATGGAAATGGTACTCGGTATAATTAAAGCTGCCGAAGAAACCCGAAGTCCGATAATATTGCAGATTGCACAAGTAAGATTGAAACAATCACCGCTTGAGCTGATAGGTCCCCTTATGATTGCTGCTGCAAAAAATGCAAACGTACCCGTTGCAGTACATTTTGATCACGGACTTACGCTTGAGAGCATAAAGCTTGCGCTTGATATTGGTTTTACAAGTGTTATGTTTGACGGGTCTCATCTCCCGCTTGAAGAAAATATTACAAAAACACTTTTGACAGTTGAGCTTGCAAAAAAATACGGTGCATCTGTTGAAGCGGAAATCGGTTGCGTCGGAGGAAGCGAAGACGGCAGCGATAATATTGCCATCAACTGCACTTCACCCGAGGATTCTGTCAGATTTGTAAACGCAACAAATGTCGATGCGCTGGCAATTGCGATAGGAAATGCACACGGCAACTATAAGGAAACGCCGCATCTTCGTTTTGATATTCTTACAAAAGTTAGAGACAGTATATCCGTACCGCTTGTTCTTCACGGAGGTACAGGAATTTTACCGGAAGAGTTTATAAAATGCCGCAAAAACGGTATTAAAAAAATAAATATTGCAACAGCAACATTTGACAGTGTATGTAATTCTGTTTCCGACGCCTTTAAGAGCGGCGGGATCAACGGTTACTATGATATTCAGACCGCTGAAGTAGATGGTGCATATAATAACGCATTAAAACATATTAAAATCTTTGACTGTTCAAATAAAGCAGATCTTTTCAGATAACGGAGGAATTTATATGAGCTTCTTTAATTTTGACGACACAAGAAAATATGATGTCATACCTTTGGGCAGAGTCGCTATCGACTTCAATCCTACTGATATGAATAAACCGCTCTCAGAAAGCAGTAATTTCAATAAATACGTCGGTGGCTCCCCTGCCAACATTGCCGTAGGTCTTGCGCGTCTCGGTGCTAAATGCGGATTTTTCGCCAGAGTTTCCGATGATCAGTTCGGTGATTATGTAACAAATTATTTCAAGAATGACGGCATCGACGTGTCTCATATAGTACGTTGTAAAAACGGCGAGAACCTTGGTCTTACTTTTACTGAAATTAAGAGCCCGACTGAATCAAGTATTCTTATGTACCGTGACGGCGTTGCAGACCTAATGCTTGATGTGGAGGACATTGATGAAGAATACATAAAACAAGCAAAAATGCTTGTAATTTCAGGCACTTCACTTTGCACTTCACCCAGCCGTGAAGCTGCACTCAAAGCAATGTTCCTTGCGAAGAAAAACGGCACAGTTATTGTTTTTGATATCGACTACCGCAGCTACACCTGGAAAAACAAAGATGAAATTTCCATTTACTATAATCTCGTTGCGCAGAATGCTGATATGATTCTCGGTTCAAGAGAAGAATTTGACCTTACTGAAGCAATTATGGGTGGCGGTAACGATGACCTTGCATCTGCAAAGCTTTGGCACAGCTACGGCGCAAAGCTGATTATTATCAAGCACGGTAAAGAAGGCTCGTACGCATACGCATCAGACGGCACAAACTATAAGGTAAACATCTTCCCTGTCAAGATGCTCAAAGGCTTCGGCGGTGGCGACGGCTACGCCTCAGCTTTCCTTTATTCTATTCTTAACGGCAAATCACTCAAAGATGCTCTTGAATTTGCAACCGCATCAGCTTCAATGCTCGTTTCCGCTCACAGCTGCTCTGAAGCAATGCCGAAAGTTGAAGCGATCGAAGCTTTTATTGCCGAACAAAAAGCAAACGGTTGCGGTGAGATTGTAACTGAGATTTAACGGAGGTAAGACAATGCTCAGAGTTGCTATGCTTTCAAAATGGCATGTTCACGCTTCAGGATATGCCAGAGATGTAAAGACAACCGGTAAGGCTGAAGTTGTTGCTGTATGGGATGAAGACATTCAGAGAGGCAAAGATTGGGCGCAGGAACTTAATGCAGATTTTGAGCCCGATATAGATGCTCTGCTCGCGCGAAAAGATATTGAAGCCGTAGTGTGCTGCACAGCTACAACTATGCATGATGAAATTCTTGTAAAAGCTGCAGAAGCCGGCAAGCATATTTTTACTGAAAAAGCGCTCTCGACAACAGTCGAAGGTTGTAAAAGAATCGCTGACGCAATTAAAACTAACGGCGTTACCTTTACAATTTCTTATCCTCAGCTGTTTAACAAATCAACAAAGTTTATTAAATCGTATATTGATTCAGGCAAACTCGGCACAGTGACTACAGTAAGAATACGGAACGCACACAGCGGTGTCAGCAACGGTTGGCTGCCCGGATATTGGTTTGAGGAAAAAGACGCAGGTGGCGGTGCTATGATGGACCTTGGTTGTCATCCTATGTATCAGCTTGCGGCACTTTGCGGCAAACCGAGAAGAATAAGCGCACTGTTCAACTCCCCTCTCGGTTCAAAAGTTGATGAAAACGCAGTGGCAATTATTGAGTTTGAAAATGGTGTAATCGGAATTTCCGAAACAGGATTTGATTCTTACTCATCACCTCACCGTCTTGAGGTTTACGGTACTGAAGGCACAATAATCGAAAACGATTGGAAACTGAGCATCAGAACCAAGGAAACGGCTGAATTCAGCAATGCGTTTATCGAACCTAAAGCAGATGATGGCGATATAAGCCCGTTAGAAAAATTCATCAACGCTTGTATTGACGGCACTGGCACACCCGACGGTCTTGACCTCGATGCTGCTATTACTTTGACACAGTTGCTTGAAAACGCATACATATCAGACAAAACAAACACAACAGTGGCAATATAACAAGAAAAACGGACATTGACTTTCAACAGTCGATGTCCATTTAATTTATATTGTTTTATTACATTGAAGTCAGAACTATCTCACCGTCAGCAACACCGAGTGCAACTGCCTTAAGCGGAGACTCCGCATTCTCGACAATAAGATTTGCTATCTTGTCTTCAACACTTCTGCGGATTGCGTTGCGCAAATCGCGGGCACCTCTTGTGCCGTTTTCACACTTTGCGGCAAGAGCAACCGGTACATCATCACTCCAAGAGAACTTAATGCCCTTATTCTCAAGCGGCTCAACAAGCTCGTCCAGCATAAGAACAGCAATATCCTTATAATTATCAGCAGTAAGGTCATTGAAAACTGCAATTTCATCAACTCTGCCTATAAATTCGGGACGCAGGAACTCTCGAAGTGCCTTCATGGCTCTGTCAGTAGTAGCCTCGCTCTTACTCTTGCCAAAGCCGAGTGAGCCGTCTTTACGGTCGCTGCCTGCGTTTGATGTCATAATAATTACAGTATTCTCAAAGCTGACTGTTCTGCCCTGAGCATCGTTTATCTTACCTTCATCAAGAATCTGAAGCAGTATATTCATTACATCCGGATGAGCTTTTTCAATCTCATCAAAAAGAATAACGGAATAAGGCTTTCTGCGCACCTTTTCCGTAAGCTGACCTGCTTCGTCATATCCGACATAGCCGGGCGGTGAGCCAATAATTCTGGATACGCTGTGTTTTTCCATAAACTCAGACATATCAAGGCGGATAAGAGTTTCGGGTGTATCAAAAAGCTCTTGAGAAAGAAGCTTTACAAGCTCTGTTTTACCTACGCCTGTCGGACCTACAAATATAAATGATGACGGTCTGCGTCTCGGGCTTATCTGCACCCTACCTCTTTTGATAGCGGAAGCAACGAGCTTTATTGCTTCATCCTGACCTATAAGCTTTGCTTTTAGCTTATTTTCAAGGTCAGCAAGACGACGCAGATCACTTTCAATCACCTTCTGTGCCGGTATACCGGTCCAAAGCTGAATAACCTTAGCAATATCATCCTCAGTAACATTATTATCTGCAGCAAGTACCGAGAGATTATTGATCTCGTTCTCACAAGCCATAATCTCAGACTTTACCTTTGAAACAGCCTCATAGTCAATTTCTTTTTCTTCTGAAAGACGCTGGTGCTCAACTTGAAGAGATGCAAGTCTTTTTTCAGCTATTTCACACATACTGATGTATTTGTTTCTGAGATTTGCGCAAGTACATGCTTCATCAAGCAAGTCTATGGCTTTGTCGGGAAGAAAGCGATCATTGATATATCGTTCAGACAGAACAACAGCACTGTAAACAAGTGAGTCGTTGATTTTAACTCTGTGGTAATTTTCGTAATAATCCTTAATTCCGAGAAGAACCTTGTAGGTATCTTCAACAGACGGCTCTTCGACCTTTACGGGCTGAAGTCTGCGCTCAAGTGCAGCATCCTTTTCAATATATTTACGGTATTCGGTAAAAGTAGTTGCGCCGATAATCTGTATTTCTCCACGGGAAAGTGCAGGCTTGAGAATATTAGCCGCATTCATTGAGCCTTCAGCATCACCTGTACCGACGAGATTATGAACCTCGTCAATAAAGAGGATAATGTTTCCTTCGGACTTCACCTCATCAACAAGACCTTTGATTCGGCTTTCGAACTGACCTCTGAACTGAGTACCTGCAACAAGCGCCGTAAGATCAAGCAGATGTATCTCTTTATCGGCAAGCTTGGCAGGCACATCACCGCTTGCTATGCGCAAAGCAAGACCCTCTGCAATAGCTGTTTTACCGACACCCGGCTCACCTATAAGACAAGGATTGTTTTTTGAACGGCGGCAAAGTATCTGTACCGAGCGGTAAATCTCATTATCTCTGCCTATTATTCTGTCAATTTTACCATCTTTAGCCTTGGCAGTTAGATTAGTACAATAAAGCGAAAGATATTTTCTCTTATTTTCATCGGGCTTTTTCTTCTTTTTACCAAAGCCGCGTCTCTTTTCCTCGGGCGGTACTTCTGCCTCGCCTTCTTCAGTATCCTCAAGCTCGGGGGCATTGCCGGAAAGATTCATAAAATTCTGCATAAACGGAAATGTCGGAGCACCTCCGTTTTCAAACGAACCTTCATCAATACCTTCCATCGCTGCATCCATTTGCTCTGTTACAGCATCGACCTCTTCTTCGGTTATCCCCATACTTTCCATCATCTGCTTGATGGGACCTATATTCATTTCCATAGCACACTTAAGGCAGAGGCCTTCGGGTGTTGACTGGCCGTTTTCAACACGCTGTATGAATATAACTGCCGGACGCTGATTGCATTTACTGCACATCATTCTTTTCATTTCTTAATTACTCCTGAAAACTTTTATTTCTTTGAAAACTTTTCTTTACATTGTCTGAGAACATCAGGTATATATGATACGAATGCAACAAGTGTAAGTATAACAGAAATCACTATAAGTACTACGCATACGACTGAAGGAAGTGTGAAAAGCTTATCGGCAAGTACGCCAACCTCAGGGCCAAAGAGGAAAAGAACAACCATCACGCCATAGAAAAAGAATGTCGATACCTTACCGTAAATTTCAGCAGCACTCGGCACCATACCGAGCGACAGCATAATTACACCGCCAATAACAAATATGGCTTCTTTTGCAAGGAAAACAAGGAAGACCCAGCTGAATGTCTTCATAAGGCTGTCCGAACACTCATTAAATTCAAGGAAAAGAAGAATTGCGAGCGTTATCTGTGTAATTTTATCAGCAAGCGGATCAAGAAGTTTACCAAGATCACTTACCTGATTGAATTTTCTTGCAATTTTACCGTCAACAAAATCCGTAAGACCGGAAACAACAATTGCAACTAAAGCCCAACCGAGATAACCTTGTCTAAATAAGACAGCAAAAACAGGAACAAGAAGAATTCTTATATAAGAAATAATATTAGGAATTGTGTTCCAGTCTTTTAAATAACGTTTGATCATATCCATTTCAATTTACACTCCTCATAAATGATAATTTTGTATCAACTCTTCTATAATATCACAAATACGGGAATTTTCAATAGCCAGAGCAAACACATTTGTACTTTTTAACAGCTCCTCACAAAAGCTGAAAAATATTGTTAAAGAAACTATTATCAGCAAACCTTTGAAAACTCCAGTTGCGGCACCTAACCACTTGTTGACCTGCTTCAAGATAGGCAGATCAGCAATTTTGCATATTAATCCTGAAAAAAGCCCAAGTACAAAACGTACTATCCAATATATAATCAGATATAATACAAGCCTCAACAGCACAAGAACGCCCGGACGTATTATCTCATCAGAGATTTTTTCCGCCGCATCTTCTGTCGAAAGCTGAAGTTGACTGATTCTTTCTGACAAATCAAGCGGATCAACGCCTAATTTTGTAAGCTGAAGAGTAATAAATTCGGGCACTGCTTCAACAACGCCTTCTATAACAGAACTAATATTCTCTGTGTCTGCGGTCTCGTTAATACTTTTTTCAACGTTAGTGACAACGATTTCTGATAAAACATTATCATAACACCATTCCGCAGCAGCTTCATTAAAATAGGCAGCTATCGTAAGTGCCGCTACTGCACATATAAGCGAAAGAAGACATTTTAAAAAACCTTTTCGCATTGAAGATACAATGCTCAGCAGCAGCAAAATCAACAAAGCGGCATCGATTCCGTAATTAATAATTAACTGCATATTTCCTCCCGATAAGCTCAATTGTTAATATCTGTCTTGATATCGAGCTGAACAACTGTGCCAAAACAAAGAGCATAGCAGTGTTTACCGCTTACAGCAATATCTTGTGCCGGTGCTTCAAGCTTTGATTGACCTATCAACACACCTTTTCTGTTATAAGTACGCACTATATTATCACTGTCAACAACACATACCGTATTTCCGTCATAATCTATACATTCGATCTTGCTGTCGAGCTCAACACTGAAAAGCTCTTTGCCCTTACTGTCAAGCAAGGCAACAGTACCGGAATCAATACTGCCATATTTTGAAAGAACAATTGCAAAATTACCGCCCCTGTCAGCAGAAAAGCGTGATATAGTATTGTAACCGAAATTCACTTTTTCTTTTTCAACATTATCATGTATTATCGTATATGCATTTTCGCTGATGACAATTATTGTGTCATTTGAGCTGTAAAATACATTGTTAAGCGATTCACCGACAAAATCAAAGGAAGCAGTAATTTCTTCATCCTTTATGTTCATAATGTAAAGCTTGGAGTAAATACAGGCATCCTTTGAGCCGATACCTATCATTGCAAGCTTTTTTCCGTCCGGAGAAAAAGACAGACCGATTATATATTCATCAGCACATTTAAAATCAACAAGCTTATCAAAATCGGAACCGTAAGCAGAGACAAGGCTTGAAGCACCTTCTAACCTTAAAGAAAAAGCATATCTGCTGTTTTTACTAATCGTAGATGCAAAAATTTCCGATTGCAGCTCATCTGTTTTTAAAACTTCACTCCTATCCGTAATCATATATCTGCCTGTGACTCTGTCGCAGATAAGCAGTCTTCCGCCGGAAGCCAATGCAAGCGGCTTTGAATAAGAGTGTGGATAGAGCGAAGTTTCTTTAGCCGTTTTATTAAGTAATTTAACCTCATTATCACGTACAAGCACAGTAGTTTCGCCAAGCATAAGCATATCTTTCACTGTGCCTGAGCCAACATCCAAGGGATATCCTTCACCGGATTCCATATTTGAGAAGCCATCCTTAACGTAATCGATTATGTTACTGAAGGTCACGTTACCGAGAGAACCTGCCGCAATAAATAAAAGTGATACAATAACAAAAACTATCAGTAAAATTTTAATAACCGTGCTGAGCTTGCGCATCAGAACTTTTCTTTTAGCTTTTTTGATTTCTTCCTGCCTTTGCTTTTCTTCGCGCTCTCTTGCCCTTACAGCAGAGCGGGCTCTCATACGATTTTCTTCTTCAGCGGAAAAGCTGCTTTTATTATCATTATTCTCCAAATTTCTCACATCCCTTATAAAAAACATTATTAAGATACAGTCCCTGCGCGGGAGCGGTTACACCGGCATTTTTTCTGTCAAGCGAAAGAATTATATCGGCTATTGAATCCTGCGGAATCTTTCCAAGCGAAATATCGGTCAGCGTACCAACCATGATTCTGACCATATTATATAAGAAACCATCAGCTTCAACTGACATTTTTATCATATCACCGTCTCGTGACACTGAAAAACTTTTTACGGTCCTTACTGTAGATTGAACACTGCTTCCTGCAGAACAAAATGATTTAAAATCGTGAACTCCGCAGAAAGCCTGTGCCTGACTGTTAAGGAACTCGGCATCAATATACTTATTAAAAGACCAACAACGACCGTACAAAAAAGGATCAGGTATATTTGTATTTTTTATCAGGTAAACATACTCTTTACCTGTACAATCATATCTGGCATGAAAGTCAATATTGACATCACGGCAATCAATTACTCCGATATCGCACGGCAAATAAGCGTTAAGACCTCTTACAACAACATCACAAGGGAGATTAGTATCGGTGCGTATATTGCAGCAATACATATTTGCATGAACGCCTGCATCTGTACGACTGCAACCGATAATGTTTTCTCGTACACAAAACAGCTTTTCAACAGCATCCTGCAGACTTTGTTGAACTGAGGGGGCATTCGCCTGTACCTGCCATCCGCTGTAGGCAGAACCAAGATATTTTATTGTAAGAAGTAAATTTCTCAAAACAAAACACCAACCGTACTCTTAAATCAAATGAACAAAAAAATAATTAAACAATACAACACCACATACAATAACAATCATACCGAATACAAATAAAATATCTATAGCAGAAAGCTTCATCTGCTTCATCCTTGTGCGATTATTTCCTCCCGTATAGCAACGGCATTCCATAGCAAAAGCAAGCTCATATGCACGTCTGAATGAAGAAACAAAAAGCGGAACAAGTATAGGTACGAGCGCCTTTGCTCTATCGATCAGATTACCGCTTTCGAGGTCAGCACCTCTCGCCTTCTGAGCATTCATTATTTTATCAATTTCCTCAACCAGCGTAGGTATAAACCTCAAAGCAAGAGTCATCATCATCGCAAGCGTATGAACCTGAATTTTAAAAATTTTAAGCGGAGATAACAGCCTCTCAATTGCATCAGTAAGCATAGTAGGCGTTGTAGTAAAAGTCATAAGTGAGCTGCCGATAATGAGGCACGATATCCTCACTGCCATAAATATCGCTGTGAAAAGGCCCTTATCGGTTACTTTTATAAAAGTATTCGGAAAAAGCAGATTACCGTCAGTAATATAAAAAAGATTTAAAACTGCAGTTATACAAATTATCAATAATATTGCTCTGAGACTCTTTATAAGCATTTTCATAGGTACGCCTGATATAAGCATACCGATGAGCAAAAAGCCGGCCATCATACCAAGTGCCCAAAAGTTTTTGCAAAAGAAGATTAAAAGTATAAAAGCAAGTGTAAGTACAATCTTTATTCGGGGATCCATCCGGTGAAGTAACGAGCTGCCCGGAAAATATTGACCAATAGCTATTCCTTTCATCAGACTTTACCTCCCTTCAAAAGAGACACAAGTCTGCTGCAGCCTTCCGCAACGGTGTAAACATCACTTTCGACCGCAACACCATTAGCTTTTAATTTCATAAATATACGCGTGATCTGCGGAACATTAAGCCCCATATTCTCAAGCTCATCAGCACGAGAAAAAACATTTGCAACAGTATCATACATTGCAACATGAGACTTGTTCATAACTAGAATTTTTGTTGCAATACCGGCAATATCTTCCATGCTGTGAGATACGAGCAGAACCGTGCTGCCAGTTTTCCGTCTGTAATCGACGATCATATCAAGAATTTCCTGCCTGCCTCTCGGGTCAAGTCCGGCAGTAGGCTCATCAAGAATAAGTATTTTGGGATTCATAGCCATAACACCGGCAATAGCAACTCTCCGCTTTTCACCACCCGATAAATCAAAAGGAGATTTATTGAGCAGATCTTTTTTTAAACGTACATAAGCTGCAGCGCGAAGAACGCTTTTTTCAACATCTTCCTTTGACAACCCCATATTTCTGGGACCGAAAGAAATATCTTTAAAAACCGTTTCCTCAAAAAGCTGATATTCCGGATACTGAAAGCAAAGCCCGACTTTAAAACGAACACCACGAATCTTTCTCTTATCTTTCCAAATATCCTCACCATCTATCTCAACCGTACCGTGAGTCGGCTTAAGCAAACCGTTAAGGTGCTGTACAAGGGTGCTTTTACCTGAGCCTGTGTGACCGATTATGCCAACAAGCTCACCGCTTTCAATATCAAGATTTATGTTTTCGATTGCACTCACGCTCATAGGGGTCCCCTGACTGTAGGTGTGAGTAACGTTTTTAAGTGAAATTACAGGCATCATTTACTCCTAAAATCTTGTAAATCGCTTTGGCACATTCATCTTCATCAAGCAAATCTGTCGGTATATCAAAGCCCTCCGCCTTAAGCGCATAGGCTAATTGAGTTGCTTGCGGAACATCCAGGCCTACTTTTTTAAGCATATCTGCTTGAGAAAATACTTCGCGAGGAGAACCGTCCATAACGATTCTGCCGTTATCCATAACAATAACTCTGTCTGCCATAACAGCTTCATCCATAAAATGAGTAACAAGCACAACAGTGATACCCATCTCATTATTAAGTCTTTTTATGGTTGAAAGTACCTCTTTTCTTCCGTTCGGATCAAGCATGGCAGTAGGTTCATCAAGAACAATACACTCAGTCTGCATTGCGATAACACCTGCAATAGCAACGCGCTGCTTTTGTCCGCCTGAAAGCTTATGCGGTTCGCTGTTACGAAACTCATACATATTGACAGCCTTTAAAGCTTCATCAACGCGACGGCGTATCTCCGAAGGCTCAACACCCAGATTCTCCGGACCGAAAGCAACATCATCCTCAACAATAGTTGCAACGATCTGATTATCAGGGTTCTGAAAAACCATACCGACGGTTTTTCTTATTTCATCAGTAAGCTTTTCATTTGATGTGTCCATACCGTTAACAGAAACCGTACCGCTTTCGGGTACATTAATGGCGTTAGTAAGCTTTGCAAGTGTTGATTTACCGGAGCCGTTATGGCCAAGCACGGCAACAAAGCTGCCCTTCTTTATTCCAAGAGTAACATTATCAACAGCAAGCGGCAATTTTTGACTGTCATCATCCGATTCATATCTGAAACAGACATTATTAAACTCAATTATATTTTCCATATTCATTTTCTCCAAATTGCTGTTGCACCGCAGGGCAACGGCATACCGGAAAGCGAAGCAGGCAAACCAAGCTCATCACCCGAAACATTACCTCCATGCCCGGGTACGACCGTTGAGCCGAGTATGTACTCCATAACCGAAGGTGACAGACCGGTTGTATAAGAATTTATAAGCATTGCAACAGCATCATCAGATAAAAGCTGCTCACAAAGTGAAACAAAGTTATACACTTCATCTTCAAGCTTCCAAACTTCACCGCCGGGACCTCTTCCGTATGAAGGAGGATCCATAATAATTATATCGTACTTATTACCTCTGCGTATTTCACGCTGCACAAACTTGATACAATCGTCAACAAGCCAACGAACCTTACCGTCAAGCACACCGCTTGAAGCAGCGTTTTCTTTTGCCCACTGAACCATACCCTTTGATGCATCAACATGTGTGACCTGTGCACCGCTCTTAAGAGCTGCAATTGTCGCACCGCCCGTATATGCAAAAAGATTAAGCACCTTAAGAGGTCTGTCGGCAGATTCAATCATACTTCTTACTAGATCCCAGTTAGTCGCTTGCTCAGGAAAAAGACCGGTATGCTTAAAGCCCATAGTCTTGATATTAAAAGTAAGGTCACCGTAAGAAATTTCCCATCTGTCAGGCAACTTACCTAGTATCTCCCATTTACCGCCGCCGGTCTGTGAACGGTTATACCGAGCATTAGCCTTGTGCCACATAGGATGCCTTCTGCCCGTCTTCCAAATAACCTGAGGGTCAGGACGAATTAAAATAACATTACCCCAACGCTCCAATCTCTCACCATCCGTACAGTCAAGCAATTCATAATCCTTCCAATTGTCAGAAACTCTCATTTTAAATTCCTCATTTGCCGTCAAATCAGACGTTCATTAATTACAGTTGCAATCTCATCAGCAATCCGTTTAATTTGAATTTTGTCTTTTCCTTCAACCATAACACGCACAAGAGGTTCGGTACCTGATACTCTGACAAGAACTCTGCCGCTGTGTCCGAGCTCAGTCTCTGCACTTGATATAGCTTTTTTAATTTCTTCATCACCCGAACAGCGAACCTTACCTATTTTTGAAACCTTTACATTTACCGTAACCTGCGGATAAATAGAGATATCCGAAGCTAATACGCTTAACGTCTTGCCGCTGTTCCGCAAAATCTCAAGCAGCTGTATAGCTGTAAGCTGCCCGTCACCAGTTGTAGCGTAATCAAGAAAGATCACATGGCCGGATTGTTCACCGCCTACAGAATATCCGCCTTCAAGCATAGATTCCAAAACGTATCTGTCGCCTACGGCGGTAACCTTAACATCAATCCCGCGTGATGAGCAGAATTGATGAAATCCCATATTACTCATTACAGTGACCACCGCAGTATTTTTATTTAACTTGTTATTCGCTTTAAAAGAAGCGGCACAAATTGCAACAATTTTATCGCCGTCTACAACCTCACCTTTTTCGTCAACAGCAATTAATCTGTCAGCATCACCGTCAAATGCAAAGCCGGCATCACATTTATTCTCAATAACAAATGATCGAAGCCTTTCGATATGGGTCGAACCGCAATTTCGGTTTATATTAATTCCGTTAGGTACTGCAGACAGTACTTCAAAATCAGCACCGAGCTGAGTAAACAGCTCCGGAGCAGTAAAAGCAGCGGAACCGTTAGCACAATCAAGTGCAATTTTCATACCGCAAAAATCTGCATTAACAGTCGAAAGCAAATGCTCAATATAATCAAATCTTGCCATATCTGCAAATCTGATTCTGCCGACATCTCCGCCGATTTTTACTTTCGGCGTAATTGTACCGTCAAGAATTATGGTTTCGATTCGAGCTTCCAATTCATCCGGCAATTTATATCCGTCAGATTTAAAAATCTTAATGCCGTTATATTCGCAAGGGTTATGTGATGCCGAAATCATTATACCTGCATCATAACCGTACTTTTTCACAAGAAAAGCTACAGCAGGTGTCGGCAGCACACCAAGTACCAACACATCTGCACCTACGGAGCAAAAGCCTGCCGAAATTGCAGACTGCAGCATTTCTGATGAGATACGAGTATCGGTTGCTATCAGCACTTTGGGACGTTTTCGTGTACCGTCGGAAAGCACCATTGCCGCCGCACGGCCGATTTGCAGAGCAAGCTCACAACTAAGCTCGGTGTTAGCAATACCTCTTGCACCGTCAGTACCGAAAAGTCTACCCATATTAAAATATCAACCCTTTCAGAATAGAGTCTGTTGCCCCTCCATTGGTATGCCGAGATGTGCATATCCTGCAGGAGTAACCATTCTTCCTCGCGGAGTACGGCTTAAAAAGCCGATTTGCATAAGATACGGTTCATAAACATCCTCTATAGTGACTGCTTCCTCACCTATTGCCGCAGCAATAGTCTCAAGGCCGACAGGGCCGCCTTTGTAAAACTTGATTATTGATGAAAGTAACAGTCTGTCGATATTATCAAGACCAAGTTCATCAATTTCCATTCTGTTCAATGCTAATTGTGCGCTTACTAGATCAATCTCACCTTTGCCGAGCACCTGAGCAAAATCTCGTGCACGCTTGAGAAGCCTGTTTGCAATTCGCGGTGTACCGCGCGAACGAGATGCGATTTCAAGCGCACCGTCTTCATCAATACCGATATTAAGTATTCCCGCAGAGCGTCTTACTATTCCTGAAAGTTCTTCGGGTGTATATAATTCCAAACGGAATATTACTCCGAATCTGTCACGAAGCGGAGCACTCAGCTGACCTGCTCGTGTTGTAGCACCGATAAGTGTAAACCTTTTCAAATCAAGTCTTATCGATCTTGCCGAAGGACCTTTACCGATAATTATATCAAGTGCATTGTCCTCCATTGCGGGATAAAGAACTTCTTCAACAGAACGCGAAAGCCTGTGAATTTCATCAACAAAAAGTACATCACCTTCATTAAGGTTGGTAAGCAATGCTGCAAGGTCACCCGGCTTTTCAATTGCAGGGCCGGAAGTAACACGAAAATTTACACCCATTTCATTTGCAATTATACCGGCAAGTGTAGTTTTACCGAGACCGGGAGGACCGTAAAGTAAAACATGATCAAGCGGCTCGCCACGTGTTTTGGCCGCCTCAATATATATACGCAGATTTTCCTTGACCTTTTCCTGTCCGATATAATCTTCTATGCGCTGTGGTCTGAGTGAAAGCTCAATATCATTATCCTCCGCAGTGTATCCGGATGCAACTATACGGTTTTCAAAATCCATTTCATCCATCATAAGCCTTCAACTCCTTTTACAAATTAGCAGCAAGCTTCATAAGAGCTTGCTTTATCAGCTCATCTACAGGCAAAGACTGATCAAGCTTACCGACAGCAAGGCTGGCTTCCGAGCGGCTGTATCCGAGAGACATAAGTGCGTCGATCGCATCATTGCCGCCGGATTGTGCACCTGTAGGCGAAAGGGATGAAAAATCCACAGAAGAAACACTGCTTGCAAACGGAGCAAGCTTATCTTTAAGTTCTACGATAATTCGCTGAGCGATCTTAGGACCGACACCTTGAGCAGCAGTAATTGCTTTTACATCACCCGAAGCCACCGACTGAGAAAGCTTATCGGGCGTAAGTCTTGAAAGAATAGCAATTGCAGCCTTCGGACCGACACCGGAAACTCCTATCAGTATTTTAAAACAATCGAGCTCAGCAGTATCATAGAATCCAAACAGATCAAGTGCATCTTCACGAACGCTGAGATATGTATAAAGAGTAACTTTTTCTCCGGTTGAACCGATTTTACATAAAGTATTAAAGCTCGTATAGCAGCGAAATGCAACACCGGAACAGCTTATCGCAACGCTTGTCTCATCCGTATATACAACATTTCCCGTAAGTGAGTAAAACATACTTAACCTCCGTTAATTCTGATTCGCCCGAGCATTGAACCTGCCGAGTGTGCATGGCAGATAGCTAGTGCCAAAGCATCGGCAGTGTCGTCGGGTTTGGGTACAGATTTGAGATTTAACATAAGCCTGGTCATTTCCTGTACCTGCTTTTTTTCAGCTCTGCCGTACCCGACAACGCTTTGCTTGACTTGAAGCGGTGTATATTCCGCAATTTCAAGACCGCTTTGTGCGGCGGAAAGAACAATTACACCCCTTGCCTGGGCCACATCAATAGCAGTAGTTGTATTTGTGTTGAAATACAGTTTTTCAATTGACATTGCATCTGGCTTATAAGTCGAAATAAGTTGTGTCAGACCGTCATAAATTGTCGCAAGTCGGCTGTCAAACGGCGTATGAGCCTTTGTAGTAACTGCACCGTAATCCACGACAGAAAAATGATTTGAATTATAATCAATTATTCCGTAGCCGACAATAGCATAACCCGGATCAATGCCAATAATTCTCATAATACTGCTCCACTTTATTATTATCTATGCATTATAACATATTTATTATAATAAAGTAAAGTCTTTTATAAATAATTAAATCAGTTGATTGACTTTGCCAAAGAAGAAAAAACAGGTGCACAATCTTTAGAGCCCGATTCGCCGTCTTCACAAACAATTACTGCAACATATTCCGGCTTTTCATAAGGAAAAAAACCTGCAAACCACGTCACAAGCCGTTCTTTACCGTCAATATATTCTCCGCTTTGTGCTGTTGCGGTCTTTCCCGCAACTTCAAAATCAGCTACAGCGGCATACTTACCAGTTCCTTCTCTGACAGCAAGCTCAAGAATCTTCTTCAAAAGCTCAGCGTTTTTTTCAGAAATCAATTTTTTTGGGGGGATTTCTGAAAGATTTGAGGTAAATTTACCGTCTTTATCACAAAACCCCTTTATGAGATAAGGTGTTTTGCACTCACCTTTATTTGCAATCATTGAATATATCATAGCCACTTGAAATGGATTTGCGCTCAATTTACCTTGACCGAATGAAAAAACAGCACGCGAAGAAGCAGAATCCAGTTCAGAAATTTCCGGCATATATCCGCTGTAAGTCGATATTTTATCGTCAAGATATATTTCGTTTCCAAAGCCGAGCGATGCGGCAAGATCAAGAATACGGGAGCAATCGAGCCTTTCAATTAATTCAACAAAATAACAGTTACACGAATAAATAAGTGCTGTAGCTAAATTAACTTTACCATGGCTTTTTGTACAGCCGAAGTGTGAAGAACCGCGAACAACATTTCCGCTGCAAAATATCTCTTTTTCCGGATCGATTCCCTGTTCAAGAGCAGCTGCAGCAACAAGCGGCTTAAAGACAGAGCCTATCGGATATTCACCGAAAGCTCTGTTGAAAAGCGGTGAATCTGAATCATTCAAATAATTCGATATATTATTCGGATTAAAATTCGGTCGGCTAACTACAGCAGATATCCCTCCTGTTTCTAAATTAATAACAACTGCTGCTCCTTTTTTCAATTCGTTTTCATCCATAGCATTTTCAAGTGCTGTCTGACATTTCTTTTCAATCGTTAAAACCAATCCGCCCATAGAATTATAATTTTTATTAATTTTTTCTGTCTCATTACCGAGCATTGCAGCCCCCTTGCCATTGGTAAAAAAGCGTGTTTCTAAGGAGCCGCTATGTGATTCAAGAAACGAATCATAAGCATATTCGACTCCGCTTATTCCTTTATTTTCCATTGCATCAGTATAACCGATAAGATGAGCAGCTAACTGGCTGTCGCTATACCGTCTGTATATTTTTTCACACATAATATCTTCTGATTTTACAAATACGTTGGTTTTTATCAAAAACGGCATCTGTGCTCTAACAGATTCTACGGCTAGCTTATACGTTTCATCATCAACATTATTTTTTATTTGCGGCAGCACATTTATACTAGGTTTAACTGCACATATAAAGTCATAGTCGTTACATATCAACTTATTCATATCGGCATCATATATCATTCCCCTGCTTTCACCTAAAACCAGTGTCTTGCTGGTTGTAACGCCGGATGCTGTATCAAACAAGCGAATATTTATCAAAGCTACTTGTATACATGAAAATGCAATACCAAACATTATTAAGCAAAAAATTATTATTGAACGTATTTCATAAACACTGTATTTTGCAGAATCTGATCTTATTGATTTCGACAATATATGTCATCTCCAATAAATTATTTAATAATATTATCTGTATCAGAATAAAAAAAATACCGATGCAAATGCATCGGTATTTATACAGTTTGTTAATTATTTTGTAATCTTATGGAATACCTTTTTTCCCTTCTTAATTATAACAAATCCGCCTTCGCTGAGCTTTGCTTCTTCTACAAAAGTATCAATTGATGTTACTTTAACATCATCAAGTGAAACTCCGCCCTGCTCAACAAGTCTGCGAGCCTCACCGCGTGATTTTGCAAGATTTGCCTTTACAAGAATATCAATAATACCGATCTTACTGTCTGTAAAATCATCGGCAGCAAGAAACGTTGTAGGCATATTTTCTGAATTTGCACCGTTTGAGAAAAGGGCTCTGGCAGCCTCCTGAGCCTTAACAGCCTCCTCTTCACCGTGTACAAGCTTTGTAAGCTCAAAGCCAAGAATCTCTTTAGCTTTATTGAGCTGACTGCCTTCCCACTTGTCCATCTCATCAATTTCCTCAAGCGGAAGGAAAGTAAGCATACGGATACATTTAAGAACATCTGCATCGCTGACATTACGCCAGTACTGATAGAAGTCGTAAGGTGAAGTTTTTTCGGGATCAAGCCAAACTGCACCGGAAGCTGTCTTGCCCATCTTCTTGCCTTCTGAGTTAAGAAGAAGAGTGATAGTCATTGCATATGCATCTTTACCGAGCTTTTTACGGATAAGCTCAGTACCGCCGAGCATATTCGACCACTGATCATCACCGCCGAACTGCATATTACAGCCGTACTCTTTATAAAGATGATAGAAATCATAACTCTGCATGATCATGTAGTTAAACTCGAGGAAGCTGAGACCTTTTTCCATTCTCTGCTTGTAGCACTCTGCACGGAGCATATTGTTAACCGAGAAACAAGCACCAACCTCGCGAAGCACGTCAACGTAATTAAGATCAAGAAGCCAGTCTGCATTATTTATCATCATAGCCTTGCCTTCGCCAAACTCGATAAATCTGCTCATCTGCTTCTTAAAGCACTCAACATTGTGCTCGATTGTTTCTTTTGTAAGCACCTGACGAAGATCGCTTCTGCCTGAAGGGTCACCGATCATACCGGTACCGCCTCCCAAAAGAGCAATCGGCTTATTGCCTGCCATCTGCAGACGCTTCATAAGGCAAAGTGCCATAAAATGACCTACATGAAGACTGTCGGCAGTCGGGTCAAAGCCAATATAAAAAACTGCTTTACCGTTATTTATAAGTTCCTTAATCTCATTTTCGTTTGTTACCTGAGCAATAAGACCGCGGGCAACAAGCTCGTCGTAAATTGTCATTTTAATTATCCTCCAAAAAGTATACTTTGTGATAATATACCAAATTTATATATTTGTCAACATTTCTTCAGCCATATCAAGCTGTGTCTGTGTAACAACTTCGCCGCCGATAATACGTGCAAGCTCATACTTTCTTCCCTCTCTGTCAAGAGGCTTAACAGATGTATAGGTTTTTTCATCAACAGTAGATTTGCTGATCAAGAAGTGATGCTCTGCCTGTGCGGCGATTTGTGGAAGATGAGTTACACATATTACCTGCCTGCCGTTTGAAACTTCTTTAAGCTTCTTTCCGAGCTTTATTGCCGCTCTGCCGCTTACTCCGGTATCAATTTCGTCAAATATCAACGTATTGATTTCATCCTTATCCGAAAGAACATTTTTTATTGCAAGCATAATCCTCGAGAGCTCACCGCCGGAAGCAATTTTAGCCAAAGGCTTCGGATTTTCACCTGCATTCGGTGAAATTAAAAATTCAATATCATCTGCACCGTTTTCATTGATTGCAGCAGGTCTGCGTTCAACACAAAAAACAACATTCGGCATATCCAAAAAAGCAAGCTCTGATTTTACGTTTTCAGCAAAGACTTTGCCGACATCGACACGTCTATCGGTAATTTTGTTTGCAAGCTCGTCTACTCTGAAACTAAGTTCATTTTCTCTGCTCTTAAGTTCACCAACTTTTATATCCGAAAGCTCAATATTCTGCTTCTCAAAACGGCATTGTTCACAGAATGACAGCATCTCTTCTTCAGTTGAACCATATTTTCGACTAAGTTTGTTTAAATAATCAAGCCGTGCCTCTACCTGTGAAAAGTATTCGGGGTCATATTCAAGCTCGTCAAGCAACGAACGCAATCTGTCTTCCGTATCTTCGAGCTGATACGAAATTTCATGAAGAAGCTGAGAATTTTCACCCACAGATGCTGAAAAATCGCTCACATCATCAAGGCGGTTTGCGGCCATTTTCACTTGCTGAAGTGCACCTACCACCTCATCAGCACCGTTTATAAATGAATAAGCCTCGTTTATTGCCGCCAAGATTTTTTCAATATTGCGATAAAAAATCTTGGTCGAACGAAGCTCCTCCATTTCACCCGGGGTAAGCTGTGCATTTTCGATTTCGTTTATCTGATATGTGAGCAATTCAGTTTTACGAGCCTTTTCTTCATCATCGGTAATAAGAGCAAAAATTTCTCTTCTGATATTACAAAGCTCATAATAATTCTTTCTATATTCATTAAGCAGCTCCCCATTACCTGCCATTTCATCTATAAACCCGCAATGGCTTTCAGGGTCAAGTAACCGCTGACTGTCGTGCTGACCGTGTATATTTATCAATTCTCTTCCGATCGATTTCAACATACCGACGGTTACCGGTGTACCGTTGATGCGGCATGTGTTTTTACCGTCTGAGGCAATAGTACGGCGTATTATGATCATACCGTCATCGTCAGCATCAACACCAAGTTCATCAAGAATATCGGTAATTCTGTCGGTTGATGACTTAAAAACAGCAGTAACAGACGCCTTGGAGGCACCGGTGCGAATCAACTCTCTCGATGTACGCTCACCAAGCACAGCATTAATCGAGTCAATAATTATCGATTTACCTGCGCCTGTTTCACCGGTCATTATATTAAGACCGCTGTCAAAATATATATCCGCACTTTCTATTATGGCAACATTTTCGATTTTAAGGTTTTGGAGCATATCTCCACCTCATTTTCACTTAATTGGAAATCATATCACGTATACTGTGAACAAGCTCAACAGCAAGCTCTTCACTGCGGCATAGGGCAAAAATCGTGTCATCACCCGCAAGAGTACCCACAACGCCGTTCAGTTCCATAGTATCAATGGCTGCACAAACAGCCTGAGCCATGCCCGCATAACACTTAATAACAACTGTGTTCAAGGCGGAATCGACCCAAAGCACTGACGGAGCAATAATGTTATGAAAGCTTCTTACGGTATCATTATCGGTTGATTTAGGTGCAGTATATCTATATTTTCCGTTAGTACCCATAGATTTGATAAGTCCGAGCTCTTTGATGTCACGTGAAACTGTTGCCTGAGTTACGTCAAGGCCATGCTCTCTGAGAGCAATAAGAAGCTCGTCCTGGGTAGAGATATCCCGACAATCAATCGTTTTCAGTATAAGCTCGAGCCTTTTCTTTTTCATCTCAATCGCTCCTTTAAGGATGTAACATTTTCATGTTGAGTATTTCTATGAAGCTGTCAGATTTAATACGAATAAAATCAGCTGCCGCTGCAGATTTTTGCACAATGACACTGCAGCCTGCTCCGATTGATATGGGCGGCTCGCCGTCACAGGAAACACAAAGCTCCGTTTCATCCTCTTTTGTTGCATATACGCGCATTCTTTCGTCTGCTCTGAAAATAATAGGATGACTGAAAAGAGAATGATTACATATAGGCGTAAGTATAATGCTTTCAATTGTCGGAGCAACAACAGGACCGCCTGCAGAAAGAGAATAAGCAGTTGAACCGGTAGGTGTTGCAAAAATCACACCGTCTCCCCAATAATTATTCACAAGTCTGCCGTTACTTTCAACGCTGACTTCAATTATTGTTCTGTTGACCTTGCGTACAAACACAGCATCATTTATACAATTAAAACGCTGTACACACATACCGATTTCATCAAAAATCATTACATCAAGCATCATACGTTTATCAATTGAATAATTACCGTCAAATAAGCACGACAGCAAATCAAGCTCATTTTTTTCAAGACCTGCCATAAAGCCAAGCTTACCGGCATTAATGCCGAGAATGGGCTTTCCGCATGATGCTGCTATTTTTCCTGAATGAAGAATTGTACCGTCTCCGCCTATCGCTATAACAACATCGCAACTTTCAACAGCCTCATCAACTTTTAAAAACTCAACATCCTCACTTGAATACTCTTCGGCAGCATAATCAGCTATCAAAATTTCAGCATTGTTTTTTTTCAGCTGTCTAACAACCTCATCAGTTATTTTTAAGGCATATTCTCTTGTAAGGTTAGGAATTACCGCAACCTTCATATAAACAAACCTCCGATTAATCCTTATCAAGCACTTTGTGTGAGTTATCAACTACTGACAAAGCATCAATTTCGGGCTCATCAATTCCTGATTTTGATATGTAAAGCAAGTATTCAATATTACCCTCGGGCCCTTTAACGGGAGAAAAATCAAGCCCTTTGATTCTGAATCCGTTATTTTTTGCGTAACCTATGCATTTGTCAATTACTTCAAGGTGCACAGCCTTATCACGCACTACACCTTTTTTACCGATTTTTTCTCTACCAGCTTCAAATTGAGGCTTTACAAGACAGACGGCTTCACCGTCAGCTTTGAGCAGTGAATACAAAACAGGTAATATCAATTTAAGAGAAATAAATGAAACATCAACGCTGGAAAAATCAATCTCATCCGGTACTTGCTCACGGGTAACGTAACGGAAATTGGTGCGTTCAAGATTAATTACTCTTTCATCACTCCTGAGTTTCCAGGCAAGTTGACCGTAACCTACGTCAATAGAATAAACTTTAACCGCACCATTCATCAACATACAATCCGTAAATCCGCCTGTTGATGCACCTACATCCATACAAGTCTTACCGTCAAGTGCAAGGCCGAAGGATATCATCGCTTTGTCAAGTTTATATCCACCTCGGCTGACAAAAGGCATTTTTTCGCCTCTGACTTCGATTTTATCGTCCGGCTTGATATTATCGCCGGCCTTAAGTGATTTTTGACCGTTTACGTACACCTGGCCCGCCATAATTAAGGCTCTTGCCTTTTCGCGGCTCTCGGTAAGTCCAAGCTCAAATAAGGCAACATCAAGTCTTTTTTTATCGCTCACCGAAAGCACCTCCTACGATATCAACCATTGAGTCGCTGTCAAGATTATTCTTGGCAATTGTAGACGCTACACTGCCCTGCTCAACAAAGCAGTAATCAACGGCAGTCAGCTTATATTCTCCGTGATAACCAGCTTCAAGCAGACGAAGCGCCAGTTTTTCGCCGACACCGCCGTTTTGTATGCCTTCTTCAAAGAAGTATATTGCACGGCTGCCTTTAAGCACTTCTATAATACTCTGGTCAAGCGGCTTAATTTTATTTAATTTGACTACTCGAATACTCTTGCCTTGCTCTTTGAGAATTTTATATGCTTTACAGGCATTACCGAAAATTCGTCCGTAAGTTACCAGTGAGATATCAGAATCTTCGTCGCCGTAAATATCAAAAACATCATATGTCGGAACAAAATCGCAAGGCATTTCACACTCGCCGCCTCTGGGGTAGCGAATTGCTATAACGTTACTGTCTTTATAAACAGCTTTGAACATATCCTTACGCATTTCATCATAAGTAGACGGTGCGTAAATAGTAAAATTTGAAATGGTGTTCATAAAAGCTACATCAAAAATGCCTTGATGAGTTTCACCGTCTTCGCCTACAAAGCCTGCACGGTCCACAGCAATTATCATCTTTTGTTTTTGAAGTGCCGCATCATGAATAAGCTGGTCGTAGCACCGCTGAAGGAAGGTAGAATAAACAACAAAAAACGGAATCATTCCACCCTTTGACAAACCTGAAGCAAAAACAACAGCATGCTCCTCGGCAATACCGACATCAAAAAATCTGTCAGAATAATTCTGCGCATATTCACTCAATCCCGTACCGAGCGACATAGCTGCGGTTATTGCACAAATTCGACTGTCTTTTGAGGCAAGCTCGCAAAGATATTTTCCGAATTCATCAGAAAAATTAGGTCCTTTTGCAACAGTTTCACCTGTATCTGTGTCAAATTTTGATATACCGTGAAATTCAGAAGGATTCTGCTCCGCAAGCTCGTATCCTTTGCCTTTTTTAGTGTGGACGTGAAGCAAAACAGGCCTGTCAATATTCTTCGCTTCCTCAAGCACCTCAGTAAGCTTACGAATGTTGTGTCCGTCAACCGGACCCATATAACGAAATCCGAGATCCTCAAACATATTACTGTTGTAAAGCTTGTCCTTAATAGAGGTTTTGAGCTTGTATACACCTGAAGACAGCTTGCGTCCGATCAAAGGTATATGATTAAGAGCACGCTCAAGACTTGCCTTAAGACGAAAATACTGCTTTGTTGTGCGAATATTAGTCAGATATTTTGAAATTGAACCGACATTCTGTGAGATTGACATTTCGTTATCGTTGAGTACAACAATAAGCTTGGCATCCTTATTTCTT
Source organism: Acutalibacteraceae bacterium (assembly GCA_045544155.1). Lineage (GTDB taxonomy): Bacteria > Bacillota > Clostridia > Oscillospirales > Acutalibacteraceae > UBA8612. Next base: position 129,056 of record JAZPYN010000004.1, read on the forward strand.
CCAACATTATTAATTGCCTCATATGCAAGTCCACCCGTAAAAGCCCCGTCGCCGATAACCGCTACAGTGTAATTTTTTGAACCCTTTATAAGCTCCGAAACACTTATACCGTAAGCAGAAGAAATTGAAGTACTGCTATGGCCCGTGAAAAAAGCATCATGCTCACTTTCAGTCGGACGCGGAAATCCGGAAAGTCCTCCTTCGGTACGGATAGTCGAGAATCTGTCATATCTGCCGGTAAGCAACTTATGAGTATATATTTGATGACCAACATCAAAAACGAACTTATCCTTAGGGGAATTAAAGCACTTATGAAGTGCAATTGTAAGCTCAACAACACCCAGATTCGATGCGAGATGACCACCGTTTTTTGAAACGGTCGATATCAGCTCATGTCGAATCTGCGAAGCGAGCTCCTCAAGCTCCTCGTAGCTGAGATTTTTGATGTCGCTCGGAGATTTTATGTTTTTAAGAATTGAATCGTTCATTATTCACGCTCCGAAAAGCATTTATTTTGTGCGAACAGAAAGCTTAACAGCATAGTCCGAAAGAAATCTTGCCTCTTCTCCAAAGACAGAGACAGCGTTAACCGCTTTATTTGTAAGCTCATTAACAAGCTCTCTTGAGTGATCAAAACCAAGAAGTGAAGGATAAGTTGATTTCATATTATCTTCGTCACTTCCTACCGGCTTTCCTAGCTCTTCAGAAGTAGAGGTTATGTCAAGCAGATCATCAACTATCTGAAAAGCAAGACCTATGCTCTCGGCATATACTTCTGCAGCCTTAATTTTTTCATTATCAGCATCTGCAACCAAACAGCCAAGTATACAGGCAGCATAAATAAGTCTGCCGGTTTTAAGTGCATCTGTTTTTCTGAGACTGTCAATAGAAATTTGCTTACCCTCATGCTGAAGATCCATTGTCTGTCCGCCTATCATGCCAAGATGACCCGAACAGTCAGCAAGCAGCTTAATTGCCTTTACTACGGTTGCCGGCGACAGCTTTGCACTTGCCGCAACAGAAAAAGCAAGCGCAAGCAAGCCATCTCCTGCAAGAAGAGCTGTTGCATAATCAAATTGCTTGTGACATGACGGCTTACCTCTACGGTAATCGTCATTATCCATACAAGGCAGATCATCATGAATCAACGAATATGTGTGTATCATTTCAAGAGCACAAGCAAACGGAATTGCAGAATTTACATCGCCGCCGCAGGCCCTGCAGAACTCAAGCACAAGCATAGGCCGAACACGCTTACCACCGTTTTTCAGGCTGTAAAGCATCGCCTCTGTTACTCTGTCCGACTCATCGCCGGTAAGCTTAACATAAGCATAAAGAGCTGAATTTATGACAGAAATATATTCTTCTGACGTATATGCCTTATTCAAAATCTTTTTCCTCCGAACCGTCCATGGTGAGACGGACAATTTTTTGCTCGGCATTATCAAGACAAGTCTTACAATACACAGCAAGCTTATTAGCCTCTTCAAACAGATCAAGCGATTTTTCAAGCGGTATACTGCCTTGTTCAAGCTGCTCAACTATTTTTTCAAGCTTTTCAATTGCTTTTTCATATGTCATATTCTTCATAATAACCTCTCAATAAAGAGTTTTTTCAAGCGGTTTACAATCAAGCTCACCGTCAGTAAAACGAATGCGTATATTATTATTCATATCAACACCTGTAACAGAACTCACAATTTTTGTGCCCGAATAAATCGCAGCATATCCGCGCGAAAGAACTTTAAGCGGACTCAAAGCATCTAATTTGGCACAACCAGATACAAATTGCATAGTTTTTTCACTGAGTAAATCACGTTGTGCGGTAAGCAAGCGATTTAACAGTATATCAAGTGTTTGTCTGCCGTTTTCAATAGGAGCAAGCGGATTCTTAAGCGCACGACTGTTTGCAACAGACTCAATATATGCTCTGTCAGTGATTACACGATGCTTTAATACATTAGATAAATGTAAAATTAAACCGTCAATATACGAATACTGCTCACGCCAATCAGGTACTGCAAGCTCGGCAGCCGCCGAAGGAGTAGGAGCACGCAAATCTGATACAAAATCACAAATCGTATAGTCAGTCTCATGACCTACAGCAGAAATGATCGGAATTTTGCTACGACTGACTGCAAGAGCAACAATTTCTTCATTAAACGCCCATAGGTCTTCAATAGAGCCACCGCCTCTTCCGAGAATAATAACATCAGCAGCACTGTGAATATTGAACAAATCAACAGCAGCTGCAATCTGACCTGCGGCAGACGGACCTTGTACCTGCACGGGGCATAGAACAATTCTGGCAAGAGGAAATCGCCTGCCGAGAACATTGATAATATCCCTTACAGCCGCACCGGTTGGTGATGTGACAACACCTATACGTTCAGGTAGTGAAGGTATAGGTTTCTTTCGTGAATCGTCAAAAAGACCTTGCGATTCAAGCTTTGCTTTTAACTGTTCAAAAGCAATATTAAGTGCGCCAATGCCGTCGGGCTGCATATCATCGGCATATAACTGATACTGTCCGTCACGTTCAAAAACAGATATTCTGCCGCGAATAATAACACGCATACCGTTTTCGGGCATAAATCGAAGCCTTTGCGCACTGCTTCTGAACATAACAGCCTTAATTGCCGATTCACTATCCTTAAGCGTAAAATAAAAATGACCCGTACGGTAATGATTTGTAAAATTTGAAATCTCACCCACAACGAAAACATTGTTAAGATTAGGGTCACCGTCAATCAATGACTTTACGTATGTGTTTATCTGCCCTACAGTCAAGACAGGAATATTCATATTCTTTTCTCCATTATCGCAGTAAGCACAGCGATACCTACTGCGTTATCACATGAAAACTCAGGCTTTGCAAAAATTGCACCGTATTTGTCGCTGAGCTTTTTGCTGATGATGCTGTTACTCATAACACCGCCCGAGAAAACAAGCGGCAAATTACCGTATTCATCGATCAAAGCAGCTGCCATAGCATCAAGAGAAGCGCAAATATACTCAATACAATATCGAGCTGTCTTTTCCCTGCTTTCACCATCAGCAAGCATTTTCTTGCATTTATTCTCTATACCTGAAAGTGAGCAATTATACCCTTTTATTACCGGCCTTACTTTAATTTTGTCATTATACTTACAAGCAAGTTCGTCAAGCTGCTTACCTGCAGGAAAACTAAGTCCCATTGCAACTCCGACTCTGTCAACAGCTTGTCCTGCCTTAAGATCCAGCGAAGAAGCCACAAGCTGAGTCGTACAAATATTTTCACTGTCGGGCTTAACCAGTACAGCTTCGGTTGTACCTCCCGAAACATGAAAAGCAATAAAATGTTCTCTAAGCAAATCAAGTCGGTCTGCCGAAAACAATGCAGCTGCAATATGCCCCTGCTGGTGTGAAAAGCGCCTTAATACAAGTGAATGTGCACTTGCAAATGCCGTTGCCGCACTGATACCGGAAAGGAAGCACGGCATATATGACCCCTGTTCACTGCGAGGAGCGACCGAAACACCGACAGCACTAACTTTAGACAGATCGCACTTTCGGCTCAGATCGGAAAACAGCTCCGGTAACTGCACAGTATGGTGAAAAACAGCATCAGACTGTCTTAATCCCAATGCACCTTCTGCAACCGGAAGAAGCTTTTTTGACTGAAATGCAAGCCCTTGTTCAAGCTCGATTGCCGCAACAGAAGTCGTGTAATTACTTGTATCAACACCAAGAACCAATGCCATTTATTTTGACCTCACAACAGTACCGAGAAGTCCGTTGACAAATGATGTATCCTCAGGTGTTGAATATTTTTTTGCAAGGTCTACAGCTTCATTTACCGTAACACTGTCAGGTATATCATCAAAGTACAGAATTTCAGCAAGAGCCAATCGGATAGCAGACAAAGCAACCTTAGAGATTCTGTTGATCTTCCATCCTTTTGAATTTGAGCTGATATATTCGTCGATCTGTTCAAGGTTATCGCATACGGTATGTAAGAGTTGATAAGAAAATTCACTTTCTTCATACATACCGAATTCTTTTGCAAGGTCGATCAATTCATCAATTGACGAATCAGCATTAAACGATTTTTCAAATAGAAGAATAAATGCCTGTTCTCTTGCTTGTCTGCGTGTCATAATACATCCTCCAATAAAACAAATAAAACCCTCTGCCGATGAAATGAAGCAGAGGGATGGCAATCGGCTTTTCTTTTGATTAGGTACGTTTTTCTGTAATTTCTACATCTGCAACACATACATTAACTTTTGATACAACGCAACCGCCCATACCCTGTACGGCATTTTTGACAGCTGTCTGCACCTTTGAGACGACAGACGGTATCTTTACACCTTCTTTAATAGTGATATAAAGCTTAAGGTTATACACATTATCGTTTGATGAAACCTCAACATATTTGAGAGGTCCTTCAAATATGTTTACCAGGCTACGGATATCCTTAGGGCGCTGAACTAACCCGCCTACCCCTTCAATATCTTTAGCTGCACTCATCGCAATAGATGCAATAACATCATCCGAAATAACAAGCTGCGTTGCAACAGATGTACTGTTAATAGGCTGTTTATCCATTTCTTACAACCTCCTTTTTAGGTATTATACCATAAAAATAAAATTTCTCAACTATTTTACATCAAATATTGTAATATTTTCAGATTTTATATTTGTATGCTTTAATATTATTTCTTTGATTTGCAGAATTGACGTGCTGTCAAGCTTACCTTTTTCGCACACCACATCCGCTTTGTCAGAATTTATCATGACACGACACCCGAAACCGCATTTTGATTTCACCAATGCTTCTATATCGGCCTCAAGCTTAATCATGTCCGTCAGCTTTGCAAGCTGTTCAGCTGCTGCATCAACCGCAGATTTGGAGGCTGACGGATCATTTATCACTTTATTTAGCTTATCAAAAGCCTCATCGTGTGATTTTTTTCTCGTCATATTGTATTCATCAAGCGGGTTATTAACATTCTCATCTTCAGTTGTTTTATCTGCAGATGATGAAACATACTGTGCATCTCCGAGCACAGAATAGCTGACTTTTTCTTCCGAACCTGTCTGAGCAGTATCGGGTCGTGTAAAATACCAGTTTACAAACACCGCCGAACCGAGCGCTAAAACAAGAGCACTCATAATAATTTGTCTTTTTTTGATAATAACATTCATGGTCAATTTCTCCTTAACTGCTAATTTTTGATACGCTGATACGGTTTGCACCAACGTCAAGTACAGCTGTCAGCATTTCCGTTACAGCATTTCTGACGTACTGATTATCACCGCCCTCACATACAACAGCAACACCGCGCACCTTAGGTGCAACTGTTTTCAGTAATAAACCGCCTTGAGCATCATCACGGTCGATTATTATATACTCGCTGTCTTCATCAGTTGAATCGTCATCCTGTGATAAACTGCCATCCTTCGCATAAACAGTTTCGTAGTCGCACTCCAATGTAATTATAACCTTGGTATTACCTGCACCGTTTATCAACGATATCATTTCGCTCAGCTTCTTTTCAAGGTCAGCCGTATAATCCTTTTCGTTAAATACTTTCTCTTCAGGCAACTCTGCAGCTTCATGGTTTTTATCCTTTTCAAGCGGCAAAGAAAATACAATCAGTATAATTCCTAAAAATCCAAGCAGACAAATACTTAACAGTCTTTTGTCCGTTTTGACGCGTGAGATAAATTTATCTAACTTTACTTTATTCATTTACTCCTCCGCTTTCAGAATTACCTCAGGTGTGACCGAAAACTCTTTTTCAACAAAATCATTTATACCGCTTATATCGACATTATCAGGTACGATGATCTTTATCTTTTCAATAGCAATATTATAGTTTTTGCTGATATTTATTCTTACTTCAGTTTCAGAGTTTTTAATTCCTTCACCCTCTATGTATGCAGCAATTTTGGATATTATTTCATTTTTCAGTATATCTGCCACCTCATTTTCAACTTCTTCTTTCAATTCACTACCCTCCGCCCATTCGCTTATGTACTCAACATCAAAAGTGAAAATTTGCCGTGCATCTACCTTAGCCAACGGCAAAAAAAAGCTTAACAGCATAAAGAGTGCCGTTGCTGTCTTTACGGATTTATCAAGAGCGCCAGAAGGCGAAATAAATGTAATTATTGCGGTTATCACAACCGCCGCCGAAACAGACACAGCCCACGATTTAAGTATTTCCATTTTCAACCGCCCTTAAACAGCATTACCAATCCGATGCTCAGTACAAAAACCACTGAATTAAGCAGAAGTATTACAGTCAGCAATGAAATTGCCGAAGCATAAGAACTCAGCAGAAACGAAATACTTTTCTGCGAAAACATATCTGACAAGGCCTCAAGCAAATTAAGAGTAAATACCCAACATAAACATTCTGCTGTTACCGGCAAATTTGTAATTGCAACAACTGCAATTGCAAAAACAGCAACAGTGTTTTTTACCATTGAAAGTGTACCGATAATTGATAAATATGCATCACTTACAGCGCCGCCGATAAATGGTACAATGTTGCCTATCAAAAAACGTATGCCTCTTACAGCTACACCGTCTGCGGTATTTGCAAGCATCCCTTTGACAGACAGTAATGTAACAAAAACTGTTGATACCGTGCTGATTATAAAAACAGCGATTTTTTTCATAAAAGCAATAAGCTTTTCAAAGCTTACCTCTTCATTTATTGAAGAAATCGTGCTTATGGAAAGCATAACCTGAATCAGCGGTCTGATAAAGTTATCGGCGAGCTGAGCAACTGCCTGTGCAGCAATAAAGCATAATGAATTGTAGCTGAATGCCAGTACAGGATTGCCGCTTACGCTGATTACTGCGGCAAGTACAGGTATGAGTGACAACATAAAATCCGCCGATAAACCTATTGCCGATACAACTCTTGTAACACAGCTGCTGAGCGGTATCATTACGCTTAACGAAGTTAATAAACTTCCAATCGCAGAAACGACCTTAAACATCTTACTGTCATATGAAATAAACTGCGAAGCTATACTGATTACAAGAATCATTGCCGCAATCGTAAAAGAGGCTTTCAGCGGACCGTGATAATTATTTGAAAAAACTTCAAAAATCAGATCAAAGATCCTGTGCGGAGAGACAGATAAAATTGATTCAAAATCAATGCAGTCAATACCAAGTGTCTTAAGTAATGATTTTTGTTCATCGCTCAGCTCGTCTAAAAGCTTATTTGCACCGCTTGTCTCTATCTGATCATCAAAATATTCCTCCGAAAACGCAAAAGAATTAAAAGGAAATAATAATAAAATAACAACAGTAAATATCGATATTAAACACTTATTTCGTTTCATTCATTTATAAGTTCCCTTGTGATCTGAATAATTGCTTTAAGCAGCGGAACAGAAAGCAGCACGATCGACACCCTGCCGACAAGATCAACACAAAACGCAACCGCTCTGTTCCCCGTATCAGCACAAATCTCACTAACCGTATGACATATTACAGCGGTAATTACAACCTTTATGAGCAAAAAAATATACTCATTGTTAAATTTAGTACCATCAGTAATATCCAACAAATCCTCCGTCATCTCTGCTATCGGTTCAAAAGCAATTAATACTATAAATAAAACAGCAGCCAATCTGATAATTAAAGAAAATTCAGGCTTATATTGACTTAGCAACGCTGTAAAAAAGCAGGCTGTAACCGCAACAAAAAGTACTTTAACTATGCTCATAAGTTAAAAATCCATCAATTTTTTCAGTTCTGAAATCAGATCTGCCAATTCAGGTAAAAGCGTCATAACAACAACAATTACTCCTGCCATAGTTGTCAGCATAGCATATTCTTCTCTACCCGAGCGTGCAAGCACTTGATGCAAAACCGCTACAGCAAGACCAATCGCACCAATCTTAAATATCAAAACAGATTCCATTCTTCCTCCGATAAATTTAATTACAGCAGTAGTATCAATGCCGCTAATCCGCATACTGTGCCGCCTACTCTATAAAGGCGTATGCGTTCGCTCATTCTGTTGTTTTCATATTCATATCTCTCTTCAAATCTTTTTATGTATTCATCACATAACTGTGTCTGATGAAGGATGTCAGTTGTACCGAGCTTGCTTCCGAAGCATTTCAGCATATCAGCATCAGCTTTGTCAAATAAGGATAAATCCGTAAATTTATCTATAGCAGCTGACCAAGATTCAGAAAAATCATTTTCTTCGCAATTTGCCAATTCTTTCAAAAAAGATAATTCATCTAGCTCTTTACTTTCAGATGCTTTTTTCATAATTGTTAGCACAGGCTCGCTGCAATAACCGATATCTAAAGAGACTGTTTTTATCAGCTTAATACAACATTCAAGAAATCTTATGCGCTTTTTGACTGCCGCTGCTGCATAAAATCCTGCTGCCGCTATCGAGAGTCCAAAAATTATCGAACCTATTGCATTTATCAATTAATTCACCCGCTGAAATAAACTTGCCTACCTCACTCGGAAAATCCTTCCCCTTAAGAAAAACAACCGCGGAAAAAGCTCCACTTTTCAAAAGCCTTACTATCTGCTTTCTTCGCAACAATTCTTCTTCGTTTGATGCGTGTACACTAAGATAAAAATCAACACCGGAATTAAGTCCTGCCTCTATAGCGGCGGCTTCTTCATCTGTACCGATTTCATCAAGTATTATTTTTTGAGGCGACATTGACCGAAGTGCTATCATTACTGCCTGCCCTTTCGGGTAACCGGAAATAACATCACTGCTTATACCTATATCGTTCTGCGGCACGCCGTCACAGCATGCAGCGATTTCCTCTCGTTCATCAATAATTACAGTTTTAAGATATCCGCCCTGCTCCGACGAAAGTATTCTCGCCAGGTCTCTGAGTACAGTTGTCTTGCCGCTTGAAGGCGGACCCGCAATGAGAACACTTCCTTCACCTGTGTTTTTGATGTATTCATAAACCTCATCGGCAATTCCTTTAAACTGACGTGAAACTCTGATATTTATTGAAGACACATCTCTTACTGCACTTACTTCACCGGCTACATTAACTGCTGTGCCTGCAATACCCGCCCTATGTCCCCCGTTAACAGTAACGTATCCGTTACAAATACTGTTTTGGTGTGTATGAACCGAATAACCGCATACAGTTCTGAAGCAGTCTTCAATATCATTTATTGAAGCTTTCATCACATTTTCTGTTATAATATAGCTTTCTCTGCCGTTTTCGGTCAAAAATATATCACCGAAAAGTCCACTCACCATAACCGGACGGCCGCATCTGAGTCGAATTTCACTTGCTGTGGACTTTATGCTTTCGGGCAATTTTAATAACGCCCTTCTTATTCGTACTCCGGTACATCTTGCTGCCGATTCAAACCTATTTATATTATTTTTTTCCATTTTGCTTTTCCTTTCATATGTCGCTAACACATCATATGTACTCTTGTCCTGAATTAGAACACATAAAACATCAAAAAGAATAATCGCTCTATAACTGAGCAATATAAAATATAAATAACAAACAGTTGAAAAACATAAGCTTATATGTTAAAATACGATTTATAATTATTAAGGAGTGTTTAAGGAAGTGAAAAAGAACAAATTTATACAGGCGTTTATAAACAACAAGTTTTCATTGCTTGCTTTTGCTGCGTCTGCATTTGTAATGGTCGTCGTATACTATTGCTTTAACGTAATACCATTCGGAGACTATACAGTTCTCAGAATGGATCTCTATCATCAGTACGGTCCGCTTTTTGCCGAGCTGTATGACAGAATTACACAAGGAGAAAGCCTTATTTATTCCTGGAATGCAGGTCTTGGCTCAAGCTTTCTCGGAAATTTCAGTAACTATCTTGCAAGTCCTCTTGCAATCGTTATGCTATTACTCGGTCACGAAAATATGCCCGAAGCTATTGCAATAATGGTACTGCTGAAGGCAGCATTCGCCAGTGCATTCTTCTCATATTATCTTCGCAAAACAACGTGCAAAAATGATTTCAGCATAGCAGCGTTCGGTGTTCTCTATTCATTCTGCGGCTTCTTCATAGCCTATTATTGGAACATTATGTGGATTGATGCTATGGCTGTATTTCCGCTTGTTATGTTCGGAATCGAGCAAATAATCACGCATGGCAAGTTCAGAACATATCTCTTCTCTCTTGCCGTTGTTATGCTGTCAAATTACTATATGGCTTATATAATATGTGTATTCTCTGTAGTATATTTCCTGGCAACATATTTCAGCCGCTATTCAATTAATGACAAATTCACTGTAACAAAATATGTAGACAGCGAGGGAAATACTGTCAAAGGCAAAAAGAAAAACAAAAATATTTTGTTTTTCCTTCGTAATTCACGATTTTTTAATGCCGGTCTACGCTTCGCAGGTGCTTCCGTCGCGGCTGCAGGAATAGCCGCTGTTCTTCTCGTACCGCTGTTTTTTATTCTTCAAAATTCTTCTGCTACCTCAGGCACATTTCCGTCCGAGGCTAAAACATATTTCAAGATCTTTGACTTTATATCCAACCATCTTGTTTCTCTCGATCCTACTATCAGGAGCAGCGGCGAAGATGTATTGCCTAACATTTATTGCGGTGTCATAACCGCAATGCTTGCCCCTCTTTATCTCTATTCAAAGCATTACACCAAGCGTGAAAAGATCTGCTATGTTGCGCTTTTAGGCTTGCTTTTCATCAGCTTTAATCTCAATTATCTCAACTACATCTGGCACGGCTTCCATTTTCCAAACGACCTTCCGTACAGACTTTCATATATTTATTCATTTGTTCTGCTTATAATGGCGTACAAAGCACTTATCCATATTAAAGATTACACGCCGAAAATGTTGCTTACCGTCGGTGTTGCAGCACTTTCATTTATAATCATTACACAAAAAATCGGTTCTAAAAATGTATCAGAAGAAACGGTAATAATTTCGATAATTTTTGTAGTATTCTATACACTTGTAATGATAATGATGAACAGCGGAAAGTATCAGTCAAGTGCGATCGCTTTATTACTGTTCTGTTGCGTTGTGTCAGAAGCCGCCATAGGCAACACATCACATTATGTAATGCAGCAGCAAAAAACTTATTATACAAGTGATTACGACAAGTTCGTTGCTATGAAGCGTAAGCTTGACGAAAAAGAAAACGGCGAGTTTTACAGAATGGAGCTCACTGACCTTCGCACGAGGATGGATCCGTCCTGGTATGACTACAATGGTGTATCGATTTTCTCCTCAATGGCATACGAATCCACATCAAACCTCATAAATTATCTAGGTGTTGACGGAAACTTTATCAACAGCTATACCTATAACGGTTTCCAAACACCTGTTTTCAATATGATGATGTCTTTGAAATATATTGTCGATAACACTACCTCTACACCTAAACCGACCGATGATTTGTTCACACTGTCTCATCAAATCGGAAAATTCACGGCATACGAAAACAACTATCACCTTAACATCGGCTACTGCGTAGATAAAACGATTCTCGGCTGGGATTATTCTAACGAAAATCCGTTTGTAGTCCAGAACGATTATTTTGAGCGTTCAACAGGTATCGGCGAGGTATTCACCCAACTGCCTGTAACTTATTTTAATTATGATAATATCAACGAATTTTCTTCAGGCTATGATACCGGTGAATTAACTTTCTTCCGTACTGTCAGTGATGCTGATGCAAGCTTTACAGCTTGTTACGAAGTAGCAGAAAGCAAAAATTACTATCTTTTTGTTGAGTCGAGCAATGTAGAAAATGTTTCGATATCATACGGCGATACCGTCTATGACCATAATTTTGATTCCGAGCATATAGTTGATATCGGCTACGTTGAAGCAGGCGAAACAGTATACGTCAACATTCCGATAAGCTCCGGCAATTCCGGCTATATCGATGTTTATTTTGCAGGTCTCAACACCGAGCCCTTTGTCGAAGGATACAATAAACTGAAAGCAGAGCAGCTCGATATCGAAGTCTTTGAAGACACCTTCATCAAGGGCAGTGTAACAGCTCTCGATGACTCCGTTTTCTACACTTCCATCCCCTATGACGAAAGCTGGCAGATATATGTAGACGGCGAGCGTGTAAGCATTGAAGAATTGCAGGAATGTAAGCTCGGCAACGGTCTTATAGGCTTTTATCTAACCGAAGGCAAACACGATATAGAGCTTAAATATCAAGCCCGTGGCCTGACTGTAGGTATCGTTATTTCTGTCGCAACAATTGCAGTATTAGCATTAATTTTTATAATCTTAAGAAAGAAAAAGCCTATTGCCGCAATTCTCGGCGGATATTCCGATACAACGTCTGTCAGTATTGTCGAAATTGAAAACGAAAGCACTGAAACAGAACAGATAAGCACACAAACAACCGAATAAATAAAATAACCGCAGACCATTATATCTGCGGTTATTTTCACTTGAAAATATCTCATTAATCAAATCTGTCGGGGTAAAACAATGAATATGCAACTAAAAAACTATTCAAATTATTATAAACTGACCGCTGTGTCTTTTCTTATAATTTGCTGTGCGGTATTACCGATAATGGCAGTAAATAACGGAAATTTTTATTTAGTCGGTGACTATATGACACAGCAGATTCCGTTTGTAAAAGAGTGCAGACGCATGCTGCTCAGCGGCACTCCGTTCTGGAGCTGGAATACTTTTCTCGGTTCTAATTTTTTAGGTACATATTCCTTCTATAATTATTGCAGTCCGTTTTTCTGGCCTCTTTTTCTTATTCCGGAGAAATTGATTCCCTTCGGAATGGGTGCTATGTTTATTGTTAAGCACGTTATCGCCGCGCTTACCTCCTATGCTTATTTGAAAAAACATATTAAAACAAATCACTTTGCCTTTATAGGCGCCTTAATTTATGCTTTTTCTTCTTTTTCGATGGACGCCAGCTTCTTTTATCATTTTATTGATGTAATAGCTGTTTTTCCTTTGATACTGTATTGTACCGATAATGTTCTGGACAAAAAGAAAATGCCACTCCTATCTTTGGCAGTGCTCCTCAATGCCTGTATAAATTATTATTTTCTTGTAGGAACAAGCGTAATTTTCATTATATATTTATGCTTCAGAATAAAATTCAGCAACAATAAATATAACCTCAAAGACGGTATGCGATGTATTTTGTTTTATGCTTTAGGCGGGTTATGCTCGATGTTTATTCTGCTACCGTCTGCATTAAGCCTTCTTGAAACCAACAAGGCAACCTCAAGTTTTCTCAATTCCCTGGTCAGAGCTTTAGGCAATATACCGCAGCTCATAAAGCTGTTGAAGGGCATTGTTTTACCGAGCGAAGGTATTATGGGGTCAGCAACAGGTTTCCGCTACTCTGTCTTTAATTCAAACAATGCCTTTCTTCCGTTTTTTGGTGCAGTATTTATCTTTATCTCTTTACGAAAAAAGAAAAACAACTGGTACTCTAAATTGTTCCGTTTTCTTTTTTTTATTACATTAATACCCTACGGCAACGGTGTTTTCAGTCTTTTCACAAATATGAGCTATACCCGTTGGTGGTACGCCTTTGTTTTATTTGAAGTTCTTGTAAGCCTCAAAATTTTGGAAGAATACAGCAATACAAAAGAAAATTTATTCTTTGAAATAAAGAAGAGTATTAAAACTGTTTCGGTTATTTCTGCAATAGTACTAGGCGCACCGTTGGTAATTAAATTTTTCTCCGCGTACCTTATAAAAGATTTTTTGCTTGATGTTTTACCGCAAGCAGCCATAAATTACCTATCCGATACCGATCTTACAGAAAAATTTAATCAGACCGATTTAAGATATGCAGTTGTTCTGTTAATAATGATCGTGATAAATTATATTCCGATGTATTTTTCAGTAAAAAACAAATGGATTTACAGCAATAAAAAATCCGTAGCTGCCGTAATTTTGGTTTGTTTATCAACTTACACCTTTTATCTTGTAAACGAAATCGATATCACTGATAACAAATACGAAAAAGCTTATCTTGGCGGAGAAACATCAGTCAGTGAGGATTTGTCGTATAATTACCGTACACAGTACTCGTACACGCTTGCTAATTATCCGATGGTTTCAAACCAACCCGGTGTTTCAATTTTTCACAGCTTCAAATCAAAAGCAACAACAGCATTTTGCAATCTTGTCGGATTTGATAATACATTGCACGCAACTTCTAATGCTCATTTTGACACTCCGGCAATACAATCAGTATTAAGTATTAAATATCTTGTTGATAAAAACGGCAATGAAAAAGAAGCCCCTTATTACTCCCCCTTCGGATATACATACGAATACTATTTGTCTGATAAAGATATAAAATACACTACCGATATATCAGAAAACAACAAACGCATAGAATTGATGACAGTGGCTTGCTTTGCAGATGCAGAAACACAATCCAAGATTCAAGGCGTTGCCTCACCATTATCTGCAGACTACAGTTTGGATATTCAAAAAGCGTGTGAAGCCAATAAAAATTCTGCAATAATTAACTTCAATATGACACCCAAAGGCTTTACCGCACAAGCCGACTACACAGGTGATAAGCTTGTATATTTCAGCGTACCGCACGATAACGGCTGGAAAGCATATATTAACGGCAAAGAAACAGAAATCCTGACACTCAACGGCGGTATGATGGGAATCATTGTGCCGGGCGGAAACGTTGAAATTGAGTTTACATTTATAACTCCGGGCCTTTTCACAGGTGTGCTCATCAGCATAGCTTCAATAGCAATATTAATTATAATCTCAGCATTGTACCATAAAAAGTATATCATTAATTAAACAAACGCGGCTGTAAACCTTTATTTACAGTCGCGTTTTTAAATTATTCTGCTGTCAATGACTTTGCATATTCATCTGCCGACAAAAATTCCAATGAATGGCTGTCAATAGCCTCACTTATATGTACCTGCCTATCCAAAGGTATATCTATCAAATAATAGCTGTAAAAGCTTTCGGAAAGCGTGCTGTAATCAAAACCGTCACAGTATCCTATCACAATTTCACTACCGTTCGTCTCTGAAATATCAAGTGACTCAAGCTTATTCCCGTATAAAGAAAGTATAGAAAAGCCTTGTTTTGGAAGTGAAACCGATGTAAGCAGGTTATTGCTGAGATTCAAATAAATATTGGGTTGAGTAAAGCTCGGCAATCCCTCAAGCGAGGATATCCTGTTTGATCCAAGCTCAAGATAATTAAGTGCTTTGCAATTCCGCAATCCGTTTATTGAAGAAACAGAGCAATTGGCGGCAGAAAGCCATTCAAGTAACAAAGTATCCTCTAAAAAATCAAGAGATTTTAAGTTATCACAATTATCAAGAGTAAGTATATTAAGCTTTTTCAAAGTACCGATCGGGCTGAAATCAGACACCGGATTTCCGTCGATATGAAGCTCATTTAAAGTTTCAGCTGATTTTCCGATTATTTCCGAAGAAATCAGAGTTAGATCATTATCCTTCAGAGAAAGCTTTTCAAGAATCGTCGCGTTATTAAGACCTTCCAGTGAGCTGATACTGTTATTATCAGCTTCAAGTTTTTTTAACCTTATGGCCTTCTCCAGCCCTTCAAGCGATGTGAGCTTATTGCTGTTAGCATATACTTCGCTTAATTGCGAACAGTTGCTCAAAGGAGTGAGCGAATCTATGCTGTTGTTATTTATGCTTATGATCTGAAGACTGTTACACTTTTCAAGTGCGGCAATATCTGTTATACCGTTTGAATCAGCATAAAAAGAATAAACATTAGTAAGGTCTTCGGCAAAAGAAATATCACTTACACTACAGCCGTTAAACGAAACCGTTCTTATTGTTTCCGCCGTATTTTTTAATGTTGACAGGTCGGTAATGCCTTCATTACCTTCAACATCTATTGACGTCAGATTAAGTGAAGAGAAATCAATCGTTTTTATATGCTCATCAGTCAATCCGCAATTAACAATAGAAATTGTTGAAGCATCGGTTATCCAGCTTAAATCAGTGCCCGGCAAAGTGCAGTTACTCAGCTTTATATAGCTTATCGACTTCATCTTTTTAATTGACTCAATGTCTTCGGGAGTAAGTGCAGCATCGTAAACCGAAACGGTCGTATCGTTTGTTTTATACTTTTTACCGGCAATTTCAACAGTGTTCAGCACCGATGAAATTATACCTATAAGTATAAGTAAAACGAAGGCCGCAGCGCTTACAGCAAAAATACTCTTCTTTTTGCTTTTTCTTTTAGGCTGCTCCTTTTCTTTAAGTATCTCGGGTATATCAGGAATAACACGAGCCGCTTCTGCTATTTCCGATTCCACACTGTACTCAGCGGACTCTTTAGCAGAAGTCTCTTGTTCATCGTATTTCATTTTATCCGCAGACTCGGTTATGACATTACTTTCTTTATCAGAAGCAATTACGGCTTTTATTCTTACAAGCATTTTTTCAAAAGCTTCCGACTTGTTTTTATAAGCAGCATAACGCTGAACATTTGTAAGGTAAAAGTTAAAATCATCCTTCAGTGCGCAATCCTCGAGCATAAACGGTAAAACAATTTTACTTTCATTAATAGCTTGATCAAGCTCACGCGGAACCCATTTTGAAAGCTGAGATTTTTCTGAAAGGATAAGAACAAAAACTTTGCAATTCCTTATCGCCTGCGGAATTTCAGTAGCATAGCTTGAGCCACCGGGTATACAAGCAGGTGCCATCCAGCAAGAAACTCCGTTATTTTCAAGAGTTGATCTCACCCATTCGGCTTCGTCATATTCTTCCGATTTGTAACTAATAAATACATCTTTGTTTTTCATAAATATTCACCAAAATTGAAAATTTTTAAAACAAACTAAAGGTGTCATTTAATCATCATCTTTGATTTGTTCTTTAAGCGGTAATTCATCAAAACGCTTTATTAAATTATTAGTCTTTGCAAGATTATTACGCGTTTGAGCATAAACATATCCCTCTGAACGCATATATGCATTCCAGCGTCTGTGCTCAAGCTTCCTTATATTTTCGCGCTCGGTCTCATTACGCTCCTCCGGTGATTTTTTTATACCGGAAATCTCACACTCTTCTTTAAGCTTTTTGTGAATGGCTGAGGCAACTGAAGACCGGTAATTATATTCATAATTCCAAAATTCTTCTTCACTGCCCCATTTCATATGTCGTGCAAGAGCATCCCTTTCTATGGCCGTTCCCACTACCACCGCTTCACAATAAGAAGACTTAAGGTCACCTATAAAATTAATATCATAATGCTGCTTAGAATGGTTAGTAATACCGTTAAGATAATTCTTCTTATCGGAATTAAAAACTACTGTGTCGATCACGGGCTTATTACCTCTTCGAAGCAAATAAGAACGTATATTAACAGCAGTTTTTATATTCATTTCGTCACTGCCGAGCGAAACAAATACATAGCTTATCTCACCAAGCTCATCAAGGCTGTCATAAAATTGTTGAGTAGCGACATCAACATCCGAATTAACTCTAATTTTATAGCAAGCATCATTTTCGTCAAAAATTCCCGTATTATATTTCGGATCTAAAAGTTCAGGACAAAGTACTTTGAATTTAGATTCGGCATTCTTATCTTTGTCAAATGAAGTTACATGCAAACGGTATCCGTCCATCTGACCGACCCAGGAAAGAGTTTTAGTCATCTCAGTACCGTGCAGACCCATACCAACAACAACAGCATTAATCTTTTTTAAACCGTTTGGCATAGGAATCGCCGATTCAAAAATCTTTTTATAACCTTCATCATATATATTGCGACTGATGAATGACTGTATTTCTTGAATCCTGCGAATCTTGATATTTCCCTTATCAATGCTGTTTAACAGCATTTCTGTTGAAAGATCATCTGAAAAAACATAAACACAGGTATCGGAACGATCTTTATATTTATTAATAAGAAATAAAACCTGTTTAATATTCTCAGATTCATCACTACCGATTACAAAAAAGTTTATCGGACTGTTTTTGCTGTGACGAAAAAAATTAACACCGGTAATATCATTCTTAAAAACAATAGCACCGATTTTTTCAGCTCTTTTAAGAAGCTCACCGCTATATTCGTCACCGGTTACAATTACATCGGTAAAAACAATAAGTCGTTTTTTATCGTTATTATATAGATCCTCGGCAAGGGCAATTGATTTCTCGTTAAGCTCAGACAAGACAAATACAGGCGCAAAACGGTGGAGCATATAGTTAAGATTTGCAGAAATATTTTTAAACAAAGTAAGAACAACACCAAAAGTAAGAACAGGCGCTGTAACAAACAGAATCGCAGCCAAGCAAGTATAAAGATAATATATCCATCCGTTATCCTGATTAATGTAATCTGTAATAATTGTAAAATCGCCGTCAAGAATAAAAAGTCTGAGTGTATTATGAAATGAAAGTAAGCATATTTTGAGTGCCTTAGACACTGCACTATGTTCAGCAGCAAAAACGTTTACATATATAGGCACGAACAATGCAGATGCCGAAATAAAAACACCAACAATTAATGTGTTTAAAGGATTAACAATATCAGATTTTGTCGATTTTCTCATCTTTACAGCGGCAAAAAGTCCAAAAGCCAAAAACAATACAGAAAAAGCAAAAGATAAAACCCAGCTCATAAACATACTTCCTATATGTGCGGTATATTATTATTAAAAGTATATTCTTTTTAAAAGTTATTGTCAATAATCTAAAATCAAATCAATTGCTTTGAAATACGTTATGTGTTATACTTTCAACAGAGGAGATGATGAATTTGTCAGATAAATGGATACAGGTCTGGGGACAAGCTCATTCAGCGTTGTCATTTTTTTATTATCCTTCCTGCAAAAAAACTTACAGGCTTATAATTCCGGCTGCGGTATCGGGTAAAAAAATCAAAATTGAGCTATCTAATGAGTACGCAAGAAATGATGTATATATCAAAGAAATTCACGTTGCGAAGTGTGATAAAAACGGCATTTTGTCGCAAGAATGCATACAGCTGACCGTTGATTCACATAAGGAGTTTTGCTTAAGAAAAGGACAGATCGTAACTACCGATACAGCCACGTTCACAATTGAACAAGGCGAATATTTCTGCGTAAGCGCATATGTTGAAAAAGGATCACTCAGGAGCGGTAATCTTATTGACAATGTCGAGCTTATAACCGTAAAAGGCAACTCAGCATCACAACGAGAGATACATAATCAACGAAGAAAACGTGATAAAGTACGCGAAATCGCCTCAAAAGTACTCGGAATGTATTTCCATAAACCAATTCCTCTTGTTCAGTCTGTTCAGCTTTGCAATAATACCGATGCTTCCTCGATAATAGTTTTCGGTGACTCAATAAGTCAGCAAGGGTATTGGACCAACGCTTTTGCAAAAAGAATTTATGAAAGATTTCCCGGTAAATACTCGGTTGTTAATAAATCAATAATGGGCAACCGAATAAGACTTGATTTCAGTAAAAGATTCATATGTAAGGGTTTATTCGGTATAAGTGCGGTCAACAGACTTGAGCGGGATATACTTAATTACCCGGATTGTGAATACGTCATATTTGCTTTAGGCACAAACGATTTTCTTCAGTACGGCACAATATCTGCACCTAAATCTGAAAAACCTACGCCCAAGCAGGTTTTTGATACGGTTGTCAGCATCAATGAAATACTGAAAAAGCACGGCAAAAAGATGATAATTTTCAATGTGCTGAATTTTGGTGAATGCATTGACTCAAAACCCGAAAAAGAAGCAATGGTAAAGGAATATAACCGCTTACTTGAAGAAAATAAATCGCAGTTTTATGCCGTCTACGATCAGGCAAGCCTTTGCGTGAACCCTGATAAACCTAACTGCTCGAAGCTCGAATATCTTGGCGGCGATAAGCTCCATCCCAATATTAACGGCGGCAGAATTGTGGCCGAAAACATTGATTTAAACTTATTCAGAGAGGCATAATTATGAACAAGATTATCAGTTCTTTTTTACTTGGTCTTACTCTTCCTTTTCTATGTGCAATGGGTGTGCCGCACAAATGGGATTCAGGCAAATTCAAGAGAGAAAGACCTCAACCTCTGCAGTTCGATAAAAACGGAAAATTCAGAATTTTGCATATAACCGACATTCATGATGTGGACCCGGAAATGGATGATGACGAGAACCGAGAGATTCCCGAAAGCTGCGACATTGAAACGCTTAACGTAATCGAAAAGCTTATTGAGCACACTAATCCCGACCTCGTTGTTTTCGGAGGTGACAACATAAGCGGCTACTGGAAGGAATTTTCATACAACCTTGTTGTAAGCACTATACAAAAAATCACCAAGCCGATTAGAGACAGAAACATTCCTCTTTGTATAGTTTTCGGTAACCATGACGGCGAAGAAGGGTTTCACACCGAGTTTCAGATGATGCAGTATATGGAATACCCTAACTGCCGTTCAAACCTCAACGATGCTGATGTTTACGGCTGCGGAAACTGCTGTGTCACAATCAAGAGCAGCGACGGCAAGAAAGACGCGTTTGCAATATGGCTTATTGATTCAAACGATTATCAAAGAAAAACCGACGGAGGTCTTTGCTACGACTGTGTGCACGACGACCAGATAGCCTGGTATGAGACAAAAGCAGCAGAACTTACAGCTGCAAACGGCAATCAACCGTTACCTGCAATTCTTTTCCAGCATATGCCAGTACAGCAAGAGCTTGACGGCTTTGCAGAAGTTACGGCAAATGATGAATATACGTTTGAACGTGACGGCAACTATTATAAATTCGGCCACGAGATCCTCGAAGGCAGAATCCGTGAAGTACCCTGTCCTCCGCATATGGAATACAACCACAGAAATCAGTTTGAAAGCTGGAAAAAGACAGGTGATATAATTGCTGCATTTTTCGGACATGACCACATCAACGATTTCCATATAAACATCGACGGTATCGATATCTATCAGACATTAGGTGCAGGCTATTTCACCTACGGCAAAGAGCGTGGCGGCAGGCTGATCGTGCTTGATGAAAAAAATCCTACTGATATTTACACCGAATCGATTGAAATTGAGCGAATAACAAAAGCCGATATATAAATTACGGTTGACATCAATATTACTTATAAAGTATAATTTCAAAAAATACATAATCAGGAGAAAACGTATGAAAAAACCTACTCTTAACTTCGGCGAATTTAAACAATACGACAAAAAATTTCTTACTCCCGATTCGGGCATTGATGTTGAAAGCATATCTTCAATTGCTTTTGACGGCGAAACTCTTTACATAGCTCAGCCCGAATGTCTTGTTGAATATAAAGACGGTAAACTTAAAAAGATTTCTGCAAAGGTCAGCAAGCTTTTCTCAAAAAAAGGCGTTCTTTATGCCGCTGCAGATAATTATCTTGCAGAAATCAAAAACGGCAAGTTCAAGAAAATCGCAGATTTTAACGCCCCTGTTATCGATATTTCTGTAGCTCTTGACGGCTCATTCTGGCTTGTTACAGAAACAGCCCTCTATCTCAAAGGAGAAAACGGTTTTACAGAAATAGTCGATGTACCCGATAATACTGTATGTCTTGCTGCACTTGACAATAAGTCGAAATACGGCGAAACAGTATATATCGGCTGTGCAGAAGAAGGACTTCTTTCAATGAAGGGCAAACGCCGCCATTGGGCTGAAATGACACCGGAAATGTCAGGTGTTCTCAGTAAAAAGATCAACTGCATCGCACTTGACGGTCTCGGTCATCTCTGGGTAGGCAGTGATAACGGACTGAATATTTACGACGGCAGAAATTATTGGTTTAACGGCAACGACTTCTATTCTGTACCTGACGGCTCATTCAACGATATGTTCTTTGCAGCAGACGGTAAAAAGTATTTTGCAACTAATACCGGTATTATCACACTTATTGAGGGTAAGATTTCATACTTCTCATACGGTGTATGGCTTATGCACCCGACTGTTACAAAGATTACCGTATCCGACAACGGTACTATTGCCGCAGTTACACCCAGAGGTATCAGCATTATCACCTCAAAATATATGACTCTTGAAGAGAAAGCAGCCCACTATGACGAGATGGCCGTCAAGTACTTCACAAGAAACGAAGGCTATCAGGTTTCCCGTGAGCTTCGCAAATACGGTGACCTTGATTCAGGTTGGCTCCCTAACTCCGATAATGATGGTCTCTTTACCGGACTTTACTGCGCCAGCCAGTGCTTCCGCTACAGTGTAACAGGTGATGAAGCTGCAAAAGAAAATGCCCGAAAAGCTGTACAGGCTATGATAAAGCTCACTCAGGTAACGGGTAAGCCCGGCTTCACTGCAAGAGCAACGAGATATTCACACGAAGAGAACTTTAAAACCGGTAACAGAGAAGAATGGCATATCTGCGAGGATAACCCCGATTGCGAATGGCTTGGCGAAACCTCAAGCGACGAAATGACAGGTCATTACTTCGCATACGGTATCTACTTCGACCTCGTTGCAGACGAAGAAGAAAAGAAGCTTATTGCCGATGTTGTAAGAACAATCACCGACCATATTATTGACAATAACTTCCACCTTACTGATGTTGACGGTGTTCCTACAACTTGGGCAAACTGGGAGCCTGACCTGCTCAATAACGATGACAGATGGTATTTTGAAAGAGGTACAAATTCGCTTGAAATTCTTTCGTTCCTCAAAACAACTTACCACGTTACAGGCGACAAAAAATATAACGATGTATACGATATGCTTATCAAGAAGCATCACTATGCAATGAACTGTATGCAGTATAAGTGCGAGGACGGTCACGTTGCTCATATCGACGATCAACTTGATTTCACAAATATTTATCCCCTCCTCGTTTATACCGAAGACAATTCTCATAAAGAGATATTCAAAATGGGTCTTACTCACCACTGGGAGTATGAGCGTACAGAGCGTTCACCCTTCTTCAATATCGTTTACGGTGCACTTACCGACAATTACTGTGACATCGAGAATGCCGCAAAATCACTTTCTGAAATGACTCTTGACCTTATCAGATGGCCTGTATTCAACAGCCACAGAAAGGACCTCGTCTGGGATACCGAGCAGGAAGAAATGGGCATTCCCGCACAACTCAAATATCCTGTTGAATACTCTTCGAGAGTTCTTGTACACTATGACGGTAACCAGTTTGTATGCGATTCCGGTGCTGAAGAATTTATCGATATAAACACAAAACACGTCAATCGTACTCTTACTCTTCCTTCAACATCTGCCAAGGGTATGAAAGCAATGATGCCTTATATCTATCTCCTTCCCTACTGGATGGGCAGATATTACGGCCTTCTCGGCGATTAATCAACCAACTTATATAAAAAAGGCTTACACATCAAAAATGGTGTGTAAGCCTTTAAGTTATTTATGACGGGTCATACATCATATAGTAATTATCTATGCCCTCTTTTTGCCAGTAATCGTGCTTTATTACCCTGAAACCGAGTTTTTCGTAAAACTTCACGTTATCCTTATCCTGTGCCTCAAGACCGAGTTTGTATCCCTTTGCGGTAAGCTCTTCGATTCCCTGCTTAATTAAATTTGTTGCTATACCCTTGCCCTGATGCTCAGGTGCAACAAATACAGGCGAAATAATGTATGTGTTTTCGGGGAATACCTTGACATCAAGATGTGAATAAGCCATAAGGGTCTTAAGAGTTTTCGGCCAGTAAAGCCACAGAAAAAACCAGTTGGGATACATCAGAAAATCAAACACGTCATATTCATTATGAGCCTCACGCCAGACACATATACCGCGTTTCTCCTCATCAATATATATAATATCCTCACGGTTAGATGTAGCAAGACGCTCAATCATAAAATGATAGACGAACCTTTTTCTGAATTTTTCACTCTTAGTAACATAAGCGTGTACAGGGTCGTTGACATAAGCCTCGGCCGCCATGCGTGCAAAATATTTAAGTGTTTTATTATCCATCGGTTTTTGTTTCATATTCATCACCGTGATAAATATATCATAGGTAACGATTAAAAATCAACAATAATTATTAAATTGCCACTTGTCAGAGATATTGTACCATGATAAAATAAAACCAAACAACAAACAATTGGGGGCTTTCACCATGAGAAAAAGACAGGTACATCTTGATTTTCATACAAGTGAATTCGTGCCGGTAGGCAATAATTTTTCCAAAGAACAGTTTCAAGCCGCATTAAGAGCAGGCCACGTTGACTCAATAACCGTTTTTTCAAAATGTCATCACGGCTGGTCGTATCACCCTACCGAAGCTAATGAAATGCACCCCCAGCTGAGCTTTGACCTTCTCGGTGCACAGCTTGAGGCTTGCAAAGAAATAAATGTAAATGCACCCGTATACATTTCTGCAGGCTTTGATGAAAAGGATTTTTTAAGACACCCGGAATGGAGATATAAGCACTCACCCGACAAAGACGATAACGAGGAATACGAAAACGAAGCACACTTTCATCTGCTCTGCTTCAATACGGGTTACCTTGATGTACTGTGCAAACAGATTGAAGAGGTTATGGTTAAATATAACCCCTGCGGAATATTCCTTGATATTATATCACCGAAGGTTTGTTACTGTGAAAAATGTCAGACAGATATGAAGAATCTCGGTCTTGATATCGAGAATGAGGATGACAGGCAGAAATTTGCCAAAATGACTTTTTATAAGTATGCAGAGGCAACCAATAATGCCGTAAGAAAACACAGTGATACAGCCACAATTTTCCATAACAGCGGTCATATACCTAAAGGCGACCATAACTTTATTAATTCAAACACACATCTTGAGCTTGAGAGTCTGCCCACAGGCGGCTGGGGTTATGACCACTTCCCGCTTTCTGCCGCTTATGTACGCACACTCGGCGATAAGGAATACCTCGGTATGACAGGCAAATTTCATCACAGCTGGGGAGAATTCGGCGGATTCAAGCATCCTAATGCTCTGATTTACGAAACATCTCTCAGCATAGCAAACGGTGCAGGCTGCTCGATCGGCGACCAGATGCATCCTCTCAGTGAAATGAATATGGCAACCTACGGACTGATCGGCAAAGCATACTCACTTGTTGAGCAAAAAGAGCCTTGGATTAACGGTGCCGTAAATGTTGCAGATATAGCCGTTCTCAGTGCCGAAGCTATTACAGGTGACCGTGATGTTAAAGCAGACACCGGTGCAAACAGAATGTTGCTTGAAGAAAACTTGCTATATAATTTCATTGATGAAACAATGGATTTTTCTGCTTATAAGCTGCTCGTTCTGCCCGATGTTGAAATTACTTCAGAAAAAACAATAGAGAAAATTAAAGATTACATTGCAAAAGGCGGCAAGATAATTGCAAGTGCAAAATCACTTATCAAAAACGATAAATTCAGCATTGATATCGGTGCCGAATATAAGGGCGAAAACGAATTTAACCCAACTTATCTTATACCCTGCTATGAAACTGCAAACGGCGTTACAGAGTATGTAATGCGTTGTAATTTTTATAAGTTTGATGCTGACGGTTGTGAATCTGTAGCCTTTATGCAAAACCCGTATTTTAACCGCACATTGGAACATTTTTGCTCACACGCTCATACACCCAACAACCCGGAAGAAAACTTTACAGGAGCATTTATAAACGGAAATATTGCATATATCGGTTGGGATATTTTCTCTGCTTATGCTGAGCACGGTCACATCTGCTTCAAAGAGCTTTTCAGTGAAATCATCAACAGAATGATCGGCAATGATTTAACTATAAATGTTGATATTCCTGACAAAGCAGTTGTGACATATACAAGACAAGAAAATGAAAAGAGAAATATTCTTCATCTCCTTTTTGCCCACACAACAGTACGCGGAATAAGCACCGAAGTAATTGAAGACACGGTTCCCCTATTCAATGTAAACTGTTCGGTCAAATATCTAAATAAACCTTCAAGAATAGCAACCATGCCCGATGGTGTTGAGCTTGATTTTACTTACTCCAACGGATATGCAAAGTTCACCGTACCGCAAGTAAATATTCATCAAATGGTAGAAATCACTGATTAATAGTTAAAGGCTATGCAGAACTGCATAGCCTTTATATTTTAACCAGCTGCTATTTCACGTGTTTTTCTTAAATCTTCATACATTATTTCAAGTTTATCTTTTTTTAGCGGATAAATTTTAAAGAGAATAAATACAAGAGTGTAAACAATAGCAGGAATTATTGTGCAGACAAAGAGTATACCCTCACCTACTCCTTCAACATATCCTGCCGAGCCGTGAACAGCACCGTTATAGCCTGCAACAGCACCGAGAAGCTTCATACCGCCTACATCGGCAATCGTTTGACCGAGATTACGGCAGAAGGTATACACAGCATAAATTGCACTCTCACTGCGGATACCTGTTTTCTGTTCCTGATAATCAATAACGTCGGTAATTATCGCCCAGTTCGTGATACTTACAAACGAATAACCGAGACCGGTAATAAACATAAATATCATAAACACTACAGGACCTGTAGTCTGCCTGTCACACATAGGTACGATTATAAACATAAGAATTGAAGCAAGTGCCGCAAAAAATGTACCGACCGTGCAAAGTTCCTGCTTACCGAAACGCTTAACAAGCTTGGGCATAAAGAAAATCATTACTGCCATAGGCAGATAATTTGCAATTGTGCCAATAATAGAAAGATCCGTATTTTCAAAATAATTTTTATAAAGATACTGATTAAGTGAGCCAAACTGAAGCTGACCGCTAATAAGTATACCCGATAAGGCTACAACAATAAACGGCTTGCTCTTTAAAAGACCGATATACGTCTTTTTCATATCGACCTTAGGCTCTTCTTCCGACGGTACTCTCTCTTTAGTTGTACCGTAGCATAAGAAATAGAAAACTATTGAAAGGGCACCCATAATGATACCGAAGGTCATCATACCGCCTGAATCAGCAGCCTTAACAGCCTCACCCTGACTGTTTGTTCCCGTTACGGAATAAATAACCATCGGGCCGATAAGAAGCGGTATTGCTCCACCGAGACCTGCACCTACAGAACGGAAAGTAGACAACAAAGTGCGTCCATCCGGGTCATCCGTAATAACAGAAGCCAATGAACCATAAGGAATATTCATTGTTGTATACATCATACCAAATGCGATATATGTTATGTACATAAGTGCAGTAATAACCGCTTCATTCTGAGTAAAGCTTCTGAAATTAACAAAGCAAAGCATCGCTGTAATTCCTAGCGGAACAGCACACCACTTGAGATAAGGACGGAATTTTCCGCTTTTGCCAGGTCTCTTCTTTGCTACAACAGCACCCCATAAAGGGTCATTAACAGCGTCCCAAAGTCTTGCTATAAGGAGTAAGGTCATAATTTTATTTTCTGCGACCTTAAGCACATCGGTGTAGAAAACTTTAAGATAGGAAGAAACATATGTCAAAACAAACAGATTTGCTGCATCTCCGAATGCATAACCGAGTCCGTCTTTAAATCCTATCTTATTAGGATGAGTAAATTCGCGCTTTTTTTCCAAGAAATTACCTCCTCACCATTTGTTATAGTTATGTTAACACTTTATTAACAAATTGTCAAGAGATTATACATAATCAACGTCTTCTGTTTTTGTTCGTTTTTTGCACGTAAATCAACTTATTTTCTTCAAAAACACCGAAAAATTCATCATTTTTGCAAAAATCCAAAAACAGAAAAATCAACCAAGCTGTTGCTCTGACGAAAAATTCAAAGCTGAGAATTAACCTGAGCCCAAACAGATATACTGTCAGACATAACTATATTCTTGCTGCCGAAAATACCCGATCTGATATAAACATTATCAGAATATGAAATATTAGAGCAAAATTTATACATTCTTATTTTGCCCTGAGAATCATTTTCATCAAAAAACTCACCGGTATCAACAGTATTTAAGCTGAAATCAAACCCGTTAACATTATCGGCTTTTAAAAGAAGAGAAGGAATGTCGGTAAAAGTATTTGAAGTAATTTCAATGTTTGTAAAAACGGCTGTTTCAGCAGATCTGCCTGCAATATTCGTACCGATCTCTATCACTGAGCCCCAATCGCTGTAGTTACACTTTTCAAATGTGTTGTTACGGATTATCAGATTGTCAACACCAGTACCCTCCTGCCAAAGTGCAGGCTCGATATCCATTACGACCTTTATAGCCTGAGCCATTGTTTTGTAAAAACGGTTGTTCTCGCACAGACCGTTTGAAGATTGCAAAAGAAGACCTCTTGCTCTGTTTTCGTGGAAATAATTATTTCTGATAACATAGTTACCGCTGTTGCAATCAGTATTGTAAGCGGTCCAGCCTTCTGCCACACTTTCAGGTAATTCTTCAACAACAACCTCTTTTGTTATCCAGTCAATATCTTTTACAGAAACGATCTTCGCTGTCAAATCGGTGTTTTCAAACTTATTATTTTTGAATGCAAGTGTGTCGCCCGTTTCAAGTCGCATTGCAGATGCAATCAGCGTAAGCGTATTGCCGTTAACTGCAGAAACATAGCCGAGACCATCATGAACATTGACAGCATCATCGCCCATACCGCTAATATCACAGCCGGAAATATTGAAGCATCCGTTTGTATTTACAATATGTATTGCATCTGCCGTAAGCGACACGCAACGCTTGTCTTTATGTTCAGGTTTTACTCCGATAAAGCTGTTGATTATCTGGAAATGCGAACAGCTGTCCTCACAGATATATGCCATACCCGCACTACCATATATATCGACATTGTCGAAAGTAATATTTTCACTTGAATTTCTTAAATTAAAAACAGTTCCATCATATACATAGTGTCTGAGAATATAAGTCTCGCCGTTTTCAAAATCATCCATACATCCGTTATGCATAACACGAAGAGTATCATCGGATATTTTTTCGACTGACTTTATGCGTGTCGGGTCCTGATACAAATAGTTCTCTTTTGTGTAGCCCTTTGCACCAAAAGTGAAGGTTTCCGGATCACATATTGTGATTGCCGCCATTCGGATGTTTTCGTCACAATACTGAGGTTCTTTAAACACAAGATCAACAGTGTCTGATTCAGGATTGCTGTTACTTACCGTAACAACACAAGCAAGCGGACTTTCATCCCAATTCCAGTCAACATTAAGGTTACGGATCTCTACGCAATCGCTGTTTCTGATAAAAAACTTATATCCCGTCGAAGAAAAGACAAAGGTTGCATCAGAGCCTTCAATCAGCAAATCAGTGCAGTTGTTTGCCTCAAGACCGTCGAGATTTCTGAAATAATATGTACCTTTATCTATCAGAAGCTTAGTCTGAGGATGCAATGAACAATAATCAAGTGCGCTCTGAAACGCTGAGTAATTATCATAATTATCCTCAGACAGCCCAAACTGTGCAGCATTAACGACATTGAGCTTCTCTGCTTTCGGACGGTGAATATAGAATTTTGTTAAGCTGACGCCTTTTATCTCATCATAAATCCTGCTTTCACTAAAGCTGTCAATAACTTCAATTAAGACATCGGGAGTAGCCGGCCTTTCGGCAGAAGAAGTGAAAAGCATAATAATACAAGCAATAAAAGAAACAATTTTCAAAAGCAATTCGCATACCTCTCAATCAAAACTTATTTTGCTCAATTCAGAGAGTAAACCTTCATACTGACTCCGCAGTCAGTCACTAAAATATCTTTCGGCAAGCGCAAGAATTTTACCGTTACAAAAATGTCTCCTGCAGCACCGGATAAATTGCTTATCTGTATAAAATAAATAACCCAAAACCATTCTACAGGAACAAACGGATTTACTATGGCAAGTACTATACCCCAAAATATTACAGGAGCTAAAGCAATAAAAATATACGATTTCTTATCATAATAATCTTCACTGCCCGCAAAAGTATATAAGCCTGTAAAGCCGTATTTTACTTTTTTGGTGCCGCATAGCTTCATTGCAATGCCGTGTACCGCTTCATGCAAAATCAAATATAATATGCTTAATATACATAACGATAGAAATCTTAAGAAAAAATCAAGCATACCTTTTTCCATACTGAAAAGCTTGGATATCGGCACAACAAAACACATAGGCACTACCAGCAAAACGGCAATGGCAACACCTATCAGATTTACGGTCAAAGCCATTTTTTTATCCTTTTGGAGATCTACAGAGTAAATTTCCGTATATCCCTTCGGCAAGCTTTCAACACTTTTCATTCTTTCACCTTCTGTAATTATTGATCCAAGGTATTAATACATTCCAATAAGCAAAGCATTCTTATTAAGAATTTAATTACAAATATTATTATATTAATTGTGCGCAATTGCACATTGAACATCGTTTATAAAGAATAACTGTTTCACTTTCTGAAGCATATGCAACAGAAGTAACGGTCATCATAATAATAATTGCAGGGCGAACGATAATTATTTTTTTCATAATCTATTCCTCCGTATACTGAAGAAAGTAATATAAAAGCAGTTGTGTACTTAACGTTAACCGTAAAACGTAACAGCTTATATTAATTATCAAAGTACTTCTTGATTTCCGACATTCTGTTTACTTGCTTTACTCCAAAAGGACAGCGGCTTTCACAATGGCCACACTTGAGGCAGGCGTCAGCATTCACAGACAATTTTGTATAGTGGTTAGCCGCTATAGTATCGCCTGCAAGAGCAAGATCAAAATATTTGTTAACAAGACCGATATCTATCCTCGCAGGGCAAGGCTGACAATGATTACAATAAACACAGGTGCCTGTAATTGTATCTGACGTAAACGTAGCGACAACGGAATAATCCTTTTCCTCATCGCTTGCCGTAAGGAAATCAAGTAAAACATCAAGATGCTCCATTGTCTGCACACCGGGAACAGCAGTAAGAACTCCCGGACGGTCAAGAGCATACTGTAAGCACTGATTATGTGTTAAAGCAACGCCGAAGGGTGACTGTTCGTCAGATAAAAGCTGTCCTGCGAAAAACGGCTTCATAACACTGATACCGATACCTTCACTCTCACACCGCTTGAACAGATCAAACCGTTCCCTGACAGTACCGATACCGTAGTCATCTCCTTTTTCAAAATCATAAGCCGGGTTTACAGAAAACATCATCATATCAACAAGTCCCGTATCAATGATTCGGTTTGAAACACTCGGGGTATGCGAGGAAAAGCCGATGTGACGGATAACGCCTTGAGCCTTCAACTCTTTAAGATAATCAAGAACACCGATCTCACACAGCTTATCAAAATCTTCATCCTCATCAACACAATGCAAAAATCCAAAATCAGCATAATCCGTAGAGAGCGCCTCAAGCTCCCAGAGAAATGTATTCTTGATAGTATCAAAATCACGGCACCAGCCATATTCACCGTTTTCATCATAAACAGCACCGAAATGAACCTGCAAAAACACTTTGTCACGGCAATCACGAATAGCTCTGCCTATAGGAGCATAGGATGCACCTGCCGTGCAAAGGTCAAAAAAGTTGATACCGTTGTCAATGGCCTTGCGGATGATTGCTTCAATTTCATCAGGAGGTGTCTTTCCGATTCCTCCCATACCAAGCCCGAGTACGCTGAATCTTTCGTTTTTATTTCCGTGAGGAAGTTGTCTGTATTCCATGTAAAAACCGCCTTAAAATATAAAATATGTTCTAAACAACCTACTTATTCTTTTATTATTCGACACCAAACATCATATTATTTATAAATAAATCCGAAAACGCGGAATCGGCCGACAAATCAACATAGACTGAATTGTCGGTATATACTGAGAGATTGTTTTTTTCGCAGGCATATTTAACCGTGCCGAGCAGGCTGCTGTTGTTAACAGCAATGCATTTATTTGCAAGCTTTTTGGGGAGTAAACCCGAGCTGACGGCATTTTCTGTATTGATCTTTGAAGAAAATCCACCTGAAACATACATATTTTCAATTTCATCAAATGAAACGTTTTTTGCTTGAAGCAAGGTCATAATTGCTGAGTATATCGCAGATTTTGCAAGCTGATACTCCCTTATATCGGCTTGATTTACATAAACACCTTCAGCAACTTCAAAATCTTCTTCCATATATCCCGTTTCATCAACGATCTGCTTGTCGAGAAGGTATGCAATGATATCAACAAGACCCGTACCGCAAATACCCCTTACAGGAAAATTGCCGACTGTTTTAACTTCATTGTTTGCATAAGAATAAACCGCGCCAGCTATTGCACTCATACCGCAGGAGATATTTGCGCCCTCAAAGCAAGGCCCTGCTGCAGCGGAGGTGCAAAGAGACGAGTTTTGGGAAAACAGAACGATTTCAGCATTTGTGCCAAGGTCAACAAGCAGGTTGTGTTTACCCTTTTCAGGCATTCCCACATAATTCAGACCAGCAACAATATCCGCGCCCACGAAAGCGGCAATTGACGGCAAACTCTCAACTATTTGAACGCCTATTATGCCGATATCTTCCGCTTTTTCGCATTTGCTTTCAAGAAATACGGGAGTATAGGGCGCAACTCCCATTGATGAGCATTCAACGCCGAAAAAGAGATGCAGCATCGTTGCATTACCCGAAGCATAAAGCTTTTCAATATTTCCAATATCAAACTCGGATATCATTGAATTGATTTCGGACGTAACGGCTTTTTGCAGCTCATCAACTCCGTTTTTGCGGCAATAATCAATTCTTGTAATAACATCAGCGCCGAATACCCTTTGAGGATTGGTGCGTGTTATAGCTTTTACTATTTTTTTCTCATCAAGTGAAACAAGGGCAAGCGCAAGAGTTGTTGTTCCGATATCAAGGGCATAGCAGAGATTATCGGTAACAACATTCGTTTCTTCAGCACCTGTTTCGGAAACAATTACATCACTGTCGGGAAGCAAAACAGATACATCGGATTTTATTCTGTATCGGCAGGAAAGCTCCTGCTTACCGTTGACGGTGACCATACACTTTCTGCAAGCACCTCTGCCACCGCAAGGGTGGTCAACACTTTTACCCGATTTAACCAACACATCGAATAAAAGCGTTCCGTCATCTGCAAACTGAGTTTCACCGTTGATTATTACTTTATGCATAGAGCTCATTTACCTTTTTATAGCATACGTTAAAATATTACTCAAAAATATCAATAATTAATTTGCGTATTTCTTCAATTGCTATATTAAATACCTGACGGATAATTCTTATAACTTTTTCAATGAAGTTTTCTGTTTCAAGCTCGGCATTCTCTCCGTCGGCGGAATAACAGCCTATGTTGTTACTTGTTATTTCATTGCCGTAGAAATCAGTCATACATCCATCCTTAATCTCAAAGCCTGCACCAATCAAATGTGAGCCTTCTGCAAGCTGATATGCCTTTATCGGGTCATCGCCGCCCACGAAACCGGGCAGAGTGTTTAAGGCATCCTTATCAAAGGCAGGATTAAAGGTATTGTAATAGCAATTATTGGCAAACACATTATTCCAGGTTTCCATTTCGTTGTTCATATGATAAAACTTATGGCCGTCTTTAAAAACTATAATGTTGTTTGCAAACAGCGAATCATAAATCTGAGTCATCTGGAATTCCGACGAATTGATTATTGTATTGTTATAAAAACTGAAATTCCATTCTCCGTCGGATACACCGATTTTGTTCCTACCCTGATTGTCATTGACCGAGAGGCAGTATCTCACCGTGTTGCCTCTGTTACCGCCTTTAGCAGGGTTGTTACACATAAAGCGCATATTATCGTGTGAATAAATATATTCGTACGTGCAGTTATATGAGCCGTGGTCAAAATCAACCGTCATTCCGTCGCCGTAGTTTTTTTGGCCCGCAATTTCGCAATAGCTGAAAGTACAGTTTGATGAATAATGAGTCCACATTGCAGCGGTAAAGTAGAGAATCTCTCCGTTTTCATCGAGCCCTACACCCTGGCAGCAGTCAATCGCACGGCAATGCGTTACCAAAGCACCGTCACAGCCTTCAAGAACGACCGCTTCACCGTCCATATTGTAAAAGTCACAGTTCTTTACAAGTGCATTTTTATTCAGATCCTGACTGCCGGTAAAAAATATGCCGTTGCCGACATCGTAAATTTTGCAGTTTATCGCCTGAAAATCGTTGACGGGATAAGGTGAACCGCCGTAACGCTTGATAACTATTGCAGCTCTGCCCGAAACAGGGCCTTCGGTATAGTTATCACGCGTGGTTACGGTGTAATTCTGCATATCATGAAATTCGCAGTTTTCTATTCTGACACCCTTGGATTCCTTGGTAACACCGTCAACCCATATACCTCCACCGTTTTGCGCCGTGATTTCAAAGCCCGAAACGGTAACGTAGGAGCAATCAAAAAGCTTCATAACCGCATCTCTTTCATCGGTGTTAAGATGAGGCTTATCGCCATCGCCATAAGATGAAATGACAATCGGGTTATCCTGTGTGCCCGAGCAGGTAAGCGTAATGGCACAGTCATACTCACCGCCCGCTCTGAACAGAACCTTATCGCCTGCATCAAGCGTTAAAGAGGATATTTTATCAACGGTTCTCCACGCTGAAGATTCGGACAAGCCGTTGTTTTCATTATTACCAGACACACTGTCGATGTAATAGGTTGTTCCTGCAGCAAACACAAAAGGTGTTATGCTCAAAATAATTAAAAGAGAAAGAATTACAGATAAAAGCTTTTTCACAACAATACCTCCTAAAATTTGAAAATTGCTAAAAACCAGAATCCAGGTTGCAACTTAAAGTGATATGTGCCGTTTTTAAGGTGTATATCATCCGTGCCTTCAAGTACAATAAGATTCTGACCGTTTTTCAGCCTGACCGTGACTTCCCTTGTTCCTTGGGGCAAAACGTATTCGCCCTTTTCAACACTGCGTTCAATACCGCTGTTGTTGAACATAACAAGCAGCCAGCCGTCTGCGGTTTTATTGACAAACCAATACACACCACCGCTGACTTCGCACGGAAGCAGATTTTTAAGTAATTCGGGCGCTTCTTCAACCGATATACAGCGGTGATTTCTGTAAAATTCGAGATTACCTGTCAAATCAACGAAGAATTTATAATCTTCATACAAATCTATATAATCCTCGTGAATCACATCAATACAGTCAGGAATATCGCTGTTGATTATGGTTGCCGATTCACAGCCGATCATATCCTTGGTGTCTGTGCTCCGATTTCGGGCATAAAACGCTTCACTCCGCATTTATCTCCGTCTGATATACCAAGCCGTAGCTGTCGCAAGGAATCAGCTGACCCGAGCAGAGCTCATATCTGTTTTTGAAAAGAGTGTTGGCAAGCTTTAAAAATTCATCGGCTGTTTGCGGATTGCCGCACAGAGCATATTCTTTTGCTGGCTGTGCCTCAAGCCACAGATAATTCATCGGATATTTGCTCATAACGGCATTTCAGTCCAAAGCAAATTGCCGATACATTCATTGATTCTTCGTCAATCACTTGCAAGGTTGTTCATCCATCCATTCATGCATCTGAAAACCGATGAGCATTTTTGTAGTTGAATTATAATGTATTTCTCTCATAAAACATCTCCGTAAATCAAACCACTTTTGCAGACAATTTTATTTTGATATATCTAAATACGTCAATAATTACATTCCTATAATTTCTCTTATTTCTTTGGCTTTAACATCATGGAGACTGCAGTTTTTGGAAATTGAGACATACGCCGCTGCACCTGCAGCTTCACCGATGCCTACACAGATTGGCATTGCCCTGAAATTGGAGTGTGCCATATGTGTACCCGAAATATTTCTGCCGCAAAGCAGAAGATTTTCTATAACTTCGGGAAGAAGACAACGGTATGGAATCGTATATCCTTTTGTCTGCTTGAAATGCTTCTGCACACCCGTTTTATCCAGTCCTGCACCGGTGATATTATGAACATCAAAATTGAAATAAGCATCTTTTACTACATAGTCGTCAAATACCCTTGCTTCAAGAATATCCTGTTCATTAAGTGTGTATTTGCCCTTAAAATGTCTGGTTTCACGAATACCGATAAGAGATGCAGAGCTGATGATAAAGCAATTTTCATAGCCAGGGACAAATTTTCGGAGATAATTTACTATATCACCCATCTGCCTGCGGCAGGTAAGAGTAGCCTTTGTTAAGTCATCGGCAACCGTACCGTCAATTTCTACGGCGTTTGTCATATTACAAGTAACAACACCGGGAAGCGTTGATTTGTAAGTGAGAATATGTCCGGCAGGATACGGAATATGTTCTTTTGCAAGAGCCTGAAGCTCACCGTTAGGTGTTTCATAATTGGATTCAAACGAGCCTAAGAACACGGCTCGATCATAGTCAACACCGCCGACTTTAAACATCAATGTTGCAGGCTGCATCTTATTGTCGTCTTCTCTGCCGAGAACAAATTCGGCGCCTGCTCTTGCGGCAACATCACCGTCACCCGTGGCATCAACTATAACTTTGGCATATATATCTGTTTTTCCGGATTTGTTGATAACAGTTGCACCGAGCACTTTGTTGCCATCGCAGATTGCATCTTCGGCAAAAGTATAAAGCATAAGCTTACAGCCGACCTCATCAAGCATTTCGAGATAAAGAGTTTTCAGCTTTTCGGGATCAATAATATTTGTTATTTTATTTCTAAATTCTCCCTCATTGTTTTCGGAAGTCCTTTTCAGAATGTCATAATAAAGCGGACTGCCGCAGCTTCCCGTCCAATGGCTCATAAGCCCGGATGTGGAAATGCCTCCGACATCACCGCTTTGTTCTACAAGGATAACCTTTGCTCCGTTTTTGGCTGCCGTATAAGCGGCGGCAAATCCCGAAGGACCGCTTCCGAGAACTAAAACATCGGTATGTAATTCAAGCTTTCTGATCATAGTTTCCACCATAACAAAATCTTATATATCGAAATGATTACAGCACATATAAATTATTTATTTCAACTATTCTGTTTGCCAAGCAACGGCATTTCTGTCATTCTGAGTCTTGCACAGCCGTACGGACAAAGCTCAACCTCCAAAACTTCAGAAATCGGGTCTTTAGATTTCGGCGTTTTTCTTGCAATGCTTCTGTACGGAAATTTAAGTCCCCAGTTGATTTCCTGCATCTTTGCCTTTATTGTTACGGGCGGATTTTCCTGCGAAAAAGGAACATCCCCTACTTTACCGTAGCTGACGGAAACATCCGTTTGGGCAAAAGCGTAGTTCCAAGGAGTTTTCGGAATAAACTGATAATCACAATACGGATATTTGCGTTCTACACCCTTTTTAATGTATTCGCTCATTTTCTTTTCATAAGCTACGGGAACGGAAAAGAGCAAAGAGCCCATCTGCAAAGCATAAAGTCCGTTTGGTCTTGTCTTGAAATAAGGCGCAGTCTCAAACTCAACTTCAAGCTCTGCTTTGCCCTGCTTTATCGAAAGCTCAATATTTTCAGCCTGTGCATCAGCCCCGTTAACCTTCAGAGCCTTTGCAAATGACGGAATACGGATTATAAAGTTAAAGTCTTTTTGAGCCTCTATGTAATAGTGCATTTTATTGTTAAAAGGATAATCGGTTTCCAAGCGGATCGTGACGTCTTTATCCTGCAGAACGCATGGCATCATAACGGAGTTGATAATTGTATTATCTTTATGCATAAACGCAGAAAGAGCAAATTTAGGCCAGCCCTGATTGAAATTCGCCGTACAGCAACCAAAATTAGGCTCAAGCCCGAAAGTATGTGCATAAGGACCGTTTGTGCTCCACGGAGCCATAATCATCGTCTTCTGACAAGCAATCTGATTTACCTGCTGAACGTACTGATGTGTCCACATATCCTCGCTGAGTGTTGCAGGAAGAGCGTTGAACGCAAGTACCTCAAGCCTCTCTGCCCATTTGTTATCACCTGTATGGGCAAAAATCTCCTCATAGGAATACATCTGCTCAACAACTGCACAGCATTCGGTACCTCTTGTAGGGTCAAGACCCGAAAGTACTTCGTCACCCGTAAAGCCTTCAAAAGCAGTGCCGTTATATTTATCAAGAATTGAACGGAGCTTTTCAGCACTGTCGGTATACGCTTCACCGAGCAGCTCGTGAGAAACAGCTTCACTTTTAAGCATCATTGCAATATTTACTATGTGGGTATTATGATGCCATATATGGCTTGGCTTTTTCCAAGAATCAATTGCAGTGTTATAATCAAAGCCTTGTTCTTTGATTATTTGAGCAAGGTCCTTGATCCAATCCTCACGGTATTTTTCATATAAAAAGTTAAGAGAAATAAATGTTTCAAACCATCTGCTCTTGCCCCAACTAAACAAGCTGATTTCTCCGCTTTTAAGCATTTTGTAATAATTATTAAGTACTCTGTATATAACATCGGGGATTCTTTCATCTCCCGAACAATCGTAGTAAACCTTTAATGTTTTGCATATAAGCTGTATAGCCCAGGTATCATACTTTGCTCTTTCTTCTTTTTTGCACGGACAGATCCAGCCATCATCCTCCTGCGATGAAACAATGGCATCAATATATTTCTTAACCGTCGTAATCATTTCTTCATTCTCTAGCAGATAAGCGAGCGGTATAAAGCCGTCGAGCCAATAAGGAACACGCTCCCACCCTTCACGCTTGCCGCCTATCCACGCACTGTCACGGATATCAGGCCATATCTTATGAAGATTGCCGCTTAAACCCTCTGCCTGAATCTCAAGCTGGCGACGAATCCAGCCTTGAGGTTTAATCTCATTGGATGTATAAAAATTCCATCTATTCATTTCACACCTCAGAAGAATCATTTTTTACTGTGTCAACGCCTTTTTTAATAAGGAAATACAGAGGAATCAATGCAAAGATGCAAACAACACCTGCCCACAAGAACATATCCTTTGCGGGAACTATTACCTCAGCATTGACCTCATTCAAAATGGTGCGGGCAGCGTGCTGACACGCCATATCGCCTATAACGGGACCTATAATCATAGGAAGCATAACAACAAATATCATTC
The DNA here is from genome assembly GCA_045544155.1 of Acutalibacteraceae bacterium. Classification (GTDB taxonomy): domain Bacteria; phylum Bacillota; class Clostridia; order Oscillospirales; family Acutalibacteraceae; genus UBA8612. Next base: position 168,019 of record JAZPYN010000004.1, read on the forward strand.
TGATACCCTGAAAAAGCCCTGCCTTACCTTCAGGAATAAAGTCCTTGACTGTTGCACCGAATAAGATATTGACAAGAGCATTGCCGATGACAACGGGAACTATACTGACAAGGATAACGTAGATGCTTGTGCTTGTTGAAAGCATAAAAAAGCCTGCTGTAAGTACAATAACACCCGTTACAAGGCAAAGCCCTCTTTTCTTCGTAGAAAGCTTAAGCAGCGTTACAATGCCGACGAGTGTTAAAGCAATAACAACTGCAGCAGTTATTATAACGGACGGCTTAAGAAGGTTTTCGACTCCGCCGTTATCAGGAATAACCACGTACTGAACGTATGTGAGCAGATAAGGGTAGAAAACCTGGAATGCAACTATGGCAAAGCAGAACGAAATAAGAGCAAGATAGAGCCTGGAATTTGACTTTATAACAGAAGGTCTGAAGCCGTAAAAAAGCTCTGAAAAGTAGCCGGATGAGCTTTCTGTCTGCGCAGTTTTGGGAGGATCCTTAATAAGGAACAAACCTGCAACACCGCACAGCGTTACCACTACTCCAAGTCCACCGAAAAACAGCTTATAGCTGATCGTGCCAGCCTGAGCAAAGCTGCCGACACCCGTTACCGCAAAGGAAGACACGGTACCGACAACTGACAAAACAGTTTCAACAACAGGTCTTTGTCTGGGCACGGTAACATCCGTAACCCACGCTTGAAACGCAGCATCGTTACTTGTGGAGCCCATAAAGGTCATAACTATGTCCATAAGTATAACAAACCATACCGTTGTGCCGAGAATTCTGGCTTCATCAGTGAGATTGAAAAGACTTGCTACGTTTTCTTTGGTGATGAAGCCGAACATACCGGTTACAACACCCCAGAATATGTAGCCTACAGAGATAAACATTTTACGGTTTTTAAGCTTATCACTGAGGGCACCCATTATAAACGTTGTAACCACAGCAGCAACAGCAGAAAGAGCAACCATTCGTGCAACAGCAGTTGTTGCCTCCATTGAGCCGAGTATTGCATTCTGTGATACATCGGCATAAATCTCATTAGTGATAAATGTATTGAAATACATATTCTCTGTATTCCACGCAATGCCGCCCATAAAACAGAAAAGAGTGATTATAAACCAATTCTTTTTGCTTAACTTTTCTTTAATCATGATTATTCCTCAATCTTAAGGTAATTTTGCAAGTAAAAGTGACTGACATTTATAAATTATAATATAAAAAATGATAAAACGCAACAAATAAAGCTATGTCTCTTCCGGTTGCAATACCTCATCCTTTCACATAGTAAATTTTTATCGGATGCTTCGGGTTATCTTTTATTGTGGTTTCATTAAAAACAACGTTTTCTGCGGTTATATCCACCTCGGGATAAATGATTTTATCAGCTCTCTGTACGGTGTCAAAACAAAGCTGAGAATTTTTGAAATCAATATTTTTTAGTGCTATATTCTCTGTCGGATAATTTGAATGAAGTAAAATGTCAACATCATTTTCTAAAATTATGTTTTCAAGAGTAATTCCGCCTTGAGGCGTACATACGCAACCGGGATAGCAGCTGCGTGCAAAGGTGTCATAATTAAGACTTATCGCAATGCCTATATTACGCTTCTTCTGAAGTGTGCAATTTCGTATTATTATGTTTCGACAACCGCAATCAAATTCTTCCGTATCTCGCACAGCAACCCAATTTATACCATCATATTCCCTGATTCCTTTTTTATGGCAAGGCGGGGTATCAGACGTATATAGCTTTCCGTCCTTCGGATTCATCAGAACACGGTAAGTGCCGCCGTTGACTGCTACAGTATCCGAGTGCTGTACCTGCATTCCCTTGTGCCATCTGCACCATGCACCACCGAGAATCCTGCAGAAAAAACCGGTCGTTATGTTATCATCGAGGTCAACACAGTTTTCAATTATTCCGTTTTCAATCCAGCCAACATGAGTGTTTGAGGTTGCATAATCAAAAGCGTTGAGTGCTATCGGGTCATCGAATGTGCGGAACTTGCCGTTACTGATAACAAATCCGTCGCCCCACCCCAGATGAACACCATCTTTATTTCCTGTTATATACAAATTATTAAGATTAATGCTTTTAAATGCACTTATCTGAATTGCATAATCCTTTTCAAGCAACCCATGGCACTCAAACCCATCAATTTTTAAATTTTCAACATAGATCATTGCAACCTGTGCGCGCAGTCCCGCAATCCGACTGCTCACACCAAAATCATCACTTTCAATACCGTTACATTTAAGATGCAACCCAATAATTTCAATGTTGCGATTATATTCACCGTCAAGCGCACCTTTATTGATAAAGGCATTGCCGTTAATGCCGGTCACACTCGCTTCACGCTGAAGAATAACTCCTTCACGGAACACAAGCCTTGTGTTGTCACCGATTTCAATTTGCTCGGAAATATTATAAATACCCGGAGTTTTAATTTCAATTACTCCTCCGATGTCAATTACTTTTTGAAGAGCTTCGGAATTTTTATATGCATTGTTTTCAGGTAAAAAACCGTACTTGTTAGCGTTAATCATAAGCTTTTATCCTACAAATAATATTTATTTATCTGTTCGATATATTGATATTCGGAACTCAATAATTTCTTATTTTTTTATTTGATTATATCACTCATACCAATAAAAAAGCAACAGTTTTCAGACTGTTGCTTTCATTGACTGGCAACCGGATTTAACTAATCTATTTTTATATTCAGTTGAATCCCGTTATTTTGTGTGATATAATAACAAAAAATCCAAAAGAGGGATATTATGAACATCAGAATTAAGAAGATTGTTTGCATTGTAATGACCTTATGTTCTGTTTTTTTAGGTGCATTCGGTTTGACTGCATTTGCAGCAAATGAAAATGACAGCGATACAGTTCTCTATGTGTCTCCAGATGCTGCAGATACAGGTGAAGGTACCTTGGCATCACCAGTGAGTCTTATGGGGGCGAAAGAGATACTTAAAGACTTGAAAAATGAAAAGTCATCCGCAACAGTGTATCTTCTCGGCGGAACATATTATTTTGATGATGCTTTATACTTCAATTCCGAAGATATGGCAAATGTTACTTATAAAGCTTATGATGATAATCATGTTGTTTTCTCCGGTGCTTATGAGATAAGCGGTTTTGAAGAGAGCGTAGCCAACGGAGTTAAAGTTTTTATAAAGCAGTTTGATACTTCTGCAGATAATTGGTATTTTAAGTCTCTTTTCAGTGATAACGGAGAAATCAGAGCAACCCGTTTTCCCGAAGAAGGCTATTTAACGGTTAAAGCAACTGCACCCGAAGACAACCTTTGGAATGAAGAAAACAGACCTTGGGAATTTACTTACGGTCAGCGTTCTTTCTATGCGAATACCGATGATATTCCCGATGAGTTTCATAATTCGGAGGATGTCAATATTCGTATTCTCCATTATTGGCACGATGAGCTGATGAATATTAAATCCTACGATACCGAAACAGGAAAAATAGGCTTATCAAGGCCCTCTACAATGGAAATAAGAGATATTGACCGATATTATTTTGAAAATGTTTTTGAAGCCCTCAATGAGCCTGGCGAATGGTATCTCGATAGGGTTTCGGGCGTTCTTTATTATGTACCGAAAGACGGTGAAAAAGCTGATACGCTCACTCTTTACGGTTCAAATGTTGACAGACTTATAGATATAAACGGTGTTGACGGAATTTCTTTCGAAGGTGTTCATTTCACCCGTACCGATTGGGCAGAGCCAAAAGCTGACGGCTTTTATGCAGGAACATGGTGGGAAGAAAACGATATGGATTTCCCTCAGGCGGCAATATTTATTGACGGAGTTGTTGCTGTTAAATACGCAGAAAATGTTCACCTTAAAAACTGCGAATTCACCTACCTCGGCGGCACTGCCGTAAAATTCGGATTCGGTGTAAAAAATTCATCTGTTGAAAACTGTTATTTTGAAAACATCGCTGCAACCGCTGTTTATGCAGGCGGTGAAAATTGCTTGCCCGACCACAAAAACTATACACAAAACATTACAATCAAAAACAATGAAATATACAAATACGGCAGAAAATTCTTCAGCGGAATCGGTATTCATATAACCTTCTGCGATACTGCCGAAGTGGTAAATAATGAAATACACGATGGTTATTACACAGGTATTTCCGTCGGTTGGCTCTGGAGCTATGATTACCACGCAACCAAGAACATAAATATCAGCCGAAATCTAATTTATAATATAGGTCAGGGATGGCTTTCCGATATGGGCGGTATTTATATGCTTGGCAAACAACCCGGAACTGTTTTAAGTGAAAACGTTATTCATAATGTTGCCGCAGATCCCGGTGAAGGTGGTTACGGCGGCTGGGGTATTTATCTTGACGAAGGCTCATCCTTTATGACGGTCGAGAAAAACCTTGTATATACCTGCGGCAGCCAGAGCTTCAATGTTCACTACGGTGAAGGTAACATTATAAGGAATAATATTGCAGCCCTCAGCAGAGAAGGTCTGATGAGTCCGGGCATTGACAAAGGTGAAACCCACGCAACGGCGATGTATTATAATAATATTTTCCTTACATATAACAAAGCACCGATTTATATAGAAATGCTGAATCCCTCACATTTCTATGATAACGGTAATCTTATGTGGAGCCTTACAGAGGGCGATGAGCTTTATTTCAACACAAGCGAATATATTTACACCCTCAAGATGGCTCAGGAAAAGGGATTTATTCATTTCCCGACTGTTGCGGACCCGATGTTCAAGGATGCCCTTAACTTTGACTTCACTTTATCAGGAGACAGCCCTGCATTTGCCCTTAATTTTGAAGCATGGGATTATTCCGTGGCAGGTACAATCAAAGACACTGTAATAGGTATTGACAAAGCAGGCGGTCAGACAGCATATAACGCAGAATCCGAGTTGCAACCCGATATGGAATTTGAACATAACTTATTAGGAGGCTATATTCCTTATATTATATTTATCCTTCCCACACTCTTGGCATTAGCATGGCTTATTATCGGCGTAATTAAGGGCAAAAAGACCGTAATATTTCCGATAGTAGCTGCTGTTGTTTCAGCACCTTTGTTTGTTGCGGTTTATAATTTGTATCTTGAATGGATAGAAATTCTCTATTTCTTATCCGTATTTGCACTGGCAGCACTTGCTTCTGTTCTTCCCACGTGCGTTGCCATTGAAAAAGGCAAAACGAAGAAAGGCGTTGTTTTGGCGTTTGTTGTCAATTTCATTCTTTCGGCAGGTATTTTCCTTGGTCTTGCAGGCATTCTTAATATGCTTTTGCATCCGGGAAGCCCCGAAGTAATTTCACTTGCTTGCGCAGCGATGTTTATCTATATTGTTGTTGAAACAATCCGTCTTTTAAAGGCCTACAAAACAAAATAAATTTATAAAAGAGAAAGGAACTGATTTTTGGTCAGTTCCTTTCATAATATATTCAGTTCTGCAAACATAAATTTTTCTGACTGTTCAACAAATTGGAATTTATCTGCTTCTTTAATAAAATCTTTTTCACGTTCGAATTATTAACCGACGGATGTTTCCAGTTGTCGTTATTGCAACGAAATTCAATATATGATTCGGTTTATTCTTAATTCAATCACGCTGCAAAATCAGTCAAGCCTGAAGAGTTTTGTTTCTCCCTTTTGCAGCTCAATGGTAACGGTGGCTGCAGTACCTTGATAAGGGCCACCGAGTAACTCTCTGATATTTCTTTCCTTGCCGAGATAAATTGTTTTTTTACCGGCGGTTACAGCATAAATACAAATATAGTTTTTGTTCACATAAATAATGTCATCGGTTTCACAGTAAATATGAACTCCGCTTGTTTCGCAGAAAGCTCTCAACTCGCTTATCGTGAATTTTTCTTTCAAGCCCGAAGTCATAATGTAGGGAACGTTGTCCGTTTTGCAAAGGTTACGGGCATTTTCCATATAAGCTGTCTTTGCACTTGACAACAAAACAACCGCCTTATAATTCCGGTAAACCTCATCAAAATCATAAACGTCATATATATCATACGGCGTGCCTGTAAGACCGAGTTCGTTTCGCTGGGTGTGGAAGATGTTGCGTAATGAGCAGTTTGTGAGATATTTATATGCACTTTCATCAACAAATACCGCAACTTCAGCATTTGACCTTCTGTCAGCATCGGTTAAGCTTTGCTCATAAATACTTTTGTAAGCCGCCATTTCGTTCATAATATCATCATCTGCGTACCAACCGCCCCACATATCGAACCACCAAAGAGCATTGCCTTTTATAAGCTGACGTGCAAAGGATTTTCGGATTTCGTTTACAGCCTGATATTTTGATTCTCTCGGCTGCCATACGGGAGCAGAAAGAAGTCCGTGCGGGTCGGTTGAAGGGTCCTTCTGAGAAAGAGGTACGGTCAGATGCGTTCTTATATCGCATTCCTGAAAGCACATTTTTCCGTGCAGACGAACGGAATCAGCAGGATACATTTCTGTCCAGTCCATATCGGGCGAGCGGGTGCCGATGTATGAATTCGGTGAACAGATGAAATCGATTTTTTTGTCTTTCAATATATAGTTGAGTGCATGATTGCCTTGCAGGGAGTTGGTTACCTCAAGAGTATAACCGTAAAACGTACCTACAACAACGTTGTCACCTGTTTCCTCTTTGACAATCCCGGCAAAGTGACTTATGGCTTCTGCAATTCTGAAGTTTGCGAACTCTATATACCATGAAAGATATTCGTTGTTGAAATAATTGCTTTTTTTATCGAGCAAGGTTAAATCGGGTAAACCTTTGTACTCAACTTCGGGATAATACTCTTCAAGAAAAGCCCTGAAAGCCGACTTTGCGCATTCGCCATAGCCGCCGTTCATATCAAAGTGAAACCATTCTTCTGTTTGTCCGCCTGCTATCTGATAACCCACGATATGCGAGGCATATTTGCAGGAATTTGCATATTGCGTGAATTCGCGCAAAAACCGGGATGCATCGTCACGCCATTTCTGCGAATAGAAGGATTCTCTGCAAGGAATACCGTCTTTTATGTTCAGCTCATCGGGATTTTCCTGTTCCCACCAGACAGGCATACTTATATTTACTCTCGGGATTATGTAAGCTTCGGGGCAAGCTTCAAGAATTTTTTCGATAGCCTCGTCAAACAACGAAAAAACAGGAGCCCCCTTTATGTCAAAAATACCTTTTTTGAATGGGGTCAGTCCGTCTGTTATGCTTATCCATCTGCCTGAAAAAAGAACAGGAACAGAAAAGAATTCATAACCTGCAGCCGCAAAGTCATCATATTTATTGAACTGTTCCAGATAAGTCATATATGCTACGGCAGCGTGCGGTTTTCCGTTGATATAAAGAGTAGGTACACCGCCGCAATCCTTGATTTCAGAATGAATATCTACATATTTATCCATATCACATACCACCTCTTATGTAGAAATTTCGTAATCCGTTTCTTCAAAGGCTTCTGAAAGGTAAAAACCATAGCGAAAAGATGTAACAACATCCAAAAAGAAACTGATAATTTTTTGAACAAACATATATCTTCACTTCATTTTTTAAGTATAATGAAATTACAACAAAAGTTGATTTCAGTTTAACAAATTCCAATTTATCAGACTGATTATATCACATATAAGTAACAATTACAATCGGGTGTGGGTGTTACGCCCACACTTATTCACTTTTCCCTCTTACTTCTTACTTTCCAAAAATCGACCCGAAAGTTAGTGAAGAGTGAATAGTGAAGAAGTAAAAAGTAAATCGACGAACTTCTGTCGAAATTCGTCGATTTTTGTGTTTACAGCTTGTTTTTGTCAAAAAATTTAAATACAAAAACCAACTCCACAAATTGGAATTTGATGCTTCGCCAAACTGAAAATTTATGTACTGTGCATGATTACATAACCATTATCAATGTTCCTATTCCGATCAGAATACAGCCTATCAATGACTTGATTGTAAACTCTTCGTGCAAAAATACAAACGCCAACACTAAGGTAATTACTACACTTAATTTATCTATCGGTACAACTTTTGATGCATCACCAATCTGTAATGCTTTGTAGTAACACAGCCATGATGCGCCTGTTGCCAATCCTGACAAAATCAAAAATATCCAGCTCTTTTTGCTGATTTCTGTTATACCGTTTTGTGCATTCGTGAGGAATACCATTCCCCATGACATAGCAACTACAACAACAGTTCTTATAGCTGTTGCAAGATTCGAGTTGACCCCTTCTATACCGACCTTGGCCAGTATAGAAGTAAGTGCTGCAAAAATTGCAGACAGTAATGCGAATAACAACCACATACAATGTTACCTCCACAAATTCTTATTTGTTAAACGATTATATCACACACCCACACACAAGTAAATATTTAACCTCACTCAAACACATTCTTCTTTTATCCATTTCCTCATCAATCTTGAAATATATGATTTTGATACAGTACGTTTTACTGCTATGTTCTGAATAATTTTTAGACATCTTTTGAAGCATAAATTAAAACCCGAACTGATTACTCAAGTCGGGTTTTAGATAATGTTATGTTTATTTCATTATGAAAGAAAACACAAATGTAAACATCTTTTTGAAGAACTCAAAGAGCTTGGTGATGAAAACTTCAAAATCAATATCGTTTTCGGCTACAGGTCCGTTAGGTTCAACTGCTTCGTCTGTTTCGGGTGCTGTATCATCAACCTCAAGACTTACAGACTGGTCAATGATTGACATATACTTGATATATGCTGACTGAGTTGTAAGCTCGGGCTGTGTTGCCGACTGGTCAACATCGTCAAGCAGAACACTTGCATTTATAAGCAAATCAAAGTCAAGCTCGTTGATTTCACCGTCGTGGTTACAGTCTGCTGCTGTCCGCATATAATCGGGCAGATTTTCCTGCGGCAACAGACCACTTACAATCATATTGACTATAAATGCATCGTTTGCATCGTACCAGCCGTTGCCGTCAACATCGCCGAAGACAACAACCGTATAACTGTTTATCAGCGTTTCACCGTCTGTGAGTTCAACAACAGCTCCTGTGCAGAGTATATCTGATGAGCAGGTGAAAACATAGCCGTTGTTGGTAGCTGACAAATAATCTTCAAGCTCGGTTGAGCCTGCATTAAAGCCTGTTATTGTGTTTGTGGTGAAATTGACAACCGCGGTGCTGTTACCCGAAAGAGTGATTGCAGGGATTGACTTTGTATCAAAAACCTCATCGCATGCCGGGCAGACATAATTCATTGTACCCTCTGACGAAGTTGTCGGTTTGACAACTGTTTTCCATACGGGCTCGGAATGGCCGAGAGGGTCGAGGATTTCGTCAATATACGCATAACGGCAAGCTGAACACAGACAAACCACAACGCCTTCGTCAACGCAGGTCGGCTCAGCTACAATCGTCTTGTATGTATGGGGAAGTGTCGCTATTACCGTTATAGATACCGTATCGCCGCAATCGTCACATATAACCTTATCATAGCCTGTTTGTGCACATGTGGAGTCCAGATGCTCGGGGTGAGTGTTGATATGGTCGCAGATTATCTGATCAAGGCTGAGCTTAACGGGGATTTCACCTGACGAAGATGAATTGTAAAACCTTACACCAAGGTAATATACTGTTCCTTTTTTCAAGGTGTATGTGATTGAGAAATTGCCGCCGTTGCCGCCGCTGTCATCATCACTTGCAAGCTGTTTCTGGTCGGCATCATAGATATAGCCGTAGGTATCGGAGCTGCTTGAAGAAGAGAAAGTATACACACCGGATTGAGTGGGTATAAACTTCAGCAGTACTGTTTTGCCGGCAGTAACCTTTACATTTTGTGTAACTCCGACCTGAATATCCGAAATATATGTTTCGCAGACATCGCATTTTCCGTCAGCGTTTTCATCCTTGTGCTCAAGGTCTGACCTTATATATCCGCACAAGTCACAATCGGGGTCACAGTCATTTGTATATGTATGTACAAGGTCCGTTCTTATATATCCGCACAAGTCACAATCGGGATCACAATCATTTGTATATGTATGTACAAGTTCGGTTCTTGTATATCCGCACACATCACATTCAGGGTCACAGTCGTTAGCAAAAACATGACTTCTGTCAGGATCTATATAACCGCATATATTACATTCATTATCGCAGGAATTGCTGTAAATGTGTTCGTGGTCATCTTCAGGAATTAATTCAAAATCAAAGCCGTTTGCATTTGCATAAGCTTCTGCAGTTGAGCCTGCATAGCCGACGATTGTTGTGTAATATCCTGTTGCGGTTTCTCCGAACTCGCAGTTGCGGTTATATACCTTAAGTTTTTCAAGCTTCTGACAGCTGACAAAAGCATTGTTGCCGATTGACTTAACACTTATCGGCAGGCTGATATTACCAAGTTCAGCACAGTTATAGAACATATAATCGCCGATGCCGGTAACACCGTCTTCAATTATAACTTCGGTGCATTTTTCACGGCTTATGTACCACGGAGTGTACTGATAACAAGTGATTGAGGATGAAGACGTACTTGTTCCGTAATTCTGGAATGTTCCGTTGCCTTTTGTGAGTGTTATTTTTTCAATATTTGTGCAGTTATAAAATATATGTGAGTTGTTATATATTTTTGTGGATACGGGTATTGTTAGCTCGGTAATTCCCGTACAGTTATAAAACGTATAATCGCCTATGCTTGTTACGCTGTCGGGGATTATTACGCTTGTAAGGCTCGTGCAACCCATAAACACATAAGAGCCTATGCTTTTCACGCTGTTACCAATCGTTACGCTCGTAAGGCTCGTGCAACCGTCAAACGCATAATCGCCTATGCTTGTTACGCTGTCGGGTATTGTTACGCTCGTAAGGCTCGTGCAGTTTCGGAACACATAATCGCTTATGCTTGTTACGCTATCGGAGATTATTATACTCGCAAGGCTCGTGCAACCGGAAAACGCATAATCGCCTATACTTGTTACACTATCGGGGATTGTAATACTTGTAAGGATCTTGCAATCGGAAAACGCATAATCGCCTATACTTGTTACACTATCGGGGATTGTGATGCTTTTGAGCCCGTGCATATTTTCAAATGCATTCGCACTTATACTTGTACATCCGTCATTAATTACTATATGCCTGATATACTCCTTATAGGGTAACCACGGTGCATCGCCGGCAGCAAAAGAAAGCATATTACCTGAACAGTTAATAGTCATAGTATATGTTTCCTTATTAATTTCAAAGCTGAGATTAGAGGTTACGGTAACCGAAACTGTTTTATCTTCCGAACCGTCATAAATATAATAGTGCCGAATATTATTTTTGTTCGCATAGGTTTCTGCATAAGAACCTTTTTTTAGCTCCAACACAAGATTTGAGCAACCGGAAAACGAAGAACTGTCTATACTTGTTACGCTGTCAGGGATTGTTGCATTCACAAGGCTCTTGCAACCGTAAAACGCATCATTGCCTATGCTTGTCACGCTGTTGCCGATTATGACGCTCGCAAGGCTCGTGCAACCCTTAAACGCAGAAGATCCTATGCTTGTTACGCTGTCGGGGATTGTTACGCTCGTAAGGCTCTTGCAACCGTAAAACGCAGATTCGCCTATGCTTGTCACGCTGTTGCCGATTATGACGCTCGCAAGGCTCGTGCAACCGTCAAAAGCAGAATTACCTATGATCGTTACACTGTCGGGGATTGTTACGCTCGTAAGGCTCGTGCAACCGTAAAACGCAAAATTGTTAATAGATTCTATACCGTCGGGAATAACAATATCCGTTGCAAGCTCACCGTCAAAATAAAGCTTTGCTCCGTAATATAAAGGGTTAGAATTATATGAATTAAACGATATATTAAGCCAACTGCTGATATCGCCGGTATAATAAACATCCTTGAGAGCGGAGCAACCGGAAAACGAAGATCTGCCTATACTTGTTACGCTGTCAGGGATTGTTGCATTCACAAGGCTAGTACAACCGGAAAACGCAGATTCGCCTATGCTTGTTACGCTGTCGGGGATTGTTATGCTCGCAAGGCTCTTGCAACCGTAAAACGCAGATTCGCCTATGCTTGTCACGCTGTTGCCGATTATGACGCTCGCAAGGCTCGTGCAACCGCTGAACACAGAATCACCTATGCTCGTTACACTGTCAGGGATTGTTACGCTCGCAAGGCTCGTGCAACCTTTGAACACAGAATTACCTATGCTCGTTACACTGTCGGGGATTGTTACGCTCGTAAGGCTCGTGCAACCGTAAAACGCAAAATTGTTAATAGATTCTATACCGTCGGGAATAACAATATCCGTTGCAAGCTCACCGTCAAAATAAAGCTTTGCTCCGTAATACAAGGGGGTAGAATACACTGAACTGAACGATATATTAAGCCAACTGCTGATATCGCCGTTATAATAAACATCTTTGAGAGCGGAGCAACCGGAAAACGTATAATTGCCTATGCTTGTTACGCTGTTACCAATTGTTACGCTCGCAAGGCTCGTGCAATCTCTAAACGCATAAGAGCCTATACTTGTTACGCTGTTGGGGATTGTTACGCTCGTAAGGGTCTCGCAATAGGCAAACGCATAACCGCCTATGCTTGTCACGCTGTTGCCGATTATGACGCTCGCAAGGCTCGTGCAACCCTCAAACGCAGAAGATCCTATGCTTGTTACGCTGTCGGGGATTGTGTAGCTTGTGCGTTCATTTCCTATAGGATAATGTATAAGCTGAGTTTTATCTTTATTGAACAATACACCGTATTCATCAGATGAAAATGCTGTGTTTGATTTATCTACTGTTATATTTGTAAGGCTCGTGCAACCGTCAAACACATAAGAGCCTATGCTTTTCACACTGTTACCAATCGTTACGCTCGTAAGGCTCGTGCATTCTCTAAACGCAGAAGAGCCTATGCTTTTCACGCTGTTACCAATCGTTACGCTCGTAAGGCTCGTGCATTCTCTAAACGCATAATCGCCTATGCTTGTTACGCTGTCACCAATCGTTACGTTCGTAAGGCTCGTGCAACCGTCAAACGCAGATTTGCCTATGCTTGTTACGCTGTCGGGGATTGTTACGCTCGCAAGGTTCGTGCAAACCTCAAACGCATGATCGCCTATACTTGTTAAGCCGCTTGAAATATTGACGGTTTTGATTCTTTTGCGATAAGAACCCCACGGTACTTTTGAAGATGTAATCCAGTTTGTCATAGTACCTGTACCGGTGATATCAAGCACACCTGTGTCTGTATCAAGCGACCAGGTGAGATTGGTGCCGCAAGTACCGCTGTATGATTCAGCCTCGGCTCTGAAATCAAACAGGCCCGGTAAATCAAGCCCGACGAAGCCGCCGAGCGGTGCGGCACAAAGCAGCATCGCAACAACAAGGAATACAGATACAGCCTTTTTAAAAGTTCGTTTCATATCAAAAAACCTCCATAAATCAATATGGGAAATAATTACGAATATACATATTAAAGTATATACCTATTATTCAGAATTTTCAACTGTCATTTAATAAATTTATAAAACTAACAATGAGCTCTGAAATCAATCGGAGCTCGTTTGGTCGGATTCTGTTCTTATGTCAGACACATCATCAATCGCTATTTTCGTTTTAACAATCGTTATTGTTCTGTAGACCGGGTCTATGTTTGAGACAAGACCTGTTAGTGATTCGTAACATTCTTCTTTGTAATAAGTGATAGTTACCAGCATACCTTTCTGAATATTACCGAGCTTACTTGATAGGATTTCCGCCTCATCTTCGGAGAGCTCTTTTCTCGGCTCAATTATCTTTTCACGCTGCTTTATTACCTCATAATATCCGGTAAGAGCTGCAAACGGCATAAACTGTCTTGCTCTGTCTGCTTTTTTAATCGCCACCGTTATGTCCTCCTACCATCTTGTTTCTGCTGCGTGCCGTTGCTTTTTCTGTATAGCTTATACCTTTGAGAATAATATTCTTGCCGTACTTTTTCTTTATATCAACTACAGTTTCACGAAGCTTCTTCTCTTTCTCTTGTGCCTCAACATCATCAAAAAGGGATATTGAAGCCATATAGTCATCCTGCAAATTGTTAAGCCCTATTGTTATTCTGCGTATAGGTGCTATTGGATTAGTGGTTTCTTTATACAGCGACTCAAAGTAACCCATTATCTTCTTGAAAGAGTTGGTGAACTCCCCTATCTTCCTTGTGCCGCCTGTTGAACGGTTGGTGTCCTTTGAGTAACCGATATGAAGTGAAATTGAGTCAATTACAAGGTGTTTTTCAATCAGTTCATCCACCTGCAAATCCACCATTTCTTTGACAATTGTAAAAGCATCATCAAAGCTGTAATCTTCAAACAAGACCTGACCGTTGGATATAGAACTGCTCTTGGACTTATACTCGTGAATCTCTTTAATTGTACAAGGCTCAATACCATGTGCGTGGTCAATCAGAAACTCGGCATTGACACCGAACTCTCTGTACAACAGGTCTTCGGGACATTCCGCAACACCTTTCAGGTCATATATGCCGTAATGCTCAAGCCGTTTTGCAATTCCCCTGCCAATGTTCCATATATCGGTTATAGGTCTGTGAGTCCATATTTTTTCTTTGAAGCTCTCTTCATCCAGAATGCCAATAAAATTCGGAGAATGCTTTGCGGTTACATCAAGGGCAACTTTACAGAGAAACAGATTGGGTCCTATACCTGCAGATGCAGGAATACCTGTTTCATAAAACACGGCATCCATAAGCATAATTGTAAACTCAAGGGCTGTTTTCTTATACAGTTTCAGATAGTCTGTGATATCAATAAAACACTCGTCAATTGAATAAACATGGATATCTTCCGGGCTGACATAGCGAAGATAGACCGAATAGATATCTGCCGATACTTCCATATATTTCCTCATCTGAGGCATAGCGGTGATATATTCAATATTCTTCGGAATCTCAAACACTCTGCAACGGTTTTTGACGCCGAGTTTTTTCATTGCAGGAGTTATGGCAAGGCAAACAGAGCCGTTACCCCTTGTAGGGTCAGCTACAACAAGATTGGTTGTCATGGGGTTAAGCCCACGCTCAACACATTCAACCGATGCATAGAAGGATTTTAAATCTATGCAGCAGTACATCTTATCTGACATTGTACACACTCCTTAACGCCTTCCTGCCTCAACAAACCATCTTCCGTCTTCTTCAAACAGAAACGTTTCTTTGCCGTTTATCTGCACTGTATATCTTATATCTCCCCCACCCACAATCACCGATTTTGCTTTACATCGGTTAAGCAGGCGTTCCACAACATAAACTGAGCCATCTTCCCAAAGAATACACAGCGGACGGCTCTTGCCGTCTTTGCCGTGCCATGCTACAACATCCACATACACTTTTCTTACCACTGCATATCCCTCCTTGATTTGTTACAGAACATTTGTTCGTTTCTTTATAATACTCCTGTACGGATTAAATGTCAAGAGGAATTTGCAGGAATTGAAAAGAGCTCTGAAAAATCAGAGCTCAATAATGAAAATTATAGTTCTTCTGCTTTATATGTCGTATAGCCTTCGTAATAATAACTGTGGTCAATACCCTTCATAAAGACCTCACGGTCATTGATTCTATCGGTAAGTGCATTTTTGAGAACATGCTTGATTTCAATATTTCTTATAGGGCTGCGCTCCATTGCAAGAAGATAATCCTCTTTATCAACCTGACTCCAGTCGACAACCTTGCCGATTTCTTTTTTTAGAATGCAGTCAAGCCATATGCGAGCGCTTCTGCCATTGCCTTCACGGAACGGATGAGCGATATTCACTTCCACATACTTCTCAACGATTTCATCGAATGTTGATTGAGGCATTTTCTCAATATTTTCAAGCGAAGCTTCGAGATACATCACGGGTGCAAAGCGGAAATTACCCTTGGCTATATTTACTGTACGGATTTCTCCGGCAAAAGGCTAAATATCGCCCAAAATGTATTTATGGATAGATTTCAGTGAAGAGACCTTACCGGGTTCAAGTCTGTCCAATGTACCGCTTTCAAAAAGCTCTACTGCCTTTTTCTTGCTGATTCTTTCTTCAGCTTCAGCAAGTTCAGGTGCACTGGTTATTCCTAATTTATTTTCAAGTACCATTTA
This sequence comes from Acutalibacteraceae bacterium, assembly GCA_045544155.1. GTDB lineage: Bacteria > Bacillota > Clostridia > Oscillospirales > Acutalibacteraceae > UBA8612. The sequence continues at coordinate 184,172 of JAZPYN010000004.1, forward strand.
TTCTGCCTCACACAATTGATGGTAATATTATACCACATAAAATAGTATGTTTCAATGTTAATTATGCTGCTGCGTTGGCATTGATTCTGTCGATTATCTTCCTAATACCTTCCCAGACGGTGATATCCGTAAAGATTTCGACGATGCTGCCCTTATCTGTAAACGGGGTTTCTCTGAGTACGGAAAGGTCTTTCATCATACCGTTGTGAACAATATACTCAACAATCTGGTTGACGAAATAAATCTGTCTGCTGTCGAGATTTGCATTGTTCAGATATTCGGCGAAGGCTTCTTTCGCTGCATTCATATCAAGACCGACTATGCTTCGGACAAATTCACCCAACGGCTGTGAGCCGTAGGTTTCTTCATATTCCTCTTTTGAACCGACCTCGCTCCAGAGAATATTCTCAAGTGCTTTCACATCATCTGCTGTCAGCGGAACGTTGCTCTTGAGTTTGGCAATAACCTCGTTATCCTGATGCTGACGGACATAGTATTCTGCCTTAGCTTTATAATCCTTCAGATCATCATTCTCAAGCTCGGATTCGTGCCATTCAACTGAAATTATTTCATCATCAAATGTTGTGTGGTAAGGCTCTATATCACCCGTTTGAATATACTTAATCAAATCACGAAGGTTTTCACGGATATGTTCAAACTCGTTTATGCCTGCGGTTTCAACATAGTCGGTGTGCAAGATTTTTTCTATAAGAGGTTTCTGAACATCGATTTCGGGAATAGTTGAAATTTTGCCAAGTGCACCGACCTTTTTGAAAAGATCGCTTCTTGCCTTAGCATACTTTTTGCCTACGAGATAAGCCAGCTCAATTCCATAAATCAGCGCATCAAAACGCAAAGCCTTTGCATCGTCTTTATCGGGAATGATAAGCGGTGCAATTTCTTCTTTTATCTCAAGTGTGTTTTCGTAAGTGAGTGCGTTATAGCTCTGTTCGTCGGAATATCTCTCAACATAGCGAAGGTGTTGCTTAACGGCAAAGTTATCCCTGTTAAGCTCCTTAACCTTGCGGACCAGATCTTCAACAATCAGCTTGCGGAAAGCAATAAGCTGGTCGGTCTGGTAATCCATATCCTGAAGCTTGAAGGCAATCTGCGCCTTGAGGTTGAAGATTGCACCCTGAACAGCAAGCATATTTGCGGATTCTGTCGGTTTGCCTCCTGTGCGGAAGAATTCAAAGTTACCGCAGAAATCGAAAATGTAGAAAATCTTTTTGTCTTCACCGTCAAGCAGTTCGGGGCAAAGACGTGTGCCTCTGCCTATCATCTGCCAGAATTTTGCCTTGCTCATAACCTTTTTGAAGAACACAAGGTTAAGCACTTCGGGCACGTCAATACCCGTATCAAGCATATCGACAGAAATCGCAATCTGCGGAAGCTTTTTCGGATCAGAAAAATCATCGATTGCGCTCTGTGCATAATTAGTGTAGTTATCTATAACCATTGCGTAGCCGTTGAGGTGCGGATATTCTCTGTTAAACATCTTCAATATCTCTTCGGCGTGGCGGTGGTTCTTTGCAAAAATTATCGACTTGCCGATTTTGTTGCCGTAATCAATCTTGATTCCGTTTGTCATAAGTACATTGAGAACTTCACGGATTGTATCATCGTTGAATACCCATTCGTTGAGTGCGGAGGAATTGATTTTGTCGGGCAGTTCACCGTTTTCGTTTTCAAACGTGTCCTCATACTTGGCTTTGTCTTCGTCGGAAAGTTCGTCGTAAACGATGCCTTCCTCAATGAATTTCAGCTTTGTTTCAATTGACATATAGTCAACAAGGTAGCCGTCTGCAACAGCCTGTGAAAGCTCATAGGCATAGGTCGGGACACCGCTCTGAAGCTCAAAAACCTCATAGGTGTTCTTTTCAACTTCATCCTTGGGTGTTGCAGTAAGACCGACAAGCGGAGCATCAAAATAATTGAATATGTCTTTATATTTGTTATAAATTGAACGGTGTGCTTCGTCGCAGATGATAAGGTCAAAATGGCCGCAGGTGAAAAGCTTGCCGTCTTCATCCCTTATTTCGTCAATGCAATGCATCATTGTCTGGTAGGTTGAAAATACACCGTGTGCGGTATAATTGTCCTTTTCCTCGCAGAGATTGGTTACCGAGAAATTCGGCAGCAGGTTGACAAAAGCACGCTTTGCCTGAGTTACAAGTGAATTTCTGTCCGCAAGGAAAAGAATATTTTTGATCCAGCCGTGTTCAAGCAGAACCTTTGTGAGTGCAATAACCGTTCTTGTCTTACCCGAACCGGTAGCCATAACAAGCAAAGCCTTGCGGCGGTTTCTGCTGTCAAAGCTGTCGCATACGGCGCGGATTGCACCCTCCTGATAATATCTGCCGGCAATGGTCGGGTCAACAGTTACGTTCTTGAGGCTTATACGCATAGTACGCAGATTAAACAGCTTTTCAAGGTCACGCTTTGAGTAGATTGAGGAAACCTTTCTCTCCGGGTACTGACCGTCAATAATGCGTGTTTCAAAGCCGTTGGTGAGGAACATAACGGGACGTCTGCCGTACTTCTTTTCGAGCAAATCGGCATACAGCTTTACCTGCTGACGGCCAACAGCAACGTCCTTGCAGGCACGCTTTGCTTCAATAACGGCAAGAGCCTTGCCGTCATCACCGTAAAGCACATAGTCTGCATAGCCGACACCTGCGCCGTTGGGCATACCGACAAGCTCAACCTCGTTAATCCAGTTTTTGCCCTCAATCCAGCCGGCGTCAACAAGCATTGCGTCAATATAAAACTTGCGTGTCTGGTATTCGGTGAGGTCAAGGGGCTTGGGCACATAAGCCTGCTGCTGTTCGTTACGGCGGGCGGTCAGCTCCTCTTTAAGTGCCTTGTTTTCGGCAAGGAGCTGTTCAAAGTTGATTTCAACAGCGTTATCAATAAGCGTTTCGGTGTGTTTATCGATAAGCGTTGCATCAAACTGCTTTTCTTCATAGTTTTTGCCGTAGCAGCAAGCGATAAAATCCATAAACACAAAGAGGTTTTCAAGGCAGAGCTGAGCCTGCTCGGTTGTAATGACCCTGCCCGTGTGGGCGGCATTGTTGCCGAGCTTGCGGATTAAATCCATCCTGCGCCATACATCGTCGCTGACAATCCGGCGGAATTCATCCGTATTCATAAGGCTGACGAGCGTATCCTGCCACGGCAAATCAAGCTCTTTATCGACAGAATACATCCACTTGACCGCAAACTCCATAGCACGGCGGCAGTTGATAACACAAGCCGCAGCATCGATATGTAAAATCTTCTCCGCAGACACCGCAACCGACGAAAACGTATTAAATTGTGAATCCTGCGTCAAGAAATCAAAGTTGGTCATAAAATCACCTGTTTATATCATCTTTAACCCGCTGTATCAAGAGAGTCTTCGGTTTGAGAAATATCTTTTGGCAACTTTAGAAATTTGGAAGTATTAATTATAACACAAATTCGTTTTTTTAATTCTGATTTTTCTGCTGATGCCAATTTTGTGAAAGACAAAAGTTTTTCTTTTGCTTTATCGATGCATTGTATTTGCTCAATAGTGTTATACGACTCAGGGGGGTCCTTTTCAAACCAATATAGTAATATACGTCTTGAACCATCGGCTTTCATCCATTGAATGAGCTTTTTCCACCATTTTGCATCTGTTTCGCCTATGGACATGCCTAAAATACACACAAATGAACTTCTTGATATTTGAGTTTCAGCATCCCTTTGCCACAAGTGCCCCATAAGTTCTACGCTTTCAGCCTTCACCATCATCTCTTTAAATTGAGGTGTATTTAATAACTCCTTGTTTTCTATTTGGGTTTCGTCATTTACTCCCAGAATTAGTGAGTTGTCAGTTGTTCCATGAACATGTATAACATTTCGGTTTAATGTATAAGAATATGTTTTTCCATTTCGTTGCCAAGATGAGAACGCTGCATCCGGAATTTTACTAATTATTTTTTCAAGCGTTTTAGTGTAGTTAAAAGTAACAAAAGCAATATTTCGATTTTCAAGTGAATTATTATTCAAAATACGATTTATTGGTATTTTGTCAATATCTGATACTTCATCATAAAAATTGCACAAACTCTTTACAAATGATAAAAAGCTATTCTCTGAGAAATCTGAAACTACAAAGGATTCATCTTGATCAACAAGATATTTGCGGATGCTTTTTATTGCATCAGAATGACATTCTAAATATTTATTGACATTATCGGGGGTAAAATTTCTGGTATATTTACCTAATCCCACTTCAAAGTCAGCCCACATTCTTTTTTCGGGCGGTATATCGCTGTTTATTTCGTTATTGATGCTTTTTCTGAATTCATCAATATGAGGTATATCGCTTTTTTGGTGGCAATACCATTTATAAAAACTTGAATATGATGATTCAATTCCAAAAGAAACATCAAATCCGTTTCCTATCATAATTGTTATATTCATGCTCTTTCACATCCTTTGTTTTATCCTAAAAGTGTTGGAAAGTCATAAGGACTTGCCTCGCTTTTTCGGCATCAAGAAATTAATAAACCAGTTTTTTCCTTTCTTGCGGTGTTAGTTCCAAAAAAGACTTTTTGGCTTGTATCAAGTCTTTTTTAGCTTTTTCATATTTATCAACGGGATCGATATCCATTGATAAGTTTATACCGTTCATATTACACCTCCGTGATTTTTTTATAATCATACCGCATCGGTTGATTATGTACAAGCAACCAAAAGTACACCTTTCAGCTACCTTTTGGCTACTTTTATTTACAGAGTAATTTGTACTTATGCAGTTAAACAGATTAACTACCTTAACACGGATTTGAAAGTGTTATTCTATGACATATAAATTATATTTCATCCGAAATATTGTTGCATTAAGCTGTCAAATAGGGTTTGTGCTTCATCAAGAGCCTTTTGCACAGCAAATTTTGATTTGTCGAGTTGTTCGACAAAGGCGGCAAACTGGTTTTGAAGTTCAATTGGTGGGATAGGTATTTCGAGATTAAGGATATCTTTGTTTGAGATGTTTGCTTGTCGCACACCACGACTAATTCCCGTTAGTTTTTTCTTTACTGCGGAAAACTTCAATATTTGAGACAGATAATATTTATTAAGGGATTGAAATAATTCCAGTTTGGCATTTCGTTGATTAAGATAATAACAATTATAATCATCACCTAATATGCAAACATTTCCATAATCGTCTTTGCCTACGGTACCAGTCAAAGACATCACTAAATCACCAGGATACATCATATATCTTGATAAACTATTATCGTGATTCCAGTACACCATATTCGTTGATTGGAAATAACCTGCATTAATGTTGCCAATTCTTAAAACTGGAATTCCGTCTTCTAAAAACAAATCACTCTTGAATGCATATCCGCCAACGACATTCAAATGATTTGATAATATGTCTTTAGGCCATTCTTTTGTATTACTTTCGGGGTCTCCAAACATCTCGACAAATCGGGCTTTAACGAGTTCATAAAGCTTTGCAAGTTGTTGTTTCCTATCATCAATAAGTCTACTCGCTTTATCTAATACGGAAACTATTTTGTTTTGTTCCTCTAATGAAACTATCGGAATTTGTGCTTCCGTCAGATTTCCAAGTTTAATATACTTGATAACTCCGCCTATTGCTTGAGTTCTCAATGTTTCAACATATTTGTCAAGGAAACAATAAAGGTATGGAACAGTAAGTATTGATTTATCTTTGCTTTCAATTATGTATGTTCTTTGGTAAGCGTCAAATTTACCGTTATAATATTTGACATTTAAGTCACCGTTACCGGCAACTAAAACACATTCACAATCATAGCTATATGTATCAATTTTCAACGGTGTAACAGAACAAGTAAAAAAAGGATACGCACCATTTTCAGATGAAGCATTTGCATCCAGTTTTCCTGTTCTGATATTCACATAATCGCCTAATCTTGCCATCATCCCACACCTTTCATAAATGCAATAAATGAAATGATTAAAGCAACCAATGCAACATTTGAGTTGAAATGTTGCATTGCATTTTCATCATCATCTTTCCATGACTCAACACTACAACAAATCGAAACTATGACAACAACTATAAAAATCAACGTATAAACAATATATCCAAGCAAGCTGTGTTTTGGTTCGGTTGCAAATTCTGTCCATACTACGATACACGCAAGTAATGCAAATACAGCAACAATTATAGGTATCATAGTGTTAGCTACAGCCATCACTCCTGCTCGAAATCGATTAGGACGTTTTTTCTGCATTTTAGCTTCTTCTTGCGCTGCTACAATTTCCCTTGCAAGTTTCTTGTAATCAATTTCAATATTCACAGAATCAATATTATTGACAACTGTTTTGGGATGTTTTTTTGCCATTAAATCATTTCCTCCAACGCTTTAAGACCCTTTACAATTTCATCTTCAAGAGCATAAAGCTCGGCAATAATCTCGCTTGTGGGCGGATATTCAACGGCTACATACTCCGTCTTTTTATACTTGTTGATCGAAAGGTCATAGTCGTTATCAACAATTTCCTGCTTGGGCACAAAGAAACTCTGCTCGGTGCGCTCTCTTTCTGCTTCGCCGTCAGGGTTGCGGAATCTTGCGATAATATCGGGGATATCGTTCTCCGCAACGGGTGTGCGCTTATCATCAAGGCTGAAACCGTCAGCCTTCATATCGTAAAACCATACTTTATCCGTGCCGCCGTGACCTGTTTTTGTGAACACCATAATCGCGGTGGAAACACCGGCATAGGGCTTGAACACACCCGAAGGCATTGAAACAATCGCTTCAAGGCGGTTGTTTTCTATTATCTCCTTGCGGATTGCCTTGTGTGCGGTTGATGAGCCGAAAAGAACACCGTCGGGAACGATGCAGGCGCATCTGCCGCCGATTTTAAGCATACGAAGGAACAAGGTGAGGAAAAGAAGCTCTGTCTTCTTCGTTTTACAAACCTTGAGCAAATCAGCCGAAACTATATCATAATCGAGGCTGCCCTTGAAAGGCGGATTTGCCAGAACAAGGGAATATTTATTCTTATCCGAATTCTTATCAGAAAGGCTGTCACGGTATTCGATTGTCGGGCTGTCAATACCGTGGGTCATCATATTCATCGCACCGATACGAAGCATTGTTCTGTCCATATCGTAGCCGAAGAACATATGGTTCATATAGTGATCCTTTGCCGCACGGTCAAAGAATATTTCGTCCTTGCGATGCTCCTTGAGATAATCTCCGGCAGCAACAAGGAAGCCCGACGTACCGCAGGCAGGGTCGCAGATAATCTCATCCGCCTTGGGGTCCATCATTTCAACCATCATTTTGATAATGTGGCGCGGTGTTCTGAACTGACCGTTAAGACCGGACTGTGCAATCTTTGAAAGCAGATATTCGTATGTATCGCCCTTGGTGTCGCCGCCCTGTTCAACAGCCATAAGCTCATAAATCTCATCAAGGGCGTTGACAACCTTATCAAGCAGCAACGGAGTCGGCAGCTTGAATATGGCATCACTCATATATTTTGAATAGCCGCTGTTTTTATCGGCGTGAAGGTTCTTTATAAACGGAAAAACCATTTCCTGCACAACGGAATACATTCTGTCCGCAGGGTAATCACGGAACGTTGACCATCTGAGCTGCTTGCCGTCAACCTTACGGTCGCCGATTTCAACCTCGTCGGCAAAAATGCTCTCGTGAGGCAGACCGAGCATAAGGCTCTCTTTCTCCCTGAGCTTGTCCGCATCGTCAAGGTCACGGATAAACATCAGGTAAGTAATCTGCTCAATAACATCAAGCGGATTAACAAGTCCGCCTGCTGCAAATATATCCCAAAGGCTGTCAATTCTGTTTTTAAGCTCACCTGTAACCATGGTAATACCGTCCTTAAAAATTAATCTACTTATACAGAATTTATTATATTACAAGTAATGTCAAAATGCAACAGAAAAAGACTCTGACTCCTCTGTTTCGATGCGTGAAGTCCCGATTTTCGTACCGAGTAAAAAAGCCTTTAGATATATGTCAAAATTGGTCGAAAAGTTACGCAAAAAAACAAAAAAGATTGAGTTTTACTAATTTTTAATAAAAATAGCGGCTGTCCTACTGACAACCGCTACAAATCAAAAATGTAAAATGTTTTTTATACTATTTTTAATATCAAACAAATCCACAAACTTTACATTTACTGTTACTCCGTCGCCTGAATCAAAACTGATTTCGGAAGTGTACGGAACAACATCTGTCATAGGATAAATCAACGTTACATTTTTTGCTTTATACTTCTTCTGATAAGCATACATCTGATACATATCGGACTGTGAAATTCCATAAGTTGGTGGGTTGTTTTTCAACAGTTTCCATTTTGTATCCATAACGTAAACTGTTTTGTCTTCATCAGATTTGCTTGTAATAACAATATCCGGTCTCAGGCTGAATATTTCTTCAGGCTTTTCAAACAGATGATAAGATTTATCCTGTGCAGAAACATTGTATTCATCGGAGTTAATTTCCTTTTTGATGAGACAAGCGATATAGCTCTCAAACAGTGTTTCCATCGGGAACAAAAGAGCATATGCAACCTCACTTCCTGCAAAAGAAGTGAAGCTTTTTCCTTTGAGAAAAATCCTGCACCAAATCATCGCTCGGCTATAATCTTTTGTGTTTCTGTCTGAAATACATTTTGAGAAATCCGTATCATAATTCACAGATTCAGGCACTTCAGAAAAAGCGTTAAGAAGTGTTTTGATATCTGTTTTGTTTTTAGATGATTTTGTCAGTCTGTAAAGAAGTAATAATGTTGATTTGATCAGTCTATTTTCGGGTCTGTTGGTATTGAATTCATCATACTCAACGTAACTTCGTTCTTTATGAGCAAAGTTAAACTTGATTTGCTTTGAAAACAGCATTTTACCTTTGAATCTGCTACTGTTTTCTTCAACTGTATCGTAAGTACATTTTAGACCGTGCTTGACAATTGAAAAGATTTCTTCTATAAACATTCGAATAAAAATCTCAAATATATCAATTTTCGCAATGTTCACAGTTGATGTCTGAACGTTTTTAAACGGTGATTTACGAAGAGTTTTAAGCATTCTTACAATAAGCTTCTTCGCTTCAGAACCATCTTTATCATCGATCTTTGAGCAGATTTTAGGTAAGATCTCAACCGTTGTCCCGTCTTTCATTGAAATCATACCAACATAGTTTTTGGCTGTGATAACTTCGCCGACACCTTTTTTGTATGAAATGCCCATCAGTTCCAGACCGTCATCTGAATTATCTCTGTTGAGCAGAATGAACCTTTTCAGTTCGTCAAATGTTTTCTGCGGAATATAATTTGCTCCGTCAACATTTTTGTCTGCAACAAATGAGCCGTATTCAGTTATTCTGTAAGTGGGCTTCATTTCATTACCTCTTTATCCTAAATAGCAGTATGCGTCGGGGTCATAACAAGCGAAATCGTTGATGGTGTAAGTTACTTTATCCTCATCATCAAAACTATAATTACCGAACAGTTTCTTATCGTTAACCTTTACAGCTTCAATAAACAACGGTTCTTCATTCTTTTTCTGATTATCACCGAGAATGAGTCTGATTTTTTCATAATCCTCGTAGAAATATTCCTGAAGCAAGGGAATGATTTTCTTTTCAAAAACCTTTCCAAGAGTATGAATCGTTCTATCTTCCTTCACTTCTTTGAAATAAGCATGACCGATTGTATGTTCACGGTCATACAAAGCTTCTATTCTTTCATTAAGTTTTTCAAGAAGTGCTCTTACTGAAATATTACCAATCATAACATCAGTTAAATATGATGTATCGGGCATCATCTCAATGAACGAGAAACGTCTTCTGAGAGCTGTATCAAGAGCTGCAATTGAACGGTCAGCGGTATTCATTGTACCGAGTATATAAACATTGTCAGGAATACCGAAATTCTTCTTAGAATAAGGAAGTCTTGCACGGAGTTCTTCTGCAGCGCCAATTCTCTTTGAAGGTTCGATGAGAGTTATAAGTTCACCGAAAATCTTTGAAATATTGCCACGGTTTATTTCGTCAATTATTATTACTTTGTTTCTTCTGTTTTCTGTTCTACGCATTAAAAGATATCTATTTTTGAGTAATTTACAAATACCTTCAGAATAATAGTAAATATGTGCTTTAGTACCGTTAAATTCACCTCTATCTAACTTGCCATTGAAGAATTTTTCAACAGTATCTCTGCTTGCATATAAATATTCCATGCCTCTTCGGGTATCATAAAATTTTTGATTTACTTCATTCCATCTTAAGGTTATATTCATTCTATCTCTTTTAATTTCGATTTCATTATCAGATGATTTTATATCATCAAGCAATGAATTCCATGCTTCATCAAAAGAGAAATTGTATGATTCAGTCAAAGCTTCTCTTTCACAGAATTCTTTGAAAATACCGTCAAAAATTTCATATCTTATATCGCCTACACTACTATCCTCCATAACAGGTCGAATACCTTCAATGAATTCTTCATAACCAAATGACTGATGGAAAGTAGTGAACTCAATCAGACCCTCATTTTTATAATTATCGTAACGCTCTTTAACTGAATCATAACCTTCAGTTTTGAGTTCATCAACAGTTGTTTTTTCAATAATTGCAACCGCATATAAAACCGTATTATATGTTTTTCCTGTTCCGGGTGGTCCATAAAGAATCGTATTCTTTTCAATTGTTACAGGTTCAGTTTTAACAACAGGAGTAACTTTTATATCATCCATTTTCATCTTTTTAAGAGCCTCCTTCAATTCGTGTCTCAGTTTCCAAACAAAACGTTCTTTTCCTTTTTCGATAACATCTTTACCAACAAACGGAATAGTGAAATATCTTACATCGCCGTTATCATGGCACTCGGGACACTTGAACTTTTTGAAAACTTTTTCCCCGAAACTGCTTCCGAGTTTATTGTAATGAGCAGGAGTGTTACCGTATGTTTCAGCAAGATATGCACAAGTACTTTCGCCACCGAGTTCAAGCATCATTTTGAACATTTCTATATTCTTTTCATTAGTTATTGTCGGATCTTTCAGAGCAGACAACCATTTTTCAACGGTCATTTTCGGATTATATTCCTGAAGAGACGGCCAGAAACCTTCATAATAATCCACATCAAAACCATCTTTTGTTGTAATCCAAGCTATATGTGATAACTCTGGAAAACTATTAAATTCAACAAGCTTGTTTTTTATAAGATAGTTAACAGATTCACAGATTTCAAGATAAGCTTTACCTGAAGGTAAAGTTTTGATACCATTTAAGCTTTTAATAAAGTCTTCAGGAAAATATTTTTTGTCACAAATAAACTCACGATTTCTTGAGTCAAGATTTATAAAAAGATATGGTCTTATCCAAAACAAACCCATTGTTATGTTCCAGCTGACACCTTTCTGCGCAACAACTGAATCATAACAACTTATGAATTTGTTCTTGTTGTCTTGACTTGGATCATCTGAAAAGTTCAGTGCCATTTCAAATAAATCCCATAAATTATCTATATCCTTATCATTTCTCTCATCAATAAAATAATAAAAAGTTGCCTTTAGAGGGTTCAGAATAGGAATACCGTCAAATGATTCGATGTCATAACCGTCAATTGAAAATATATCTGCAAACCCCCTTAATATTTTCTTTCTGTTCAAATCAGTTAAATTCTTATTGAACAATGCAAAAACAGTAAAAGGATCGATATCAATAACCAAATTATCTTTCTCAAGCTTTGGTAATTTCATATCAACCGATTCAAAAACCTTTTTGATTATACGGATAAGTTCCTGACGGTTATTGCGATATTTCAAAAGAGCATTCGCAAATTCAGTGTAGAATTTAATCCAACTGCCATTGAATTTATTTATCACTTTAATACCTCCTCAAAGATGGTATTTTTAAATTCTCAATAGAATTATAGTATACATGCATTGAAAAAGCAATAATAAAAGGCTCTGACTCCATGTTTTGATGCGTGAAGTCCCGAATTTCGTACCGAGTAAAATGCCTTTTAATATATATGTAAAAAACGGTCGAAAAGTTACATAAAAACGTAAAAAATAATGCCATACGAAATTAATCGTATGGCACAAAAATACGGGGACTATGAGACACGAAGACTCTGATCCCCCTGTTGTGATTTTGAAATATAAAATGATGTTTTGTGCGCTATAGACGGCCATAATTCGTTATTCGCGTAAAACTTCGTGCGCTTTTGAACGTGACGTTTGGCATTAAGATGTTTTAAAATATAGCTACAGTTTTGAGAGAGGAGGACAAGCCAATGAGCTTCATTGAAGAGTTTTACTATGGCAACATAGACCCGCAGTTGCGAAATGTTAAAGAAAACGCCTCATTTAAGCAAGATATGGGTTCACTACGTAAGATTAAGAATTCACTGCGAGAAAGGATTACAGGCGAAGATAAAGAGCTTTTTATTGAATATGTAAACCTTTGGGGCATCATCTGCGGAGATTTAGAGCTTTGCAGCTACAAAGAGGGCTTCAGGCATGGTGCCAAATTCGCCTGTGATGTTTTCAGCTGATACAAAAAACAAGAACAGAAAAACCCGCAAAAAATCAAACAGTTTGCCGAACTGTAAAAAACGGTAAATATAAAGTTAGCCGATAACTATAAATCGGCATACCTTTCATTATTTAAATACAAGCTTCTTGGGTAAAGTGTGAGTATTTGTGAGTAAAGGTGAGTAAAAGTGAGTAAATTGTGAGTAAAATGCGTGTAAATCGTGAGAAAAACGTGAGAAATTTTGAGAAAAACCTCACTTTTATTGCTAAAACAGCAATAAAAAACGGCTGTTTTAACGACAAAAACGAAAAAGAAAAAGTCCCACAAACGGCTCTGTAGAGCCATTTCTGAGACTTTCATTTTGGAGGCGCCACCCAGATTTGAACTGGGGGATCAGAGTTTTGCAGCCGGGTTTCCCGAACTCAAAAATCGTTAATACAGAGCCGTTTTTCAAGCACCAAAGCTAAATTTTCCTCGATATTTCTCAAAATTTCTCAAAAGTTCCCCTATAAAAGCACCACAAAATTATTGTACTTTTATCAAATTTAATCTAATTATTCAAGGTATACTTATGACAAATTTCGAAAAACAGAAAAATAAAATTTATTCAATATCTGAACCCAGAATTGAGTCAAGAGGTCAGAGTCTTTCGAACTATGTAATCTACTGAAAAAACGGCGAAAGATACACAAAATATTTTAGTGGAAAGAGTATTGAAATCATAGAAGAAAAAATAGAAAATTTTGTTACCGAAACATTCATGAATGAATTAATTTTACTTTCAAACAGCATACGTTATGAAAACTTTTTTACGGTTTGGTTAGAAAAAATTTAAAAGAATAAAGTTAAGCCACAAACATTTAATAAAACTCAATTCATATTCAGACAATACATACAGCCTCACATTGGTCACTTACCGCTTTGTGACATAAAAAGCACTGACATTCAAAACCTGATTAACAAACTAACAGATGACGGATACTCCCCTTCAATAGTAAGGAGCGTATTTTTCAATATATCTGCAAGTTTCAGATATTATCGCATTATATCTGAACAAGCTTCAAATCCGTGCGAAGGAATAACTCTGCCAAAGCCAAGGAAACCTGATCCGCGTTATCTGCTTAGAGACGAAAGGATGCTTCTTGAAGAATCAGCATTTTCAACCGATAACAACGGAAACTTAATATACCGATACGGACCGGCACTTGTTCTGTTAATGTATACCGGAATGCGTGTTTGCGAAGCCATTGCTCTGACTTGGCAAGACATCGATTTTTTCGATAAGCTTATTAATATCAATAAGAGCAGTGTAAGAACGAATGAAAACGGTAAAATAGAACTTATAACACAGAAAGGCGGCAAAACACCATGCAGCCTCAGGTATATACCTATGACATCAAAAGCTCGTTGGTGTCTTATTGAATTAAAGCTGCTTTCCAAGGGAAGCACATATGTTATTTCCGACAGCAACGGCGATCAAGTAAATCCAACTAACTTATATCAATGTTTCAACAGAATGCTCAAAAATTCAGGCATAATCGGTCGCGTTGAACATCGTACTGTTCACAGTCTGAGACACAGCTTCGCTTCAATGCTTTTCGAAAACGGTTGTAACAGCAAAATCATTTCAGAACTTTTAGGTCATAGCAGCGTAAGGTTCACAGAGAACACTTACATACACATCATTAATAAACTAAAGGCAAAAGCTATATCCGATATAGATTCATATTGTAAATAAAGAATGTGATTAATTGAAAATTGATAATTCTCAAGAAACAAACAATTCTATAAAACGTGAAAACATTTATTATTATGAGAGAGACAAAATATGGAAAACAAATATAGCTTATACCATTGATGGATTCAAACACAGAAAAACATTCTGCGGTAAAACCATTGAAATACTAATTAACAGAATAGAAGAATTTACAGAAGAACTGAATCTTAACACCTGTTGCGACCTTGATTTACGATTTGATAACTTTGCTATGAACTGGATGCTTACAAAAGAAAAGTATAAGCTCAAAGCCGGTTCTTATGATACAAAGATGTCAACACTAACCAAATATGTCATTCCGGCAATAGGTCACATATCTATTGCCAAAATCAAACATAAAGATATACAGAATATGGTTAACGATTTAACAGCAAGGGGTCTCTCCTACTCTACTGTCAAAAAAGCATATGAGGTTATCACATGTTGTCACAAATATTACAGGTCAATCAGCGGTCAAAGCTATAATCCTGCTGAAGGAATCGAACTGCCAATAAATATTAAGCCTGATTTAGCCGAACATAATTATTTAGCTTCTGCTGAACGTCAGAAGCTTGAAGAAGAACTTTCAAGAACCTACAGTAACGGTGCTCCGGTTTACCGTTTTGCACCTGTAATTATCTTACTGCTCTATACCGGAATACGAATTGGTGAAGCATTGGCTCTAACTTGGGATGATATAGATTTCAAAGAAAACCTGATTGATATAAACAAATCCTCTGTATATATTCCTGTTAACGTAAGGTATGAAGTAGTCATACAGAATAATCTTAAAACTGACAGCAGTATGCGTATCATTCCAATGTCATCAAAGGCTAAAAAAGCTCTGATACAACTAAAAGAGATGTCCTTTATAATTACTACATCAAACGGTAAATCACCCACAAGAGCATCAATCGGTAGATCTTTGACCAGAATGGCAAGAAATGCCGGAATCATAGAAAAAGATGAAACCCGTGGAGCACATTCGCTCAGGCATACCTTCGCGACAATGCTGTTTGAAAACGGTTGCTCAATCATAACCACCAGTTGAACTGGTGGTTTGCACAGGCCCTATAAGGGCCGCCTACTGGCTTGCCGACTAAAAGTCGGCACTGAAGTTTGACACCGCATTACTATCTCAAACAGCCGCTCACGTGCGGCTGTTTGTTTTTTGCTTAGTTATTCTTGTTACCCGTAAACGGGTCTATGTATTCTTTGAGCGATATCTGATCATTTGCAAAATCTTCTTCCAGTTGATTTTGTATATACTTTTCTATCACTTTCTTATTTCGACCGACTGTATCAACATAGTACCCTCTACACCAAAAGTGCCGATTGCCATATCTGTATTTTAAATTTGCGTGTCGGTCGAAAATCATCAACGTACTTTTTCCCTTGAGATATCCCATAAATTGTGCTACACTTAGGTAAGGTGGTATCGACACTAAAAGGTGTATATGGTCTTTACACGCTTCTGCCTCTATGATCTCTACTCCTTTTTGTTCGCA
>JAZPYN010000005.1:0-31623 GCA_045544155.1 Acutalibacteraceae bacterium
CCAATCACCAGGTATCTCCCCTTCCTTGTTTTTCCTCTTTTCGCATTTGTTTGGTGCATAATGCTCGTTGACCTCCCCTCTTGACAAAATCTTTTTCAGAAGAGTAGTTTTTTTAATTATAACACATACAAAAGCAAAACGACAGGGGCAAAATGCCCCTGTCAAATCATTTATCCTGCCGCATCCAACATATTCTCTATGAAGATGCCATACCCTCGTGTCGGATCATTCACCAGCACATGGGTAACCGCGCCCACCAGCTTTCCATCCTGGATAATCGGCGACCCCGACACGAGTGATTGTCATTAGGGACAACAGTTTTACAAAAACAAAGAAGATCAACATTTTCAGCTGGTCTCCTTTGGCTTATTTATTCGTTATCGCTGAGATTTCTGCCGCACTCATAGCAGAACTTTGCATTCTCGGCGACTTCTGCGCCGCATTCCGGACAGACCACATACTTTTCTATTTCAAACCCACAGCTCAGGCAAGTGCTTGATGCCTGCGGAGTAAGCGCATGACAGCTCGGGCATTCGCGTTGTAAGGCCGGTACAACCGTCGATGCGTTGTTCTGATTTTCCGGTGCGTTTGTGGGCATGGATCCTCTTACTCTGCATTCGAGCTTTACATCATGTTCCGGCATAACAAAGCGGATAACCGCTCCCTTGGCGTCAAACTCCAGCGGAATATATTCTCCATCCAAATAGAAAGAATACTCCATATCCGACGCGAAGTTCTTATAATACAGTTTAACTTCCACACCGGGCTCATAGGAACTCTTTGCTCCCTGATAGGAGGATTTCGCTCCGCAATAGTCAATCTCGTATTTGTTTACTGAGCATCCGAACAAAGATAACATCAAAATCCCTCCAAGAATGATTCGAATAAATTTCAAAATAGTCTTTTTCATCGCAATCACCTTCTTTTATCAGGTTGTTTTCCCGAACTATCTTGATCACACTTACAATTTTATTATATAATATCCGATACCAAAATGCCAGAGGCAAACTGCCCCTGGCATTCGTTTATCCCGCCGCTTCCAGCATATTTTCAATGAAAATGCCATAGCCGGTATCCGGGGAGTTCACCACCACATGAGTGACAGCTCCAACTAACTTGCCGTTTTGCACTATTGGAGACCCAGACACGAATGATTGTCATTAGGGACAACATTTTTTAGGCACAAAACAGCCATGCGTTTTGAATACATGGCTGCGCGGTATGTTTCTTAGCCTATTCGACAAATTCTTATTTGTCTAAATGATTATATCACACACCCACACGCAAGTAAACAACTATCCCCCACACGCTTCTTTTATGCATTCTCTCATCACCCTCGAAATATATGACTTTGATACAGGATCTCCATTCCTTTGAGAAATGACAAACTTTGAATTGGGGTTTTGTTTACGGAGAAATAAAAGTACAGACTTCATTTCGGAAGTTATAGTTATTACTCTTGTTCTGTTTTTGCTCAGGGGTTTGAATTTAATTGAATAATCCGTTTTTCCGTCCTCCGAAAGATTTATTTCGGAGGATGTTTTATTTACTGTGATCGTACTATTTTTGAAATCAACATCAGCCCAAGTCAACGCAAGTGCCTCACCGATCTTCATATCGGTAAGCAGCATAAACTTAACTGCGTTACCGTGCATATACTTGGGTCTACAGGTGTCTGGATTAACACTATCTGCAACAGCAAAGATTCTTTCAAGATCTTTGGATGAGTAGCCCTTTTTCGCTTTCTTCTCGACTCTCGATTCAGGACAGTTAACAAACCGCATATAGTTATACCTTTTACCTTTAGGTTCAGCATAGCACTCGAAAATCATTTTAAGCAGTTTATGACAATCCTTAACAACGCTATCAGACATTGCTCCCGCTATATCGTCAAGCACTCCCACCAACACACTCTTCTTTATTCCCTTCATTTTCTTATCACCGATAACAGGCTTAATCTGTGAATTGAATAAAGAAACAAATTTGACATAACTTGTATTTTTGACCGTCTTCTCTAACACATCCAAAAAGATATTTTTAAAGAATTCATTGAGTGTGCATACCGGGTAATATTCTCCATCCGGATAGTCTTTCAGGAATTTGTTAATGGATGATTGACTTGGGTGGGTGTGGGTGGTGCGTCTGGTCTCCCCTGTTTCATCTATGTACCATACCTCACACTTATACCTTCCGTCCTTCATCTTATACACCGTATGACTGCGAACTTTTACTATCATTACATTACCCTCCTGATTAATTTCAAGGAAAGTATGTAAGATTAATTTTTGAAAAATGTTTTCTGAACAACGAAGAAGAGCCCTAAATTAATCAGAGCTCAGATAATAATATGGTTATTTAATTACAAACGAGAAAACGAAATTGAATATTTTGCGGATGAAATATCATAATTGACGATAAACAACACAGCACCAAGGCTGTAAACCTTGGTGCTGTGTTTCTGATAAAGCTATTTTACAATTTTCTTGGTTTTTACAAGCTTACTGTTTGCGTTGATATATGAAAACTTACGGCATTTAAAAAGCTCTTTTCTCCCCTGCTCGTTTCTTGTGAAAACAAGCTCGAATTTTCCTCCTGCGGATTTGAGATTCTTTGCAAGGATTTGAGCTGTTTCTTTATTAACTCCGATAATTGACGGGCAGGCATAGCTCTGAACATAATTTGTTGTCTGGAGCTTTGAGATGCCCTTTGTGCCGATTAAAACATATCTCGGGTCATCAATCGGAGAAAGAAGCTCGGATAGTGCATATTTTTAAAAAAAGAACGGCGGATTGCTCCGCCGTTTGAGTTATGAGATTTTAAGAGATCGCCGAAAACATTGTGGTTCATTTGGCAGCCGCAAACCGTATTCATACCAAAAATCTTCTGGAAGAAGAGGACGAATTTAAAGAAGAATCCTTCAATTCCGCCTTTATGGCAATTGCATTCACAATCTTTGTAAACCGCTTCTGCAATAACATTGAAAGCACCCATTGTGAATGTTGTTTCGGAATCAAAATAATCTTCGGGGGTTGCGCCTGTGATGTTCCAGCAATAAAAAATCTTACCGTCAATCTGATCTGCAGTGATTGTTACAGCATCGCCTACAACAGCATTTGAAGCAGATGCCTTGCCGTTTTTAACTGTAACACCAGTGCCGAGAGTTGCAGAATCACCGAGTTTGATTCTTAAAATGCACATTGCTTTGCCGTTACTGCCATGTTTATAAAGAAAATATGCACTGTCACTGGGCTTATATGAATTGAAATCATAATAGGATATTTCTTTGCCGTCATATACAACCTTGAATTCATCAGCTGCGGGAAGCTCATAGCCGCCGATATAGAATGTTGTGAGCACATAGTATTCCTTTTCAGGGTCAGCTACCTCACCGCCGCAATCAGGAACATGCGTTGACAAAACTTCCGAGTAATACGGCGCCTGATTGTAGTCAAGCGATGGGAAGCAAGAAGCAAGATCTGAATTGTTGAGCTTTTCGCCGTAATAGATTGAGGGGAGCTTACTGATTTCAATAACCTTTGTTGCGGCTGATGCCGAAGTCATTGATATGCTCATCATTGCAAAAACAGTAATGAGAGCAAGTATAATTGCTGTAATTTTTTTAATCATTTTAAATAATCTCCTTTTATCCTGCGTAATAAATCTCTTCAAAAAGCTCATATTCGGGTGTTCCGTTGATACAGAGCTGATAATCCGTTCTGTTTCTCTCAACATAAATTCTGCATTCTCTTCCGTCACCGAGCTTTGCATCAACAAAGGTTTTGCCGTCTGTACGCAGAAGTGTGAACTCAGAACCCGCTTTGACAAGTTCAGAATTCATATCGGGAAGAATTTTAACGTTGAAAGCTTCTTTTGATGTAAGAACGAACGCAAATCTTTCGTCTATGGTATAGAATTCATCGGTTGATTCGGGCATACCTGTTTCGGAATTTACGGTGTAGGTTTTATCGGCAGCGTATGTTCCGAGAATATCAAAGGTTGTTTCAAGAACAAGCTGAGTGGGATTATTGAAAAGAAGCTTCGCCTGATAGGTATCTTCGTTTTCATCCTCCCAGACCAGACTGCCGAAAGCAGTTCTGTCAAGTTCACCTGCTTCTTTTATCTCATTGCCGTTCAGGTCATAAATAAGAATGTTTGTGTAATCGTTATAGCCGTGTGGCACAAGATAAATAAAATATCTGCCGTTTGAATTGACGATATAATATTCGGCACTGAAAGCATAAACATCTTCAACTGTGAATTCCTCACCATTGAGGTTAAGGCTGATATCTTTATATGAGCCTTCTTCCGTGAAATACGAAAGACCAACACTGATTGTATCTTTTTTACCGTCAGACGGATTAATATCAAACTCAACATCGTTCCATTTGGAAAGTGCTACAGCATAGGATTCAGGTGCAACGGTATACTTTTTGTCGAAAAGCTCCGGATATTCGTCATAATATACCGTTGCTGTAATAAGACCTGCGGCAAAGGATGCAATTTCAGAGGGACTGAAATAGAAGGTTATCCCCTGATAACCGATTGTCCAGTTAAACTGTTCTGCTGTGTATTCCGAAAGAGTTTCTTCAAGTGCACCGAAAAATCCGTCTGCAAATTTATCTTTTGAATTTATCTTTTCCGAAAGAATT
This sequence comes from Acutalibacteraceae bacterium, assembly GCA_045544155.1. Taxonomy (GTDB): domain Bacteria; phylum Bacillota; class Clostridia; order Oscillospirales; family Acutalibacteraceae; genus UBA8612. The sequence continues at coordinate 4,650 of JAZPYN010000005.1, forward strand.
GCAGGAAGAGATGAAATATCGGTCATGACATCGGTTATAACCAGCTCTTTACCCGTTACGGTATCGAAATTATAACCGCTATAGCCGTAGTTGGGATGTGTACCGCCCGAAAACTCATCGGCATCGCTTCTGATACTCAGAACAACGTTATCTGCTCTTTGAAGAAAATATACGTTGTTTGCGGTGTAAACCGAAGGCTGTTCACCGTCTTCGTAATAATAATTGAGCTGTTCCGATGCATACTCATCAAGTTCTTTTGCCTTATCCTTATAGAACTCTGTTTTTTCAACATTAAAAGAATCAAGAGCTTTTGCAAGGCGTGGGTATTCTTTTTCGTTTTCTTCGGAAAGATGCAATTTCTGATAATTTACCTGTGTCAGATAGTAATAATCTTCACTGTACGTTTCATACTCATAGGCTTTTTCTGTATAAACAGAAAGAAACTCCACGGCATTTTTCTTTTCTGCTGAATTGTTATTCTCTGCACTTGTTGTTGATTCGTTTACGGTATTTTCGGGTTTATCCTTTGCACACGAAGCAAAGCAGAAAATCATAGAAAAAGCCAGAATAAAAGCTATGATTTTTTTCATAAAATCACCTTATATTTAATAGGAGTGACCGAGCGATACGGCCACTCCGTAAAATGTTATTAACCGATAACTATTGTTTCAAGAACGGGCATAGCATCCTCAACGGAGCAGCTCCATACCATAACATACATTGCGTTACCAGTTGAAGTTTTTGCAACAAGGTATGTAACACCTGTGTTGGATTCGATAGCATCAAATGTGTTTGCACCGATCGTTACAGATGTGTATTCCTTGTTGGGATATGCATAGCCGAACTGTTTTTTCTGAACTTCGTATTCCATGCTCTGCTCGTCATAAACGTAAACAGCGGCATTTGCACCAAGAGAAGTGTTGGTGAATGTAAGTGATTTGTTATCCGACTGTGCTTCGTCATAGATAAAGCCGCCTGCGGGAGTAACCGTTACGTAACCATTATCGGTTTTAATCGGGGCGATTTCTGCGCCTGCATCCTCGCCGCCTTCTGTTACTTCATCTTCTGCCGCACCTGCTTCAATTAAAAGGTTGTCATAAACTGTCTTGAAGAGTTCGCCTGCACGAAGTGCTGCATAATCATCTCTCTTTGCGCCTGCAGGAAGCTTGAACTCAAGCATAGCAAACTCAAAGTTGTTGAGGCAAACGATAATCTGCATTGCGGAAGGTCCGTTCTGACGGATATAGGTTATATAATCGCCGATTTTACCTTCTTCAAAAATTGTGTGATTTTTGAAGCTCTTTGTAACGTAATCGTGAACCGAATCATACGCTGCATGAGTGACGGCAAAGGCAACACCGATATTCACTTCTGCGTTTTCAAGAGTACCGCACTTGACGATATTTGTCTGTGCAAGGAAGTTGCCCTCTGTGTTGGCTTCGTTGAAAGTAAACTCATCAATGGGAGTTCTGATTGTGAGTTTGTTGGTTTTGCCGTCTGTAACAACGGTTTCGTCGAACTTAGGAGCTTCGGTTGTTGTTTCGGTGGGCTGAGTTGTGTCGGGATTTTCGTTACCGCCGCAGGCTGCAAAGGAAAGAAGCATTGCAAGAGCCATAAGGAGAGCTAAAAGTTTTTTCATTTTAATTTACCTCCAAAAAATATTCTTTGGTTATTGATTTTTCGGCTTTCCGCATTCGGTGCAGAACTTACCTTTATTTGTGTTACCGCAGGAGCAGACCCAACCTTCAGGCTTTTTTGTTCCGCACTCGGTGCAGAACTTGCCCGAATTGCTGTTGCCGCAGGCACATTGCCAGACAGCGTTACCCTGCGGTGCTGGTGCAGAAACAGGAGCAGAAGCAATGTTCATAGTCGCAACAGTCGAAAGCAGTTTTTCCGTTTTTGGGTCAATTTCGATAAGCACATCACTTATCGCGGTTGCTCTGATACCTGCTCTTGCTTCCCAACCTGCAATTGCGAAGTCTTGCAGAATCAAATCAGCCTGTGTGTCTGCCTTGTATTTCAGTTCATCAACAGAGCAACCGTCTGCAAACATTTTTGTAAAGGTCATTTCAGCCGCACGGGATACATCTGTCTTGATAATATCAACGGGAAGCTGACCGCCGAACATAGTATTGAACTTATCAGGGTCTGCGATCTCAATATTGAGAGTTGCGATAAACTTAACTTCTGTAAACAGTTTATATGTACCCTGTACCACTTCGGTGTTAAAACGACCGTCAAATTGAATTCCTGTACAACACTCCATTTGCTTTACCTCCTGTTAAGCCCAAGGATTTGCGCTTTCGGGCTGACGGATACCAACAAGGATAAACTGCTCCCAGAGATACCATTTACCGTCCTTTGCCTTACGCATCTGAACGCTTCGGGGACTGTCTGCACCGCCCGAAGTGATATAGAGCGTTGCATAACCTTCATTCTGGTATGAATAAGGACTTTCACTGACAACTATTGTGTAAGGCTCGGCAGGTGTGTAATCGTTTGCAGGGGTTGAGCCCTCAAAATATGAACGGGGAACGTAATCGCTGTCACGGAATCTGTCCGCAATAAAGGATATATCTCCGCCGCTTAAAGGTCTTGGGCCTCTGAGGTAATTAACCATCTGCAAAGCAAGGTCTTTATTCTGCGGATAATAGCAGAAAGCAAGAACGGTCATTGCGGCTGTTTCAAACGGAGTCGAGAGAGCCGCCTGAGGCAAAGAAGCAAATTCCTCAAAAGATGAGGGCAGAGAAGAAAAAACAATTTTTTCTTTCTTGTTGCCGAGATTGCTGACTGCTGATGTTGCTTTGTTGAAGCCCTGTGTTACAGCAGAATTCACGCTCTTTTTAATAGCGTTTTCCGCTTTGCTTTTGAACATATCAAAAAGTGCCATTGTAATCACTCCTTAGAATTTTGCGCCTGAACCGCTATGTGTTCTGCCTGAAGAGCTTGTGTGCGTTGAGTCATCGTCGCTGCTGTCGCTTGTCTGCTTGGGCTTTGTGTCAACGAACGAATATGCATATACATCCTGAGCGCCCGTAACAACCATACTGCCCTGACGGGTATAAACCTTTGCGTGATTCTGAGCAACAACGCTCTTGTTCTTTGAAGTCATTGAGCCTGTGATAAGCAGACCGACAACTGCACCGACAAGTGCAAGAACAAAGAGCCAGATAACGGGAGTGCCGGGCTTGAGCTGTTCTTCCACTCTGTCAAGGTATGTGTTGAATGCCTTTTCGTAATCTTCAGCAATGAGGTAATCCTTCATATCGGTAATGATGCCGTCTCTGATTCCCTCAAAGAAAACACCTGAGCCATTGCCATGGGTTGTGATATAGATTTCTCTTTCGCCTTCCTCGCCGGGCTTATATACAACAAGCATACCGTCATCGTTTTCGCCGTAGCCGTAGCCGTTGAAATCATAGAAATCATCGGCATAAGCCTCTGCGATAAGACCGCCGAAATCGGAAGCGGTAACGATTGCAACTTCCATTTTGTATTCTTCCGCTATTGTATCGCATCTTGCGATAAGTGCGGCTTCAACGTCATCGGGAATGATGTTTGCCTGGTCAACAACAAGAGGAAGAGTTCTTTCAACCTTTTCAAACTCGGTTACATAGGAACCGGGTGCGTTTGTGACCGCATTGCCGCCTATGGGTGCGGTGTTATAAGAAGGAGCTTCAAGTGCAGTTTCGGCAGCCGCATAGAATCCCATAATACCGCCGTAGTAGCTTTCGTTTGTATCATAAGCAGTCTTCATTGCATTGATAACTGCTTCGCTGAAAATTCCTTTTTCATCGCCTGCAATATAGTAGTTGTAGACTTTCTCTGTTTCGTTATGAACAAAAACAACTGCATCCTTTGAATCCGTATAGTTGTAATATGCTTCTTCAGCATATTCTTCGTTTGTCATACCGCCGTTATCGGAGATAATGCAGAAAATAAGAGCATAACCGCTTTTGTTTTCTATACCTGCGGCATAGTTGTTGAGTTCATAAAGCTCGCTGTCGGAAAGATTATATTCGGGGTCATAAACATACTGACTTGTATAAGCCGATGCGGAAAGTGCCATTGAAAGGCAGACCGTAGCCGCAATGAGAATTGCAAAAATCTTTTTAGTCATTTCTTCCGCACCTCCTTAAAGTGATGAAATAATGTTGATAATTATGTAGATAAGAGCGCCCACAGCCGCACCGCCGAGACCGCCGATGAGCTTGGCTTTCTTTTCTTCCGTGGGGATATTGCCGACGAATTTACCCGTTTGACCGTTCATTGCGAAGGTGTGATTCTGACCCTTCCACTTTACATTGAGAATCCACACGGGATAAAGAGCATACTTATATGAGCCGTTTGCAACCTGCATTGCCGCCTGCATGGGAGTTACGGCATTGTAGCCCTCAACGGTATCTTCAAACGCATCAAGTGCGCTTGCCTGAATTCTCTCGTTTGCTCTGCCCATACTCTGGTTTGCGTCAACGTCATATTTATCTGCAAGGTAGCCTGCAAGATACGCCGTGTTGAAAGGTACGGCTTCGTTGAGATTGAAGGGCTCGATTGACTCCATAAGGTCGTCGGGCATTTTTGTTGAGCCGTCAACGGGAACATTGTCAAAGCCGATTGAGCCGCTTCTGTAAACATTGTAAGCGGTTGTTTCGGTGTATTCGTTCTTACTGTCCGACCAATGCTTATATTTTTCAGCCTGATATGTTGCGTTGACAACCGCATCACAGGTAAAAAGCCAATGGGGAACATAAACGCCCTTTACTTCGTCAAGCTTGTTTTCGGCAAGGAATGCCTTGGGAACGAATTTTTTGCCCTTGAAGTGCTTTTTGAGCGCTTCCTTTGCGGCTTTTTTATCGAGCTTGAAGGGAATTACGAGGTCGGGTTTGAGCGCACCCGAGAACTGACCCTGCATAACGACCTGATTGCCGCAGTAAGGACAGCTTGTTGCACCCGTTGTTGCATCGGCAACGATTTCACCGCCGCAGGATTTACAGGCATAGACGTTCATTACGTCTGTTTCGCCTGCACCCCACTGTGAGCCCTGTGAGTTCCAGTTAATCTGTTCAACCGTATTGGCTGCAAATTCTTCTGCCTGCTGAATAGCGGCAATATCAAACTCTGCATCGCAATATGGACATTTGAGTTTTTGTGCGCCGACATTGAATTCGACTGCACCTCCGCAATGCGGACATTTCTGTTCAGTTATTGCTGACAAGGTTAATTACCTCCTTGTGTGTTGTATTCATCAAGAATTTCATAAAATGCCGAGAAGAAGCCTGCTGAATTCTTCGGAAGCTCACGGCTTGAATTAACAGAATAATATTCGTTATCACCGTAGGTAAAGCTCACGGAAGTTGTGGGTGCATCAAGAAGCTGTTCATCACTGTACTTGAGTTCACCCCAACCGAGAACACCGTACTCACTGCATTTCTGCCTTATTTTAAGGATTGCATCATCCTCAATCTGAAAACTTGCGGATTCTTCTTCAGCACCGATATGCGGCTGATTATAATATTCAAACCATACCTCGTTTTTGTCGTTGAGATATATTCTCATATTCATTGAGCCGCCGTCCATTCCGCCGCCCGTGGAATAAGAGCAGGATACAACTGTATCCGACAAATCACGTTCCATGCCGCCTTTATCGGGTATGTAAAATTTCGTTTTGTAATACCACACACCAACTGCGGCGGCAATGGCAACAGCACCGACCAAAATCACGATTATCGCAACTTTCATCTTTTTATTCATAGAAATATCAAAGCATTAATCAGTTAGCCTTGGGAGAACCACAGCAAGCGCAGAATGCACCACTTTCATTTGCTGCATTACAAGCAGGGCAAACCCAGCTCTGTGAAACAGGAGCCTGTGCAGGCTGCTGTGCGTAAGCATTTTGCTGTGCATAGGGGTTAGCCTGCTGCTGTGTGTAAGGATTCTGCTGTGCATAAGTATTAGCCTGAGGCTGACCGTAGGGATTGGGCTGTGCATAGGGGTTAGCCTGCTGTTGTGCATAAGGATTCTGCTGTGCGTAGGGGTTGGGCTGCTGCTGTGCATAAGGATTCTGCTGTGCATACGGGTTGGGCTGGCCGTAAGCATTTGCGGGAGCATAGCCCTGATTCATAGGCATACCGTTATTCATACCCATATTCATACCGCCCATATTCATGCCCATACCGGGATTCATACCTGTATTTGGCATTGCGCCTCTGCCGGGTGTGAGAGTGTTGATAACCTCCATAGCCATCTGCTGATATTTGTTGTATTCCATTGTGCCCATACCTTCAATACGGAAGTTATTGAGCTGAACTCTGAAATCATCAAAATAGGGGTTATTAACATTAAATTCAAGGATAAAGTTATAGTAGAACTTGTATCTGGGCGGATTGTAGCTTACTCTCTGACCATCCTTACCCTGAGTAAAGATTTCATCCTTATCCTCATCTATCTTGAGGTTGCAGCTCATAATTGTTGAAAGAGGCATAACATCAGGATTTTCTTCATCCCAGTTATTGGGGCTGTAGTTGGAAACAACAAAGTTGCCGTTAATTGTATCTACATAGATTTTCTTGCTGTCGCCGAAAGTGATGTTCGGTCTGAAGGATGCAAGAGTCTGTTTATTCTGTTCTCTGTAGGCAAGCTGCTGCTTGATTTCTTCAAGCGTAGAGCTTCTTCTGTCGCTGAAGAACGGTGAAAGCTTTTTTGCACAGTCCTTACACATATTGCCGTCTTCAAGTTTTCTGTTGCCGAGAAGGCCGATTTTCTCACCGCAGATGTCACAGATTTTCTTATCAAAAAGTCCCATAATAAAAATCTCCTTTAAAATTATAATTATATTTTTTGTTAAATTATTTTGCGTCGCTTTCGTCGAAGATATCACCGCATTCGGGGCAGAATTTCGGAGGATTGTGGGGGTCTTCGGGCTTCCAGCCGCACTTGTCACACTGGTAAAGCGGTGCGCCTGCAGGCTTTTTGCCGCCGCAGTTGGGGCAGAACTTACCTTTATTCACTGCACCGCAGGAACAGGTCCAGCCTTCTTCTGCAGGCTTCTTTGCTCCGCACTCTGTGCAGAAGTTGCCGCTTACGGTTGCACCGCAAGCACATTTCCATCCCGTTGCAGGTACTGCAGGAACTGCCTGTGCAGGTGCAGGTGCGGGTGCAGCCTGCTGTTGCGCCATTTGCTGCTGTTGCTGCATGCCTGCCTGATACATCTGTGCAGCATTGAAGCCGCCATTGGCACCCATTGCCATATTCATTCCCATAAAGCCCATCATTGCTCCGTTAGGATTGTTGGCAGCAGCCTCCATTGCGTTTGCCTGTGCATCTGTCATTCTGCCTGCCATCATAAACGGATTTGAGCCCATTGTTGCAGCATCTTCCATCTGATTAATCTTCTTCATATCTTCGGGAGTAAGAGTAATCGGATTAAGAGCAATGGATTCAACGGAGATACCTCTGCGATCTGTCCAGTCAACAGCAAGAGCCTTGTTAAGAGCATCCTTAAGCTCAGTTGTGTGCGCAGGAATCTGTGCAGGGCGAAGTTCAAGCTCTGTAAGCATTGCGAATGCAGGCTGAAGAGCTGAAATGAACTCTGTTTTGAGCTGATTGTCAATTTCTTCTCTTCTGTATTCATCGCCCACATTACCTGCAATCTTTGTATAGAAAAGAAGCGGGTCTGTAATTCTGTAGGAATATACACCGTTACATCTTACCTGTACGGAACGGTACAGACCAAGTCTTTTGTTGGCAACCTCAAACATAAAGGGGTTGGGTGTACCGAACTTGTTGTCGAGAATTTCTTTTGTGTTGAAATAATAAACTCTCTGGTCCTTGCCGGTATCACCGCCGTATGTAAATCTCTTACCAACCTGCTTGAAGGTTTCCTTGATTGTGTCGCCAAGCTTACCGGAGAAGATTGAAGGTTCTGTTGAAGAATCATATGTAAATTCACCGGGCTCTGCACAAACCTCAACAACCTTACCCTGCTCGACGATAATCATACACTGTCCGTCGGCAACAGCAATACCCGAGCCGTTGGATATAATGTTATCACTGCCTCTTGTGTTGGAAGAACGTCCGCCTACTCGCTTCTGTCCTTTAACCATAAGCACGTCGTTTTCAAGCGAATCACAGTAGAAAAATTCCTTCCACTGGTCAGCAAGTACACCGCCGAGTGCTCCTATTCCTGCTTTAATAAGTCCCATATAAAATTTCTCCTTTCAGAAATTTATTTATTAATTAATGTTTATCCTACGGGCAAATCGCAATCAATAACATCTGTGATTACATAGCCGAAAGGATTATTTGCATCGGGTTTAACGATTACCGCAAGACCGAATTCCTCATAGCCCTCATATCTGTAATCATCAATCCTGATTTTTACGGAATACGTTCCGTCGCCGTTATCTTCTACGCCGTAAAATTCGTTGGTACTGAAGCGTTCAAAAGCGTACGGCTGAACAAGATATTTTTCACCGGTGCTGAAGTGCGCTGCCACAACGTTACCGTTTTCGGGAAGCTCCGTATCACTTTCAATAAATGTGGGATAAAGGGTACTGAAATAAGCATCCGCTTCCCATTCGGAAAGACCAATCATATTCACATAGTCCTCAGTACCGTTCATTTTGAACTCATTGAGCGTTACTGCGTAAGCAATAGTGTCCCACACAACGGGAGGTTCATATTTCACAAGCCCGTCATTGTAAAACACATCCGATGCCGCACGGGCAACGCAGAGGTTATAGAAGGGTGAATCTTCGGTTATTTCTTCGGGAGCAAAGCCTTCGTCAACCATCAGCAGCTTTGTAACAACCTCATAGCCATCCATAGCCAGATAATAGTCGGCGTTCATTTCACCGTACTCGGCAACAATTCTGTAATCGGGAATTGTTTCGGTTACGTAGCAGTCAAATTCGTAAATCCTGCCTTTTTCGGTTGAGATTTCGAATATTGTTTCGGTTACCTCAAACTCATCAACAATCGGTGACCACATAATTGCTTCAAGTCTGACCTTAACACCGTTTTTGGGCGAAATAAACCTGAAACAGCCGGCTGAAGTCTGAGGGTCTATGCCCGTGTTTATGGTTTCGATTTTACCCTTCAGGCTCTGATAATCTTCAGAAGCACTGTCAATATAAAGAGTCATCAGCAAATCGCCGCCATCATCCTCTTTGTTGCCGCCTTTGTCGTTTGCAGAGCTGTTATCTTCTGTTTTTGATTCTTCGGTCTGCGAAGGAGCTTCGGTTGTTGTTTCAGCCTTATCCTTGCCGCCGCAGGCTGCAAATGTAAGCATCATAATCAGAGCAAGTATAACGGCTGTTAATTTTTTCATTGGCATTACCTCCTCATTTATTCGGTTTATATTCAGTTGAAGAATAAGGATTTTTGTTTTCTTTAGGCGGATCTGGGCGGTTACCCTCTCTTATGAGCCACGAAAAGACTGCTGTTTTAATTGCAACGCCTATAACCCACACAAGTAAAGCACAGAAAAACCACCAGATTGATATTTTGAATATGAAATGAACCACAAGCAGAATCCAAGCAGGAATTGTCCATTCAAGGTCAAAAATAAGATTTATTCCGAGTGCAGCAAAAAATCCGCCATTAACCCGTGGCCTTTTCCTCATATAAATACCGCCTTAAATCATTTGATAACAAGTCTGCCTGTAATATCACGGTCAAGATTCTGATGAGTTGAAAGGTATTCATCAAATATACTGCGGCATGATGTTGAAACCATAACAGGAGCACCGTTAGCTTTAATTTCGTCAAAGGGAATATTGAAGAAGTCATCAAGATTATTGTAATGGAACTGCTGGAGTCCTACTTTGTAAATCTTCTCATCATCCATAGGCTCGCCGTTAATATCAAAGCGTGTAAAGGTGTGTGTTGCTCTGTCATATTCAACACGTAAGCCCGTTGAAAGCTGATAGAATTCGCAGTGTTCACCCTGCCATACGCCATCACGGACCATATGCTTTATCATCCTTTTGAACTGCTCACCCGTAACCTTGATCATATAGCACGCATCATCATACGGGAAGCATTCGCAAAGGTCGGCGAAAAGGACAATCGGACCAAGCTGAGTGCTTCTGACACTACCCGAGCCGAGAAGCATAATATCAAGACCAAGACTTTCACGCATAATATCGGAGAACAGACCGCCAAGTGCAGTTTCCTTCGTTCTCTCAGGGTGAGTAAGCTTTTTCTTGAAGCGTGTTACAAGTCTGCCGTATTTTTCGTCAGTCTTCTCTTTATAATGCTTAAGAATATTCTCCAGAGCCTCGTCTTTGGGACAATGCTCGGCATTTATCGGAACACTCTTCCAAGTGTAGCTGTCAATACAGTTGTTGTCTGTATCTACCATAATATCAAATCGACCTATCTGGTCAGTACCTGTACCGGCCTGAACAATAACGATATCGTTGACAACAGCAGGCTCATCAATGAATGTATGAGAGTGACCGCCGACAATAATATCAACACCCCAAGCAGGGTCTAACAAAGCAGCAAGCTTCTTATCCTCTTCAAAGCCGATGTGTGTAAGAAGAACAGTAAAATCAATATCTGTTGCATTATATGAGTTGCATATTTTTCCGACCTCAGCAGCAGCCTCATCAATGTCAACGAAAGTACCGATAATGCCATCATTCTTGGTCTGTGAAAGAACTTCTTCAGTGATAAGACCGATAAACAGCACCTTCATACCGTCAATTTCAGCTATATAATGGGGCTTAAAAAGTCTTGCACCATTTGTTTTGATATGTAAATTAGCATTGATAATCGGGAATTTAGCGCACTTTTCGATGAAGAGAAGGTGTGCAATGCCGTAATCCGTTTCATGGTTACCGATTGTTACAACATCAGGTGAAAGCATATTCATAATCTCAATTGTTGAAATGCCTTTATACTCCGAGTCGATAACAGAGCCTCTGAACATATCGCCTGCGATACAGTAAATTGTGTTTTTCTCTTCGTTTCTTACCTTATCCACATAACCGGAAAGCATAGAAACACCGCCGACAAGATTGTCGTCAATATTTTCCGCAAGGAAATCTCCGTGAAGGTCATTGGAGTGAAGAATTGTAAGCTTTTTTAAATTTTTCATAAATCAGTTCTCCTTATTTTTATAGCTTTACATTATAATTATATCAACTTAAAATCCCCCGCACACCGTACTTTAGTGCAAACTTTTATAAAAAAGAGCTGATTTTTAACAAAAAAGTTAAAAAAATCAGCTCTTTTACCTATTCTTTTATAATAATTCTTCCGTCAATTTCCTTATCAATGTTCTGGCATTCAGACAAACGCTCCTCAATCACAACACGCGCTGAAGATGCAACCACCCTGGTCGGATGGTTTTCCTCAATTTCGCTCAGCGGGAAATTGAAATATTTTTGAAAGCTTCTGTAATGAAACTGCTGCATACCGACTTTATAAAGCCTATCATCCTCAATCGGTTCACCGTCAAAAGTAAAATCTGAAATTTTTCTTTGCTTTACGTCATACTTGACACGAAGACGTTTTGAAATCTGGAAGAATCCGCTTGCAGCTCCTTTAAAGACTTCATCCCTGAACACATAAGTAAACATTGCTTTTAATTGCTTACCGGTTATATAAAGCAGTCTTACGTCCCCGTCGTAAGGGAAACACTCCGCAAGGTCAGAAACCTGAACAACAGATCCGAGTGAATCATTCCTGATAGCACCCGATGCGAGCAGCATCACATCAAGAGCAAGACTTTCGGCAAGAATATCGCAGAACAAATCGCCAAGTTCAGTTTCCATATATCGTCCGGGATGTGTAAGCTTTCTTTTAAGACGGGTTATAACACGGCTGTACTTGACATCAGTTACATTCTTATAAGATGCAAGAATTTTATCAATAGCCTCATCATTCGGGCAGTTTTCGGGGCAGACTTTTACATACTTCCATTCAAAATCACTAAGGCAGTTGTTGTCCGTATCTATTGTCAGATCAAACCTGCCTATCTGATCCGTGCCAATTCCTGCCTGTACAACTGCAATATTGTTGACAATCTCAGGTTTTTCAATAAAAGTATGGGAGTGACCGCCGATGATAACATCCACTCCCCAAGCAGGGTCAAGCATAGCAGCAAGCTGCTTATCCTCTTCAAAGCCTATATGTGTCAGCAAAACAGTCAGGTCAATATCAGTTGCGTTATATGCATCACATATTCTGCCAACTTCTGCAGCAGCCTCATGAACATCAAGAAAGCTACCAACAAGGCCCTCGTTTCTCGCCTGCTTCATAACACTTTCGGTGATAATGCCGATAAACAGAATTTTCATTCCGTCCACCTCAAGCACTTTATGCGGCTTAAAGAGGCGAACTGAATTGGATTTAATATAAAGATTTGCATTTATTATCGGAAACTTAGCACATTTTTCAAGGAAGAGAAGATGAGCAATTCCGTAATCTGTTTCGTGGTTGCCAAGCGTAACTACATCGGGCGCAATAGCGTTCATTATTTCTATTGTGCTCGTACCCTTGAATTCTGAGTCAATTACAGAACCTCTGAACATATCACCGGCAATACAGTAAAGTGTATTAGGTACTTCATTTCTGACCTTATTGACATATCCAGAAAGCATACTGACTCCGCCGATAAGGTCATCGTTTACATTTTCTGCAAGGAAATCACCATGCAAATCGTTAGAATGCAGAATTGTAAGCTTTTTAAATTTATTCATATTTCTATCCTTCACTCTTTGCACACTTTTTGCAGCAAAATCCTCCGTTTAAATTTTCACCGTAAACAGTACAGTCATCACAAACCATATCTCCGCAGATTTCACATCTGTTCAGCTCATATAAAGCTTCAATATTTGCTCTTTCAAAAGCACTGCTGTGGTCTGCTGCATAAATAATGTCTCTCGCCTTTTTAACTTCCTTGCTTAAAAACTTTCCTTTAAACCCGGAGTTAAATTCAATTATCGGAGTTTTAATTGCTTTTTTACAGCAATCACAATAAAATTCAAATTCAAATTCTTTTAAAGTTGAGCGGTCCGAATAATCCTTTGTAACTGGTTTTAACATAGACTTCTCCTCAAAGATCATTTATATGAGCTTATTCAGCTCGTCAACTATTTCCTTGGCAACAGCCATCTTATATTCAAAGCGTGTCGGTTGAGGCTCAAGTTCAAGATAATATTCATATATATCGCCTTTAATGCAGAAAGCAAACCAGACTTGACCGGGCACGGAAGCCGCCGCATTTGCCGGGTCAACATTACCCATTGAACCTGTTACTCCGATACCAATATCGGCATTATAGGTTTTACTGCACGCCTGCGCCATTGCTTTTGCGGTCTGAGAAGAATACACGGAATGCTTCTCAATAATTTCTTCCGGTACACCCTGTTTGATTTTCGCCTCGTTGCTGTATGTAACAAATGCACCCTTCATTATTCCCGATGCACCTTCGGTATCACTTATCAACGAGGCAAGCTGACCCGATGTGCAGCTTTCCATTGTGGTGATTGAAATATTCTTTTCAATCAGCTTTTTTGTAAGCATATGGTAATCTTTTCTGATTTCCTGCTCATTATATATTTTAGTCATAAATATCGCTCCGTTAATACAATCAATCGTTACACGGTTTATTCAGTTTTGCCTTTTCACAGGAATAGCGGATTTCACGCTGCATAATCCTGCGTGCGTTATAGATATTCTCTTCAGCAACATTTGCAACAACCATAAGCTCGATATGTGTTTCGGCAAGTGTATCAACACCCTTATAAACCGGAGCTTCCTTGAAAATATCGGGATATTCGCTCGGAAGTTCTGAAAGAGCCTCCTGTACTGCGGCCTCAGCAACCTTAAGCTCATCATCATAGCTTACAGGCACATTAACAACAGCAACCGATACGTTATCGGAAAGGTTAACAAGAGAGCCGATTTCGCTGTTATTAATAATACGGACATTGCCGCCAAGGTCTTCTATGCTGACTGTACGCAGACCAATTGACTTAACCTCACCACGGAAGCCATCGATAGTAATAATATCGCCGATAACAAACTCACCTTCAAGAACGATAAACAGACCTGTAATAATATCCTCAACAAGTGACTGTGCGCCAAAGCCGACAACAATGCCTACCACACCTGCGCCGACAAGAATTGCAGTTGTGTCAATACCGAAGCAGCCAAGAGCTACAACGATACCGGCAATATAAATTGCATAAACCAAGAACTTGCCGAAAAGCTGAAGAAGCGTCTGTGAACGGTTATTCTTCAGTTTAATTGCGTTTATAGTAAACTTTACAACATAGCCGACAACAAAGGCGGCAACAATTGACAGAAACGCTGCACCGACAGACTTAATGCTGATTGAAGCAGAAGTATTTGAAAAATATGTATCAACAAAGCCACTAATACTTGCTCTTAAGCCTTCAGGCAGAAACGTAAGATGCGAAATATTGAAAACTGCAGCTACAACCACAATAACAACAATTGAAACAACTAAACCAATTATCTTTTTTGCACTATTCTTTTTACTCATAATTCTAATATCCTTTCAGTATATTTAACTTAAAAAATGTTATAAATCTTCTTTGGATTCGCCACATCGTTCACAGGTAAGTACCTGAGCACCGTTAGGACCGGTAAACGGCTCACCCTTCCATTGATGGCCGAGCTTAGGTATAACCTCCTGCTCCTGAATAATTTCCTTGCACGTCTGGCAGAAAATGTAATCAGTATATCCGTCACTGTCGCAGGTGGGCTCACTGCCTTCTCTTATTACTCTGGTATGTCCCAATGCAGCAATAGTCTGCTGAGCTTTTATAACCGCACTACAAGCCGAGCAGTGGCTTCCCGCGGTTTTACCGGCACTTGTGCAGGTTGCTGCTACTGCAGCATCTTCAACAACCTTATGACCGGTTTTTGAGATAATTGTCTGTGCTTTGATTACCTTACCGCAAGCGGAACAATGGCTGCCCTCCGTCTTGCCGTCGGTTGTGCAGGTCGCCGCTACAGCCGCATCTTTAACAGTTTTATGTCCCGTTTTTGAAATAACGGTCTGTGCTTTAATTACTTTACCGCAGGCTGAGCAATGACTACCCTGTGTTTTACCGTCGGTTGTGCAGGTTGCCGCTATTGCAGCATCCACAACTTCAACATGAGTGCCTTTTACAGCCTTTTGTTCAACAAGCACCTTGTTACACACCGAGCAGTGGCTGCCCTTTGTAAGACCGTCCTTCTGGCAGGTTGCCTGAACAGCAGGGTCTTCAACCTCAACGTGCGTACCCTTAACAACAGTCTGTGCTTTCAGAACCTTGTTACAGACCGAGCAATGTGAGCCCTCTGTTTTGCCGTCCTTTTTACAGGTTGCCTTAACCGCCGCATCTTTTACAACGGTGTGTGCTGCTGGGATTATTTCCCGTTCAAGCTCCATACCGCAACCCGAGCATTCCTTATGCCTTACGCCGTCAACGGTACAGGTTTTCTCCGTGTCAATTATCCAGTCGCTTGCGCCGTGCTCACCGGCAGGGATTTCTCGTTCTTCAAGTGCCTCATTACAATAAATACACGGTATAATTTCAATACCGCTGTTCATACAGTCCGCATTAACGCTGACAGTCCAGTCACCTGCCTCGTGTTCAAGCTGCGGAACCAATCTCGTTTCAAGTGTTTCTCCGCAAAGGGTACACAGTAACACTTCCTCACCAGCCGCAAAACAGCTTGCGGCATTATGTAATGTCCATTCCGAAGAAATAATATGCTCGTGTTCAGTCACAGGCTCGGTAAAGGACTGCGTCAGCCTGTCACCTATGGGGCTGACGGCAACCGTTGCACCGACAGCAAGAACAATTCCGATATTCTTAACCGCATCGGCAGTCTTGTTGAGGAAGCTGATTTTTTGCTTTTCTTCTGTTTCAGCCTCTTCCTCACTCTCGTCTTCCTGCTCTTTTTCTTTTAAGCCTGCAGTAAACTCCTGGTTATATTCATCAGAGTGAAAAAAGCGTTCATCATATTCTGATGCTTCATCGAGATAAGAATATTCGTCGGAAATAACGTGCTCGCTTGAGGAAATATGTTCTTCACCGAAATCATCCTGCAAAAACTCTTTCCTGCGAAATGCCATTTATTCACCTTCTTTTATATAATCTTACATTATAATTATATCAATTTGTTTTCCTTCGCACACCGTACTTTAGTGCAAACTTTTCGTAATTCTGAAGTTTTTTTCATAAAAAAGACGGCGGATTTCTCCGCCGCCTTGGAAATTTAACTTATCTAATCAATAGTGTGCTGCACCGCAGACACAGAAGGGATTAAGACCGAAAATACGGTTGAAGAAATTGACAATTGACCAGAGGAAGCCCATAAATCCGTCTCTGTGACAAACATGGGTGCAAGGATCTGTAACTGTAATTTCGAATTCGAATTCGACATATTTAACACCGACATCACCGTATATGCCGCCGGGAACCCAACCATCAACCTCTGTCAAAACTTCTTCGCCGTTAACTGTACCGTCAACAGTATTTGCAAGCTTATAGCCCGATTCGGCAGACAAGTAAACAAAGATGGTATAAGTTTCGCCGCTTACAAATTCACCGTCAAAATATTCTCCGTCTGAATCTTCAACATATACAGCAGGATCACCGTAATCATCTTCAAACTGGAGACCTTCTGTAAGGATTTCAATATAATCCTCATAGTCATTTACGCTCATGCCTGCGATATCTTTGCGAATGTTGATATCAGCTTTGCTGATTTTGTGACTGTCGGGGATAATATCCGATTCGCTGATTTCAACCTCATCGGAAATTTCAGTTCTGCAGCCGTCAAAGGTAACAACGCAGACATGTGTGCCTGCTTCTTCCGCATCAAGCTGAGCATCTTTATTAACCTTTTTCATTTCAGGCATTTCAGCTTTGAGGTGAGGCTCCTGTTCATAAACGCCCCATGTGTAGTAAACACAGGCGTGGTCAGCAGTGAATTCAACGGTTTCGTTTGCATCGACATCTTCCCAGACTTCATCGGAATCTCCGCAAGTACACCAGATGCCGAGTTCAACAGCATCAGTATCAGCTGTCATTTTGATAGTCTGATCTTCAAGAAGAATAACTTCGAAGAAATTGTATTCTTTATAGGACCCCTCATCATAACCGGTATAAACACCGGTCCAACCGTTTTCTGAATCATAAGTTGCAAAATTGCCGGCATATTGATAATCACCACGCGGAGTTGCATATTCGTCAGTCAATTCAGCGAGAGAATCTTCAATCTTATACCACTGATATTCAGCGTCTGCGCCCTCTGTAACCTCAACGTAGGATTCGTCTGCTGTGGGCTGATGAGTGATTTCAGCGAATTTTACTACAGTAATATCAAATTCAACAGCATAATCTTCATATGCGACTATTTTAAACAGATAGTCGGTACCTGCTTCTGCCTCAAAAATGCAGTAGAAATCATAAGTATCGGCATAATCATTGTCATCGTCGTCTGCGATTTCATTGCCATCTGCGTCATAAACCTCTACACGCGGGTCAAGATCGCTCTCACCCATATCGGAATAAACAACGTATGTGCCGTCATCTTCGGGGGTGAATTTGCACTCTGCGTAACCGTATTCGGGTACGGTTACGGTTATTGTTTCGCCGAGTTCGATTGTGTAGTCAGCCGCAAAAGCTGTCATCGGAATTAAGGTAAGCACCATAATAACCGAGATAATAACGGCTAACGCTTTGTTTGTTTTCTTCATAAAAACATCTCCTTTATAAATTTGTTTCGTATATCCGGAAAGATATATCTTAACAATACAATTTTATCACCTTTTTTGGGTTTACACACCGTACTTTAGTGCAAACTTTTCGTAATTCTGAAGTTTTTTTCATAAAAAAGACGGCAGATTTCTCTGCCGCCACAAATGCAAGTTATTGTTCTTTTTTATGGTCGTTGATTATAATTCCGCTTTCCCGTGTTCTTACGGCAAGCTCTGTGCGGTTACGGAAGCCTGTTTTGTCACGCATACTCTGTATATGTCCCTTTACCGTTCGCAGGGACATGTGCAGCTTTTCGGCTATTCCCGCATCGGATTCTCCGTTTATAACCTCACGCAGAACCTCAAGCTCCTTTTCGGTAAGGTCAATATTCATTGCTGAACCGAGCCTTAGTGTAGGCGTAGTGTCCGGGTAAACGGACTCCCCTGCCATTGTTCTGTCCATAACCTCAATTATTTCCTCAGCAGAGGCACTCTTATACCAGAAGCTTTCAACTCCTGCCGCACGTGCTCTGTCAATATAGCTGAACTCCGGCTGACTTGTTACAATAACTATTTTAATTTTCGGAAAGCTCTTCTTGATTTTCGCAGCAGCGTCAAGTCCGTTTGCGTCCATTGCCGTGCAGACGTCCATAAGAATCAGATCAACATCGTTTTTCATACAATAAAGCTCTGCCATTGCTGCGCTTTCAATTGAATGAGAAAGAATGTAATCAAAGCTGTCGTTGACGTAAATTTCAAGGAGCTTGCGTGCCATAGGGTCGTCTTCTACTATCAGAACCTTAATCAAAACCTGCTCACCTCTTTTGGTAAAGATATATCGAGAACATACTTCGGAACAGACTGAATATGCATTTCGCCGCCGCAGCGTTCAATTTTATTCCGTAGCGAGCCAAGACCGCCGCCCTCATTAATTTCTTTATCGGGAACATTGCCGTCGTTGGTATAGCGGGCAAAATAAAACTCATCCGACTCGGTAAACTCAACAAAAAGTGTTGTTGCCTGAGCGTGACGTACGGCGTTGGTAAGCGCTTCGGTAGCCGCAGAGGTCATAACGGAAGCCACAGTTTCATCCTGCGGAATGCTGCCGTTAATCTCAACGCTTACGCCGGCAGACTCCGCAACCGCAATAAGCGACTGAAGCAAATCCGTATTCTGCGAGGGTTCAGCCTCCGTGCGAAGAACGGCAATATTTCTTTTCCACGCATTCAGTACAGGCTGCAAATCCGCATCGGGCTGATGCAGGCAATGGCGTGTTGCAAGCAAAGCCTGACCAAGCTCGCTGTGGATGCGTATTTTCGTTTCAAGTCTTTCTCGTGCCCTTGTCGTTTCATCAACCGTTTCACCGTAAGCACGAAGCCTTGCGTTCATTTCCTCAAGCTCTTCGTTATTGCTCTGCAAGCGGTTTTTGAGCTTATGAAGTCCGGTTGTATCGGTGGCTGTTAACTGGAAAACATTTTCAACCTTTTCTCTGGCAAAGGTATAAATTGTACCGTCGCTGAGTCTGAATTCCGGTTGCTTTCCCTTGGACAAACGCTGAACATCAGCTAAAACCGAACCGTTGCACAGAATTCTCCAGAAACGGTTAGCGTTCTGCAGCTCTTCACCGGTTATAAGATGGCTTAATTCATTCATCTTGTGATTAACAAGCTGAACCGTACCGTTTGCTTTTGAAAAACAAAGACCGGTCGGCAGATGGTCAAAGCTTTCTTTAATTGACAATGTAGAAACGCTGTTTCTAATATATCTGTACTCGCCGACAGCAATAAGAACAAGGAAAACACTGTTCACAAGCATAAAAAGCAGAACATATTCCGCATTACTTCCGAATTTCAAACTTAACTGCGGAATTTCTTTCCCATCAAGCAAGGCGTATATCCCGGTAGTCAGAATAACACAAAATGAAAAGCTGAACACAATAAAAACAACCGTCAGCAGCTTGGTTATCAGCTTATACCCACGCCTGAAAACATTCGGCAGACAGCAAACATTAAAGGTTGAAAGTAAAAACAAAACCGTCATAAACAGCGCTCTTGGCACCATAGCAAGGCCGTATAAATCAAGCATATTCTTCACCCCCTGCAGGCAGAAGAATATCTACCGTAATGTCGTTACAGTCAATATCAACACTGACATTGCCACCGTTAATTTGAAGTTTAGTTAAACCCGAAAGATCAGCGTCATCATCAACACCCGCCTGAAGTGAAAGGCTTATAACACCGTCGCTGCTCTTTATATTAACCATAAACGCATTTACTGCGTGAATTATACTTTCAACCATCTGTTCAAACAAATCGTACACCGCAACAGCATTTTCAACGCTGACTAAGCCGTTACAGCTGCTGTTAACCGATGTAAAAACACCGAGCAAACGAAGATTATCAAGCGATTCATGCAGACAAAATTCAAGCTCACCTGCTGAAATAAGGTTGTTTTCCTCCCCGAGTAAAAGAAGGTTACTTCTGCGCTTTATGTATGCGCTGATTACACAAACCTGCGCTAAGGCTTTGTTTGCGCTCTCAGGATTTTTTTCAGCCTGTGCAATTAAGTCATCCGCCAATGACAGCTGCATAGCAACATCCTGTGCAATACGGTCATACAGGCGGTTTTTTTCATCAAAGCGTGCCTTTTGCTCCTTGATTTCAATTTCAGCTCTTAAAAGAACGTTGTTTTCGCTTAATCTTTCCTGAGTTTCTTCAAGCGTTTTCATAAGGCTTTTTATCTGCTTTACATCGTCCTGCCAAAGGAAATATCCGCCCGAAACAGGCTTACTGTGAAGTATTGTTTTGCCAAGGTCGACAGCCTTCTCGGCTGCGCTTTTCATTACATCCTCAGGATAATCATCGGCATAGGCAGATATGTAACAGGTCTGATAATTTCTGTCAACAACCTGTGCGGCAACAGTTGAAATCTCAAAAAGCTCGTTATAACCCGTATTTGAGCGTATAAGTCCGCTTTGTATCGCACTCTCAAGAAGCAGAGTAATAATAAGACAGTCAACAGCGGTAAGGTCAACATTGATAATTTTCGATGAATAAAGAAGCCAGAAAACAACGGCGCAGGCCATTATTACCAAGGGCAGAGTCTGAACTGTCTTGCTGCCGGGCACACGGCTTTTAATAATGAGCATTGTTACAAAATAGAAGCCGAGAGCAATAAACCAGAATGCAGTGACATAAAAACCGACACCGTAGGTATAATCGTCATCAAAAAACTCAATTCCGTGCGGAAATTCAAAAACGAGATTGTGAAAATCGTTTGTGAAAATCAGTACAAGAAGAGCTGCGGCAGGAATAAAAAACAAATTGAGCCATTTTGGCATTTTATAGCTGTCGGATTTACCGATATACGTTGTAATAAACACACCAATAAGAGGAATAAGAACCATAGGAATATAAAACGCATACCACAAATAGCGGCACAAAACCTCCATATCGGAAACAAAAAACCACTTACAGGTACGCACCGTTAACCAGAACGCCATAAGCAAACCGACAGCAATCAGGTAAATGCGTATTCGCTTGTTAATAATGCGGCGTTGGAGAGATATAACCCAGCCGACCTGCAAAGTAATAAAAATAAGATGAGGAATAAGAGTAAACGTATTTTTCATATAAGAATCGGAAAGCGGGAAGTCTATACCGTTATAAACAATACCAAACATAAACAAAACAAGTGCACCGGTTAAATAAATAACGGTTTTGTACTTTGTTCTGACCAAATTAACGCCTCCTTTCTTATATCGATTACAAATATATCATAAAAAAAGTTAAAAATCCACAATTGACAAAAAGTTTATAATAATCAATACCCGGTCACTTTGTAAGAGACCTGTTCCGGAGAAACACTTGAACCTTGCACAAAAAGACGGCGGATTTCTCCGCCGCCTTTGGGTTATGCTGTTAAATTAAAACTCGGGTTTGATTGTGATTTCGGGGAAAAGCCAATCGAGTGTAATTCCGTAAAGAATCTTGTGAACGATGTTACCGAAGAAGCAGATAATGGGATAGAAGAATCTGCAGATATCGGATGTGTGGTGAGCTGTATCAGTTTCTTCAGCACCGCAGATTGCACAAGCTCTTGTCTTTGTGCCGTTTTCTGTGAAAGTGCCGTCCTCATTATAAGTCCACTCGCCCCACTCGTGGTCGTGAGTTTCTTTTTCGCCGCAAGCGTCACATTCTCTTGTGTGAGATGTGCCGTTAGCATCGTCTGTCCACTCGCCCCACTTGTGACCGAGAGCCTCAGTTTCGCTGTCAATGTAGCTGTGACCGCAAACGTCGCACTCATACTTTGTGTAGCCGCTTTCAAGGCAGGTTGATGCAGTTGAAGTTGCTGTGTATGTGCAGTTTTCTTTTTCCTCAACACCGCAGTTGTAGCAGGTTTTTGAGTGTGAGCCGTTAGCATTTGTGCTGTAAGCACTCCATGCATGGTCTGTTGCTTCAACAACTACTGTTTCAACTGCAACGCCGCAATCCTTACAGTACTTGACATTTTCGCCTGCCTGTGTGCAGGTGGGCTTAACGGAAACTGTTTCTACAGTTTCACCGTGACCTGTCTTTTCGATTACTTCTGTTTTGTAGCATGTGCCGCATTCAGCGCAGAATGTAGCCTTTTCGCCATCCTGTGTGCAGGTTGCGGGGATTGTCTTTGTATAGCCCTCTGTATGTGTGTGCTTCTCAAATGTCTTGGTTTCAAGCACTGCATCACACTTTGTGCAGTAACGTGTCATCTGACCGTCGTGCTCTGCTGTTGCTTCAAAATCGACCTTCCAGATACCCTCGTCGTGTCCTGTGGACTCAACAGGCTTTGTGGCTGTCTTTTCACCGCATTCTTTGCAGAAGGTTTCGATAATGCCTGCATCCGTGCAGGTGGGCTTTGTTGTGGGCACGTCAATAGTTTCAGCGTGAGGAAGCTTTTCAATAGCAGTTGTGGCAATAACGTCACCGCAGATATCGCAGGTTGTTTCAATAACGCCTTCCTTGCTGCAGGTGGCCTCTGTTACAACTGTGTCTGTTGTTTCGGGGTGATTGAGTGCGGGGATTAAACCGTCGCCCGACTTCCATGCGTCGAGGTCTGCGATTTCTGTTGTGCAGTCTTCGTCAGCATAATACTTACCGCATTCGCACTCGTAGTATGCTTTGTAGCCGTCGTTTTCGCAGTCAGCCTCTGTGCCATCTTTAAGAGTGCCGGCACAGACGTGAACAGCATCATAAGTAAGACCATAGCCGCGTTCATGAACGTTAGTGTTGGTATAAACGTTTGAATCCTTATCATAAACCGGAATATCAAGAGGAAGTTTACCCTGCGCAGCGAATGTGCCAAGAATAACCTCAACGCCGGCAATGATATTGGGACCGTATGCAGTTTCAGAACCTGTAATACCGTTAGTGAGTGCTTCTTCAGGATCTACCGAAGAACCCTTGCAGCCATATACGGCAACAACAGCATCTGCGTTTGAATATGACTGAACATCATAGGGCTTATCCACAGACATAACAATAGCTGTCTTGTTGTTAGCTGCTGCATAATCACAAACATTAATAGGCAGTGCGGACAGCCAATGCTTACCGTTCATACGTGAAGTGGAAGAAACTTCACTGTTAACAATGATGGTGTCTGCCCAATCAAGCTCTGTTTTGATTTCGTTAATATCCTCACTTGAGAAACGGCAATACTTAACCTCTGCACCTTCAGGAATAATACCTTCTTGCTTTGCACGGTTCCAAGCCATGATTGTCTGTCCACGCTCATTATTGTAAGGAACAAGCATAAGAACCTTGGAAGTATTTGTTAACTTCAGAGGAAGTGTATCGTTCTCATTCTTAATAACTGTAACTGCTGCTGCAGAAAGCTCTCGCTCCATTTCACGATTTGCATCACAGCCAACAACACTGTTTGCTTTTTCCAAAGTATAATCAGCGGCATTGTAATCAAGAATGCCTCTGTCTTTCTTAACCTTAAGGATACGGCTGACCGCATCATTGATACGGGACATAGGAATGTCACCGTTATTAACTGCAGCTTCAATACCGTTGATAATGGTATCAAGAGCTGCAAGATCGTCAAGATCATATAAAGTTGTGGGCATACAAATCATATCTACGCCTGCCTGAATAGCTACCACGCAAGCCTGAATTGGATCCCATTTATCAGAGATACCCGCCATATTCATAGCATCGGTAACAATGATACCGTCAAAGCCCATATCATTCTTCAGAAGCTCTGTAAGAATATCATCAGACATAGTTGCAGGAAGAGATTCCGCAACACCTGTCTTTGCAGAAACTATCTTATCTGATTCAAGCTGAGGATAAAGGATATGAGCAGTCATAACCATATCAAGGCCTTTACCGATAAGACTATTATAGGGCTTAAGCTCGTTGTTGTTTAAATCGCTGAGAGATTTATCAACAAGAGGAAGACCGTAGTGAGAATCGGTTGCTGTATCGCCGTGACCGGGGAAATGCTTAGCAGCGCCGACAACATTATACTCATTCATACCCTCAATCGTTGCCGCTGCAAGCTCGCCTACCATATCAGCATCATCAGAGTATGAACGCAGACCGATTACAGGGTTGTTGGGATTATTATTGACATCAACAACAGGAGCAAGGTTGGTATTGATACCAAGAGCATTGAGCTCTGAGCCGATGATTTTACCTGCTTCTTTAGCATACTTTGTACCGTTGGCAGCATAAGTTGCACCCAGAGCCATATTGCCAGGCAAAGCCGTACCGGTAGCAAGTCTGTATACAGAGCCGCCTTCCTGATCGGCAGCAATCATCAAAGGAATACCGCCGTTTTTGGTAGCAACAGCCTGAAGATCCTTTGTCAGGTTGAGAGTCTGCTCAGTGTCAACAATATTATTTGAGAACAGAATAACCGCACCGAACTTATAATCTTCAACTACCTGACTCACCTGCGGATTAACCGTCGTAAGGTTTGATCTTGGTGTACTGTCCGTAGGATCTTCGTCCCAATATCTGAAGTCAACCATCATCATCTGCGTGATTTTCTCTCGCAGAGTCATCTGGTCAATAAGTTCTGCCGCAGAGGTGTTAATACCAACTGCCGCAAAGATACCGATAACCATTGCAAGTGTCAGCAAAACAGCTAACGGTTTTTTGAAAAATTTCATAGAATTTTTCTCCTTTCATAAATTATAAATTTACTTGTAAATCCGCAAATAAACAAATTTACATAATAACAATATCATAATTTTATCTTCCGCACACCGTACTTTAGTGCAAACTTTTTGTATTTTTCGTAAAAATTTTAAAAAAAACAATAACATTTCCCTAATTTCACTTTAAAAACTAAATAGAATACAAAACCGGTAGCACCCCTCGTTCAAATACACATTTGCAACAATGCTTTTTTAAAAACAGCCGCAAAAATAAAAAAGTGTCCGAATTACTCGGACACTGCGACACAAGGAATATATTTTTCTTCAAATATTTGTACAAAGTTCAGAATCTGCTCCTAATTAAACAATTTCCAGAGTTTATGCTTCATCGTATCATCACAAAATGCCACTTCAACAGCATTCTTCCGGAATTGACAAAGCTCATCTTCTGTAATTCCAAAGTGATTATTTAAGAATTCCATTTCTTTGGCAATACTTGTATTACTTACAAGTCGATTATCTGTATTAACGGTAACCAATACACCGGCTTTTGAAAATTCTCTAATTGGATACACACTACCGGGAGCTAATGATTTTGTCTGATAATTGCTGATCGGACACATTTCTACGCCTATACGTTTATCAGCAATCACCTTCATTACATCAGGTCTGTTCATCATAGCGATTCCGTGGCCGATACGTTTTGCGCCCCATTCTGCTGCCAATAAAATATTTTCAATACTGCCGCATTCTCCGGAATGAATTGTAAAAGGATAGTTTGCTGTTCTTGCATATTCAAATAAATTATAAAAATTCTTTGTCGGAAACGCTGCTTCATCACCAGCAAGATCAACTGCGCATAAGCCTGAACCTAAAAATTCTCTGCAGTCCTTTAAGACCTTAAGATTCGTCTCCTCGTCATGGTGGCGCATACAGCAAATAATCACCTGATACATAATGCCGCATTCTTTGCTGGCTTCTTCCAAGCCCTCAAGTACGGACTCCATAATCTGTTTGCATTTTAAGCCATTGCTCATAGAAAGTGCCGGTGCAAAACGTGCCTCTACATAAGCCACGTTATCGTTCTGTAAATCAGTAAGAAAATCTTTTGCTGCTTTTTTTATTCCGGCTTCTGTTTGAATACATTCAATTGGTAAGCCGAACTTTGCAAGATATTCCGAAAGACTTGTACAATCATCACGTACCTGCACCTCTGAGCCAAAAACATCTTTTCCCAAAATTTCAGAAATGCTGTTCAGTGTCATAGAACCATCCAAATGGCAATGCAGATCTATTTTAGGACCTTTTAAAAAATTCTTTTCTAACATATTGTCCTCTCCTCAAAATTCCGCTAAGTTATATTCTTTTCATCTCAAATTTTCAATTAACGGTACACCGCAAACGCACCCCGGCATAAGGTTCAAAGGAATAGCCAACCTTCACATTTTCTTATTTGTAAATTAATTATACCACATACCCACACACAAGTAAATAACTATCTCTCAATCACCCACATCCTTCTTTATTACATCCCCTCATCACTCTATAAGTATATAACTTTGACATGGGTTAGAGAATTTACTCTCCAAATCAGAATCAGATAATATAACGGAAGAAGAACTGCACCGATGTATTGATGATGAACTTATAAAGCCTGAAAGTGAAATGGACACAGAACTGATAGATCTTTGTACATCGACACTCTGTAAGCTTTACGGTATAGAATACAAAGAAATACCAATGTACAAACCTTGGGAAGAAGAAAAAGAGTAAGCTAATTTAAA
The DNA here is from genome assembly GCA_045544155.1 of Acutalibacteraceae bacterium. Taxonomy (GTDB): domain Bacteria; phylum Bacillota; class Clostridia; order Oscillospirales; family Acutalibacteraceae; genus UBA8612. The sequence continues at coordinate 31,312 of JAZPYN010000005.1, forward strand.
TATATTACCCATTTAGAAGTAACAAGAGTCCTGACAAATTATCAGGACTCTTATCTTTTTGTGCGCTATAGACTGACATAATTCTTAATTCGCGTAAAACTTCGTGCGCTATAGAACGTGACGTGAAGCAAATAAATGTTTTAGAATATTGTTACAACAAATCTTTTGGAAAGGAGGACAAGCCAATGAGCTTCATTGAAGAGTTCTACTATGGCAACATTGACCCGCAGTTGCGAAATGTTAAAGAAAATGCCTCATTTAAGCAGGATATGGATTCACTATGTAAGATTGAGAATTCACTGCGAGAACGAC
>JAZPYN010000006.1:0-16867 GCA_045544155.1 Acutalibacteraceae bacterium
TCAACTGGAAGAAGATTTTGCAAATGATCAGATATCGCTCAAAGAATACATAGACCCGTTTACGGGTAACAAGAATAACTAAGCAAAAAACAAACAGCCGCACGAGAGCGGCTGCTTGAGATAGTAATGCGGTGTCAAACTTCAGTGCCGACTTTTAGTCGGCAAGCCAGTAGGCGGCCCTTATAGGGCCTGTGCAAACCACCAGTTCAACTGGTGGTTATGATTCCAGCAGATATGACAGCATTTTCTCCGGGTTGTCAAGAAAACGCTTTGTGACCTGATAGTGCTCAGTCAAACGGTAATCAATTGGATTTATTCCACTTTCAGACAGCTCGAGTATCTGCGCACCCGGAAAAGCCATAAGTATAGGCGAATGCGTGGATATAATAAACTGTGAGCCGTTGTCAACAAGCTCTTTCATCAGCCGTATCAGTGTCAGCAGCCGCATAGGGCTAAGTGCCGCCTCAGGTTCGTCAAGAATATAAAGCCCGTTACCGCCGAAACGGTTTTTTACAAGCGCAAGAAAGCTCTCTCCGTGAGACTGATTGTGAAGCGAAACGCCGCCGTAGCTGTCTATTATAGGTGCGGCAGCAGCCGGCTGAGAATCAAGCTCATCAATATTTGTCGCAACATTATAAAAGCTCTCTGCACGCAGAAAAAATCCGTCCTTCGGAATTGTTTTCCTCAAAACTCTGATGTGATTACAAAGCTCAGAATGAGTTTCAGCGGTAGCAAACGTAAAATTTCGGCTGCCGCCTTCGGGGTTAAAACCGCAGGCAACGGCTATTGCCTCAAGTAATGTAGATTTGCCCGTGCCGTTTTCACCGACAAAGATCGTTACATCGTTATCGACTGATATTTCACCTGCTTGAGTAAGATATTTGACGGCAGGTATGTCATTGAGATACGATTCACCGTCAAGCTCGCCGATAAATGAGATTTTTTTTAGGAACTTTGTTGACATTTTAATCACCGATATAAATTTAGCATATACTTTTTGTGATTTACAAGTCCACCGGAAAGTTAAGTCCCCAAAACCGTGCTGAGAAAGCAAAAAAATTGTCAGAATGTTTTTTAACTTTTTTTATAAAAGGTATTGCATTTTTCAGCAATATCGGTTATAATAACAAAGCTGTCAGGACATTGGCAGTTAAATATCGCGGAGTAGAGCAGTTGGTAGCTCGTCGGGCTCATAACCCGGAGGCCGCAGGTTCAAGTCCTGCCTCCGCAACCATATTGAGTATTCATAAGGGATTTACCTATGAATGCTCAATTTTTTTGCTTAAAAAGAGTTTTTTGTTGGTCGCAGACTGTTTGGGTCTGCGACCTTTTCTGTTTGTTATGCTGTTATGCTTTCTGGTAGTGCTCTTGGTATATAGCTGACCTGAATTCCCTGACGTATATCGCTTTTATAAAAATCATCCTCCTTAGTCGAAAGTTGAATATACCCAACAAATCTGTAGTAGATTAAAACTCTCTGCGTCTTGTTTTTACCCTTACCTTCTATCTTATAAACGTCAATGCGGTCAATGATTGTCTCGTGAACATCCTTGAAGATTTTCCAATTTTCAACGGGAGTATCAATACGGGTTTGCTTTTTGAAGTTTATAAATTTACCGTAACAGCTTCAGCTTAATCGGGACGTATCTTTAATAATGGTTGATATGAAAGCTATAACACAAAAGGCATCCGAGTTTATCTCTCGGATGCCTTTTGAAGAATATTAACGTAGAACTAATGGTTCTATACGATCAAAAAATGTAGAAAAATGTAGAAAACCGAAATAATTATAACATCACTTTATTTATATGTCAAGCAATTTTATTCTTCATTTGGTTTTATAAATATAAAGTTATATATTAGATGATTTTATGTTTATTATAAATTATGGTCCGAATTCGGGTCAAATTCTAAATAAAACAGAAAGGGATATGATTATGCCAAGAAGAGGAGATAACATTCATAAAAGAAAGGATGGTCGTTGGGAAGGGCGATACAAGAACGGATACAAACTTGATGGCTCCGTAAAGTACAGTTCCGTATATGCAAAAACATATACAGAATGCAAACTAAAATTGGAGAAATCAAAAACAGAAATGTCTCAAGGTGCGTTGCAATTTAAGGATATGAGATTCGCAGATGTTATTGAACATTGGCTAAAAGCCAATCAAGTTCGTCTTAAGGGTGCTACTCAGGCAAAATACCGCAATATTACCCGGACTCATATCATTCCTTCAATCGGAGGATTGCGCATATCAAAAATCAACTCAATTGTTATAAATTCTTTTCTGAATGAAAAAATCAAAAGCGGCAGAATCGGCTCCGGGCAAAGTCTGTCACCTTCATATGTTAAAACTATGGCTATAATAATTGAATCTTCTGTAAAATTTGCATGTGCAGAAGGATGGTGTCAACCATTAAAAACCCCGATTAATAAACCTGTCATTCCGAAAAGCAAACCAAAAGTTTTGAGTAAGGAAGAAGAAATCAAGCTTTTGAATTTTTTACCATACGAACATCATCTCACCGCTATCGGTGCATTGATTGCTCTTAATACCGGAATGCGCATTGGTGAAGTTTGTGCTTTACGTTGGAGTGATATCGATTTTAACGATCGCCTTATTCACGTAAGGCATACAATTTCCAGAGTTTATGATGGCAGTTCAGAACAGAAAACAAAATTAATTATTGACACGCCCAAAACAGTGTCATCACAACGAGACTTACCTATGACAGAAGCATTGATTCGTGTTTTAAGCGACTCTTTTGAAAAGAAAAAGTCAACATTTGTTGTTTCAGACAACGAGAAGTTTGTTTCGCCAAGGACTTTTGATTATAACTACAGAAAAATGCTTAAACGTAATGGGTTTGAAGTAATTAATTTTCATGCACTCAGACATACATTTGCAACCAGATGTGCAGAAAACGGAATGGATGCAAAAACTTTAAGCCGGCTGATGGGTCATTCTACTGTAAATACATCTTTGGATATTTACGTTCACCCCTCATTTGATACAATTAAACAACAACTTGATTTAATATATGACTTAAATTTTTAATGGTCAGGTTTGTGGTCAAAAGATTTAAATTTCTTATGTTTTATCAACTTTCGGGATTTTATCAAATAGAACCATTAGTTCTATACGAAAATTGCTGAATAAAGGCTATATTTTTTGTTGCGGCGGTGCGACCGGTATTTTACCGATTACATACACAAATAATTTATGTACGGAGGATAAAAAATGGAGCTTAAAAAAACAAACAAAAGCCGTTTGATCAGTCGTGTTGTGTCAGTGATCACTGTTTTATGCCTTATGTTAGGTATGAGCGTTTTTGCCAATGCGGCGGCAAACCAGGCGGTAACAGATGCAAGAAACGGTGTTGTTCAGGTTCAGCTTTGGTTTAATGACGTAGAGAACGCAAGGGAGTATCCGCTTCATGGAGGAGGTTCAGGCTTTCTCATTAACGAGAATACTGTTGTAACTTGTCAGCACTGCATAGAAGGATTCAGCAGTGATTTTTACGAGGACTGGGCACAAATAGTAAATTCTAAGTTCGGTACCAAGCTTACAGCAGGAGATATTAAAGAGCATGTCGAGCTGAGAGTAAGCGTATACCGTGACGTTTACGTTAAAACAACTGTCAAAAAGGCAAGTGCCGAAATGGACTACGCCATTCTTACTCTGAGCGAGCCTATCGTTAACAGAACTCCCCTTAAGCTTCGCGACAGCTCTACTCTTGTTCAGACAGAAGAGGTTTTTACATTAGGCTTCCCCGGTGAAGCAGAATCTGTTCAGGTAGACGGTGTTCAGTATTACGAGCCCAAGGACGTTAACGTTACAAGCGGCAGAGTTAATAAGGTCGGTGAATCGGATTACACCGTAGAAGGTAGAGTGTTTAAGGGTGTAAAAGTTGTCGAGAGCAGTGCTTTGATAATGGGCGGCAACTCAGGCGGACCTTTGGTAGATGCCGAAGGTAACGTAGTAGGAATCAACGCCCATGGCGATACAGTGGGAAATGTAAACCTTTCCGTTGCAAGTGAGAACCTTATGGACGTACTTGACGCACTCGGCATTGCTTACGTTTCTGCAGACGGTGCGGACGTTGCTCCCGAGACTACAGTTCCCGCACCCGAAACAGATGAGCCTGTTGATGATGCTGTTGACACAAGCGCACTGTCAGCTCTGATCGCTCAGGCTGAGGCTAAGGATTCCGCAGCTTATACAGAAGAGAGCTATGCCGCTCTTGAATCAGCAATCAAGGCAGCAAAAGCTGCACTCAGTGCTTCCTCTCAGAGTGAGATCGACGATGCGGTTGCAGAGCTTGAGGATGCAGTTGATGCTCTTGAGGAAAACAGCGGCTCATTCCCGCTTGTTCCGATCATTGCTGTCGGTGCAGTTGTTTTTGTAATAATCATTGTAGCAGTTGTTCTTATCATTGTTCTTTCTAAGAAAAAGAAGACTCAGCCTGCAGCACCCGTTGCACAGGCAGCACCCGTTGCGCACGCAGCACCCGTTGCACACGCAGCACCCGTTGCACAGGCAGCACCCGTTGCACAGGCAGCACCTGTAGCACCGAAAACACCCGTTGCTCCTGCATCGGCTGAAACAACGGTACTCAACCAGGGTGCCGGCGAAACTACAGTTCTTGCACAGAACGTGAACGGCGGTACACTGCTTCGTACATCTAATAACGAGCGTATTCCCGTATGCTCTGCTGAGTTTACGGTCGGCCGTGAGCGCAACAGCGTTGACTACTGTGTCGGCGGTAATACAAATATCAGCCGTATTCATGCAAGATTTGTCGTGCGTAACGACGTTACATATATTGTTGACAACAATGCCGCAAACGGTACATTTGTTAACGGTGTAAAGGCACGTGCAGGTCAGGAAATAAAGCTCAAGAGCGGAGACAAGATTCTTCTTGCCGACGAAAAGTTTGAGTTTATCAAATAACAGAAAATCAATTACAAAATAGAATAAAGGCGGCTATGCTGCCTTTATTCTATTATTGACTTTAGGCTATATCCCAAATGTTCGGGAGGTTGCGATTATGAATTTCATTATTTCAGCTAACACAGATATCGGCATTGTAAAGGATACGAATCAAGACGGATTGTCGGTAAAAATCATCAATACACCGCAGGGAAGAATGGCTTTTGCCGTGCTTTGTGACGGTATGGGTGGTCTTTCAAAAGGTGAGGTTGCAAGCACTACTCTTGTTTCGGCATTTAACGAGTGGGTTTACAACGGACTGCCCGCTTTGTGCAGTTCTGGAATTACAGATTCGGCAATAAGAAGCCAATGGGAAGATATTGTGATAAAGCAGAACAAAATCATTGGTTCTTACGGTGCGTCACAGGGTATACGCCTGGGAACAACCGTTGTTGTTATGCTGATTACGCAAACGAGATACTATATTTTGAACATAGGGGATTCGCGCGCTTATGAAATTTTTGATACGGTTCATCAGCTGACGGAAGATCAGACCTTTGTTGCACGCGAAATAAAGCTTGGCAAAATGACGCCGGAGGAAGCAAAAACCGACTCCCGCAGAAATGTTTTGCTACAGTGTATAGGTGCTTCCGATGCTATATATCCGGATATGTTTTTCGGAGATACCAAAAAAGATGCGGTATATATGCTGTGTTCTGACGGATTCAGACACGAGATAACATCTGATGAAATGTATGAGAAATTTCGCCCCACTGTTTTAACCGATGCTGTTGTAATGGATATAAATTCCAAAAAATTGATAGAGTTAAACAAGCAGCGTTCGGAACGGGATAATATTTCGGTTGCTCTGATCAAAACTTATTAGGGGGGTCAGTTGTGTTAGAGGTAGGTTCACTTGTTGACGGCAAATATAAGATATTAAATAAGGTCGGTCAGGGCGGCATGAGCGTTGTTTATCTTGCCATGAATGAAAGGGCAAATAAGCAATGGGCAGTTAAGGAAGTTCGCAAAGACGGCATTTTGGATTTTGAGTCGGTTAAGCAAGGTCTTGTAGCTGAAACCGATATTCTTAAGAAACTGAGTCATAAGCATCTTCCGAGTATAGTTGATGTTATTGATACAGAAGATTCATTTATTATAATAATGGATTATGTCCAGGGTAATTCTCTGGATAAGGCATTAAAAGAGTTCGGTGCACAGCCTCAGGATGACGTTATTGAATGGTCAAAGCAACTTTGTGATGTTTTGCACTATCTGCACACCAGAACTCCTGCGATAATCTATCGAGATATGAAGCCTGCCAACGTAATGCTAAAGCCTGACGGAAGCATTTCACTTATAGATTTCGGTACGGCGAGAGAGCACAAGGCTTTTAAGGTGGAGGATACTACTTGCCTGGGAACACGCGGCTATGCCGCACCTGAGCAGTACGGCGGAATGGGACAGACCGATGCAAGAACGGATATTTATTGCTTAGGTGCAACTATATATCATCTGGTAACGGGTATGAACCCGAGCGAGCCGCCTTATGAGATACGTCCCATTACGCAGATAGATCCGAGCTTGTCTACCGGTTTGGAAAAAATAATTCTCAAATGCACGCAAAACAATCCTGCCGACAGATATCAGTCCTGTGCAGAGCTGATGTATGATTTGGAGCACTATAAGGATTTTGAGGATGAACATATAAAAAAGCAGAAAAACAGAATAAAGCTATTTGCCTCATCCGCGGCGATGACCTTTGTTTTATTATGTGCTTGCATTTTCTGCTTCTTTGCTGCTAAAAATGCACAAAAAGAGAATTATGATTATTTGTTAGCGAAGGCGAGCAGCAAGACCGAATACTATGAAACAATATTAACAGACCCGACGCGTGTGGAGGCGTATCTTGGCACCGAGGATTATGATGGTCTTATTGCCTATCTGATATCGGACGGTGAACTTTCCGCACAGGACAGCTCAGCTCTCGCTCAGCTGAAGGTCGGCATTGAAAAAAGCGACAGCAAGGGATACAGCAGTACGGTAGAGGTTCTGGATCAGCTGAAAAAAGATAACCCCGAAGGATATGAGCAGGTCTGCTACGAGATAGGTGAGACGTATCTGTTCTACTATAACGTAGGTGTGGCGAAGGATAAGTACCAGACAGCCTCTTCGTGGTTTAAGGAAACGGTTGATAATTATCCCGTGGCAAAGATATACTGTGATATTTCAGCGTGCTTACAAAACGTATATAAATATTCAAAAGCAAATCAAACTGCAAAGCTTTATGAGGAATATGAAAATTTGTGGAATGAAGTTGTTATTTTACACAGTGAGTCAAACGACCTTGATGAAGATTTAAAGATTCAGGTCTGGAACGAGATAGTAAGTATGATAAATAACAACTGCAAAGAATTCTGTGAGGTTGCCTCTAAAACCGAGATCAATTCTTTGCTGGCTAAAATATCGACACAGACTTCAGGTATTACAAATACTTTCTTAAAAGAAAACGTCAGCTCCTTGCAATCAAATATTGAGATAACACTTTCCAAATTAAATACGGTTGAGAGCAAATAAAGGAGGGTGCAAGAAATGTCTTACGAATTTTATAACAGCGCTTTTATTGTAGCTCTTGTTCTCTCTGTAATAATGCTGATAGTAACCGTTTTGCTGTTCTTTTTATTGAATATAAAAACGGCAATAGGCGATATAACAGGCTTAGGTAAACGTAAGGCTGTTGAAAATCTGCAGAAAAAAAGCAAAACAGCAAAGAATGATAACCGACTTGCGAATAAGGATAATTCAACCGCTAAGGCCGAAAGCATTACACAGGGCTCTGTAAAAACCTCCAGGATCAGTCCGCAGGACAGATACGATACGTTGGAGGCTTCAGAAACATCTTTGCTTGCTGAACAGCCCGGCTTCGAAACTACGGTTCTCAGCTCTGGTGAAGCGAGTATCGGAGTTAGTGTTGAAGTGGTTGAGCAAAACGAACAGGTGACCGACTACGCTGATTTTTACGTAGAATATGACATAACTTACGTTCATTCAAACGAGGTTGTAAAATGAAACAGAGTTCCGGTTTTATAAAAAAATTAAAAATTTCGCAAGTGTTTTCATTAATTTCATCTCTTTCCGTACTTCTGATAATGATTAACGTTGAAGAGTCGAAAAAGCTTATCGTTTCAATAATCGCATCGCTTTTGTTTTGGTTGGGATTGATTGCGGAGCAGGTGCTTGTGTGGAGCGCAAACAAGCAAAGGAAAAAGCTTGAGCAAAGTCTCGGCTGCAAGGAACAGGGTCTGCCCGGAGTAATTTCCTTTTTCAAAACAAAAACGGGAAAAGCAGCAGATTTGATTTTTGCTGTTTCAACGGTTACCTACATTATATTGTTTGCAGGTAACTGGGGCGAAAACACGGTTCAGTACGTATTTCTGTTCTTAATGTTTTTATCGTTTCGTTTACATTGCATCGCAAACGGAAAAAACTACAGATATATACATTATTTGCAAAAAAGGAGAGCAAAATCATGAAGTTTATAAAGAACAATTCACGTTTTGCAAAAATCATGTCTTTGGCGCTCAGCGCTGTTTTGCTTCTGACTACGCTGAATATCGGCATAGTCCCAAGCGTATTTGCTACGACGGACTATACTCCGTTTACGGTAACCGTAACGGATGAAGACGGCGAGGCTGTTGCGGGTGCAACGGTGGCTATTGCTCCCGTGGATGAGGCAACGGTAATCCCCGAGCTTTCACCTGTTCTTACCGATGAAGAGGGTAAGGCAGTGTTTGAGGCGGTTTATAATTTCTTCTCAGAAAACAGTGAGGTTACCGAGTTTGAGGCGACTTATACGGTTACTGCCGAGGGCTACGAGGAAGCTTCCGTTGACGAGGAGAATGCTGTAACGGTAACTGCACAGGGCAGTATAACCGTTACTCTGACAGCGGACGCACCTTTGCCGGAGGACACAAAGCCTACTATCAAAACGGTAGAAGTCAACCCCGAAGAGTGGACCAATTCCGACGTTACTCTCAAGGTAATATGCGAGGATACTGATGTAACAGAGTATCTTTGCGAAGAATTGGACGAAGAGTGGCAGAGTGAGCCGACTTTTAAAGTAAAGGAAAACGGCAAGTACACCTTTAAAGTCAAGGACTCCGCAGGCAACGAGAGCGAGAGCTTTTCGGTCGAGGTCACTAAAATTGATAAAGACGCTCCTGAAATCGACGACGTTGTAATAGATAACAATGAAGCGACCAACGGCGCGGTTACTATGACGGTTAAAGCATCTGACGACGGCAGCGGTGTTGCCGAATACAGAATGGATGACGGCGACTGGCAGGCTGAGCCTAAATTTGAGGTTACAGATTCTGAAGAACATAAGTTTGAGGTTAAGGATAAGGCAGGCAACGATTCTGCTGAATTCAAGAAGACTGCCGAAAACTATGACGGCGAGGAGCCCGTAATTAAAGACGTAACATACAGCGATGAGTGGACGAACACATCCGTTACATATACTGTAGAGGCTGAGGAAGATAAAACAGGTATTGCCTCTTACGGTATTGCTGCTAAAGATAACACAGACGATATCAAATGGCAGGATAATGCTGAATTTGTTATCGAGGATACCGAGCTTTACAGCTTCTTTGTAAAGGACGGAGCAGGCAACATTTCGGACGCTTACGATATGAAGGAGCCTGCAAAAATTGACAAGACAGCTCCTGAAATCGGTGACGTTACACTTTCAAATACAGAGTGGACGAATCAGGCTATAGATTTTACTGTAGTTGCGACCGATGCAGAAAGCGGTATAACCGAATACAGAATGGACGGCGGCGAATGGCAGGCTGACGCTGTATTTACGATTGAAGATTCCGAAGAGCATACCTTTGAGGTTAAGGATAAGGCAGGCAACGTTTCTGCTGTATTCAAGAAGACTGCTGAAAACTTTGATGACGTTAAGCCCGTTGTCAATAAGGTAATTCCGTCAACTGCAGAGCCTACAAATCAGACGATAACTGTTACGGTTGAGGCAAGTGATGATAAATCCGGTGTAAAGGGCTACCGCGAGGTCGAAAACGTTGACGGTGAATGGAAGCCTTTGAGCGAAGAATGGTCGGATTCAATTAATTTTGAGGTTGCCGATAAAAAAGAGCACGCATACCAGGTAATTGATAATGCAGGCAATATTTCCGTTATCGATGCAGCTTCGATATACAAGTCAACAAACTATGATGCAAAGGCTCCCGAGCTCAGTGAGGTAGTATTTGAGCAGGTTAACGGTGAATCCTTTGCAGAGGTGCTCAATTTCCTCACCTTTGGTGTTTTCTTCAACGAAAGGGTCACTGTTGAAATCGTTGCTGCAGACAAAGAGGATGAGATCAGCAACGCTACAGGCATAAAGGCTTATTCGGTTTATTTCTATGATGAGAACGGAAAAGAAGTATATAATCAGGAAAATATCAGCGAGAACAAGTTCTCTTTTACCGTTGGTAATTTCAAGGGTACAATTAAGGTTGCAGTTTCAGACAATGCAGGTAACGTAACCGAAAAAATTGACGTAACTACGCAGAATTCAAATCTGGAGAATTTCGATTACCTGATGATCGAAAATGATGCACCGGTAATCAGCCAATTCAGACCTGACAATAAAGGTCAGAAAGAAAACTTTGATATTGAATTTAAAGTTTCAGATATAGTTGCAGAAAAGCACTATTCAGGCATAAATACCGTTAAGGTTACAGTTAACGGTACGGAAGTTTTACTTGATAAACTGAGTGAAACAGAGACTGCTGAAAAAGCATATACATTGGCAGTAGATACAGCGGCAGAGACCGTAAACGGTCAGGCTGTTGCTGACTGGAAGAACGGTGAGCTTACAGTTAAGGTCAACGCTTACGATAATGCAGGCAATGCCGCTACAGAGTGCAGCGCTGATCTTTATATTGATCAGACGGTTCCCGTTATCAAGGGCTTTGATTTTGATCTTACTGACAACATTGACGTTGAAAAAGACACAGCAGAAAACCTTTATAAAGCTGTTACCATTACCGATTACGGCTTCTATTTCAAAGAAAACGTAAAGGTTACTGTCTACGCCGATGATCCGGTAGGAGATGAAGAAGCTGTTGCTTCCGGTGTGAAGAGCATAACCTACAAGGCAGTAGACGTTGAGGGTAACGTTCAGTACAGCGGCACTGCAGATGTCGGTGAGAATAACAGTGTAAGCTTTGATATCAGCAAGGATTTCAAGGGCCAGATATATGCCTACGCTACGGATAATGCAGGCAATGCACCCGAGGTCAGCGAAGGCAGCTATGAAGGCTATGAACATCCCAACGGCACAATTATTGAAAGCATTGAAAAGCATAAGGCTACATCAAGCATAGAGATCACAGCACCCAAAAAGGTTGGCACACAGAGCAACTTCTACAGCTTTAAGTATACAGGTGAGGCTAAATCTGTTGATAAAGAGAAGGCTTATGATGATGCTCAGCTTGTTCCGCTTTACAATACAACAAGTATTAGTTTTGGTGTAACAGTTACAGATACATATTCGGGTATCCGCAGTATAAAGTGGACTCTTATCAAGGGCGATTCAAAAACCGTAAAGACTGTTAACGTTGATAACAAAGGCGAACTCAGTGGTGATACAGACGGTTGGGTTGCTGCTGATACAAGCAGTGATAATCTCGTTTACAGTATGAGTGCTGAGGCTTTGACTTTTGAAGATTTGGGCAATTACAACGATATGGTATTGCTCGTAGAGCTTACCGACCGTGCAGGTAATACCAGCTACGATTACTACGTATTCGGAAATGATACGGCTAAGCCCGAAATTACAGGCGTAGACTTCAGCGAAGAATGGACAAATACCTCCATTACATATACTATAGAAGCCGAAGACGGTGAATCGGGCATTCTCGCTTACGGTGTTATTCTTAAGGCTGATAAGGCTGACACGAATTACACGGACAATATCAAATGGCAGGATGATGCAGGTATTGTTATTGAAGATACCGAGCTTTACAGCTTCTTTGTAAAGGACAGAGCAGGCAACATCTCGGATGCTAAGGATATGGATAAGCCTGCTACTATAGATAAGATAGCTCCCGTTATCAGTGACGTTACACTTTCAAATACGGAGTGGACAAATCAGCCTATAGATTTCACAGTAGTTGCTTCCGATGATGGCGGCTCTGAAATTGCAGGCTACAGAATGGACGGCGGTGACTGGCAGACTGACCCGGTTTTCCCGAATATAGCTGACAGTAAGCCCCATATTTTTGAGGTTGAGGATAAGGCGGGTAATTCGGTTACTGTTGAGAAGCGCGCCGAAAAATTTGATGACATTAAGCCTGTTGTCAATAAGGTGACACCTTCAACTACTGAGCCCACAAATCAACCGATAACTATTACTGTTGATGCAGAAGACATTGTTAAAAAAGAATTTGATAACAAGTCGGGTATTAAGGAATACCGCGAGCTTCTCAAGGTTGACGGTGAATGGATGATAAAGGTTGAAACCGATGCCGGCGAAGAGTGGAAACCTGCGAACGATGAAGAGGGTTGGGTGACCTCCAACACCTTTGAGGTTGCTGACAACAAGGAGCACGCATACCAGGTAAAAGACAATGCGGGCAATATTTCCGATATCGATGCAGCTTCGACATATAAGTCAACAAACTATGATGCAGAGGCACCCGAGCTTCGCGGTGTAGTATTTAAGCAGGTTAACGAAGAATCCTTTGCAAAGGTGCTCAATTTCCTCACCTTCGGTGTTTTCTTTAACGAAAAGGTTACTGTTGAAATTACTGCGGAAGACGTTGCGAAAAACGTCAGCAACGCTACGGGTATAAAGGATTATTCTATTTATCTTTACGATGAGGCTTCAAACGAAGTATACAAGGCTGAATACAGTGAAGGAAACAAGTTTGATTTAGATATCGCAAACTTCAAGGGTACGCTCAAGGTAATGATTTCCGATAACGCAGGTAACGAAACAGGAAAGCTCGACATTACTACCGCAAACTCCAATCTGGAGAATTTCGATTACTTTATGATCGAAAATGACGTGCCGGTAATCAGTGAAATCGTTCCCGCTAACGAAGAAATTCTCAGAAAAGACTTTGACTTTGAGTTTACGGTCAGCGACATAGTTGCAGGTAAGCACTATTCGGGTATAAATACAGTTATGGTTACAGTTAACGGTACCGAAGTTTTACTTGATAAACTGTATGAAGCTGAGACCAAGACTGATGAAAAGGCATACGCACTGACAGTTAATACGGCGGCAAAGACCGTAAACGGTCAGAGACTTGAGAACTGGAATAAGGGTACACTCGAGATCAAGGTTAACGCCTACGATAATGCAGGTAACGCCGCTACAGAGAAGAGCTCTGTTGCATATCTTGATCAGAACTCTCCCATAATCAAAGGCTTTGATTTCAGCCTTACTGAGAACATAGACGTTGAAAAGGACACACTCACAAACCTTTACGGTGCAGTTATCGTTGATGATTACGGCTTCTACTTTAAAGAAACCGTACGCGTTACGATTTATGCGGAGGATCTGATAGGTGCTGATGAAACCGTTGCCTCCGGCCTGAAGAGCATAACCTATAAGGCAGTAGATGTAAACGGTACCGTTAAGTACAGCGGCACGGACGTAGCCGTAAACACAACAAACAACAGCATAAGCTTTGAGATCAGAAAAGAAGACAATTTCAAGGGTCAGATTTATGCTTATGCTACCGATAACATAGGTAACACACCTAATGACTGTGTAACCTGCACAGACGACAAGATCGTTACTGCAGGTGAGTACAAGGGCTATTCACATCCCAACTCCTCAATAGTTGAAAGTATTGACAGACATGAAACAACTTCAAGTATTGAGATCATTGCTCCTGAGCAGGTAGGCACACAGAATAATTCCTTCAGCTTTAAGTATACGGGCGAGGCAGAAATTATTGATGCCGAAAAGGCTTACGATGACGCTCAGCTTGTTCCTCTTTACAATACTGCCGGCAACCTTGATTTTGAGGTTAACGTTACAGACTCCTATTCGGGTATCCGCAGTGTTAAGTGGACTCTTTTCGAGGACGGCAGTGCCGTTATTGAAAAGACGGTTGACGTAAATAACAGGGGTGACCTCAGCGGCGACAGCGGCGAATGGAGAGTTTCGGAAGGCTTGGACGACGACAATCTTGTTTACGGTCTGACCGGTCAGCTTTCAATTACAGGTAATCACAACGATATGGTATTGCTCGTAGAGCTTACCGACCGTGCAGGTAATACCAGCTACGATTACTACGTATTCGGCATTGACAGCGTTAATCCGAAAATTGACGTAAGATACGATGATGATAAATCTGAAAATGATGCAGAATTTATCGAGTATTTCCGTACGGACAGAACGGCTGTAATTACCGTTACAGAGCGCAATTTCCGCGCAGAAAATATAGTTGCGGTCATTACTAAGGACGGTGCGGCTGTTGAGATAGTTAATTTGAGTGCAGACGGCGTATGGACCGAAAAAGTTAACGAAGCAAATCTCGATGAGACCACGTACACTGCTACCGTTAATTATTCGACAGATGGTGATTATACCTTTGAGATTGCCTTTACGGATAACGCAGGCAACGAAAACGAAGAGGTAAATTACGGCGACTCTATAGCACCTACCAAATTTACGGTAGATAAAACCATTCCTACCGTTACGGTCGTATACAGCAACAATTCATCCGCAAACGGCAACTATTATAATGCTGACCGTGTTGCAACCATCACGGTCACAGAGCACAATTTTGTACCCGAAAGAGTGAAATTCCTTGAATCCTCTCCGTCGATAAGCGGCTGGAAGAGCTCGGGCGATGTTCATACAACTACCATTACGTATCAGGCAGATGGTAAATACAAGTTTGATATTGATATGCTGGATAAAGCAGGAAATTCTATTGAAGAATATACTGCACAGGAGTTCTATATTGATAAAACAGATCCCGAAGTTGTAATTTCCGGTATCGGAGACCAGTCGGCAAATAATGACGAGGGAAGTATAGGCTTCACAATCACCGCTACCGATGATAACTTTGATGTGTTTGTACCGACTTTATCTGCAGTTGTAATGACGGACGGTAATTTTGAGGTAAAAACACTCAACATCGGCAAAACAGAGGATATTGCTAACGGAAAGAGATACACTGTAAGTAATATCGAAGCTGACGGTGTTTACAGCATAAGCTGTTCAGTCATAGATAAGGCAGGTAACGTATTCAAAACGGTAACGGTTGAAGATGCAAGCGGTAAACCCTTTGCCAAGAATTGCGCAACAGGTGATAAGCTCGTAACGTTCTCTGTTAACAGAGACGGCTCGGTATTTACTATAGACGAATATACTGAGAAGCTTATAAAGGATTATTACACGCAGAACGTAACGGAGAACGTCACTCTGATAGAAATCAATGCGGATGCGATTACCGAAAGCAAGGTAATGCTCAACGGCAAAGAGCTTGTAAAGGATACCGATTATACCATTACTCCGGAAAACGGTACGGGTACATGGCATAAGTATCAGTACAGCATTAATAAGGCTCTGTTTGCAAATGAGGGCGAATATAACGTTGTAATATCCTCAAAGGATAAGGCAACTAACGAAGCTTACAGTGACGTTAAGAATGCTTCCGTTAAGTTTGTTGTGGACAGAACTGCTCCCGTTGTTACCGTAGCCGGTCTTCAAACAAACGGCAGATATCAGGTTGACAAGCAGGTTGTTACCATTGTTCCGACTGATGATGGCGGTGCTCTTAGTAAGCTCATTGTTCGTACTGTTGACGAAAACGGTAACGTAATAGCTGAGCTGCTTAACCTCTCCGGCGATGAGCTGCTTGATGCTGTTGAAAACGGTGAAATTACGTTCGAGCTTGGCGAAGGCCTTTACCAGAATGTTCAGATTATATGTGAAGACAGTGCAGGTAATGTTATCGGTGCTCAGGAAGATGAGATTTACAGAAATATTACTATTTCTTCAAATGCATTTATGATCTTCTGGGCCAATAAGCCTCTTCGCTGGGGTACAATTTCCGGTGTTATTCTGTTAATTTTAGCGGCGATACTTCTCATAGTATTTAAAAAGCGCAAAAAATAATATGGTATCACCATGAGTCTGCAACCTATGCGGCTATAAAGGCTGTCAGGCTGCAGATAGGGTGAGATGCTAAGATAACATGGATAAGTTTAAAAGTAAAAAAAGATAAAAACAGGTGCGCCGATTATTTTCGGTGCACCTGTTTTCCGTGTAATCTATTGTCAAAGAAAAAGGACAAGCCGTTGAAATTCAGCAGTTTGTCATTTTTGATATATGTGTTTAAATCCGTATTTTGATTGTAAAATAAAAAAAGCAACATCTATGTTGAGATGCTGCTTTTTTCTGTATAAAGGCTACGAAAAAGATATTTATTGAAGGTTGCTACTAAGATTCGAACTCAAACGAGTGGGGACTGCTTGGGGTGACGTCGTTTGAAGATTTCATATTCATATGTTTAACGATAGCTACAATCTCTAATATAAAAATTGCCAAATAATAAGCATTCCAAATATAGATATTGATACCAAGTCTGCTGCCAACAAAAATTCCCATCGGTATAGCACCAATAAGTATTATTGATAATACTGCATTGAATTTGGGGTGAATTTTCATGAAAACCTTTATGATTGAAAAAATCGCATCTACAAAATAGAAAATCAAGCTGATATATGCAGCTATCATTCCCAAAACCCAAAAAGCAAATGATCTACTGACACCCATTTCAACGGGAGGTTCGTTTACAGAAATAACAAACGCAGTTGTAATCAAGCAAAAGCTAATCAAGCTTATACTCATGGCTATTATTGCCGAAACTTTGGTAGATGTACTTTCCATACTACCA
>JAZPYN010000007.1:0-5001 GCA_045544155.1 Acutalibacteraceae bacterium
TCTTTAAATTTTAATATCTCTGTTTCATATTGCTTAATGTGACTATACTTTTTTGGCATGAAAAATCCCCCTATGATAGTTTCTTTAATTCTACCATAGAGGGCTCTTTTTTTCATTGTCCGTTTTTACTGGTTCTGTTCATTCAGTGTGAAGTTTTACAGCTTCTTTTTGCATTATTTATGTTTTATCATTTAAGGTCATCAATCGACTTTTTCTCGTCTGCAACAGCCTTTTGCTGAGCCTTCACCTTCTCAAGTGCCTCAGCATCGCCGCTTGTGACTTCTGATGCCATAAGCTTACGTCTCTCAAGCAGCTCTTCGTACATCTTATCACGTTTCTTACCGGAGAGGTCATAGAAAAGAAGAGGAATAATACCGAGTGTAGTTGTAACAAGAGGAAGAACCGTACACATTGCAAACAGCCAGAATTTTGTATCGTCTGTCTGAGCAGAGCCGCTGGCATAAGCATTGATGTCGTAACCGATCCACTTCTTGAACAAGGTCTTGAGGAAGTTACTGAAGGTTCCTGAAAGCTTCTGTGCAAGGCCCTTTGCCGCTGAGGTCATAGCTTCAGTACGGTAGCCGTTCTTCCATTCACAGTAGTCCATAGCCTCATTATACATTTCGCTGGGAATAACGTGGCGTACACCATAGAAGAACATATAGAAGGTTTCCTGTAATGCAAGTGCTATACCCATCGGAATAACCTTTTTGTAAAGACCGTTTTTCTTGCCGCCTATACAGCCTAACAGGAAAACCGGGATATATGTAATATCGATACTGTATTTACCGAGGATTGCAAGCGCACGCGTAGAGAATCTCTTGCGGAACCACGGAACAAGCGCATAAGAAAACGGATGAACGATCGCACCGGGGATACCGACAATATTGCCCAAGCTTGCAAAATTGAGAACATCGATAAAGTAGTCCTTCTTACTGCCGCTGAACAGTGAGAAGCTGCTGAGCGTATCTGAAAGCGTAAGAAGAAGAATGGGCTTGTTGTTAACGATTGATTTGATACCCTCTTTAATACTCGGGGTCTCAATTGACTGCATAACACGTTCTTTTGCCATTGTAGCAAACCAAAGTGCAGCTATACCGCTTACGAGTGAGGTGAATACACCCATACCCATAAACACGCCTCTGTATGCGGTTTCGAATTTGCCCTTGGCAATAATCTGGTTACCGATAAGGTCAAGCACAAGGTCCATAATCTGCTGAGGAAGATTTTCACCTAAAAATCCCGAAAAGAACTGAGCCTGTGTTATGAGTCTCGTTCGCTCAAGTGGGTTAGGCGTAATCGTAGCAAGCATACCCGTCTGCGCAAAGCCTCGGAATGTACCGCCTGTTTCACGAAGAATGGCAAGCACAAGATAGAAGAAAAACTTCGCCATTGATGTGGAAGAAGCTGTCGGAAAAAGTGCCGGCATCAACCAGTAAAGGCAGGTAGCGATCGTACCGGGAATACCGAGGACTATAAGGTAGGGCTTGAATTTACCCCAGCGTGTACGTGTCTTATCAACTATCGCACCTGAAAATGTGTCGTTAACGATATCCCAAATACTATTTATAAGGTTTGCAACAGCCTGCAAGCCAAGATCCATCTTAAATATCGTTGTGATAAATCGCTCTGAATAGGAATTGATATTAAAGCTCTGAGCCATATCAAATATGACATAGCCGACTGTTTCTTTAGTGCCGACGTAACGTCTGTTTTGCTTGGCATAAAAATCTTCGGTGTATTGAACAGCCTCGGTAGGCTCCGCTGCATTTTTATTCTTTTTAGCCAAAAATCCACACCCCTTAAACAAATTTTTATATATTGTATCATATAAACGTTGAAAGTTCAAGCTATTTATTTCTTTATCACTATAAAAATTATATTAAATTTTATTTATAATTACTTTTAATAAATAAGGCTCGGTTCGCATACTTTTAAATAGTATTTTACGGAGGTGTCCGAATGCTTACCGAGCTTTTATCAGCAGTATTCTCAAATATGCTCTATTTCACGCTTCATCTTCAAAACGGCAGTTCTTTTCCTAAGCCGCTGAATGCCGCTGAAGAAAAACGCTGCTTTGAACGGATGAAAACCGGAGACAAAGAAGCCGCCAAGGAACTTATAGAGCACAATCTGAGGCTCGTCGCCCACGTGACAAAAAAATATTATTCCCTTACGGCAGACAGTGACGACCTTATTTCTATCGGCACTATCGGACTGATAAAAGCAGTAAACTCGTTTGACTATGAAAAAGGTGCAAGGCTTGCAACCTATGCGGCAAGATGCATCGAAAACGAAGTGCTGATGTATCTGCGAAGTATGAAAAAGACATCACAGGATATATCAATGAGTGATCCGATAGACACTGACAGTGACGGCAACCCCCTGACCTTCAGCGATGTTGTATACGAAGATGACACTATAGCTGACGATATAGACCGAAGTGAAAAAGCAAGAATGATATATGAATTTGTAAAGCTGATGAAAAATCCTGCAGAGAAAGAAATTATAATTCTTCGCTACGGACTTTACAACAAAAAGCCGCTGACACAACGTGAGGTTGCACAGCGGCTCGGAATATCAAGGTCGTATGTATCCCGCATTGAGAAGCGTGTACTCGAAAAAATGCGTGACTTTTTAGAGAATCAGTGATAACCTACGGCAAAGCCGATAAGCAGCAATACGCTCGTGGCAACAAGGTTTATTACCTGAAATTTCCATGAAAACTTTATCCACTTGCCGTAGCTGATGTTTGTAAGGCTGAGCGCAATCAGCAAAGCGGCATTTGTCGGGTAGAATACGTTTGAGAAGCCGTCACCGAATGCGAATGCAACAACGCAGAGCTGAGGCTCAATTGAGAACAGCTGAGCCATCGGCACAATAAGCGGTATAAGCAGAAATGCCTTTGCCGAGCCGGAGCTGATGAAGAAATTCATCACAAGCACTATAAGATAAACAAAAAGTACGATCACCGCACGCGGCAACGTCTCCATAGCCTCAACCGACCAGTGAAGCACCGTATCCAGAATCTTTGCTTCTGTCAGAGTATATTTGATCGAGCTTGCAAGCAGAAGCAGAAGCACCGCAGGCAGAATACTTATAACACCTTTTCCGAAAAAGCGTGCAAGCCCGGAAGCCTTCATACCCGAAAGCAAAACCGAAGCAATACCTGCAATAAGGAATGTAACCGCAACGATTATCATCGTGTAATCCTGCAAATCGGTTATAACGCCCGAGCTGAGAACAAGCAGAATACCTGCACCGAGTATTGATACAAAGCAAACAAGTGCTCTGTCCATACTGCTGTTACGGATAAAGGAAGTATTACCGGGAGAAACAGAAGAATTCTCGTGCTTCTTTGCATAACGGTAAAGGAAGCAAATGAGAATTGCATATATCACCGCAAAGCATATCAGACGGAACCATATACCCGAAAACATCGGCAGACCCGCAAGGCTCTGCGCAACGCCTACGGTAAACGGATTACATACACCTGAAGCAAAGCCGCAGCCAACTGCAAGCAGGCTCATACCCATGCCTGTCATCGTGTCCCAGCCAAGGCTTACACTGAGTGCAACAACAATAGGCACCATTGGTATGCATTCTTCAAATGAGCCGATAAATGCACCCATAGCCATAAAGAAAAACGTGACTATTGCAAGCAGTTTGTAGCGTGCGTTGCCGAATCGGTTTACAATTTTGTCTAACATATATTTCATCAATCCGCAAGCATCAAGCGCGGTAAACACACCGCCGATAACAAGCAGAAATACGACAATTGCAATTATCGTGCCGCCTCCGTCTGCACCTAGCACAAGCACGGGCGAAGCCAGCCATTTGCCGAGCGAAATACCGCCCTCAACCTCGGTGAAGCCTTGTTCGGGGTCGAGTACTATGTTACCCGAAGCATCTTCAATCCGCGCATACTCACCGCCCGGAATGAAGAAAGTAAGTGCATATGTAAAAATCATAAGCACAAGTACGACTGCAATTGCAGTTATGAAAGACTTTGCACTTACATTGAGCCCCTTATTCTCGTTTGTTTTATCCATTACAAATTTCTCCAAAAAATAACAGTATCACCCATTATATACACATAAAGAAAAAATTACAATGTGTATATTGACTAAATAAAAACAAAAATAAGCAAGGGTGATATAAATGAAATACAATCATAGCGAAGAAAAGCGTTCAAAAATATCAGAAAACGAAATTGAAGAAGATTCTTTTGATATGGTAAATAAATACGGCACTTATAATATCCAGCCTACAAACGATACGGATAACACCTTTCCTGCCATAGCACAGGGCATAGCAAAAAAGCATAAAAGAAACCATAAATAATTCTCAATTTTCAATCAAACACTGCGTAGCCCGAGGTAAAAGAGATATGCCGTTAAATAACCTCCTTTTCAAAGGAAGATTCCCCCACAGTGTGGGGGAAATGTCCGAAGGACAAAGGGGGACGGCTCAGTCAGAGGTGGCACGGCGTAAGCCGTGACGGAGGATTGCAAAATTTATGCTGATTCATTTTTTACAACAATTCCTCAATCGCTCATATTGCAAGGGCGATTCACTTGCTCACCCGAAAAAAAAACAATGTCATCCCGAGCGCGTAGGTGCGACCCTGTGTGGTCGCCCGTTTTATCGCTCAGAATGACAATGTGTAGGGAATGGTCTTGACCATTCCGCAAGGTTACATTTAACTTAACGGCAGGGGCAAGCCCCTGCCCTACCTTTAGGTTGTTACGGTAAAGTCTGTTGTTGTCCAGGTATAGCCGTATTTGGTTTTGAGGGTATAGCGGATATCGCTTGGTATCTTACGTGTCATTGTCCAATGGCGCAGACCGTCCTCACCAATATGACTGTAGACCTGGCTGTAGGTAAGTGTGCAGCCGTTGTCGAGTGCAAGCTGTACCTTTATTACCTCGGGATCGGTTACGACTTCAAACGTGCCGATTCCGTTTTCGTAGGTCAAATCAAACGAATATGCACCGGGCA
>JAZPYN010000008.1:0-3180 GCA_045544155.1 Acutalibacteraceae bacterium
CTTTTTCCGAATATGAATGTTCTTAAGAATATGACAAAGGCACCTATGACTCTTCTCGGGAAATCAAAGCAGGAGGCAGAGAGCAATGCACTCGGGCTTCTTGACAGGGTCGGACTAAAGGATGGGGCGGGTGCTTACCCCAGTCAGCTTTCGGGCGGTCAGGAGCAGCGTGTTGCGATAGTGCGTGCGCTTGCAATGAATCCTGAGGTTATTCTTTTTGACGAGCCGACAAGTGCGCTTGACCCCGAAATGGTTGGCGAAGTGCTTGACGTTATGAAGCAGCTTGCAAACGAAGGCATGACAATGGTTGTCGTTACTCACGAAATGGGTTTTGCACGTGAAGTTGCAAGCAGAATTATCTTCATTGATGAGGGTGTTATTATGGAAGAGGCAGAACCTGAAGAATTTTTCTCTAATCCCAAGTGCGACAGACTCAAGGATTTCCTTTCTAAAGTTTTATAATCGTTTTAAAAGGCGGCATCTGTATGCCGCCTTTTGTTGACTTGTAAATTTCTTTGTGATAGAATAATAATGATTTTGTAATAGGAGGAATACGAAATGAAAAAGTTTATTGCTGTACTGCTTTGTTTTGCGGTAATTTTCGCCTTTGCAGCCTGCACTAAGAACGAGCCTGATACAACGACTGAGCCTACAGGAAGGCCGGGCGATATGGTTACCGATGCAAACGGTGATGTTGTTACAGTAACTGATTTTGCACTTGTGCTTGATGAAAACGGTGAGCCTCAGCTTGATGCGAACGGCAACGTTATGACAACTGTAGGTAATGCTGTTGCTACATATCCCCCTGCAGAGGGTGAGACTCTGCCGCCTCTGACTAAGGCACCGACCGTAGCTGCGGGAAACACAATTAAGAGTGAGAATGCAAAATGGCCTGCTGAGGAATTTATGTCCAAGCTTCCCAAGCTCAAAGCGGATGTTGACAAGGCTACCCATGTCACTACAGACAAGGGTCAGATAGCAACGATATATATCAATGAGCTCAGCTATGCGGATTATCTTGCTTATATCGATACCTGTAAGAAGGCGGGCTTCGCACAGAAAAATACAGGCACAGTGATTCCCGAAAGTGCTCAGGCAGGTAAGAGCTATGTTTATTATACGGTTGCAAACGGACTTTATATCACAATGACGTACTATACCGATGAATATCCCTACCGTAACTGCGATCTTTATATTTCTGTTGCGGATTATAATTTGCTTGACGGCGTAGGTGTAGTAGCAGATTAAATGAATGTTTTTGATTTTGATAATACGATTTATGACGGAGAGAGCTTTGTTGACCTGTTTATAATGGTGCTCGCCAAAGATCCGTTACTGCTCAGGTACGTGCCGACTATGGTTTCGGGAGTTGTACAGTATAAAACCGGCACGCTGAGGCTTGAAACAGCACTTGAGCGTTATTCAAAACCATTTGAGGATTATATCGCTACTCTTTCCGATCTTGATGCTCTGGTAGATGAATTTTGGGATAAGCATATGCATAAGATTAAGCCGTTTTATGAGGATGTCAGAAGTGATGATGATCTCGTGATTTCTGCTTCGCCGCAGATTGTTGTCGATGAGGTTTGCCGCAGACTCGGAATAAAACATTGCATCGGCACTCGGTTTGATCGAAAGACGGGTAAGCTCGGCAGGGTGTGCTTCCGCGAGAATAAGATTGCAGCATTCTATGAAGCGTATCCGAATGCGCATATCAATACGCTTTACACTGACTCAATGCACGATAAACCGCTTATGGATATATCCGATTCGGTCTGTTTTGTGAAAGGCAACAGAATCAATAAGCTGAAATAAAGCAAAGACCTGTACGGCGTTGGCCGTGCAGGTCTTTATATGTTCTATATTACATTATATAAGCTGCCTTGAATTACATTATGTTCATTAAAATGCTTATTGATAGTATTGAGGACAGCCTTTTTGTCGGCACTCCAAAGAGGAGCAATAAGATCTTTCTTAGCACCGTCCCCTGTCAGGCGATGTATTACCGTACAGGGCGGAAGCAAACGTACGCAGTTTTCTAATATATCAATATATTTATCTATTGTTAATACTTCAAAATTTCCTTTCCTGTATTCCTCGGCGAGATCAGTTCCTTCAAGCACATGCAACAGTTGCAGCTTGATTCCGTCGATATTCATTTTTGCAAGGTAACGCACAGTATCGTAAACCATTTCTTCCGTTTCGTAAGGTAGTCCGATTATTATATGTATCACCACATCAATGCCTGCTGTTTTAAGCTTGCGTACTGCATTGTCAAACACATCAAGTTTATAACCTCTGCGTATATATTCAGCAGTGCGTTCGTGAATTGTTTGCAACCCTAGTTCGACAAACACAGGCTTTGTACTGTTGATTTCTTTCAGCAGTTCGATTACGTCATCAGGCAAACAGTCGGGTCGTGTTGCCACAGACAGTGCAACAATATCATCGGGTTTGATTGCTTCTTTGAAAAGATACCGCAACCTTTCAACAGGCGCATAGGTGTTAGTGTAATCCTGAAAGTATGCTATGAATTTTGCGTTCTTGGCTTTATGAGATATCATCCGTTTAGCGGTTTCGATTTGCTCTGTAATATTGTTGCATGGCTTGGCTGCAAAATCGCCGCTGCCTTTGGCTGAGCAGAATATGCATCCACGCGTCCCGAGAGTGCCGTCACGCGTAGGGCAGGTCATACCTCCGCTTAAAGTAAGCTTATAAATTTTGCAACCGAATCTGTTTTTCATAGCATTATTAAATGAGTTGAACATAGGATTCTCCGTAGAATTATTATTAATGATAATGATATCACGACCGGCAAGCAAATGCAAGCTAATAGGCTTGTGTTTGCGTAGCATATGAATATACTATATAATGTATATAATTATATACATAGCTATGAAACACGAGGCAACGTGTTTTGAAACTGCAAAAAACTTTAAAAAAATTGAAAAAAGTGTTGACAAGTTATGAATGATTTGGTATTATAGCAAGGCGCTCGTGAGGAGCGCAGCACAACTTAACAACTGAGCAAAAAAGTTGAAAAAAGTTGAAAAAAGGTGTTGACAAAGTCAAAACGCTGTGATATAATACAGAACGTTGCGGCGAAAACGCAACACCGAACGCACCTTGAAAATTAAACAACGATTGAAAGAACAAACCCTTGAAGATTCTTTTACGAAG